>NZ_JAUSWV010000002.1:7245544-7856930 GCF_030815485.1 Streptomyces rishiriensis | reverse complement strand
AGAGCCGGAGTGTGGGCGCTGCTCGCCGCGGCGGCCCTGATCCTGCCCCCGAGCGGGATGCTTCCCAGCGCGGCGGCCGCGGAGCCGCGGACCGGCACGTCGGCGGCCGCCGCCGAACAGCCGGCCGTCACGACGCACGGCCTGAAGGGCGAGTACTTCAGCATGTCGGCGCCCGGCGCCCGGGACTTCGACCGGCTCGGCGGCACTCTGCTCGACCCGCAGATCAACTTCTCCGGACTGACCGGCGTCTTCCAGGAGTTGACCGGCAGGACCGAGCACACCACAGCGCGCTGGACCGGCCGGATCGAGGCGCCGGTCACCGGTGACTACACCTTCCACGCCATCGGCGACAACGGCTTCCGTCTCTACATCGACGGCCGGGCCGTCATCGACCACTGGGTGGGCGACTGGGACCGCGAGCAGACCAGCGCCGCCGTCCGGCTGACCGCGGGCGAGCAGCACGACTTCCGCCTGGAGCTGTTCCAGGACACCGGCGGCGCCAACATGTACCTGCGTTGGTCGACGCCGACGATGTCCGAACAGATCGTGCCGATGTCCGCGTTCACCCCACCGGCCGACTTCGAGGTGTACCCGGTCGAGATGTCCGTCGCCGAGAACGGGCGGCGGCTGCGTGCCCGCTTCGAAGGCAGGGTGGGCGGGCTCGAAGGCATCGAGGACCATATCGGGGTCGAGGCCGACACCACCGCCATGCCGATCAGATCGGTGACGGCCGTCCCGGGCGACCCCACCGCCGTCGACGTCGACCTCGCGGAGCCGATCCAGCGGAACCAGATGGTCAGGGCCTCCTACGACGGTGAGGGCTCCCTGACGGCCGGCGGCGAGAACGTGCCGAAGGTCATCCGCTACGCGGACAACGCCTCCACCCACCGGCTCACCACCGAGTGGGGCGACGAACTGGACGAGAAGCATCCGCTGCCCGAGTACCCGCGCCCGCAGCAGGTGCGGACCAAGTGGTGGAATCTCAACGGCACTTGGCAGTTCGGCGCGGCCCGGGCGGGAGAGGAACCGGTCTTCGGCAGGAACCTCGGCGAGAAGATCGTCGTGCCGTTCCCGGTCGAGTCCCAGCTGTCCGGTCTCGAACGGCACGAGGACCACATGTTCTACCGCCGACTCGTCGACGTGCCCAAGAGCTGGAAGGTCGGCAAGAGCGGCCGGGCCGACCGGCTCAGGCTCAACTTCGGCGCCGTCGACTACCAGGCCCGCGTCTACGTCAACGGCACGAAGGTCGCCGAACACACCGGCGGCTACAACGCGTTCAGCGCCGACATCACCGACGCGCTCAAGGGCACCGGCCCGCAGGAGATCGTCGTCGCCGTCACCGACACCGGAGGCGCCGACCAGCCCATGGGCAAGCAGTCCACGAACCCGGGCGGCATCTTCTACACCCAGACCTCCGGCATCTGGCAGACCGTGTGGATGGAGCCCGTCGCGCCCGCCTCGGTCGACGAGATCGTCACGACGCCGGACATCGACACCGGCACCCTCGCGGTGACGGTGAACTCCGAGGACGCCTCCCCCGCCGCCCGGGTCGAGGCCGTCGCCCGCGACGCCCGCGGCAGGGTCGTCGGCAAGGTCACCGGGCCGGCCGGCCAGGAACTGCGTCTGCCGGTGGCGAAGCAGCATCTGTGGAGCCCCGACGACCCCTACCTCTACGACCTCGACGTCACACTCACCGACGGCAGGTCGACCGACAGGGTCGGCAGCTACTTCGGCATGCGCGAGGTCGGCGTCGAGAAGGTGGGCGGCTTCGACAAGCTCGTCCTCAACGGCAAGCCGATCTTCTCCCTCGCCACCCTCGACCAGGGCTTCTGGCCCGACGGCCTGTACACCGCGCCCAGCGACGAAGCCCTGGCCTTCGACCTCGAGGCGCACAAGAAGCTCGGCTTCAACGCCGTCCGCAAGCACATCAAGGTCGAACCGCAGCGCTGGTTCTACCACGCCGACAGGCTCGGCCTGCTGGTCTGGCAGGACTTCGTGTCCGGCAACATCACCGACACCACCGGCCGGAAGGCCTTCGTCGACCAGGGCAAGGAGATGGTGCGTCAGCACCACGACTCGCCCTCCGTCATCGGCTGGATCGTCTTCAACGAGGGCTGGGGCGAGTGGAGCCGCGAGGAGACCGGCCGCATCGCCGAGTCCGTCCGGGCCGCCGACCCGTCCCGTGTCGTCAACGCCCACAGTGGCGTCAACTGCTGTAACTCCAAGGGTGATTCGGGCAAGGGCGACATCATCGACCATCACGACTACAACAACACCGACCCCGCCTTCCCCGATGACGGCCGGGCCGCGATGGACGGCGAGCACGGCGGCTTCGTCCTGCGCACTCCGGGCCACATGTGGCCGGGCGCCCCGACGGTGATCTACAGCGGCGTCGGCACCAAGGAGGAGCTGACCGCCAAGTACGTCGAGAACACCGAGCGGTTCTACGTCGAGCAGGCCGGCGCCGAGCTGTCGGGCTCGGTGTACACGCAGATCACCGACCTGGAGAACGAGCTGAACGGCCTGTACACGTACGACCGCCGTGAGATCAAGGTCGATCCCGGCCCGGTACGGAAGGTGAACC
Organism: Streptomyces rishiriensis; assembly: GCF_030815485.1. Lineage (NCBI taxonomy): Bacteria > Bacillati > Actinomycetota > Actinomycetes > Kitasatosporales > Streptomycetaceae > Streptomyces > Streptomyces rishiriensis. The sequence continues at coordinate 7,854,346 of NZ_JAUSWV010000002.1, read as the reverse complement.
GCCAGGTGATCGCCGCCGGCGCCGCCGCGGGCCGTGCGGGACCGCTCAAGGGCGGCGGACACTGGGGCCTCGACGAGGGCACCGGCTCCACCGCGCGGGACGCGGGCCCCGGCGCCCGGCCACTCACCCTCCGCGAGGGCGCCGGCTGGACCCCCGGTGTCAGCGGCAGCGCCCTGAAGTTCGACGGCCGGCAGCAGTACGCCGAGACCGCCGGACCGGTGCTCGACACCAGCGGCGGCTACTCGGTCTCCGCCTGGGTCCGGCTCGACGAGATCCCCGGCAACTACGCGACCGCCGTCAGCCAGGACTCCCGAGCCACGGCCAACGCGTTCTACCTCCAGTACGGGCACGGCACGTTCGCCTTCAGCACGCCCGGCGAGCACCGCGCCCAGGTGGCCGTCTCCGCGGAGACGGGACGCTGGTACCACCTGGTCGGCGTACGGGACGCCACGAGCAACCAGATCCGGCTGTACGTCGACGGAAAGCTCGCGGCGACGGCCACCGGCGGCACCGCCCTTCCGAGCACCGGTCCGCTGACCGTGGGGCGCGCCCACTGGGACGGCTCGAACGTCGACTTCTGGAACGGCGCGGTCGACGAGGTCCGCGCCGTCGACCGGGCGCTGACCGCCGAGGAGGTGAGCGCCCTGTACGCGGAGGTGAAGCCCTAGAAGGCCCTCGTCCGGGCTGTCTCCGTGCGCTCCACCCTCATGTGCTCCACCACCGTGCACGCGCACCACCGTGCATGCCCACCGGCCCGCCGCCGGGGCCGGTACCACGGCCCCGCCCGGCGGGCCGGTGGGCGCCGGCGGCCGCAGACGGATGCCGGCTCACCTCGCGTGGCGGCGCGTGACCGACGCCGAGGGGGCCGTGCAGTGCCGGCCGTTCACCGGGAGGTGAGCGGCCCGCCGGCGGCCCGCCAGTCGACGAGGCCGCGGCTCATGTTGACGGCCTCGAAGCCGTTCTCCACCAGCAGGTTCGCCGCACCGGCGGAGCGGATGCCGCCGGTGCAGAAGGTGATGAGCAGTCGGTCCTCGGGTAGCTCCGGGCAGCGGTCGGGCAGGGCCTCGAGCGGCATGTGCACGGCGCCCGGGATGTGCACCCGGTTCCACTCGAACTCGCGGCGGACGTCGACGACGAGCGCGCCCTCCGCGACCAGCCGGATCGCCTCCGCCGCGGTGACGGCCGGCGGTCGGCGCAGGTAGTGGCGGAAGCTCATGCGCCGCACACCTCCCGTCGTAGGGCGCAGAGGACCTCTGTCATGACAGGGACGTACAGCGACGAGTTCTCCATGACCTTCAGGCTAGCTGAAGGTCATGCGTTCCCGGACACCGCCCGCCTCAGCTGGGTACGCAAGGACTCGGTCAGCTCGGGATGTTGCGCGGTGAACTCCGCGTCGAGGCGGGCGACCACCTCGGCGGCCCGGGCCAGCAGCGACTCGCCCTCGGCGGTGACCCGCAGACTCGACGCGGATCCCGCGTGCGCCGTCCCGTCGTCGACCAGCCCGGCCTCCACGAACGCCGCCACCGCGCTGTGCACGCTCTGCACGGTGATGCGCGAACGTCGGGCGAGTTCGCTGAACGAGATGCCCGGAGTCCCGCGGACGTGGCCCAGCAGCCCGTACTTGCGGGTGGTCAGCCCGAGCGGCTTCAGGCCCTCGGCGAACGCGGACTCCCACACCCGGCTCACCGTGAGCAGCGTGATGGTGGGGCTGAAGGGTGGCGGCTCGGACATGGGGGCAGGTTACCCACGGCGAGCCGCGTGGACGAGCCGTCCCGGTGGCGGGAGAGGGACTCCCGCCACCGGGACGGCTGCGTCCACGGCGGCTGCGCCGGGCTCACGGCGCCCAGGGCGCCTCCACGGACCACGTCGTGTCCTCGGTGAACAGGACGGGGTTGTCCCAGGCGTGCGCACCGCCCGGGGTGGCCAGCCACAACTCGGCGTTGAAGTGGCGCAGATACTGCTCGGGGAAGTTGTACGCCGACAGCCGCACGGCGCCGTTCGCGCCCCGCACGGGGCAGAAGGTGGCGTCGGCGCGGAACAGGTCGGTGCTGCCGGACTCCCTGTAGACGCGGTAGTCGCGATGGCGCAGGTACTGGCCGGGGTAGTTGCGCGACTCGAAGCTGTAGCAGCCGCCGGCGGCCAGGCCGGGGACGACCTTCCAGGTGGCGTCGTTCTTCAGCAACGCGTCACTGCCACCGGTGACGACCTCCGTGAAGACCGCGCCGTCCCGGTGGCGCAGATACCGGTCCGTATGGCCGGGGGTCGTCACCCGCAGGGAGTGGTACTGGCCCACGGGCAGGGTGACCGGGGTGGTCGAGGCCTGGGACGCGTCGATGAGCGCGCGGTTGGCGGCCCTGACCCGGGCCTCGTCGACCTTGACCACCTGACGGTCGTAGGTGAGCAGGCCGTTGGCCTCGTTCTCGACGTCGGTGATCTCGGTGTAGACCGACGCGGACAGACCGCGCGGCATGCGCACCTCGCGGATCGCGTCCAGCAGGCCCACGAACCGGTTGTTCAGGTTCGCCGCCGTGGGCTGGTCCTCGTAGCTGAAGCCGCCGCCCGGGTACCACTCGTGTCCGGCGACCTTGAACCCGAGTCCGCCGAACTCGCCGAGCACGGCGGCCCGGGTCGGGCTGGGCACGGTCGTGCCGGGTCCCACGTAGACATGGTGGTCGACCACGTCGCCGTTGCCGCCGTCGACCGAGCCGCAGCAGTTGACACCGCTCATGTTGTTCACCAGGCGCGTCGGATCGTACGCCTTGACCTCGGCGGCGATGCGGGCCTGGTCGTACTGGCCCCAGCCCTCGTTCTGGTCGACCCACATCACCAGGGACGGCGAGCTGCGGTGCTGGTCGATGACGCGGTCGTACTCGGCCTCCCACTGGGTGCGCGCCGCGGCGTCGGGAGTGCGCAGGTCCATGGCCGGCATGTCCTGCCAGACCAGCAGGCCGAGCCGGTCGGCCCAGTAGAACCAGCGCTGCGGTTCCACCTTGATGTGCTTGCGGACCATGTTGAAGCCCAGGTCCTTGTGCTTCTGGAGGTCGTACTTGAGGGCGGCGTCGGTGGGCGCGGTGTAGATGCCGTCCGGCCAGTAGCCCTGATCGAGGGTGCCGGTCTGGAAGACGAACCTCCCGTTCAGGACCGGGCGTTGCATGCCGCCCACACTGGCCAGGCCGATGGTGCGCATGCCGGTGTAGCTGCCGACCGAGTCGACGGTCGTGGCGCCGGAGAGCAGGTCGGCCCGGACGTCGTAGAGGAACGGGTCGTCGGGGCTCCACAGGTGCGGGTTCGGGACCGCCACGGTGAACTCGGCGCCGACGGGGCCGGTGGCCGTGCCCACCACGGCGCCTGCGGTGGAGACGGTGATCCGCGCCTGGTGGCCGCTGGTCCCGGTGCCCCGGACGGTCACCCTGAGGCGGCTGTTCGCGGGGTCCGGGACCAGGTCGAGGCGGCTGACGTACGCGGGCGCGGTCGGCTCCAGCCACACCGTCTGCCAGAGGCCGGACGCGGCGGTGTAGAAGATGCCGCCCCCGGCGTGCGGGGCGACGTCGTTGATGCGCTGCTTGCCGACCGCCTGCGAGCCGGTCTGGGTGGGGTCCCAGACGGAGACGACGAGGGTGTTCGTGCCGCCGTTCAGCAGGTCGGTGATGTCGTGGGTGAACGCGTCGTAGCCGCCGCTGTGGACGGCTCCGGACTGGCGGCCGTTGACCCAGACGGTGGTGCGCCAGTCACTGGCGCCGAAGTTGAGCTGGACGCGACGGCCGTTCCAGTTCGACGGCACGGTGAAGGTGCGCTTGTACCAGAGCTTGTCGTTCTGGGTGATCTTGCGCTGGATGCCGGAGAGCGCGGACTCGGCGACGAACGGAACCCGGATCTGCTCGGTGAACGAGGCGGGCTGACCGGCGTCCGCCGAGGTGACCGCGAAGTCCCAGATGCCGTTGAGGTTGGCCCAGTCCGCGCGGGTGAGCTGCGGGCGGGGATATTCGGGCAGGGGGGTGTCGGTGGGGACCTGGTTCGTCCACGGGGTGGTCATCGGCGACGGTTTGGGCGTCCACGCCTGTGCGGCGGCCGCCGCGGGGGCCGTGGCCATCAGTGCCGTACCGCCGACCAGCGTGAGCGCGGCGAGCGCGGTGACGACCCACCGCGCTCGTCGTCTCATCCGGGCGAACGGCCTTCGGCCTTCGGGTACTCGACGCATCGTGCCTCCTTGACTCGTGGGGTGGGGAGACGTGCGCGTGCGGGGGCGGCCGGGGGGAGGTCCGGCCGCCCGGAACGGGACGCGGTGGCGGGGCCGGGCGGGACCGCGCCGCCGTCCGAGGGGGTCTGGGCCTGTCACATGAGCTGTCGCCGACGGCCCAGCCAGGTCTGGGCGACGACGACCACCGCCAGGAAGGCGCCGCTGACGACCTGCTGGTAGGAGGAGTCGAGGGAGCCGATCTGGTTGATGACGTTCTGGATCACCTTCAGCAGCAGGACCCCGACCAGCGAGCCGCTGACCTGGCCGAGCCCACCGGTCAGCAGGGTGCCGCCGATGACGACGGCGGAGATCGCCTCCAGTTCCATGCCGCTGCCCAGGATGGTCACGCCGGAGGCGAGCCAGGCGGCGTTGAGGGCGCCCGCCAGTCCGGCGAGCAGTCCCGACAGGGCGTAGACGAGGATCTTGGTGCGGGCCACCGGGGCGCCCATCAGGGCGGCGGCGTCCTCGTTGCCGCCGACCGCGTAGACGTGCTGCCCGAAGCGGGTCCGGCGCAGGACGAGGGCTCCGGAGGCGAACAGGGCCAGCGTGATCCAGACCGGGTTGGCGAGGCCGAGGGTGCTGCCCTGGCCGAGCTCGGCGAGGAAGGACCCCTTGCCGATGAGGTAGGTGTCGGCGCCCTCGTCGGTGAGCGCCAGCATCAGTCCGCGCGCGCCCAGCATGGCGGCGAGGGTGACGATGAAGGGCGCGAGGCGGGAGCGGGCGACCAGCAGGCCGTTGACGACGCCGATCGACCCGCAGACGGCGAGCGGCAGGAGCAGGGCCATCATGGTGCCGTGGCGCGATCCCCAGGCGGCCAGGACCCCGCCGAGGGCGAACAGGGAGCCCACGGACAGGTCGATGCCGCCGGTGATGATCACGAAGGTCATACCGAGGGCGACGATCGCCAGGAAGGCCGAACCGGTCGCCATGTTGCTGAAGTTGTCGCCGGTGGCGAAGGAGTCGAAGGAGAAGGACGCCACCAGGGAGACGACCAGCAGGACGGCCAGGGCGCCGTGCTGCTGGACGAGGGCGCTCAGCCGTTCGGAGCGTGCGGAGCCCACCGGGTGGGCGTGCTGCGGTGGTTCGGTACGGGCAGGTGTCACGGGTGCGTCCGTGTTCGTGGTGGTCAACGCTTCCCCCGTCCCCGCGCCGCGTAGACCGCGGCGACGATCACGATGGCCTGGGCGATCTGGGTCCAGGAGGGCGGCAGATCGTGCTTGATGAGGGTGGCGGTGAGCAGCTGGATGAGGACGGCTCCCGCCACGGTGCCGCCGATGCTGACCCGGCCGCCGGTCAGCGGGGTGCCGCCCACGACGACCGCGGTGATCGCGGACAGCTCCATCAGGTTGCCCAGCGAGGTGGGGTCGCTGGCCTGGAGGCGGGCGGTGGCCAGCACGCCCGCGACCGCCGCGAGGAGCGCGCAGACCACGTACACGATGATCAGCACGCGTCGCACGGGCAGGCCGGCTAGCTGGGCGGCGGGACGGCTGTCGCCGATGGCGAGGAGCTGGCGTCCGAAGGTGGTGCGGCGCACCGCGAAGGCCACCAGCAGCGCCAGGGCCGCGGCGATCAGGATCAGATAGGGGACGCCGAGGACGTCGCCGGAGCCCAGGGAGGCGAGCGAGGGGTTGCGCAGGTCCTTGAGCTGCGGCAACAGCACCAGGGCGAGTCCGCGACCGCCGACCATGAGCGCCAGGGTGGCGACGATCGGCTGCACTCCGACGAACGCGACCAGCGCCCCGTTGGCCAGCCCGACCCCCGCGGCGAACAGCGCGACCACCAGCAGCGTGGGCAGCAGTCCGTAGCCGAGGTAGAGGGCGGTCACGGAGGCAGCCAGCGCCATGACGGCGCCCACCGACAGATCGACGCCTTCGGTGCCGATGACCAGGGCCATGCCGAGGGCGACGATGATGACGGGGGCGACCTGGACCGCCTGGGTGCGGAAGTTCTCGGCGGTCAGGAAGTGCGGGGTGATGACGGTGTTGACGACGAGCAGGGCCGCCACGCCGGCGTAGACGCCGTAGGCCTGGAGCCACTGTACGAGGCGGGTCCTGTCGAACGGGGCGCTGCGCAGGGCGGCTTCAGCCATCGACGGCCGCCTCCTCGCCCGCGTCCGGCCCGGGGTCGTTCCCGGCGATGGTCCGCATCAGCTTGTCCTCCGTGACGTCGTCGCCGGTCAGCTCGCCGACGACGGCGCCGTCCTTCAGTACGACCACGCGGTCGGACCCTTCGACGAGTTCCTCCAGGTCGGAGGAGATGAGCAGGACGCCCAGGCCGTCGGCGGCCAGTTCGTCGACGAGCTTTTGCACCTCGGCCTTTGCGCCGACGTCGATGCCGCGGGTGGGCTCGTCGAGCAGCAGCACCTTGGGGTTCATCGCGAGCCACCGGGCGAGCAGCACCTTCTGCTGGTTCCCGCCGGACAGTTCGCCCACTTTCTGGTGCGGTGAGGACGCCTTGATGCGCAGTCGCTCGATGAAGGTGTCGACGACGCTGTCGACCCGGGCCTCGGAGACCAGGCCGAAGCGGGAGAGCCGGGGCAGCACGGCCAGCGCGATGTTCTCCCGCACCGAGAGGCCGGGGACGATCCCCTCGCTCTTGCGGTCCTCCGGCAGCAGGCTGATCCCCGCACGGATGGCCGCCGGGGTCGAGCCGGCCCGCAGCGGCACACCGGCCACCGCGACGCCGCCCGAGCGCGTGGGCAGTGCGCCGGCGATGGTCTTCGCGGTCTCGGTTCGTCCGGAACCCAGCAGTCCGCCGAGGCCGACGACCTCGCCGGGGCGGATGCTCAGGGAGACGCCGCGCAGCTTGTGCGGAACCGTCAGATCCGAGGCGGTGAGCACGGGTTCGGCGTCGGCGTCGGCGGTGCCGTGGTCACCGGTGAACTTGGTGAGGCCCTCCTCGCGGACCTCCCCCAGGTCCCGGCCGAGCATCGTGGACACCAGGGAGAGCCGGTCGAGGTCGGCGAGCCGGCCGTGGTGCACCCGTCGGCCGTCGCGCAGCACGGTGACCGTGCTGCACACGGCGTACAGCTCGTCCAGGCGGTGGCTGACGTAGACGACCGCGATGCCCGCGTCCCGCAGACCCCGGATCACCGAGAAGAGGGTCTCGACCTCACGCGGTTCGAGGGAGGAGGTCGGCTCGTCCATCACGACGACACGCGCCTCGGTGGCGACCGCGCGGGCCAGGGCGACCATCTGCTGGGCGCCGACGCCGAGCGTGCGCAGTGGTCTGCGGACGTCCACCCGCACGCCGTAGGCGCCCAGGGTCTGTTCGGCCTCGCGGTTCATGCGGCCCACGTCCAGCACGCCGAGCCGGTTGCGCGGCTCGCGGCCGAGGAACAGGTTGCGGGCCACGCTGAGCAGCGGGATCAGGTTGACCTCTTGGTAGATGGTCGAGATCCCCGCCTTCTGGGCTTCCAGCGGGGTGGCGAAGGAGACCTCGCGGCCCTGGAAGACGATCTCGCCGGCGTCGGGCCGGTACACGCCGGTGAGGAGTTTGATGAGGGTCGACTTGCCGGCGCCGTTCTCGCCGACCAGGGCGTGGACCTCACCGGCGCGCAGGGTCAGGTCCACGTCGTCCAGAGCCCGGACGCCGGGGAAGGTCTTGCTCAGTCCGCGGACGGCGAGCACTTCGGCGGGGGGTGCCACCTGTGCCTCCAGGGTGCGATGCAAGAAGTGACGGAGAGCCGCAGGGCCGGAGGGGTCCGCGGTGCGCGGGTTCCCGACGGCCGATCAGTAGGCCTTGGCGATACCCGACTTGGCGTTGTCCGGTGTGTAGGCGCCGTCCTCGATGACGATGTCCTGCGCGACGCTCTCCCCCTTGGTGAAGGTGTCCAGCGTCTGGAAGGCCAGCGGGCCGAACCGCGGGTTGGACTCGACGACACCGCTGATCCAGCCGTCCACGATGCCCTGCACGGCGTTGCGGGTGCCGTCCACGGTGACGATCGCGACGTCGCCCGCCTCCTTGCCGGCGCCCTTCAGCGCGGCCACGGCGCCGAGGCCCATCTCGTCGTTCTCGGCATAGATCCCCTTGATGCCTGGCTTCGACTGGATGAGCTGCTCGGTGACCTGCTGGCCCTTCTCGCGGGCGAAGTCACCGGTCTGCTCGAAGACCACCTTCAGGTCCGGCGCCTTCTCGGCGATCCGGTCCTTGAAGCCCTTGGTGCGCTCGGTGGTGACGTTGTTGCCCGCCGAGCCGAGGAGGATCGCGACCTCGCCCTTGCCGCCGGTCGCCTCGATCATCTGGTCGGCGGCGCGCCGGCCCTGCTCGACGAAGTCGGAGGCGATGAACGAGACGTAGTCCTTGCAGGCCGTGGCGTTGATCTTGCGGTCGATCGTGATGATGGGGACCTTCTTGGCCGCGGCGGCCTGGAGCACGGGGTCCCAGCCGTCGGAGTTGAGCGGGGCGATGACCAGCAGGTCGGCTCCCTTGGCCAGCAGGTCCTGGACGTCGCTGATCTGCTTGGAGAACTGTGACTGGGCGTTGGCGGTCAGCAGCTTGACGCCCCGCTTCTCCGCCTCGTCCTTGATGGACTGCGTCTCGGCGATGCGGAACGGGTTAGCCTCCTTCTCCGACTGGGAGAAGCCCACGGTGGCGTTCGCGAGGTCCGACCTGGCACCGCCGTACGCGTCGACGGTGCAGGTCTTGCCGCCCGGCGCGGGCGAGGCGACCTTCTGCGCGGCGTCGGCGGCGGCCGAGGACTTGGTGTCGCTCGACGTGTCGTCCTCCGACTTCGCGCAGGAGGTGGCGGTCAACGCCATCGCCGCGGCCAGGGAGACGACCACAGGACGGGCGAGAAGACGACGACGGTGAATGGTGCGCTGCATGGTGACCCCGATCCGGGCGACGCGGAAAGAACACTGGGGAGGTATGGAGCGAGCGGAGGTCGAGCAAGGTCGTGCCGTGGCCGAGCGGTAGCTGAGCGGTAGCCGTGCGGTAGTTGTGCCGAGAAAAGTGCTTCTCCCCTGGCGGGAAAGGCCGTTCGACCCGCCGCACAGAGGTTTTTACATCGTTGGAAGAGTGCTGTAAACCCCCTGTGCACGCACTGTGCCGGGCGCACCGTGCGCGGGTCGGCGAACACCACCCGCCTCTGCGGTCTCTTCAGTGGTGCGGAGAAACACGACACGACCGGGTAATCCGGGCGCCCCGACGGCGCCGTCGAACGACCGACGCACGCGCGGCAGGGGCCACCTGGGGCCGCACCGCCCACGACCACACCTGCAAAGAGCAACGCGCGTAAGGCCGGGCGGAGTCGGCGTTTCGGTCCCTGCGGAGGTCAGGACGAGAGGGGTGACCCGCAGGCCAGCCCGCCGAGGACAGGAAGCATTTCCCCGCGACGCCGAGACGGCGCACGCGTCACACAGCCAGGTGAAGGATCGAGCGGAAGGCGATTCGCATGCGCACCGACCCGGTGGTCATCCGCGGCCGTCGCCGCCCGCAGCCGCCCGCCCCAAGGTGCTCTCCCGCGCCACGAGGCGATGGTCCGCCCAGACACGGCGCGGCTCGGGCGTCTCGTTGCCACCGAGCCGTGCCAGCACCGACTCGACCGCGAGACGGCCGATGGCCTCCTTGTCCGGTGACACGGAGGTCAGAGTCACCGCGCCGAAGCGCCCCTCCACCACGTCGTCGAAGCCGACGACCGCGATGTCCTCGGGAACGCGCAGTCCCCGCTCGTGCAGGACGCGCATCGCGCCGATGGCCATCGGATCGTTGTAGGCGAACACCGCGTCGGGCCGCCGTCCGGATTCCAGGATGCGGTTCATGGCGGCTGCCCCGTCCGCGTGGCCCCAGCCGTCGGTGGCGGCGACGAGCCCGTCGTCGGCCGGGAGCCCGGCCGCGGTGAGCTCCTCGCGCCAGCCACGCACGCGCAGTTGCGCGGGCTCGCTGCGACCGCGCCGGGCGCCGATGAAGGCCACCTCCCGCCGGCCGAGCCCGTTCAGATGCCGGACGGCGGCGCGGGCGGCGGCGACGTTGTCGATGGCGATGTGGTCGTACGGCAGCTCGTAGTCGCGTTCGCCGAGCAGCACCAGCGGCACGTTCTCCGCCCGGTCGAGCAGGTCCTCGGTCTCGAGCTCGATCGGGCTGAGGATGAGGCCGTCGATGACCCGCGCCCGGAAACCCTGGCTGACCAGGATCTCCTGCTCGCGGTGCCCCCCGGTGTGGTCGAGGAGCACGATGTACTCGTGCGCGGCGGCGGCGTCGATGACGGCGGCCGCCAGCTCGGCGAAGTAGGGGTTGCCGAGTTCGGGCAGGGCGAGCGCGATGATGCCGGTACGCCCCTTGCGCAGATGCCGGGCGGCCAGATTGGGCCGGTAGCCGAGCACGTCGATGGACCGTTGGACGCGCTCCCGCATGGCGGGCGTGACGTGCTGGTAGTTGTTCACCACGTTGGAGACGGTCTTGATGGAGACCCCCGCGTGCGCGGCGACGTCCTTGAGGCTGACCCGCACGGCATTCCCTTTCGCAGCGTCCCGACGGGATGACGGTCGGTGCGGCTACGGGGTCGTCACCGCGGGCGAGCGCCGAGCCCTCATACTTGACTTTTACAACGTTATACAGGCGTCCTCGGCGCACTGACAAGGCGGGTGACATACGGCTGTCGCACGCATCGTGAGCACCCGTCCGGCGTGCCGGGCCGCGCATTCCGGTAGGCCACGACGCCACCGGGAGAAGTGTCGTCCGGGAACGTGCCACCGGTCCACCGCCGCGTCGGCGAAGGGCGCCGCGACACATTGCCGGTCACTCCCACGACCCCCGCGACCCGTGCCGTGATGCGGCCTCCTGATCGACGCGCCCCGCTCCTGCCCGTCGACTACTGTTTCCCGTGGGACGGGCTCCCACGGCCGCCATTCGGCGCTGACCGGACCGTCGACCTCGTGCGCGCATTCCACTGGGCGCGCCACGCATTCCGATCAATCGATTCGAGCATCGGACCCATCCACTCCTGAGTTGCGAACGGCACGACCTGAAACGGGCGATCCGAAACGGCACGACGTGAAACGGCACGATCCGAAACGGCACGAGAGGGAAAAGCAATGCCCTTTGCTTCCGCCAAGGACGGCACGAACATCTTCTTCAAGGACTGGGGCTCGGGCCGGCCGGTCGTGTTCTCCCACGGCTGGCCGCTCACCGCCGACGCCTGGGATCCGCAACTGAAGCTGATGGCGGCCAACGGATTCCGTGCCGTGGCTCACGACCGGAGAGGCGGCGGCCGCTCCGGACAGACCTGGGACGGCAACGACCTCGACACCTACGCCGACGATCTCGCCGCGGTCATCGAAGAACTCGATCTGCGAGACGTCATTCTGGTCGGGCATTCCACCGGCGGTGGCGAAGTGACGCGCTACATCGGTCGACACGGTTCCAGCCGTGTCGCCAAGGCCGTCCTGCTCGGCGCCATCCCTCCCCTGATGCTGAAGACGGACGCGAATCCCGAGGGGCTGCCGATCGAGGTCTTCGACGAGATCCGGGAGGGCGTGGCGACGGACCGCTCCCAGTTCTACAAGGATCTCAGCGGGCCCTTCTACGGCGCCAACCGTGACGACTCGACCGTCACCCAGGGAACTCGCGACGAGTTCTGGCTCTGGGGAATGACGGTGGGTATCAAGGGCGCGTACGACTGCGTCAAGGCGTTCTCCGAAACGGATCTCACCGAGGACCTCAAGAAGATCGACGTCCCGACCCTGATCGTGCACGGGGACGACGACCAGATCGTTCCGATCGCCGCTTCGGGCGAAAAGAGCTCGAAGCTGGTCAAGGACGCGGTGTACAAGGTGTATGCCGGTGCGCCGCACGGATTGGCCATGGTTCCGAAGTACGCCGAGCAGTTCAACAAGGACCTCCTCGAATTCGCGCGCGGCTGAGCCGCGGCGTCACTGCGTCACCGCCACGGCATCGAGGCGGGCCCGGCCAGATCACGGTCGAAGACGGCCATGGCCCGACCGTCGCCGTTGTAGTCGTCGACGATCCGCACCTCGAAGCCGAGACGGCGGTGGAAGGCGATCGAGCCCGTGTTCGCGACAGACGTGATCGCCTTCAGCCGCCGTGCGCCGTGGCGTTCCGCCGCTTCGACGAACGCCGCATAGAGACGACGCCCGAGACCCGTGCCCCGGGCGTCGTCCCGCGTGGCGACCAGGTGCACGTACCCGGTGCCCTCCGGCGTGACGAATCCGAAGAGGTACCCACGGATACCGTCCTCGGCTCGGGCGACCAGGCAGGTGGAACCGAACTCCTGCACCAGAGCCAGAAGGTGCAGTGATCGAAGGTCGCGCTCGCCCCAGTAACGGCCGTGATCGGTCAGGACCTGGTGGAAGTCGGCCACGCCGGCCGGTGCGATCTGTATGCCCATGACGACGATCTTCGCAGGGGCCCGCCTCGGCGCTCCGCCGCCCGCAGGGCCGGCCGGCCCTGCGCCGCCGACATGCCGCCAGGAGCTGTGCGGCTACCGGCTACCGCCTCGCCCTCCCCCGTGGGCGCCGGGCGGTCCCGCAGTGGGATGACCTCGGCCTCAGGCGCCGGAACGGTCCGTGGTCATCGCACCCGGGCTCGGTCCCGTGCGTTCCAGCACGCCTTGTGCCAGTGCCGCCGGTCCTCCGCGCCATCCTGCCGGGGCCATGCCACCACGTGCGGGACGCCGGGCGGGATCATCTGGTCGCAGCCGGGGCAACGGTAGGTCTTGCTCTCGCCGCTCGCTCCCGACACCTGCCGGACGTGCCAGGCCTCATCCTGCCGGTCCGGCGACGACTCCTCGCCCCGCCTGCCGCGAAGCCGGGAAGGCGTCCACCTGTCGCGGGCCCAGAACGGAATCCGCCGCCCGGCGTCGGCCAGCGCCGCCGTACCGGCAGCGACCGACGCCACCAGCACCGCCGTACCGGCAGCGATCACCGCCGCCCACTGGGTCGCCGACGCCGAGCGCAGCAGTTCGCCCACCTCACCGCCCGCGGCGGGGTCGGCCGGCAGCAGGCCGGACCGCAGCCACGAGACGGCCGCGCCGCACAGCACGACTGCCGTGGCCAGCGCGCCGAGAGCGACCCGCAGGGTGACGAGGCCCCTGGCGACATGGGTGGCCACCGTTCCCGGCGCGGCGCCCATCACCCTGGCGGTCTGCGCCTGGGTCAGCCCCAGCTCCTTGTTCAGCAGCACCGCCCTGCGCTGCTGAAGCGGCAGTGCGGTGAGCGCCGCGTCGAGGTCGAGGCGCAGGTCTGCCGCCGCGCACGGGTCGGCGGCGTCGCCCGCGGTCTCCCACCGCACGTCCGCGTCCAGGGACGAGTACCCCCGGCCGGCGCGGCAGCGCCTCTCCGCGTGCCGGATCTCGTTCTTGATGGCGGTGAAGACGTACGGGCGCAGCCACTCGACCGGCTCGGGGCAGGCCAGCACGCTCGCGAGGGCGTTGTGCACGATGTCCTCGGGATCCGCCCAGGACGCCGGGACCCCTGCGTTCCGCAGCCGCCTGCGGGCGTAGCCGACCATCTGCCCGTGCCGCTCGGCGACCAGGGCTGCGAGCGCCTCGGCGCGCTGAGCCCTCGGCTCCTCGTCCCCTTGCTCCTCATCCACGCCGCCCCCGCTTTCCCACACGGCGCCCGCCGCGTGCCTCCCCCTCCGCCCGCACGAGTTCGGCCTGCCCTGCGGCCCGGATGCGGAACGCGATGCTCTTCAGCACGCTGCTCAGCCCCGGCGCGAACAGCAGCACCAGGTACACGGCGACGCCGATGCCCGTCATCTCCACCGGAAACCCCTCCAGTCTGCGGCCTGTCAGCGCCTCACGGTGAAGCAACGGCCGTACACACCCCAGGAGCCGTCCGGCGGCTGGACTCTTGACACGGCCGCAGGATTTTTCGACCGGCCCGCCGTCCGCCACGCCCGCCCGCGGATCTTACGACCGGCCCGCCGTCCATCACGCCTGCCTGCGGTCAGGGCCGGTGCCGCCCGAAGCCGGTGTAGGCGTAGGCGAACGCCTCATCCGCGCGTGGCGCCCGGGTCCAGGACCGGGTGGTACTGCTCCTGCCAACGTCCTTAGGAATCGCGCCAGTTGAAGGAATCGCCACGCATGGCCGGATGGTGTCATCCCGCACCGGCAACGGCGTCCGTCCACGTGGGCTCGCGGGCCGCCACCGCGGAGGGGGAGGTTGGTTCACTCCGGGTGGGCCGCCGCCTCCCGCTGCAGCTGCACCGCGGCCAGCAGGCTCAGCTTCGGCTCCGCCTGCCGCAGTGCCTTCACCGCCGCGACCGAGGTGACATCCCCCTGGAAGCCGACGGCGGCGAGACGCGAGCGGACCCAGCTGGCCCGCAGCCGTGTCTCGTGGGCGGCGGCACTGGACTCCACGAGTGCGGCCGCGCGTTCCAGTGCCGGGCGCTCTTCGGGCGCCGCCTCGGCGAGCGCCTCGCGCAGTGCGGCGGCGACCACGTCCGCGTCCCGGATGGTCAGCACGAAGTTGTGCTTCTTGTGCAATCCCGCGATTCCCGTCATGAACGTCATCCTGAACGTCAGCTTCCCCCGCTGCCAAGGAACTTGAGGACCCTCAGAGGATCGGGTCCCGGCGGTCCGCTCCGCACGGGCCGGCGCGTCGCGGCGAGCGGCTCGGAGCGCGACGTCACGCGGATCCGGCCGCGCAGGCGTGGCGCACCGGCCGGCACCCCGCGCGCAGAGAGCACCCGCAAGACAGACCTGCCCCGGCGGTCAGCCCCACAGCCACGGCACCTCGGACCGGTCCTCGACGGCCTGGGCGGCGTCGAGGACGAGGTCCTCCTCGAAGCGGCCGCCGATCAGCTGCACGCTGAACGGCAGCCCGTTCTCGACATGGACCGGCACCGTGACCGCCGGAAAGCCGAGGACGGGCACGGCGGTCATCGGCCACATGGCGGGGAACAGCTGCCGCGCACGGTCGCGATCCGTGATGTCGGCGTCCTGCTCGAAAGGGGGTTCGGCGCACACCGGGGTGAGCAGGATCCGGTCTCCGCCCAGGAGTTCCTGGAGCCGGGTGACGAGCGTCGCCCGACGCGCCCAGCCGTTGATGTAGGTCTCCAGATCAGGCCGATCGCCCCACAGTTCGGCGGCGGCCGCGAAGTGGCCCTCCAGCGCGGTGCGGATGTCGTCCCCGCCGAGCTGGTGGACCACCGGCAGCATCGGACGGATGTCCTCGGTGATCAACAGTGCCCACAGTCGCGCGGCCTCGGTCAGCAGGGGCAGTTCGGCCACCTCCTCGACCGCGTGGCCGGCGTCGGCCAGGTGGGCGGCGGCGCGGTCGAGGGCACGGTCGACGGCCGGGTGGTTCTCGACGGTGCCGTTGCCGCGAACGAGCCGCACCCGTACGGGGCGTGCCGGGCGGGGCCGGAGGGGAACGGCGGGAACGCCGCTGGAGTCGCGCAGGTCCGGCGTCGTCATGGCGTGCAGGGCGAGCCGCGCGTCCGCCACCGTGCGGGCCAGCGGGCCCTGCACCGCGCAGGAGTGCACGGTGGGCGGGAAGTCCAGCTCGACCGGCCCCGCGGGGGTGTCCGCCCAGGCCGGCGGGGCCCAGTCGGAGATCCGGCCGACGGTGGGGCGCACCCCGACGACGCCGCAGCACGCGGCGGGAAAGCGGATGGACCCGCCGATGTCGTTGCCCTGGGCCAGCGGCGTCATCCCGGCCGCCAGACCCGCTGCGGCTCCGCCGCTCGACCCGCCGGGGGTGCGTTCGGCGTCCCAGGGGTTGAGGGTGCGCCCGTGCAGTTCGTTGGTGGAGAACCAGCGGAAGGAGAAGGCGGGAGAGTTGCTCCGCCCGAGCGGTACGGCGCCGGCGGCGCGCAGGGCGGTGACGCAGGCGGCGTCGCCCTCGGCCGGCCGATGGGCGAGGGCGGGAACCCCGTTGCTGGTGGCGTAGCCCCGTTGCTCCGTGTTGATCTTGATGGAGACGGGCACGCCGTGCAGGGGTCCCAGCTCGTCGCCCGAGACCGTCCGTTCGTCCGCCCGACGAGCCTCCTCCAGCGCCTCCTCGGGCCGGAGGTCGACCAGGGCGTTCAGTCGGGGGTTGGTCTCCTCGATGCGTTCCAGGCAGGAGCGCACCAGTTCGGTGGAGGAGATCTCACGGGCCCGGACGGCGGCGGCGAGTTCGGTCGCGGAAAGCTGCCACGGCTGAGTCGGGCGGGGGGAAGTCGCCATCGGATACCTCTTCGCTTGCTGGGGCCCGGCCCGGCCATGGCACGGGTCGGGCGTCGGTCGTTTCGGCCAAGGCGGAGACGGAAGGAGAAACGGTCGGAGCGGCGGGGACGGGCGGGGAGAAGCAAACATCTGGACGGTTCGCACAGCGGACCGGCCACACCAGGGACGACAAGGAGGCACGAAGGCCCGCCCGCGCAGGGCGCACACAAGCACGGCCACACCCGTCCCACGCGGGGCGGAAGCAAGCACGGCGACACCCCTCCCACGCGGCGCGGACAGGCACGGCCACACCTGCCCCTCCCGGGCGGGCGGGAGCAGGGCCGCATCCGCCCGCCCGGAGCGGACGTAAGGGCGGCCAACACCCCTCCACACGGGGCGGACACAAGCACGGCCGACCCCGCCCACGCGGAGGGGCGGACAGGCACGGCCGCACCCGTCCCTGCCGGGCGGGCGGAAGCACGGCCGCACCCGTCCACTTGGGGTGGACGGATACGTCGTTCCACCGTCGCATCGGACGGGGCGGGGTCGCCGCCCCTCGCCGGACGCGCCGGGCACGTCTGACGCGACGGACGCGCCGGGCACGTATGACCCGACGGACCCGTTGGACCCGCCGGACGCCCCGGGCACGTCGACCCTTGCCGGACCCGGCCGCGCGACGGCGACTGCGCCCCCGTCATAAAACAACGTTTTATTTCGCGGCCAGCCTGCGCCCGGGCGTCCCCGGCTGTCAAGCCCCGCCGACGGCGTCAGTCGGCGGGCGACGCACCCCGCAGCAGTCCGGCAACCGCGAGGAGGGCGCGAGCGGCCCGCTCCTCCGGCCAGCCCTCCGGATCCTCCAGGGTGGTGAGCCAGTACCCCCGGGTCAGCAGGTGGAGGACGTCACCGGCGAGCGCGGCGTCGGGCAGTCCGGCCTCGGCGGCCAAGGCGCTCAGCTCGTCGCGGTTGCGCCGGGAGGTGGCGCGCCGGACATCCTCGACCGCCGGACCGGCGTCCGGTCCCTCGCTCGCGATCTCCATCAGCAGGCGGCGCAGGATCTCGTCGTCGGGTTCGGTGGTGCACATCCACTTCAGCGCCGCCGCCAGGCGGTCCTCGCCGGCCAGGCCGACGAGCGCACCGTCCATCTGGGCGCCCCACTCCCGCTCCGCCCACCGCATGGCATTGATCATCAGAGCGGACCGGCTGGCCACGTAGTTGGTCACCATGGCCGTCGAACCGCCCAGTCGTGCGGCGACGGCCCGGATGGTGACGGAACGGACGCCCCGTTCCCGGGCGACGTGGAGGGTGGCGGCGGCGATCTCGTCGAGCCGCCGCGCCTCGTCTACCTCGATCGGCATGTCGCAGACCTTAACGCAGAGGGTTGACCCCGTTTACAAGGAGCTGCAATGTTGTCATACAACGCCGTTACACAACGTCGTTTCATCTCAAGCTCCCGAGTCCGGACACGGGCTCGGACTCCGCGCCCGAACTCCCCGGAGAACACTCGATGAGAGTTCCTTTCGCACGTACGGGGGCCGCTCCCGTCCCCGATCACGCCCTCCAGCACCTGGTGCGCATGCGGGACGGGACGCGCCTGGCCACGGACGTCTACCTGCCCGAGGGCGCCGACGCCACGGACCGCGCCCTGCCCGCCGTGCTGGTCCGCCTCCCGTACGACAAGAACAGCCGCTACGTCTACTTCGACAAGGTGGCCCGCCTCTTCACCGCCCGCGGCTACGCGCTCGTGGTGCAGGACGTGCGCGGCAAGTTCCGCTCCGGCGGCCGCACCCTGCCCTTCCTGCGCGAACCCGACGACGGCTACGACACCATCGACTGGATCACCCACCAATCCTGGTCCGACGGCTCGGTCGGCATGTTCGGCGACTCCTACTACGGCTTCACGCAGTGGGCCGCGGTGGCCTCCCAGCACCCCGCCCTGCGCGCCATCGTGCCGCGCGTGACCACGGTGGACTTCAACGCGACCACGGCCCGGGACCCGCGTGGCACGGACACCGGCGTCGGCCTGCCGGTGTGGGTCGAGGGCATCGAGTACTACGCCCACCACTGGGTGGACCAGGACACCTACGACTGGGAGCCCGACCGCCGCGTCCGCCCGGTCATCGACCAGTACGAGCGGGCCTTCGAGGCCATCGGCGCCCGCTCCGCCTGGTTCGACCTCCTCGCCCCGCGCCAGACCGACGTCCTGCACGCCCTCGGCAGGCACCCCTTCGACTCCCGGCCCGTGCCCGTCCTGCACTGTGTCGGCTGGTACGACAACATCGGCATCCCCCACATGAACGACTACCTCGCACTCGCCGACCGGCCGGGCTGGGACGCCGTCCAGTACCTGTGGGCAGGCGCCGTCGACCACGAGAACTACCGCCTCGACCACGCACCCGTCACCGAGGACACCGACCACGCCATCAGCGAGGCGGCCCTCGACCTGCTTCTGCCCGAGTACGCCGGCCCGGCGCTGGACTTCTTCGACGTCTTCCTCAAGGGCAGCCGCCCGGTGACCGCCCTGTCCAAGGTGACCTGGGAGCTCGGGCACGCCGGCTGGCGTACGGCGACCGCCTGGCCCCCCGCCGGCAGCGGCGAGCGCACCTTCTGGCTCACCGGCCCGGCCACGGCCGCCGGACCGCTGCCGGGCGGCGCGCTCGTCGGCGAGCCCGTCGCGGACGAGGACCGCACCCGGTGGGCGTACGACCCGGACGACCTCGTCCCGTCCCTGGTCCCCGACTCCTTCTCCTACCTCCGCGATCACCCCGACGCCGGCCCCCTGGCCGCCCGCGACGATGTACTCGCCTTCACCGGCGCGCCCCTGGCCGACCCGCTCGACCTCGCCGGTCCGGTGAGCCTGGACCTTCATCTCGCGGGCACCGCCCCGGTGTTCGACGTGTTCGCCAAGGTCCTGGACCTCGCCCCCGACGGCACGGCACGGCTCGTCGTACGCGGTCAGGTCTCCGTCCGGGGCGACGGCGCCTGTCGCGAGGTACGCGTCGAGTGCGGCCACACCGGCTACCGGCTGCGCGCCGGGCACCGGCTTGCGCTGCTCCTGGCGAGCAGCGACTACCCCATGTACCTGCCGTGCTCGGGCAGCGAGGACAACCCCTGGACGACCCTCGCCCCGAAGCCGAGCACGCAGACCCTCGCCACCGGCGGCGCCACCCCGTCCCGGCTGACCGTCACCGTCCTGGCCGCGCCCGCCGACTGACCCCGCGCGCACCCCGCGGCCCCCGCACTCGCCCGCACTCCCCCACGCCGAAGGATCCCTCACCCGGCCCGCCGTCCCGCCTCAGGAGCACCACCATGCACGCTCCCAGAACCGCCCTCGCCCTCACCGTCCTGTCCGCCCTCCTCACGCTCTCGGCCTGCTCGCCGGGCGGCGGCGGCACATCGTCCTCGCCGCAGAGCCCGAAGCTGACCAGCACCACACCCGCCGCGTCCGGCGCCCTGGACGAGGTCACCTGGAACCTTCCCCTGGGCGAGCCCACGACCCTCGACCCGGCCAAGGTCGGCGACTACTCCCCCAGCACCGTGGTCTCCAACCTCTGTGACCCGCTGCTGCGGCTGAAGGCCGACTACTCGGTCGCCCCCGGTCTGGCCACCTCCTGGAAGCGCCCGGACCCCAGGACACTCGTGCTGGAGCTGCGCGATGACGTCACCTTCTGGAACGGCCACCCCATGACCGCGAAAGACGTGGTGGCCAGCCTCGAACGGCAGCGTGACCCCGCGACCCAGAGCGTCAACACCCAGGTCCTGGCCACCGTCAGCACCATCACGGCGACCGGCGACCACCAGGTCACCGTCCGCTTCAAGAGCCCGGACGAGCTGTTCCTCAAGTACCTCGTCAACGGTTTCGGCGCGGTCAGCGAGGCCGCGTACCTGAAGCAGGCCGGCGCGGGCTACGGCACCGCCAGGGGCGGTCTGATGTGCACCGGCCCCTTCGAGCTGAAGAGCTGGAAGTCCGGCGAGTCCATCACCGCCGTCCGCAACGACGGCTACTGGGACACCGCTCTCAGGCCCCGGGCCGCCGAGCTCACCTTCAGGTTCATCACCGACGCGAGCACCCTCACCAGCGCCCTGCTGTCGGGCCAGATCGACGGCAGCTACGAGATCCCCTCCACCGTCGCCAAGGCCCTGCGCTCCGCCGACGCCGGCACCCTCTACTACGGGCCGTCCGCGCAGACCGTGTTCGTCTCCCCCACCGGCCCGGCCTCACCCCTCGCCGACCCGCGCATCACCCGGGCGCTCTCCCTGGTGCTCGACCGCGACGCCCTGGTGCGCAACGTCTTCGACGGCGCCGCCCGCAAGGAGAAGACGTTCATCCCGTCGCTCGTGTGGAGGACCGGCGAGGCATCCGACGTCTACGCCAAGGGCTACGACGCCCTGCCCGCCGTGCCGGCGACCGACGTCGCGGCAGCCAGGAAGCTCGTCGCGCGGGCCGCACCGAAGAAGCGCACCGTCACCATCGCCATGGGCGCCGGCGACCAGCAGTCCCTCCAGACCCTCACCTTCCTCCAGGCCGGCGCGAAGAAGATCGGGCTGACCGTCGTCATCAAGCAGCTCCAGCCCACGCAGATGTCCGGCCTGTTCTACGACGCGTCGCTGCGCGAGGGTCTCGACGCGACCATGGCCCTCGGCTACGTCGAGATCCCCGACCCGCTGTCGTACGCCGAGATGTTCACCTCGCCCGCGTCCCCCATGAACTGGACGCACTACGACAACCCCGAGGTGACCTCGCTGCTGACCCGGGCCCGTGCCGCCCTGGACCCGAAGAAGTCCGCCGAGCTGTTCACCCGGGCCCAGGCCCTCTACATCGAGGACCTGGCCATCGTGCCGATCGCCGTGCCCTACGAGCGCATGTTCCTCAACAAGCGCCTCAGCGGGGCTCCCGCGTCCTTCGCCTACATCAACATGCCCTGGGCGGCCCAGCTCGGCGCCACCGGCGAGGGCACGTCATGACCGGACGTTTCGTCGCCCGTCGCGCGACCATGCTCGTGGTGACCGCGCTCGTCGCGAGCGTCGCCGTGTACGGCGCCCTGTTCATCGCCCCGGGCGATCCCGCCACGCTCCTGATCGGCGGCGGAAAGCCGCCCAGCCCCCGGTTGCTCGCCGAGATCCACCGTCAGTACCACCTCGACGACCCGTTCCTCCAGGGCTACTGGCGCTGGCTCAGCGGGATGCTGCACGGCGACGCCGGCCGGTCCCTCACCTACCAGGACTCCGTCACCCACCTGGTGACCGAACGCATCGGCAACACCGCCTTCCTCGTGGCGTACGCGGCCGTCCTCATCATCGTGCCCGGCGTCGCCCTGGGCACGGTCGCGGCCCTGCGCGGCGGCTTCGGCGACACCCTGATCACGATCGTGACCACCGCTCTCATGGCGGTGCCCACGTTCGTCATGTCGGTGGTGCTCATCTGGTGGCTGTCCGTGCGGTGGGACTGGCTCCCCGCCTACGGCGCAGGCACCGGCTTCACCGGCCGCCTGGAACACCTCA
Organism: Streptomyces rishiriensis; assembly: GCF_030815485.1. Classification (NCBI taxonomy): domain Bacteria; kingdom Bacillati; phylum Actinomycetota; class Actinomycetes; order Kitasatosporales; family Streptomycetaceae; genus Streptomyces; species Streptomyces rishiriensis. The sequence continues at coordinate 7,832,498 of NZ_JAUSWV010000002.1, read as the reverse complement.
CCCTGCCCGCACTCGCGCTCGCCACGGCCTGGGTGGCCTATGTCGCCCAGGTGACCCGGTCGGCGGTGCGCGCCGAGCTGGCCTCGGAACACGTCGAGACGGCGCGGGCCCGGGGCGTCCCCGAGCGTTTCGTCGTGCGCAAACACGTCCTGCGCAACGCCGCCGGGCCGCTGTTCTCCGTATCCGGAGTGGCCGTCGCCGGACTCATCGCCGGCTGTTCCATCGTCGAGCAGGCCTTCGGGATCAACGGCATCGGCGCCCTGCTGGTGCAGAGCGCCGCGAAGCAGGACCTGGCCGTCGTCCAGGCCCTCGCGCTGATCACCGTGGTGGTCTTCGTGGTGGTCAACACCGCGGTCGACGTGGTCACGGCCGCGCTCGACCACCGGGTCTCCCTGGAGGGCGCCGCATGAGCACGTATCAGATCGCCGTGCTCGGCCGGGGCGGCACCCGTCGGTCGCGGCTGCGCCGGCTGACCCGCGGGCGCGGGGTGCTGGTCGTGGCGTGCGCCGTCGTCGTCGCGGCCGTGCTCGCCGCCCTGTTCGCACCCCTGCTGGCCCCGTACGATCCGGACGCCGTGGATCCGGCCGCCGTCTACCAGGGCAGCTCCGCCGCGCACTGGCTCGGCACCGACGACACGGGGCGGGACCTCCTGTCCCGGCTGCTGTACGGCGCCCGCCCCAGCCTGCTGGCCCCCGCCGCCGTCACCCTGACCGCCGGACTCGGCGGGACCCTGCTGGCGGTGAGCGCCGCCTGGCTCGGCGGCTGGTACGACCGGCTGGTGTCCGCCCTGCTGGACGTCGTCTTCGGCTTCCCCGGTCTGGTGCTGGCCGTGGTGGCCGCCGCGGTCTTCGGCGCGGGCCTGCGGGTGGCGGTCGTGACGCTGTCCCTCGCCTATCTCCCGTATGTCGGCAGGGTCGTGCGCAGCGCCGCACTGCGCGAGCGGAACCTGCCGTACGTGTCGGCGCTGCGCATGCTCGGCATGTCCGGAGGGCGGATCTGCCTGCGCCATCTGACGCCCAATCTGCTGCCCCTGGTGCTGGTGCAGGTGGCGACCTCCTTCGGCTACGCCCTGCTCGACGTCGCCGCGTTCTCGTTCATCGGACTCGGTGCCCAGCCGCCGACCGCTGAATGGGGGCTGATGGTGGCGAACGGCTCCACCGGCATCCTCGCCGGGCGCGCCGAGCAGTCGCTGTACGCCGGAGCGGTGATCGTCGTCTTCGTGATCGCGTGCAACCTCCTCGGCAGCGGCCTGTCCCGACAGCTCCTGGGAGACGACCGATGACCGGTTCCCCGCCCCTGCTCGTCGTCGACGACCTGCGTGTCGACCTGCCCACCCGGGACGGCACGCGCCGGGTGATCCACCGGGCCGACCTGAGCGTGCCCGCCGGAACGGCCGTCGCCCTGGTGGGCGAGTCGGGATCCGGCAAGTCGATGACGGCCCGAGCGGTGCTGCGGCTGCTGCCCTCCCGGGCGCGTACCACCGGTTCGATCCGCTTCGACGGAAGCGAGGTCACCACGCTGGGCGCGGCCGGGCTGCGCAGACTGCGCGGCCACGACGTGGCGATGATCTTCCAGGACCCGCGGGCGCACATCAATCCCGTGCGCACGGTCGGTGACTTCCTCACGGAGGCGCTGATCACCACACGTGGCGTCCGGCCCCGCGCGGCCGAGGCCAAGGTGACCGCGCTCCTGCGGGACGTGGGCATCCCGGACGCGTCCCGCCGGATGCGCCAGCGGCCCCCGGAACTCTCCGGCGGTCTGCTCCAGCGCGTGATGATCACCGCGGCGCTGGCGGGCGAGCCCCGCCTGCTGATCGCCGACGAACCCACCACCGCGCTGGACGTCACCACGCAGGCCGACGTCATGGCGATCATCGACGAGGCACGGACCGAGCGCGGCCTGGCCATGCTCTTCATCACCCACGACCTGGCGCTCGCCGCGGCGGTCTGCGACCGGATCGCCGTCATGTACGCCGGCGGCGTGGTGGAGGAGTTGCCCGCCCGGCATCTGCACGAGCGGGCCGGCCACCCGTACACCCGGGCGCTGCTCGCCTCGCGGCCCGACCCGACGGCCGCCACCGAGCCGCTGCGGGCCGTCCCCGGCCGACCGCTGTCGGCTTTCGAGACCGGACCCGGCTGCGCGTTCGCCCCGCGTTGCGCGCACGCCCAGGACGTCTGCCGCACCGAACGACCTGCGCTGTCGCCGGCCGGGGAGGGCTTGGCCGCGTGCCATTTCCCGGCCGTCGACGGGGACGTGACGCCGCACTCCGACGCGAGGAGCACCAGCCATGGCCGATGAGCCGACCTCCGTTCCCGCCCTCCGGGTCACCGGCCTGCGCAAGACGTTCGGGGACTTCGTCGCCGTCGACGGCGTCGACCTGACGATCGTGCCGGGCGGCTCCCTGGCCGTCGTCGGCGAGTCGGGGTCGGGCAAGACCACCACCGCGCGGATGATCGTCGGCCTCGAGGAACCCACCGGCGGCACGGTGCTCCTCGGCGGCCGGGCCCATCCCGGCCGCCGGGCCTCCACCGCCGAGCGCCGCCGCTTCGCCCGGGAGGCGCAGATGGTCTTCCAGGACCCGTACGCCTCGCTCGATCGCCGGCAGAAGGTGGGCGACAGCCTGGCCGAGATCCTCGCCCTGCACACGGACCTGCGCGGCGCGCCCCTCGCGGAGCGCGTGGCCGAACTGCTCGACCAGGTGGGTCTCGACGAGCGCCAGGCCGCCGCGCTGCCGCGGGCGTTGTCCGGAGGTCAGCGCCAACGGGTCGCCATCGCCCGCGCGTTGGCCGTCCGGCCGCGTCTCCTCGTCCTCGACGAGGCGGTGGCCGCACTGGACGTCTCGGTCCAGGCCCAGATCCTCACCCTCCTCACCGACATCCGCCGACGCACCGGCGTGGCCTACCTGTTCATCACCCACGATCTCGGTGTCGTCCGCCACATCTGCGACGACGTGCTGGTCATGCACCGTGGCCGCGTCGTCGAACACGGCTCCGCCGAGGCCGTGCTGACCGCCCCCGAAGCCCCCTACACCCGCCGGCTGCGCGACTCCGTACCCCGCCGGGGCTGGAAACCGACCCGCCGCACCGCAGAGAACGGAAGCCAGACATGACCGTGACCCCTTCACTGACCTACGCCTTCGAGATCCGCGCGGCGGTCGCCCCCAGCCTGCACATCGGCCACGGGGACGGCGAGCGCACCGAGTTCACCCCCATCACCGGTGGCACCGTCCGCGGCCCCCGCCTGGAGGGCACCGTCCTGGCCGGCGGAGGCGACTGGTCCGACACCCGCGGCACCGTCTGCGCGCTCGAGGCCCGCTACCTGCTGCGGGCCGACGACGGCGCCGTGATCGACATCGTCAACCGCGGTTACTACCACGAGCACGCCGACAGCGCCGATCTGTACGACGGCACCGTCCGCCTCGCCGAGGCCGGCACGTATTTCCGCACCGCGCCCGTCTTCCGCACGGATGCTCCGCGACACCGCTGGCTCGCGCGCACGGTCTTCGTGGGTCTCGCCCGGGAGGAGGACGGACACATCGTGATCCGCTGCTACACGGTGGGCTGAACGACGACGACGCGAGGGTCCGCCGCATCCCACGGCGGGGACGGGCGGCGGAGACGGACGGCGGGGCGCGGGTACCGCCGAGCACGCGATCCGAGGGGCGGACGGCAGGCGTGCCCGCGCGCCGAGCCGGACTGCGCGACGAGACGCCCGCCCGGTGGGCAGCCACCCGACCGGCTGCCGACCAGCACGAAGGCCTCCACGGTCCGGGACGCCCGGCATCACCGCCACGCCGGTGATTTCGCCGATTGCTGCCTCGTCCGGCGCCACGACGCTGGTCAGGTCCAGCCACCCGCATCCTCGTCAGGAGGGCTCCATGCGTCGTCATGCCCCGCGCCGGCTTCTCGGTGTTCTCGCGGCCGCCACCGCCGCGTTCACCCTGTTCTCCGCAGCACCGACGGCCGTCGCCGCCACCGCGGCCCGCCCGGCCGCGTCGGTCGCCTCCACCGCCCGCTCGGCCGACGCGGCCGCCCAGCCGCTGTCGACGAGCACTCCGGTCGTCTTCGTCCACGGCTACACGGGCAGCGCGTCCAACTGGACCACCGCCATGAGCGTCTTCCGGCTCAACGGCTGGTCCAGCTCCAACCTCTTCGCCTACGAGTACAACTCCTACGGCAACAACATCACCAACGCCCAGGGACTCGCGACCTTCGTCAACACCGTGAAGGCGCGGACCGGTGCGAGCAAGGTCGCCATCGTCAACCACTCGATGGGCGGCCTCGTCAGCCAGTACTACCTGAAGGTCCTGGGCGGCAACACCAGCGTCAGCCACCTCGCCTCGATCGCCGGCGCGAACCACGGCACCACCTACGCCGGCGCCTGCCTCATGTACACGACCTGTCAGCAGATGTACCCGGGCTCGTCGTTCATCGCCCAGATCAGCGCGGGCGACGAAACGCCGGGCGCCACCGAGTACGCCACCTGGTACTCGGCGTGCGACGGCATCATCCTCCCCTACACCAGCACCCGGCTGGACGGCGCGACGAACAACAACGTGCTCTGCCAGACCCACATCGGCTACCTGACGGACACGGTCGTACTCGGCCAGATCGCCGACTTCATCGCCTCCTGAACCCTCGCACGAGCGGCCCCGGTGGCGACCGGCGCTCAGGCAACCCCCGGACACGCCCCGTTCCCGGCATCGCGACTGCCGGGAACGGGGCGCACGGCATGGGCCGGCCGGGGCCGGTCACCCGGCCTCACGTCTCGGACTCGCGCAGCGCCCGCGTCTACGCGTTCGAGTCCACGACGACGGCACACTCTCCGGGCGTGCGGTGTTCGCCGAGGCACCCGGGGGCGTCCACTTCGACAACATCCGTCTGGACGACCGGGGCCGCCTGTGGGCCGCCGCTCTGGACGACGGCGTCCACTGCCACGACCCCGACGGCACCCTCATCGGACGGCTCCGGGTACCGGAACCGGTCTCCGGCATCGCCTTCGGCGGGCCGAAGAACAACCGCCTGTTCATCACCGCCACCACCTCGTTGTACTCGCTGATGATGTCGGTGACGGGAACGCCCCGCGTGCGGTGCGCATAGCCGACGGCGGTCCGGGGCACTCCGTCCTGCGCGCCCCGCCGCCGGACAGCCACGGCCGTCCGACACTGTCCTACAGGCGTTCCTCCTCGTCCTCACGAGGCGGGGCGCCGCCACCTCGTGAACCGGACCCAGGAGCAGATGTGAACGACCCGGCCTCCCTCACCCTCCAGCAGGAGATCGCGCGGGAACTCGAGGTCGCCGAGACCTTCGAGGCCGAGGCGGAGATCGAACGCCGGGTGGCGTTCCTCGCGGAGCGGCTGACCTCCACCGGCCTGTCCTCGCTCGTGCTCGGCATCAGCGGTGGCGTCGACTCCACCACCGCCGGCCGTCTGTGCCGGCTCGCGGTCGAGCGAGCCCGCGACGCCGGGCACGAGGCGCGCTTCTACGCGATGCGGCTGCCCTACGGCGTCCAGGCCGACGAGCACCATGCCCAGCTCGCGCTCTCCTTCATCGAGCCCGATCACGTGCTGACCGTGGACATCAGGCCCGCGAGCGACGCCGCGCTCGAGGCCTTGCTGAGCGCCGACGTGGTGTTCCGCGACGCCCGCCACCAGGACTTCGTGCTCGGCAACATCAAGGCCCGGCAGCGCATGATCGCCCAGTACGCCGTGGCCGGCGGACACCACGGCCTGGTCGTCGGCACCGACCACGCGGCCGAGGCGGTCTCCGGGTTCTTCACCAAGTTCGGCGACGGCGCGGCGGACCTCGTCCCGCTGTCCGGTCTGACCAAACGCCGGGTGCGGGCCGTGGCGGAGGCGCTGGGAGCGCCGGCCGAGCTGGTGCACAAGGTGCCGACGGCCGATCTGGAGACCCTCGACCCCGGCAGGACCGACGAGGACGCGCTCGGGGTCGCCTACGACGACATCGACGACTTCCTGGAGGGCAGGCCGGTGACCGAAGGCGTCTTCAGGACGATCGTCGATCGCTACCGGCTCACGGACCACAAGCGCCGGCCGCCCATCGCTCCCTAGGAGTCAGCTGCACCGCCGGGTGCGTTCCGCCGGTACCGCGCGGTCCGTTGCTCCGCTGCGACGTCGGTCGGCGCCTTCACCGTCGCCGGAGTGGCAGGAACCACGGCCGGCCTCTCACAGGGCGAACAGCTCCGCCGCGTTGTCGTGGCACACCGCCCGCAGCCACTCGTCCCCCAGATCCAGCCGCTCCAGGGCCTGCAACTGGTGCACGTACGGATAGGGGATGTTGGGGAAGTCGGAGCCGAGCAGGACGCGGTCGCCGAGACCGGCCAGCCGGGGCAGAGCCCGGCGGGGGAACGGCATCAGCTCCTCGGCGAAGTCGGTGAACGCCATCGTCGTGTCCAGCCGTACCTCCCCGTACCGTTCGGCGAGGGTGAGGAACTCCTCGTACTCGGGCATCCCCAGATGCGCGACGACCAGACGCAGCCGGGGGTGCCTCGCCAGCACCCGCGCGATCGGTTCGGGTCCGGTGTGCTTGCCGGGGGCGGGCCCGGAGCCGCAGTGGATCACGACGGGGATCCCTGCCTCGGCCAGCAACCCCCAGGCGTCGTCGAGGAGTTCGTCGGCCGGATCGTACGCCCCCACCTGTACATGTGCCTTGAAGACCCGCGCGCCCGCCTCGACGGCCTCCCGGACGTACGTCTCGACGCCCGGCTCGGGATGGAGGGTGGCGGTGTGCAGACAGCCGGGGGTGCGGCGGGCGAAGTCGGTCGCCCAGTCGTTCAGCCAACGGGCCATGCCCGGCTTGTGCGGGTAGAGCATCGCGGTGAAGGCCCGTACGCCGAACTCCCTCAGCAGGGCCGTCCGTTCGGCCTCCTCGTTCCGGTAGGTGATCGGCCATTCGAGGCCGCCGGTCAGCGGTCCGAGCGCGTCGAAGTAGGCCCAGACCTTGCGCAGGACCCGCTCGGGCATGAAGTGCGTGTGCACGTCGACCAGCCCGGGAAGACCGAGCCGGTTCCAGAAGCGGCGCACCTCCCCGGCCTCTTCTCCCACGGGGGTGGGTGCGGCGGTACCACGGGGGTCGACGGGTTCCATGCGCTGATCGTCCATGGCGCCCACGATCGGCCGGGCGAGGCGGCGGGTCCACTCCTTCGCGCGGGGAATCGGTGAGGGATCCGTCACCCGGCCCGGCGGCCGCGCGGGTGGCCCCGGATCGGCAGGAGCCGTCGGCGGCCGGAGGGCGACGACCGGCCCTGCCGACGGCCCGTGCCGCCGCGCTGCGGGCGGCGGCACGGGCCGTCGGCACGGTGCTCGCGCTGCGATCCGGCGCCGCCGTCAGGGCCTGGCCGGCTTCACCCGCCTGTCGACGCCGTTCACCCGCACGGTGACGTCCTTCCGGTGGCGCGCCCGGTCGGCCACGATCTCGTAGGACGTCACCTTCCCGTTCCGCCACGCACAGCTGACCTCATAGCCGCCCCGGGCACGCAGCCCGGTGAAGGATCCCTCGGCCTTCCAGCCGTCCGGGAGCGCGGGCAGCAGGTCGATGACTCCGTCATGGCTCTGCAGGAGCATCTCCGCCACGGCGCCCGAGATGCCGAAGTTGCCGTCCATCTGGAACGGCGGGTGGTTGCAGAACAGGTTGGGCAGCGTGTTGTAGGTCAGCAGTCCGCGCAGCATGATCTGGGCGCGGCGGCCGTCCCGGAGGCGGGCGAAGAGGGCCGCCCGCCAGGGCCAGGTCCATGAGCGGCGGCTGTCGCCCGACACCGTCGCGGCCGTGAACGGGACGCCTTCCTCCTCGCCGCACCGGGCCTTGAGGGAGACGAGGGCCGCGGCGGCGAGGCCGGGCGTCCTGGGGGTGATCTGGCGGCCCGGATAGACCGCGAAGAGGTGCGAGGTGTGGCGGTGGATGTCGGTGGGGCTGTCGATGTCCTCCTGCCACTCCTGGAGCTGGCCCCACCGGCCGATCCTGTTCGGCGCGAGGCGCGCCTGCAGGTCCGCGACCTTGGCCCGGTAGGCGGGATCCGCCGTGAGCACCGCCTCGCAGTCGAGGTAGTTCTGGAACAGGTCCCAGATGATCTGCTGGTCGTACATGACGCCGTCCTCGCGCGGCCCGTGCTCCGGGGACCAGCCGTTCGGTGCGACGAGCAGCCCGTCCTCGCGCTCCTCGAGATGGTCCTCCCAGAACTCGCAGATCTCCTTGATCATGGGGTGGGCGACGGTGCGGAGGTAGGTCAGGTCCTGGGTGAACGCCCAGTGTTCGTACAGATGCTGGGCGTACCAGGCGCTCGCGACGGTGTTCCACTCCCACGCGTTCCCGCCGAAGATGCTCTGGCTGGTGCGGGCGGTCCAGCCGCGGGTGTCCCGGCCGAAGGCGTTGCGGGTCGCCACGCGGCTGGGCACCGCCACCTGCTCGATGAACCCGACGAGCGCCTCGTGGCACTCCGACAGGTTGGTCGTCTCGGCTCCCCAGTAGTTCATCTGGATGTTGATGTTGGTGTGATAGTCGGAGGCCCAGGCCGGCTGGTTGCTGTCGTTCCACAGGCCCTGGAGGTTGGCGGGCAGGCCGTTCGGGCGGGAGGAACTGATCAGCAGGTACCGGCCGTAGTCGAACATCGTCTGCTCGAGCGTGGGGTCCTCGCCGCCCGCCGCGTAACGCGCCAGTCGCGCGTCGGTGGGCAGAGCGACGACGGCGGCGGCGGAGCTGCCCCAGGCGACCGAGACGCGGTTCATGAGGGCGCGCGTCCGGGCGATGTGCTGGGCGCGCAGCCGGTCGTAGGGCCGCGCGGCCGCCCGGGCGAGCGCCTTCTCGACGATCGGTTCCGGAGCGGGTCCGCGCCATCCGGCGGCGGCGTCGAGCCTGTAGTCGGTGCGGGCGTCGAGGAACAGGGTGAGGGTCGCGCAGCCGCTGAACCGGAGCACCGACCCGTCGGCGCCGAGTTCGCCGTCGGTGGGTACCGCCTGGACGGTGCACGCGTGCCGGAGTCCGTTGCCCATGACGCCGCCGAAGGCGATCCGCCCGGCGTCCGCGTCGACGGTCGTCGGGGCCTGGTCCTGCGCGGACGTCAGCGAGATCGATCCGGAGAGTCCCTCGGGGCTGTCCGAGGTGTACCGGAAGACCATGACGTCCGCGGACCGGTCGGCGAAGGCCTCCCGCAGGACCCGCTGTCCCGGCGCGCCGAAGCGGGTGACGTGGAGGCCCTCGACGAAGTCGAGGGTGCGCCGGTAGTCGACGACCGCGCGCCGGGTGCGGGTGTCGAAGCCCTTGCCCGTCAGCGCGATCTCCGCGATCTGGAAACCGGCGGAGGACGCGCCGGGGACCAGGGTGAGCCGGTAGACGCGGTAGGCCGTGCTGTTGGTGAGGGGGAAGGTCCGGCTCTCGCCGCGCCCGGCGAAGGGCGCCCCCGGGTGCTGTGTGTCGAGGGTCGTCCAGGCGCTCCCGTCCTGCGAGGCCTCCAGTGTCCACTGCCGGGGGTCGTCCCGCGGGCGGTCGGGGGCCGCCGTCAGCGCGTACGAGGTGACGGCGACCGCGCGGGGCAGGTCGGCCTGCCAGACGACGGCGGGTGCGGAACCGTCGACCCGCCAGACGGTGGCCGGATCGCCGTCCCCGGCACGCGAGATGTCCCCGGCCCGGGACCCGGGCCGGGCCCCGGATCCCTGGGAGTGCCCGCTCGGCGACGACAGGTACACCGCCGCGTCCCCGCCGAGGTCGACGCCGGCCAGGCCGATCTCGCTCACCTGGAAGTGGCTCACGCCCGCCTTGGGGACGAAGTCGAACCGGTAGAAGCGGTAGGCCGCGCTGTCGGCACAGGTGAACTCCCTGGTCTGGAAGCGGCTCTCGAAGGGAGCCTCGAGGGTGCGGCTGTCCAGCGTGGTCCAGCCGGCGCCGTCGGCGGAACCGGAGAAGGTCCACTCCTGCGGGTCGCGCTGCGGCACGTCGTTGGCGCTCGTCAGACGGTAGCTCCCGACCGCGACGGGGTCGGGGAGTTCGACCTGCCACCGCACCTTCGGACCGGGGCCCTCGATGCACCACTTGGTGCTCGGCTCCCCGTCGTACGTCTTGTCGACGCCCTCCGACGGGGAGGAGCTGTACGGTCCGTCCGGCGCCGTGACCGTGGCCTCGGGACGGGAGGCGAAGGTGACGACGAGGTCGCCGAAGTCGCGGTACGAGCCGAAGCCGGTCATGCCGGTGTCGAAATCGCTGTCCGGCTTGCCGGCCAGCGCGTTGTCGTAGTTGTTGACCCCGCCCCACAGACTCTGCTCGTTGAACTGGACGCGCTCCTCGTAGGGATCGGCGAAGAGCATGGCGCCGAGCCGCCCGTTGCCGATGGGCAGGGCCTGCGACTGCCAGTCCGCTGCGGGGCGGAGTACGTCAGCGCCTTGCGCGACAGGGTCGGCCACTGGATGCCCGCCGACGCGTGCGCCACCGCGGCGACGGCCTGTCCGGTAGGCGTGGTGCCCGTCAGCTGAGTGGCCAGAGGTGCGACGGCCAGAGCGCCGCCGAGCTTGAGGATGCTTCGTCTCAGCGGTGGGGGTTCATTGATCACAGTAGGATCTCCCGGCCTATTCATCGGCTCTTTAGCGGAGGAAGTAGCAGCCGCATCGACGTCCATCGAGGGCTTGGTCGTCCGTGACCATCTTCTCGGGAAGATAGATCGGATGTCTAGAGGTATGATCCGCCGTCGGCTGACGGTGCGTCCGCCTGGACGCAGCTCGCGGCGAGCCACTGCTCGACGGCGGCGACATGCACCGTGGCCGCGGACACGGCCAACAGTGCGTCACGTGTCTGAAGCGCGCGCAGGATCTCCTCGTGCTCCGCGTGGGCGCGCTCCACGGCGCGCCGGGCGCTGCTCCCGCGCACGATGCGGACGCGCTGGGTACGGGTGGAGAGGACGCGCAACAGCATGGACAGCACGGGGTTGCCCACGGCTTCGACGATGCGCAGATGGAAGGCGATGTCGTGGGCGACGAACTCTTCGACGGTGGCGGCCGCCCGGGAGCGCTCCAGGACGGCGCCGAGTTCCTCGAGGTCGGACGAGGTCAGCAGGGTGGCTGCCAGCCCGGTCGCCGGCGGCTCCATCAGCCTGCGCACCTGCAGCAGTTGCAGGGCGGTCCGCCCGTGGGAGACATCTGCGGCGAAGGACATCGTCTCGAGCAGCAGGTGCGGCTCCAGGCTGGACACATAGGTGCCGTCGCCCTGCCGGGTGACCAGGATGCGCATGGCGGTCAGCGCGCGGACCGCCTCGCGCAGCGAGCTGCGGGACAGCCCGAGCTGACCGGCGAGGGCGTCCTCCTTGGGCAGTCGGGAGCCCGGCGCGAGCTCGCCCGCGACGATCATCGCCTTGATCTTCTCCATCGCCTCGTCCGTCAGTGCCACGAGGGGTGCCTCCCTGTCCCGAAGGAACACGGCGGGGCCGAACGCGGACCCGCGGCGGGCCCGCGCGACGCCCCGGGTACCGCGTCTACTCCTGCTTCTCGCCGGAGGCGAAGCGGGAGATGATCAGCGCGACGATGATGATCGCGCCGTTGAGGAACTGGTTCCACAGCGGCGGTACGCCCGCCAGCGTCATCACGTTGACCACCAGTTGGAGCGTCAGCACACCGGTGAGCGCGCCGAACACCGAGCCCTTGCCGCCGTTGAGGCTGACCCCGCCGATGACCGTCGCGGCGAAGACCTGGAAGATCCAGCCGCTGCCCTGGGTGGCGGAGATGGAGCCGTAGTGACCGCTGTAGAGAATGCCGGCGAAGGCGGCCAGCAGACTGCCGATGACCAGGACGACCCACACGATCCGGTCGACCCGTATGCCGGCGGTCCGGGCGGCCTCCGCGTTGCCGCCGATGGCGTAGAGCGCCCGCCCGTGCCGCAGCCAGGCCAGCGCGCAGCCGCCGGCGGCGAACAGCACCGCGCAGATCCAGATGGCGGCCGGGACGCCCAGCCAGGAGGCCTTGCCCAGGTAGGTGAAGGAGGGGGGCAGATCCACGATGGACTGCCCTTCGGACAGGGCCACTTGGAGTCCGCGTAGCATGGTCAGCCCGCCGAGCGTGACGATGAACCCGTTGAGGCGCAGCTTCAGGATGAGGAAGCCGTTGAGAGCCCCGATCGCCACCCCGACGAGAAGGCAGAGCGGGATCGCCGTCCACTGCGGGAAGAGCCCCACACCGTTGAACCGGCCGCCGCTGGTGGGCAGGACGAGCCAGACGGCGATGACGGGCGCCACCCCGATCGTGGACTCCAGCGACAGGTCCATCCGGCCGACGATCAGGATCAGCGCCGTGGCGAGGACGAGCAGGCTCAGCTCGGTGGACTGCTGGGCCACGCCGATGAGGTTGTCGGAGGTGAGGAAGGCCGGGGAGACGATGAACCCGATCAGCCCGAGGACGAGAATGGCGGGAACGAGGGACAGCTCACGGAAGCGGCCGAGATCGAGCCCGCGCCGGGTGCTCTTGGCGGTCGTCCGCGCCACGCTCGCTGCGGGGTCGGTGACGTCGGTGGTGGCGGACATGGCTACCTTCCGTGCTCTTCGGTGTCGGCTGCTGCGGGGGTACCGGCGACGCCTTCCATGGCGGCGACCATCTGTTCGTCCTTCCAGCCGCGGTCGAACTCCGCGACCGCGCGTCCGTGGAACATCACGACGACCCGGTCGCACACCCTGAGGTCGTCGAGTTCGTCGGAGACGATCAGCGCGGCCTTCCCGGCTCCGGCGACCTCACCGATCCTGGCGAGCAGGAACTCCTTGGACTTGACGTCCACTCCGTTGGTGGGCCGGATGGCGACCAGCACATGGGGGTCGGTGGCCAACGCCCGGGCCACCACGACCTTCTGCTGGTTGCCGCCGGAGAGCGCGGAGACCGGGGTGCCCGCGCCCGGCGTCTTGATGTCGAGATCACGGATCATCCGCTGGGCGAAGGCCCTGGTCCGGGCCGGCAGGACGGTACCGAAGGGGCCGAGCTGGTCGGTGACGGTGAGGGTCGCGTTCTCGGCCACGCTGCGGTTGTTGACGAGGCCCTGGACATGGCGGTCCTCCGGCACGAGACCGATGCCGGCGGCCAGGGACGCCGGGACGCTGCCGGTACGGACGGTCCGGCCGTCGACCGAGACCCTGCCTCCCTCGGCGCGGTGCAGTCCGGCGACGGCCTCCCCCACCTGGACGTTGCCGCTGGCCGTCGCGCCCGCGAGGCCGACCACCTCACCGGTGCGGACGGAGAGCGACAGGTCGCGGCAGGCGCCGGCCAGGGTCAGCCCCTCGACGCGCAGCAGCTCCTCGGAGCCGGCCGGAGAAGCCGGGGAGGCCGCCCTCGCGTCGTGGGCGTCCGTCGTCGTGGCGGACTCGCCGGTCATGGCCTCGACCAGCTCGTGCTTGCCGAGTCCGGCCACCGCCGCGGTACGGATGTGGGCCGCGTCGCGGTAGACGGTGACGGTGGTGCACAGGTCGTAGACCTCTTGCAGATGGTGGGAGATGAAGAGGAAGGCGACGCCCTGCCGCTGGAGGTCCCGGAGCCTGTCGAAGAGCCGGTCGATTCCGCGGGCGTCCAGCTTGGCGGTCGGTTCGTCCAGGACGATGAACCGGGCGCCGAAGGACAGGGCCCGTGCGATCTCGACGAACTGCCGCTGCTCCACGGTGAGATGCCTGGCCCGGACCGAGGGATCGACGTCCACGCCGTACTCGCCGAGGAGCTGCTCGGCGCGCTGCCGCAGGTCCTTCCAGCGGATGGGGCGCAGCGCGGAGTCGCTCTGCCGGTTGAGGAAGAGGTTCTCGGCGACGGTCAGGTCACCGATGATCGTGGACCGCTGGTAGACGCACGCCACCCTGGACCGCCAGGCGTCGATGTCGCCGAAGGCGGGCGCCGGTTCGCCGGAGAAGCGCAGGGTGCCGGTGTCGGGCTGCTGAAGCCCGGTGAGGACGGACACGAGCGTCGACTTGCCTGCGCCGTTGCGTCCGACCAGGGCGTGCGACTCGCCCTCGGCGATGGTGATGCGGGCGTCGCGCAGGGCGACGGTGGCGCCGTACCGTTTGCTGATTCCGGTCGCCTCGGCCACCGGGGCGCGGCTCACGGCGCCGGGAGCCGGGGCGGTCGCGGAGTCCGCCATGGTGAATACCGTCCTTCTGGTCCGGATACGGGGGTACGGGCGAGGCGGGGGCAAAGGGCCGGGGTGCGCCGGCCCCTCCGCGTGTCGGCCGCCGGGAGGCCGGTCGCCGACCGGTCGCTAGCCGACGTTGTTGCCCCACAGCGTCTTGTCCTCGACGTTCTCCTTGGTCACCAGCGGGGCGGGCAGCTGGTCCTCGAGACCGTTGGGGATCTCGATGATCGTCGAGTCGTGGTCGGTCTTCCCCGCCTTGAAGGTCTTGCCGTCGGCCGCCGCCTGGGCGTAGTAGAGCGCGTACTTGGCGTAGAGGTCGGCGGGCTGCGAGACGGTCGCGTCGATCTGGCCCTTGCGGATCGCGTCGAACTCCTGCGGGATGCCGTCGTTGGAGATGATGGAGATGTGCCCCTTCTGGCCGGCCGGCTTGAGCAGGCCCTTCTGCTCCAGCAGGGCCAGGGTCGGCTGGAGGAACACGCCGCCCGCCTGCATGTAGACGCCGTTCAGGTCGGGGTGCTGGGCGAGCAGGCTCTGCAGCTTGGCCGAGGCGACGTCGCCCTTCCAGTCGGTGGGCAGCTCGAAGACCTTGATCTTCGGGAACTTCTCCTTCATGCAGGCGGCGAAGGCCTCGGATCGGTCGCGCCCGTTGATGGAGTCGAGGGCGCCCTGGAGTTCGGCGACCTTGCCCGTACCGCCGAGCTGCTTGCCGAGGAACTCGCAGGCCTTGGTGCCGTACGCCTTGTTGTCGGCGCGTACCACCATGTAGACGTCACCCTTGTCGGGGCGGGTGTCGACACTGACCACGGGGATCTTCTTCGAGGCGAGCGTGTCGAGGGTGGAGGCGATGGCGCCGGTGTCCTGGGGCGCCATGACGACCGCCTTGGCGCCGGTGTTCTGGAACACCTGCACGTTGGCGACCAGTTTGGTGACGTCGTTCTGCGAGTTGCTCAGCGGCAGGGCGTTGACGCCGTCGGCCTTGACGTCCTTCTTCACGTAGTCGGCGTAGGAGTTCCAGAAGTCCGAGTCGGAGCGCGGCAGGTCGATGCCGATGGCCGGCTTGTCCGCGCCGCCCGCCGCACCCGAGCTGGTGCTCTCGCGGTTGCATGCGGTGACGAGGGCGAGCGTCACGAGGACGGTGCCGGCTGCTGCGGCGGCGGAGCGGGTGCGAGCGAGCTTCATGGCCGTGTGTTTCTCCTTAGCCAGGGCAGGGCGGTGCGCGGCGGCGGCAGAGGCGTCCGCGCCCGGTGGGCGGGACGGGAACTCGAAGCGAGAGGGCGGCCGCTGCCGAGGGCGTGCACGGACCGTGCCGGCGGGGATGGGACGAGGGTGAAGCGGAGGGCCGAGAAAGCGGAACTGACAGCCGAGAGAAGACGGCCAAGCCGATTCCTCCGATGTATCCGGGACGACGTGGACGTTACGACGGCGTTGCCGACGTTGACAAGAGTCCGTCCCCAACTCTTTCCCGGGCACACCCCCGCAGACGGTCGCGCGTCCGGGGGACAACGTCGGCCGCATCCGACCGAGCGGGTCTGAGCTGGGCTTATCCTCCACCCTCCGATCCGGGGGCGACAGGCTCCGGAGTTCACGATTCGGCATAGTCCCGGTTCCGGCGACGAGACCCGGGCGCGGGAGACGCCAGGTCACCGCAGCGACCAGCGCGGAAGCACCTTGACGGCACGGGGTCGCAGGAGGCCTGGCAGGGCCGAGCCGAAGAGACCACCGCTCCGGAACCAGGCACTTTCGGCGCACATTCGTCCGATGGGGCCTCCGACGAGACCTGCCGGCCTCATGACGTCACTCCGGCGAATCACGACATGTCCCCGCGATCTTCGGTGGGTCCGAACGAGTCACCGTGGATTCATCCGAGGACTGCATTGCCGGGACGCCGGTCAGCCTTTACAGTCACGGAGTCGTCATTCCTCCGATGAATGCGGGTCGAGTCCGGACCGTGCGCGTGATCCGGCCGGTGACCTGTGCGAAGAGACGGACGGGGCTTGCCCGGCGGCTCTTCGCGGCACGCGGAGCGCACTCGTGGATGAAGCACCCATGGCAAGGGAGTTGCCCAGTGAAACTGCTACGCGTCGGCCCCCCGGGAGAGGAGCGGCCCGCGGTCCGCGTCGCCGACGACCGACTGGACCCGAGCTCGGCGACCCCCGAGATCGACGGCGCCTTTCTCTCCTGGGGTGGCGTCGACCGGGCGCGCGCGGCGGTCGAGGCCGGTGAGGTCGCCCACCCGGACACGGGTACGCCCGCGGGTGTCGCCCTCGGCCTGCCCGGCACTCCCCACCTCCGTCCCGGCGACACCGTCGAGCTCGAGATCGACGGGCTCGGCGGCCGGCGGCAGACCTTCGGCCAAGCGTGAAAGGCACCCCCTTGTCTGCAACCCCCGCCCGGATCACCTCGGTCGACACCTACGACATCCGCTTCCCGACCTCCCGGGAACTGGACGGCTCCGACGCGATGAACCCGGACCCCGACTACTCCGCCGCCTATGTGGTGCTGCGCACCGACGCCGCCGACGGGTGGGAGGGCCACGGCTTCACGTTCACGATCGGGCGCGGCAACGACGTCCAGGTCGCGGCGATCGGCGCCCTGCGCCCTCACCTCCTGGGCCGCTCCGTCGAGGACTTGTGCGCCGATCCGGGCTCGCTCAACCGCGACCTGATCGGCGACAGCCAGCTGCGCTGGCTCGGCCCCGAGAAAGGCGTCATGCATATGGCGATCGGGGCGGTGGTGAACGCCGTGTGGGACCTCACCGCCAAGCGGGCCGGGCAGCCCTTGTGGCGCCTGCTCGCCCACGCCGACCCCGAGTGGCTGGTCTCCCAGGTCGACTTCCGCTACATCGCCGACGCCCTCACCCCGCAGGACGCGCTGACCCTGCTGCGGGACGGGCGCGAAGGGCTCGACGGACGCGAGGCGGCGCTGCTGGATCGCGGCTATCCCGGCTACACCACCTCACCGGGCTGGCTCGGCTACTCCGACGAGAAGCTCACCCGGCTCGCCAAGGAAGCGGTCGCCGACGGCTTCACGCAGATCAAGCTGAAGGTCGGCGCCGACCTGGCGGACGACATCCGGCGGCTGCGCACCGCCCGCGCCGCCGTCGGTGACGGCATCCGTATCGCCATCGACGCCAACCAGCGCTGGAACGTCGACGAGGGCATCGAGTGGGTCCGGGCCCTCGGCGAGTTCGACCCGTACTGGATCGAGGAGCCCACCAGTCCGGACGACATCCTCGGCCACGCGGCCGTCCGCGCGGGGGTCGCGCCCGTGAAGGTCGCCACCGGCGAGCATGTCCAGAACCGCATCGTCTTCAAGCAACTGCTCCAGGCCGGCGCCCTCGACGTCGTCCAGATCGACGCCGCCCGCGTCGGCGGCGTCAACGAGAACCTCGCGATCCTGCTGCTGGCCGCGAAGTTCGGGGTGCCGGTGTGCCCGCACGCGGGCGGGGTGGGCCTGTGCGAGCTGGTGCAGCACCTGTCGATGTTCGACTACCTCGCCCTGTCCGGCACCACCGAGAACCGGGTCATCGAGTACGTCGACCACCTGCACGAACACTTCGTCGCCCCGGTGGTCATCCACGAAGGCCACTACACCGCGCCGCTCTCTCCGGGCTTCTCCGCCGCCATGCACCCCGGGTCCCTCGCCGAATACCGCTATCCCGACGGCACCTTCTGGGCCGCCGACCTCGCCGAAGGGGACAAGGCCTCATGACCGCCCTCTCGGGCCTCACGGCCCTCGTCACCGGCGGCGCCTCCGGCATCGGACTGGCCACCGCCGGGCTGCTGGCCGAGCAGGGCGCCGAGGTCGCCGTACTGGACCGGGAGCCGGCCGGGGTGGAGCGGCCGTTGCTCGCGCTGAAGGCCGACGTCACGGACGACGCCTCGGTACGGGCCGCGGTCGAGGAAGCCGCGGCGCGGTTCGGCGGCCTCGACATCCTCGTCAACAACGCGGGTATCGGCGCCGCGGGGACCGTCGAGGACAATTCCGACGAGCAGTGGCACCACGTCCTCGACGTCAATGTGATCGGCATGGTGCGGACGACCCGTGCGGCCCTGCCCCATCTGCGGCGCTCGTCCCACGCCGCCGTGGTCAACACCTGCTCCATCGCCGCCACGGCGGGTCTGCCGCAGCGCGCCCTGTACTCCGCCGCCAAGGGCGCCGTGCTGTCGCTGACCCTGGCGATGGCCGCCGACCACGTCCGCGAGGGCATCCGCTTCAACTGCGTCAACCCCGGCACCGCCGACACCCCCTGGGTGGCCCGCCTGCTGGACGCCGCCGACGATCCCGAGGCCGAACGAGCGGCTCTCCACGCCCGGCAGCCGATGGGCCGTCTGGTCACCGCGGACGAGGTCGCCGCCGCGATCGTCTACCTCGCGAGTCCCGCCGCCGCCAGCGTGACCGGCACCGCACTGGCCGTCGACGGCGGCATGCAGGGACTCCGGCTCCGCCCGGCCGCCGGGTGACGAGACCGGCCGAACGGCACGGCGCGCGGCGGGCTGCCGGCCCCGAACGCCCCTACCCCCTCACCGCACCGCCCGCTGACGCGCCGGCGCGCCGTCCTCTCCCGCGACCCGGCTCCCACCTCCGGCTGGACCACCGGTAAGGGCCCGCCTTCCTGGTGCGGTACGGGCCGGCGGGGTGGCAGGGGCCGGCGGAGCGGTACGGGCCGGCGTGGTGAGAACGGCGAGACAGCCGCCGACCAGGGCGATGCCGGTCCAGCCGAGCGGAGGGAGGCGTTCTCCGACGACCAGTACGGCGAGCACGGCCGCGACGGCGGGTTCCAGCAGCGACAGCGTGGTCGCGGTGCTCGCCGGGACGTGTGCGAGGCCCCAGCCGAACAGGACGTAGCCGGTGAACATGGGGACGAGGGCCATATAGGTGCCGACAGCCGCGTTGGACCAGGAGCCGAGCAGCGGGGCCCCGGTGGCCAGCAGCACGGGCAGAAGCAGCAGGCCGCCCAGCCCGAAGACGGCACCCATGGCCGCGCCGGAGGTGACCCCGCGGCTGATCAGGCGATGGGCCGCCCAGGTGTACAGGGCGTAGGTGAGACCTGCCACCAGGCCCAGCCCTACGCCGAGCAGGGTCGCCCGCACCGACCGGGCTCCGGCACCGGAATGCGACCGGGCGGCCTCCGCCGAACACAGCAGCACGGTTCCGGACAGGCCCAGAGCGGCGCCGGTCGTCCAGCGGCGGGTGAGACGGCGTTTGTCCACCACCCGTTCGATCACCGCCGACGCGAGGGGGGCCGAGCCGATCGACACGACGGTGCCGGCGGCGACTCCGGCCAGGTGCATCGAGGTGTAGAACGCCAGCGGGTAGACCCCCACCGCCAGCGCGCCGAGCAGGACCACCCCGCGCTGCGCGCGCAGCGCGGACGTCTCCCGCGCGATACGAGGGGCGGCCACGAGGGCTTGGAGGAGCCCGCCCAGGCCCATGGCGGCGGCCCCGATCGCAAGGGGCCCCACAGCGGGGGCGAAGGTCGCCGCGGTGCCCGTGGTGCCCCACAGCACCGACGCCGTCAGCACGCACAGCGAGCCCACGCCCACCGGGCCGACCGCGGGTCCGGCCGGCCGGGTCACAGCCGGTCCAGGAGGTCGGCCGCCATGGTCCGCGCGTGTTCCAGCCGCGTACCCGCGCCCTCCAGGCCGGCCCGTGCCATCGCACCTTCCAGCAGGAACGACAGTTGCTCCGCCATCGCGCCGGCCTCCTCGGGCCGGTCGGGCAGGGAATCCCGGAGATGCCCGTGGAGCAGGGCCTCGACCTCTTCCTTGTGCCGGCGCACCACGTCCCGCCCCTCGTGCCCCACGGGCAGTTCGGCAGCCGCGTTCAGCAGCCCGCACCCCCGGAAGCCGTCCTGGTAGGCGAAGGCTGCGTGGTCGGCGTACGCGTCGAAGACGGCCAGAACCCCGCCGCGCCCGTCCCGGACGTCCTCGAGCCGCCGCCGGTACAGGCCCAGCCACTCCTCGTGCCGCGCATCGAGGTAGGCCATCACCAGGTCGGCCTTCGAGGCGAAGTTGTTGTACAGACTCATCTTCGCCACGCCCGCCTCGGCGGTGATCGTGTCGATCCCCGTCGCCGACACGCCGTCCGCGTAGAAGCGTCGCGCGGCGGCGGCGAGCAGCCGCGTGCGCGCCTGGCCGCGAGGCCTTCCGGGGCTTGTCGCGGGCCGTTTCGCGGATCCGTCGCCCGGTGGCGACGCAGACGCGGCGGCGGGGATGTCACTCATTCCGTTCCCTCCCAGTTTTTAGGTAGGTCAGTCTACCTAGAAACCGGCCCACTCGACGCGCCGAATCCGTAGCCGAACCGATCCCGGTGCCGGTGCGTGATCGCGGTCCAGGGGGCAATGGGACAGTGAGCGTCGCCGGCAAGCGCACGACAAGGGAGCGTCATCGTCATGGGAACCACCGTCCACGTCCCGCAGACCCGGGACATGATCGGGGAAGAGCTCTCCGGAGACGAGGCGTTCACCGCGCTGCGCCACTACGGAGGGCTGCGGCTGCTGACCGACGCCTTCACCCGGTTCCGTTACGCGGACGGCTTCACCAACGCACGCGCGCTCGCCTTCCAGGTGGTGCTGGGCCTGGTGCCGTGCACCGTGGCGCTGGTCGGGCTGGCCACCTCGGTGCACACCGAGGGCGTGGGCCGGATCATCGAGCTGACTCTCGGGCGGATCGTGCCGGGCGCCAGCGCCGGCATCGTCGAGGACGCCTTCGACGGGACGCGGCGCACCGCCGACGGCGACGTGTGGAGCACACTCGCCCTCTGGCTGGGGCTGGCCTTCGCGCTGCTGAACCTCGCCTCCGCCATGGCGCAGATCGAGCGGGGCGCCAACCGCATCTACGGCATCGAGCGCGACCGCTCCTTCCCCCGCAAGTACGGCAGGGCGCTGATCCTGGCGCTGTCGGCCGGTCTGCCCCTGGGGCTGGGCTTCGTCGTGCTCGTGGCAGGCGAGGCTGTCGGCGACGCGATCGCGGAGACCGCGGGGTGGCAGGGCGGTGGGCCGCATTGGTGGGGCCTGCTCGACATCCCCGTGGGACTCGCGCTGGCCTGGGTGGCCTCCGCCGTGATCTTCCGGTGGTCGCCCCGCCGCAGGCAGCCGGGCTACACCTGGCTGGCCTTCGGATCCGGCGTGCACCTTCTGCTGTGGATCGCGGCCACCTGGACGCTCGCCCTCTACGTCGAGAAGAGCGGTGCCTTCGGCGCCCTGTACGGGCCGCTCACCGCGTTCATCGCCCTGCTGCTGTGGGCCAACCTCACGGCCGTCGCGCTGTTCCTCGGCATCGCGTTCGCCGCCCAGCTCGAGGCGGCCCGCGCCGGCATCGAAACGCCCGTGCGGCCGGACCCCGGCCCGGGTGCGTGACGCGCCGCCTCACGCCCTTCGCCGGGGTCCGTCACCGGTCGCCCGCCCGCCCTCACCCCATCACCGCGGCAGGCGGCCTGCACGTCACCGGCCGCCTGCCGCAGCGGTCACCGTCGCGGGGTCCACGCCGGTCAGCTCCACGATGCGGTGGGGCGGCACGCCGACGGCCAGGGCCCGCCCGATCAGATCGTCGCGACCGTCGGCGCAGTCGCGGTAGGCGAGGAGTTCCTCCTCTACCCGGGCGTGCACCGCGGGCGCCATGTGGTGGCGCACACGGTTCAGTTCCTCCTGGTTCAGCGGGACCGGCAGCCGTTCCGCTCCCTCGGGAACGGCCGTCCTCTCCTCCGGCGGCACGAGTCGCAGGCGGGGAGAGGTGGCCGTGCTCCCCTGAGCGTCCAGCCACGCGCGTACCGCCGTGGTCTCCATGCAGGCGAGGTCGCCGACGGCGGCCGGAGAGACTCCGAGCGCCACGGCGTCGTCCAGCAGAAACAGGTAGGCCTCGTCGGTCATGCTCGGCTCCTTGTCGACGGCGGACATCCGGCCACCACCGTGAGGGGGGGCCGATCGACGTCCCTCTACCCCACCGCACCCGGATTACCGTCGGAAGCGAACGCGTCATGCGCTCTCCACGGCGTCGGTGCGCGTGCTGGTCCTGCGCTGTCGACGGGACGTGGGACGGGCAGCCCGCCCTGCCCATCGGCCTCGCGACGCGGACCGGGACGTCACGCCGTCATGGGCCGGAGCCGCGATCGACGGCACGGTGCACCACCAGGCTCTCGACCGCGTACGACAACTCGGTGCTGGTCTCGTCGGGAGGCGGGTGGTAACGGCCCGCGCATACCGAGAGGTTGACGATGAGGTAGGCGTGCCATGAGGACCCGACACCCCGTCCGTCGGCGAAGACCCGCTCCCCGTTCAGCGACCAGACCACGCTGCGCCTGCCGAAGGTCACGCTCAGATCGACGACGCCACCGGGACGGACGGCTTCGTCGCGCACGTAACTGTGCCCCTCCCGCACGTGGTTGCTCAACTCCAGAAGATCGGGATTGTCCGGGTGGTACTCGAACACGTCCACCTCGTTGCCCCCGTCCCGCCAGGTCCAGATCGCCGGCCAGGAACCCGCCCCGGTGGGCAGGCGCACCCTGGTGTCGAGACGGTCTCCGGTGCGGACCATGAAGCCCTCGGCGCTCTCCTCGGTGGTCAACAGGCCCGTGTCCCACAGTCCGTCGGCTCTGCGCGTCGCGCGGAAGGTACCGGTGCGGGAGTACGAGGGGTCGGCCGTGAGGTGGTCCAGTTTGTTGTCGCCCGGGTTGGTGGGACCGCCGTCGGGGTAGGCCCAGGAACGGCCCGCGACCCACTGACGGTCGGAGGCGAAATCAGCTGTGAAGACGACTGCGCTCACCCGCGGGCTCCTCTGTCGCCGGGTACTGCGTCACATGCCGGATATCTCCCCCGCCCGGACCCGGCCATGCGGTGCCCGAAATTCGCGGACCCGCGATTCACTCGTTCGGCGTAGAGCGCGGGGCGCGGACCGGACGGCGCCCGCAACAAGCGCGCCCCCTCCGCCCTAGGCCCGCATGCGCTCGCCGGACGGAGGGCGCACGCTGTGGGCATGGGCCCTGCACACCCCGTCGTGATCTATCCGCCCGCCGCGGACGGTGGGCGGCGGGTGCGCGCGGGCGTCCACTTCCTGGGGATGGCGTACGGCCTGCTGGATGTCGCCGAGTTCCTCCGGGAAGCCGGGTGGGACGAGGCCGACGAGGCCTGCGTCGAGTCCTCCGCGCTGATCGAGTGGCGAGGCGGCGGCCCCGGGACCTGGCAGCACGGACCGAAGCGCCGGTGAGCCGGGCGGGTTGCGTGGGGACGACGCGAACGGCCTCGGTGGCAGGTACGGGCGAGGACGTCCTTCGGCTCGTCCGCCTCGCCGTCGCCGGTCATCACTCGGGGTCGTGGCCCCAGTTCATGAGGGAGTAGCGCCACGGGGTGTCGGTGATGTCGCCGTCGGGGCGCTGGGCGAGGTGGCGGTGCACGTAGCCGGTGACCTTGCGCATGTGGGCGAGGTCCTCGTCGGTGAGATCCGTCTTTTTCGTGTGCAGAAGCCTGATGATGCGCCGCCCGGAGGCGTGGCCGACGCTCTCGCCGCCCTCGCTCTGCCCGACGCTCTTCGACTCGTCGGTGTCCAGCCACTTCTCGAGCCGGCCGGCGGTCATGTTGACCGCCTCGTGGAACGCGTCGACGGTCTCGTCACGGCCGGTGGTCTCCGGCTTCCCCGCCATCAGGAGCGGCCGCCCTTCTTGCGCAGGGCGCCGGGCTTGTGCACCGCGGAGCGCCCGGTCTTGTCGCTCTCCACCTCGTACTGCGGTTCCTCACTCGAGGCGTCGACCGTGCGCCCTGCCGCCTCCGTACGCTCGGTGATCTTCTTCTTCACCTTCCCGGTCACGTTCTTGCCGTGGCTCTTCCACGAGACCTTGTCGCCCTTGCCCGGGTCGTCCTGCTTCGCCATGGCGCTCTCACCTCGAACCGCATGCCGCCGCGCCCGTCCGCGGCCCGTACGAGTGGGTCCGTCATCACTCCCAGACTCGCGCCGTCGGCTCGTTCACGCATCCGCACGTCGGCCGGGCACGGTCAGCGCGCCGGGGCAGGCCGCACCACCTTGCCCTGGTCTCTTCATGAGGCGGAAGTGCAGCCCGTACACCGACCGCGGGGCAGGGCCGGTTGACGGTCTTGGCGACCACCTTGCCGCCGGGGCAGGCTCGGGCCCGTGGGCGGCCGTGGTGTCCGCAGGTGACATCGGAGACACGAACGCGGGTACCCGCACGTGCGGAGGTAGCTCATGTTCGAGGCAAGCGACATCCGTGAGTGGCGAGGACACGACGTGGTGGACCCGCAAGGGCACAAGATCGGCGTCCTGGAGTCGGTCTACGTGGACACCGGGACCGACATGCCGTGCTTCGCCACGGTCACCGTCGGTCTTCCCACCCGCCGCCGTCTGGTGTTCGTGCCGCTCCTGGGGGCGACGGTCGGTCCGGGTTATCTGAAGGTCGCCCACGACAAGAACGCCGTGAAGAAGGCCCCGTCGATCGACCCCGACGGTGAACTGCACGCCCCGGAGGAACCGAAGGTCTTCGCACACTACGAACTGGACTACGTGCCGGGCATCGGGGGCGAGCGCCGCCTCGCCCGTCGCTGACGCACGTCGAGCCGCCGGGAGAGCCGATGAGCCTGTTTCTGTTCCTGATCCTCGTGGCCCTCGTCCTGGGCATCATCGGATTCGCGGTCCACGGGCTGTTCTACCTGTTGATCATCGGCGCCGTCGTGCTTCTCGCCGATCTCTGCTACGCCGTGGTCCGGTTCCGCCGTGGCGGAAGGAAGCACCGTATCGTCCGCTGACCAGCCTCGAACCGCCTGGCCGTCCACGCGGGCGGCCCGCCGTCAGCCCGTTCGGTGCGCGGCAAAGCGCCCCGGGCGCGTTCGGCCTGGGCGCCTGGGCGCGTTCGGGGCGTCAACGCGGCGGGATCGCCGCCTCGGCCGCCGCCTTGATGCGGGCGCCGAAGCCCGCGGCGTCCTTTCGGGCGGCGGCGAGCGCCAGGCCGACGAGGAGCTTGCCCAGCCCGTGGCCTTCGAGGACGTTGAAGATACGGACCCGGGTTCCGCCGCCGGGCAACGGCTCCAGGTCGTAACCGCCTTCACGTGCCGTCACGGTGTTCTTCGAGACCTCGGCCCAGCGCATGGTGGCCGGGGCTTCGAGAGCGGTGATGCGGAACTCCCTGGCGGACTTCATCCCGGCGTCCTTGACCGTGCTCCGGAAGACGGTGCCCACCGAGGTCGGGGCATCGGGAACCCGTTCGATCTTGAGGACACGGGGGCTGAACTGCGGATCGTTGCGTCCGTCGGCTAGGTAGGCGAACACCTCATCGACAGCCCGATCGACCTCCACCGTCGCTTCGAACTGTCCTGCCATGAGCACTCCCCATCGGTCGAGTCGCACGCGCGCGAAGGCCTCGCCGTACCGCGCGTCGTTTCCCGGCGGCACCGCGACCCCATAGGACCATCGAACACCCCGCGCGGCAATCGGCATTCCCCGCGAAGCGGGCGCCGTATACGGAGCGGAGCACCCGGGCGCGCCGGGCATGCGACCGACGAGGCGCCATGGGCACGCGGTCAGCGGAGCGGGCGTTCTGCCGCGGCACCTCGCGACGTCGGTTCCCCGCGGGTGTCGCGGTCTCGGGCGACCTGGCGTACGTGCTGACGCGGGCGGCGCCTGACGTGTCCGGGGAGACCGGATGACCTCCGAGAGGCTGAGGCCTCTGAGCGATCGCATCGCCGCCCGGGGAAGCGTGCCGTTGTTCAGCAGCTCGCCGTCCGCGGGTTCCGGCCGTCCGGCGTGAACGCGACCTGTGTGGCGACGTTCTGTCGACCCATCAGCTCCTGGGCGTGCGCCGCGAGGATGCCGGCGTGCCGCTGCCCTCCCCCAGCGACCGCCGAAGGTACCGGCTGCCGGCAGCCGGACGGTTGGCCGCCGGGGCTCGTCGCCGTCGCCACCGCGCATGACGCGGGCCCGCCGCGTGTGCGGCGGGCCCGGTCTTCGTGGCCGAGGCGGGATGTGAACCCGCGACCTCTGGGTCATGAGCCCAGCGAGCTGCCTATGTGCTCCACCCGGCGGTCTGCACCGTAGGACGCCGGGGCCGTGACGGGCCAAGGATTTACCGGTCTCTGACACCGCGGACGGCCAGCGGACGCCGGCGAACGGGACGTCGGCCCTCAGGCATTGGCGTGGCGGCGCGCGGCCGTCCTTCGTGGAGCGGCATGGTGCACGGACCTGCCCTCGCCGGCCGTCTGCTGACGCCACAGCCACAGCGAAGTCACGGACAGCAGACCGGCGAAGACCACCAGGAAGAGCACCGACACCCACATCTGCCGGCTCCCGGGGTCGTCCCATCCGGTCCAGGCGGCCGATGCCGCCCACAGGGCCGCGCCGCCCGCGTAGACAGGGCGGATACGCCGCAGCTGCCGCACGGCACGCACGGATTCGACGTGATCAGTTTTCTGTGCCATGCGGGCCCAGGTACCCCGTTCCGCGCCCTTCATCACCATCGGACGGGGACGGCCGATGTGCGGGACGGCGAGAAGCCCGCGCGCGAGTGCCGTCCGGCAGGTGACACGAGCCGGCGACGTGGCCGACCGCCCGCGCGGGGGCGGGGAGGGCTCGTCGTGCGGGGCGGAGCGCAGGACCGGTCGGCGCCACCGAGTCGGGCCAGTCGCGCGCAGTTCCTGGCGGCGACTTCCGCATCGGCCGGGGGCAGCGCAGGTAGACACCCTCCCGCCGGCTCCCCGGCCCCGCCCCGTCTCCCGGCACACCCAGCCCCGGTCCTGGTCCCGGCCCCCGTCCCGGTCTCAGCCTCGCGCCGGTCCGGCAGGAGCGGTGATCTGCCGCTTGAGGATCTTCCCGCTGGGGCCGGTCGGCAGGGTGTCCACGAGCCACACCTCGCGCGGGTACTTGTACGCCGCCACCCGGCTCTTGACGAACTCCCTCAGCTCGTCGGGGGTGGCATGGGCGCCCGGGCGCAGGACGACGGCGGCCGCGATCTCCTCGCCCAGGTGGGCGTCCGGCACGCCCACCACGGCGGCCAGGGCGACGGCCGGGTGCTCGTGCAGGACCTCTTCCATCTCGCGCGGGTAGACGTTGTAGCCGCCGCGGATGATCATGTCCTTCTTGCGGTCCACGATGTACAGGTAGCCGTCCTCGTCCTGCCGAGCGAGGTCGCCGGAGCGCAGCCAGCCGTCCGGAACGGCGGCCGCCGTCTCCTCGGGTCGGTTCCAGTAGCCCTTCATCACGTTCGGGCCGCGCACGACCAGTTCGCCCACCTCGCCCGGGGCGACGTCCTGGCCCTTGTCGTCGAGCAGCCGCACCCGCACGTCGCGGATCGGGGTGCCGACGGAGCCGGCCTTGCGCGGCCGGTCGGGGTGGTTGAAGGTGACCACCGGGCTGGTCTCGGACATGCCGAAGCCCTCCAGCACGGCGCAGCCGAAGCGCCGCTCGAAGCCGTGCAGGACCTCCACCGGGAGCGAGGCCCCGCCGGAGATGCACATCCGCAGCGTCGACACGTCCGCCTGCGACGGGTGCTGGAGCAGTGCCGCGTACATCGTGGGGACGCCCTCGAAGACCGTGGCCCGGTCGCGGGCGATGGCGTCCAGCACGCTCTGCGGTTCGAAGCGGGGGATCAGGGTCAGGGAGGCGCCGGCGCGGACGGCCACGCTCATCGTGCAGATCTGGCCGAAGATGTGGAACAGCGGCAGACAGCCCACCACCACGTCCTGCGGCGTCATGCGCTGCACATGGACCGTGTTGACCTCGGTGTTGTGCCGCAGCCCGCCGTGCGTGAGCGTGGCGCCCTTGGGGCGGCCCGTGGTGCCGGAGGTGTACAGGAGCACGGCCGGGTCGTCGACGCCGGCCTCGGCCGTGCCGGGCAGCGGCTCGTGCCCGGCCAGCAGAGCGCCGAAGGCGGCGGGTTCGACGGCCAGGTGCCGCACTCCGGCGACGGCCGCGCCCTGGGCGCCCTCTCCCGGCGCCAGGTGCCATTCGAACAGCAGCACCGCCCCGGAGTCGTCGAGGTGGTACGCGGTCTCCCTCGTCTTCAGCAGCGGGTTCATCGGTACGACGATGCCCCCGGCGCGGAGCACGCCGTAGTACAGGACGACGAACTCGGGAACGTTCGGCAGCATCAGGGCGACACGGTCCCCCGGCCGTACGCCCTCGGCGCGCAGCAGCGCGGCGGCGCGGGCACTGCGTTCGTCCAGCTCCGCGTAGCTGGTGACCTGCTCACCCAGGCGCAGCGCGGGGCGCTCCGGCTGCCGTTGTGCCGTCTCCACCAGGAACTGCGCCAAATTGGCCATGAGCCGCCTCCACGAACGTCACCGTCGAAATCCGCTGTTCATCTCCGCGACATCGTGCTGCCACGCACGGCGACGGACCATGGACGGCAGGACAGCACAGCCCCTCGTGGATTGTCCCCGGGAACAAAACGAGGGCGTTAAGCTGCGCAGATGGATATCTCGGGCGTGGCGGCGGCGCTACATGCCAGGCTTCCGGAACTGGGTGAGCGGATCGCGCAGCGTATCCGCTCGGACGTCGACGCCTACGACGAGGAGTCGCTGATCCCCTTCGACTCGCTGCGCCGTTCGTGCACGGCCAACGCGGACCTGGTCCTGAGCCACCTCGGTCACGCGGACGCCCCGGACCCGCGCCCGGCGCGCGAGACCGGCCGGGTGCGCGCCGAGCAGGGCGTGCCGCTGGCGGACACCCTGCACGCGTACCGGGTCGGCTTCGAACTGCTGTGGACGGAGATCCTTCTGGAGTCGCGGACGCATCCCGAGGTCTCCGACGACCAGTTGGTGTCCCAGTCCGCCGAGATCTGGGCGTTGTTCGGCCTCTACGCGGAGGCGGTCGCGGCGGCCTACCGGGAGACCTCCGCCGAGTTGACCTCGCGGGGCCACGCCAGGCGCTCGGCGCTGGTGGAGGCGCTGTTCACCGGGGTCATCGCGGACCGGACCACGCTGTGGGAGGCCGCCCGTGAGCTGGGCCTGCCCGAGCACGGCCCCTACGCGGTGGCCGCGGCGGCGGCCGGCGCTCCCGGGCAGGAGCCGCTGGCGGGCATCGAAGCCGCGTTGCGCCAGGCCCGACTGCCCTCGGCCTGGCGGCTGTTGCCCGACCATCAGATCGGTGTGATCGCCCTGCCCACGCCGGCGGCCGAGAGCGCCTGTCTGCGCGTCCTGCGTCACGCCCGGGCCCGTGTGGGCGTCAGCCCGTGCTTCCCATCCCTGCGGGACACTCCCCAGGCCCTGCGCTTCGCCCGCCTCGCCCTGGCCGGGCTGCGGGGCACCGATCCCGGGGTGGCGCGGTTCGACGACAATCCGCTCGCCATGGTGGTGGCCGCCGCTCCCGCGGAGGCGGCGCACCTGGTGGGAGTGGTCCTCCAGCCCCTGGTCGACCTCCCGGTCGCGGAACGGGCGCGCCTGTTGCAGACCCTGGAACACTGGTTCGCCGCCGCCGGCTCGGCCACCGACGCGGCCCGGGGCCTCTTCGTCCACCCGAACACGGTCCGTTACCGGCTGCGCCGTGTCGAGGAGTTGACGGGCCGTTCCCTCTCCGATCCGCGTGCGGTGGCCGACATCGGCGCGGCGCTCCTGGCCGTCCGCGACGGCGGCGCGGGGCCGGGCGAACAGCCGTCGGCCGCACCGGACTGACGCGGGGCTGCCCGTGCACTCTGGCGAGTCAGCCGTGGCGACGGCACGAGCCGCCTCCGCAGCGCGTGGCACGCCTCGGGGCCGTCCGTCGGCCGGACATCGTCCGCGGCAGCCCGGAGGCGGTTGCGCTCGGCGGTGGCAGCGCCGGCACCGGCGGAACGGGGCGCCGACCGGGTGAGCCGGGAAGCGAAGCGCCCCGGCGTCGGACCGCATGGCCCCGCCCCCCGCCGCAGCCGATTGCGTCGTGCGCGTCCGGGGAACGCGTCGGGCCCGCGAGGACCGATTCCGGGCCCCGTCGCGATCTCCCTTCTATCGTGGAACGGCACAGTGACGCTCGGCACCGAGACAGGCGGCTGGACATGCGGAAACCCCTGATCGACTATGTGGCGGTCTTCCGAGCCCTGCCCGGCATGGTGGCCCTCCTCACGCCCGACCTGATCTACGCCGACGCCAACGACGACTTCCTGCGGCTGGCCGGACGCAGCCGTGAGCAGCTGCTCGGCCGGTACATCTTCGACGTCTTCCCCGAGAACCCGAACGACCCGGCCGCGGCCGGCATGCGGGAGACCCGGGAGTCGATGCTGCGGGTGGTCGCCACCGGCGAGCGCGACACGATGGCACTGCTGCGCTACGACATCGAGGACTCCCAGCGGCCCGGCGTCTGGCTCGAGCACTACTGGAGCCCCGTGAACGCGCCCGTCCACGGTCCCGACGGGCAGGTGGCACTGGTCGTGCACCGGGTGGAGGAGGTCACCGAACTCATCCACGCCCGCGGCGGCCCGAACGGCGGGGCCCGGGCCCGGGTGCTGGAGGCCGAGCTGTACACCAGGGCCCGCGAACTGCAAGAGGTCAACGAAAGGCTCCGCCAGGCCCACGCTCATGAGCGGGAGGTCGCGCTGGCCCTTCAGGCCGCGATGCTGCCCGCGCCCGGGCCGACCGGGCCGCACGCCGCTGCCGTGCGCTACCGGCCCGCGGTCGGCGCGCTGAACGTGTGCGGCGACTGGTACGACCTGGTCGACCTGCCCGGCGACAACCTCGCGGTCGCGGTCGGCGACGTCGTCGGGCACGGCCTCGCGGCGGCGTGCACCATGGGGCAGCTGCGCAGTGCCCTGAGCGCCGCCTGCCGCGTGGCCGACGGCCCGGCCCAGGCCCTGGAGGCCCTCGGCCTGTACGCCCGCTTCGTCGACGGCGCCGAGGCGACCAGCGTCGTGACGACCTTCATCGACTGGGACAGCCACACCATCACCTACAGCTGCGCCGGTCACCTGCCGCCCGCCCTCGTGCACCCCGACGGGACCGTCACCTTCCTCGACCAGGCCACCGACCCCCCGCTCGCGGCCCGCCCGGAACACCTCCCCCGCCCCCAGGCCCACACCGGATTCACCGAGGGCGCCACCCTCGTCCTGTACACCGACGGCCTGATCGAGCGCCGCGACGAGGACATCGACACCGGCCTGGCCCGGCTCGCCGCCTCCCTCTCCCACCACAGACACTCGTCCCCCGAACCCCTGGCCGACGCCCTTCTCGCCGACCTCCTCCCCGTCACCGGCACCACCGACGACGCGGCCCTGGTCGTCCTGCGTCTGTGACCCGGCCCGGGACCGGCGGCGGCCCCGGTCGTCAGCCGGAAGGGCGGTCGGCCGAAAGGGCCGTCAGTCGAAAGGTGCGGTCGGTGTGCGGGCGCCGGGGGTGTCGGGGCGGGCCGTGTGATCGGGGTGGTCGCGGGTGCGGCGGGCTTCCTTCATCTCCGCCTCGTAGAGGTGGTCGCGCCCGTCGGCGAGCTGCCGCACCGCCTCGCGCTCCAGTTGCCTGAACGCCCGGTAGTACGTCCCGTCGTAGGCCTCGACGATCTGGAACGTCCAGTGACCCGGGATGACGTTGCGTCCCAAAATCTCCGTCTCGACGCGTTCGGCCCAGGACTCGTGGCCCGCCCCGCGCAGCAGTCCGACCGTGCGGTCAAGTTCCAGGTCCGCGGTGCCGGTGAGCTGGTGGAACGCGTACAGGTGCCCTCGGGCCCGTTCGATCGTCTCCAGCGCTTTGGACAGCGAGCCGAGCGCTTCCACCGTCTCGTCGTCGACGCCCGGGGGGCGCCGGTGCCGGTGGTCCGGACCGTCGAGCTCGTCCATCGTCGCCACTTCCTTCGCGCCAGGGATCGCCGGCCTGTCCGGATCAGCACAGCACGGCACGGGCGGCGGCACCGTCCGTGCCGTCCGGATGCGCCATCGTCGAACCCGATCGAGCGGGTCTCAGCGCACGACGTCGACGAGGTGGGGCACGACCCGGGTGAGCCGTACGACGGCCCAGAGGATGAGGAGCGCGCCGATCGCCTCGGGCAGCAGCCACCAGCCCGTACGGATGCTCTCGTCGAACAGCGCCACGCCCAGCAGAAGGCTCACCGCGGCGTCACCGATGGTCAGCGCGGGCTGTGAAGCGACCAGCGGGCCGGCTTGCAGGGCGTTCTCCAGCAGCAGGAGGGACAGGACCCCGGTGAGCGCGAATCCGTAGGTCTGCCAGGCGGTGAGGAAGGCCGGCAGGCCCGAGTCGGCGAGGCGTCCCGTGGCCGACTTCAGCAGGGCGGCGGTCAGGGCGTTGCCGACCGCCGCGGCCGAGGCCAGCGCCGCGGCCCGGAACAACGGCGAGGAGGCGGCGCGCGCGAGGAGGAACGCCACGGCCATCGCGCCGAGGGTGAGCACCAGGACCGGGATCCAGCGCGCCATGGAGGCCTGCTCCCGGCTGCCGGAGGGGGCTGCCGACGCCAGGAGCACGGCGAGTCCGGCCACCACTGCCCCGACCGCCCACCAGCCTTCCGCCGACAGCCTGCGGTGCATGAGGGGCACCGCAAGCAGCAGGGCGAAGGGGAGTTCGAGGATGAACAGGGGCTGGACCAGCGCCATGGGGCCGTTGACGAGGGCCAGCGCCTGGAACACGGCGGCCCCCACCACTCCCGCGATACCGATCGACCAGGCGGGCCGCCGCACGAGGGCGGCCAGCAGCCGTATGCCGCCGCCCTGTTCGACCGTGGAGGCGGCCTTGCGCTGGAACGCCGTGCCCACCGCGTTGCTGACGGCGCCGAGGACGGCGAAGACGACGGCGAGCCACATCATGACCCCACCTCGCCCGGCCCGCTCGATGCCGCCGTCATGTCGGTGACGGTGGATTCCACTCGAGCAGCAGGATCGTGGCGTCGTCCTGGAGGCGGCTGCTCTTGGTGTCCAGGATGGCGTGGATGAGGCGCCGGAGGCTTTCGGGTGCGAGTTCTCCCGCGGCCGTCGCCCGGATGACGTGGTCGACGAAGCGTTCGAGGCCGAACAGGTTCCCGTCCCGGGTCCGGGCCTCGGTGACGCCGTCGGTGTACAGCAGGACCCGGTCCCCCGGCTGAAGGGCGTGCTCATGGATCCGGCGCGATCGCCCGGCCAACAGGAACGGCATTCCCATCGGCGGGTCCGCCTCCCGCTCCAGCGCGTCGACGACCAGCTGCTGGTCGCGGATGAGCAGGGGCGCGGGGTGACCGCAGTTGCTCCAGCGCAGGACGCCGGTGGCGAGGTCCAGCTGGGTCAGTACGGCCGTGCAGAACTGGTCGGGGAGCCATTCCGCCAGTGCCTGGTCCACGCTGTCGACCAGGTCGGGAAGGTCCTCGCCGGTGCGGCGGGCGTTGCGGCACGCGGCCAGCGAGACGGCACTGGTCAGGCCGGAGGCCAGGTTGTGGCCCATGGCGTCGAGGACGGTGGCGTGCAGCGTGGTGTCGGTCAGGCAGTGGTCGAAGGCGTCGCCGCCGATCTCGTAGGCGGGTTCGAGGACGGCCGTGGAGACGACGTGTCCGTTGCCGATGGTCCGGGGCGGCAGGAACGCCCGCAGGAGTTCGGCCGGGAGCCGCATGGGCGCGGTGCGTGTCCTGCGGACGACGGAGTCCTTGTAGGCCCGCTTGGACGTGATCATCATGCTCAGCAGGGTGCCGAGGGCTCTGCCCCGGGTGAGCGAGGCCGCGGTGAGCGCCTGGGTGTGGACCGCGAGGACGCCGAGCCGCTCGGCCCCGTCGAGCAGCGGGAACCATGCGGTCATCCCGCCCGTCTCCGATTCCTCCACCCGCAGGGACTGGGTGCGGTAGGTCCAGCCCGCGAGCGAGTCGTCGATCGACAGGGTGGAGGCGATGTCCGTGAGCGGGACGAGGCGGCGCTGCTGGAGGTCGGCGAGGTAGGCCACGGCGTGCTGGAACCCGAGTGCCTTGGTGCAGCGGGCCGCCGCCGTGGACAGGTCCAGCGTCGGGTTGGCGGGGTCGGCGAGGAAGTCCATGAGCTGCTCGTCGTAGACCTCGGCCGTCACGTCGTCACCACCTGATGGGCTGATCCCTGCCGGGCCGGACGGACCGGTGAACCGGATGAACCGGATGAACCGGTCGCTTGGTCGCAGTCTCACATCCGGTGAAGTGATCCGCAGGTCGGCGAAGGGCGCCGTCCGCCCGGTGGGCCGACGGCGCCCGTGCGGCCGTCGGCTACTTCCTGCCGCGGCGCAGCAGCAGGTAGACGAGGGTCACCGCGGCGGCGGCCCCGATGAGGGCGCCGCGGTGGTCGCGCACCTGTCGGGGCGCCTTGTCCTGCCACAGCTGCTCGGCCTGCCCGGCCTTGGTCCTGACCTGGACGGCGGCCGCGGTGGCCGTGTCCTTGACCGGGGCCGGGACCTTCTCCTCCAGCAGGTGGGCGGCGTCGGCCGCCTTCGTCCTGGCCTGCTCCGACAGGTGCGCCGCCGTGCTGCCGGCCTGTTCCTTCAACGCGCCGGCCTGTTCCTTCAGGGCGATCGCCTTCTCCTGGGCGCGCGCCTTGACGTCCGTCTTGGCGGCCAGCGCCTCGACCGTCTCACCGAGTTCGTGACGGGTCTGCTCGACCTGTCGACGCAGTTCCTCGGGACTGGCGGCGGTGGGCTCGTCGTGGGGTGGCTGGGTCATCGTCGTGCACTCTCCTTGATCTCCGACACATCGGCTTTCACGCTGTCGACGGTCCGCTCGGGCACCGGTGGGGCGGCCGCAGCGACCTGCTTCTTGCCGGTCAGGGCCAGCACGGCGGTGATCACCGCCAGTACGGCCGTGACGATCAGGGCCGCGGCCCACACCGGGAGCGGCACCGCGATCGCGGCGATCGCGGTGGCGACCAGCGCCTGAAGGGTGAGGAAGCCGAAGAGTCCGGCCCCGCCGAACAGTCCGCCGCCCTTGCCGTAGCGCTTGCCCTTCTCCACCATCTCCGCCCGTGCGAGCTCCATCTCGCCGCGCACCAGTTCGGTCAGCTGCTGCGAAGCACGGTGCACCAGATCGCCGACCGGCTCGCCGCCGTCGGCGGTCCGCGCGCCGCGCTCACCGTTCGTGCCGTACCGCCCTGCTCCAGCCATCGCCTTCACCCCTTCCTCTCGGTGCCGCACCGGGTACCCGGTGACGGCCGGGAAAGACATCCCCCGCCGACATGCGCCCGTCAGGCCTGCGCCCGTGTCTCCCCCGCGTCGGCCGTGTCGGGCAGCGGCACGAGCTCGCTGGTGCAGAACCCGCAGCGGCGTGCCCGGGCCGGCACCGGGTTGAGGCACTCGGGGCAGTCCCGCTTGTCCGCCTGGACGTCCTGGTGCGGGGCGAAACGCTCGTGCAGCTTGTTGACCGGCAGGACGACGAGGAAGTACAGGACGCAGGCGATCAGCAGGAAGCCGATGACGGCGTTCACGAAGCCTCCGTACGGGAAGACCGTCCCGCCGACGGTGAAGGTTCTGCGGCTGTAGTCGCCCGTCGCACCGGTCGTGAAGCCCACGATCGGGGTCAGGAACGCTTTCACGAAGCCGTTGACGAGCGCGGTGAAGGCCGCGCCGATCACGATGCCCACGGCCAAATCGACCACGTTCCCGCGCAGGACGAAACTGCGGAACCCCCCCAGCAGATCCCTCACGGTCCACTCCGTTTCTCCCGGCTTCGCCCGGCTGCTCGCGGCTTCCCCCGGCCGCGGTTCGCGGCGGTCGGAGGACGTCTTGCCGCGCCGGCGCCGGCCACACCTGCGCCGGATCGGTCGCGCCGGCGCAGGGGCCGGCGGATCGGGGCGGGCCCACCCGGATGGCCGCGCGCCCCGCGCGACGGCGCCGGTCGTTGCCTAGCGTCGAAGCGACGGCCGCCCCGGCCGGGAGGAGACACCCATGGCCCATCGCATCGTCGTCGCCGGCATAGCCGCGACGATCCTGACCTTCGCTCCGCTGTCCGCGGTCGCCCACGCCCAGGACCTCGACTGCCGCGACTTCAGCTACCAGGAGGACGCCCAGGCGGAGTTCAACCGGGACATCAGCGACCCCAACCGTCTCGACGAGGACCAGGGGCGGGACGACGGCATCGCCTGCGAGGTCCTTCCTCACCGGTCGCTGCCCACTCTTGTTCCCGCCACGAGCATTCCCGCGCCGGTCCCCACCAGTTCCGCGCCGGTCGCGGTCAGCCCGGCGGCGGTGCCGACTCTCGGCGTGCGCGGCGGTGTCGGCGGCGCCGTGACCGCGGGAACGTCCGGCCGGGACATCGGCCTCGGGGCCGGCCTGGCGGCGGCGGGCCTGCTGGCGGCCGCCGGTTGCGTGCGCCGGCGCCGGCGCCGGGCCTGACCGACCGGCCGGGGCCCCGCCTGCGGCGCGCTGCGGCACCAGGTGCCGGCTCCCCCGCCGCGCCCTCAGGAGGCCGGGCCGCCGGGATGCTGTCCGGGGCCCTCGGTCCGGTAGGCCAGCGGAGTCGGAGAGAGGACGGTGTCCTCCTCGCCCGGCTCCAGGAGGGTGGCGGCCGCCCCGACGACCAGAGGGTCCGCTCTGCCGACCGCGTCGGCGTCCTTGGCCGTGTAGTCGACGCGGTGCAGCAGACTGCGCATCGCTTCAAGGCGGGCCCGGCGTTTGTCGTTGCTCTTGACGACCGTCCAGGGGGCGTGCGCGGTGTCGGTGGCCCGGAACATCTCGACCTTGGCGGTGGTGTAGTCGTCCCAGCGGTCGAGGGAGTCGAGGTCGGTGGGCGAGAGCTTCCACTGGCGCACCGGGTCGACCTGGCGGATCGCGAACCGGGTCCGCTGCTCGGTCCGGGACACGGAGAACCAGAACTTCACCAGGATGACGCCGTCCTCGACGAGCATCTCCTCGAAGAGCGGGCACTGCTTGAGGAACAGTTCGTACTCCCGTTGCGTGCAGAAGCCCATCACCCGTTCCACGCCTGCCCGGTTGTACCAGGACCGGTCGAAGAAGACCATCTCACCGGGGCCGGGGAGATGGTCGACGTAACGCTGGAAGTACCACTGGCCCTTCTCCCGGTCCGTGGGCTTGCCCAGCGCCACGATCCTCGCGCCACGGGGGTTGAGGCGTTCGGTGAATCGCTGGATGGTGCCACCCTTGCCCGCCGCGTCCCGTCCCTCGCAGACCACGACCAGACGGGCGCCGGTGTCACTGATCCAGCGCTGGAGTTTGAGAAGTTCGATCTGGAGGACGCGTTTGGTGCGCTCGTACTCCTTGCGGCTGACCTTGCGGTCGTAGGGATGGTTCTCCCGCCAGGTCGTGATCGGCTGACGCTCGCCGTCGAGCAGCACCGGCTGTTCCGGGATGCGGTCGTCCACCGTCAGCCCGTCGAGCAACCGGGCCTCGACCTCTTCACGATCCATCGGTTCTGCCCCTCGTCGGAAATGCGCCGCTCGCGTCCGCTGCCCGGGTTCCGTGCCGGTGACCACTCCAAACGCGTGACCTGCCGGAAAGCCGTTTGGACCGGACCGGCGCGGAAACCCCGATGGTCCGACCGAAGCCGGTGATCCGGCGTTCACCCCGTCGGGGCACGCCGGGTGCACGGCCGGGCGGGCCGTGAGAGCGTGACACACCAAATGTGCCTTTTATACACTTTCGTTACACATTGGAGGACTGTCGTTTCATGAGCGAGACCAATCCCCTCAAGCGGGCGGCCCAGAAGATCACCGACAGCCTCCAGGGCGACGGCGGGGCGCCGGAGGAGGGCGTTCCCGGCAAGCCGGCACCCGAGTCCCCTTCCGTCGCCGAGCCGACCGAGCCCCGCGACCCGCTGCCGCCCAAGCCGGATCAGAGCGGCCCCGACACCGTGTCGCCGACCGGGCAGCCGACGGGCGCCGATCAGGCCCGCATGGCGCAGTCCGGCAGCTATCTCACGACCGCTCAGGGCACCCGGCTCCACGACACCGACCACTCGCTCAAGGCGGGGCCCCGAGGCCCCGTGCTGCTCCAGGACCACCATCTGCGCGAGAAGGTCATGCACTTCGACCACGAGCGCATCCCGGAGCGCGTGGTCCACGCCCGGGGCGCAGCGGCGCACGGCACGTTCCAGAGCTACGGCACGGCGGCGTCGGTGACCAAGGCGGCATTCCTCGCCGAGGACGAGGAGACGCCGGTGTTCGTGCGCTTCTCCACGGTGCTGGGGTCGCGGGGATCGTCCGACACCGTACGGGACACCCGGGGATTCGCGACGAAGTTCTACACCAGCGAGGGCGTCTTCGACCTGGTCGGGAACAACATCCCCGTCTTCTTCATCCAGGACGCGATCAAGTTCCCCGACGTCATCCACGCGGGCAAGCCGCACCCGGACCGGGAGATCCCGCAGGCGCAGAGCGCCCACGACACCTTCTGGGACTTCGTCACCCTGCACACCGAGGCCACCCACCACACACTGTGGAACATGTCCGACCGGGGCATCCCGCGTTCGTACCGGACGATGGAGGGCTTCGGCGTCCATACCTTCCGGCTGGTCAACGCCGAAGGCGCGACCACGCTGGTGAAGTTCCACTGGAAGCCCAAGCTGGGCGTGCACTCGCTGGTCTGGGAAGAGGCGCAGATCATCAACGGCGTCGACCCCGACTTCCACCGGCGGGACCTGGCGGACGCCATCGAGGCGGGCGCGTACCCGCAGTGGGAGCTGGGCATCCAGACGTTCCCCGACACGCCGGACCAGATGTTCGAGGGCATCGACCTGCTGGACCCGACGAACCTCGTGCCCGAGGAGCTCGCGCCCGTACAGCCGGTCGGGCTGCTGACCCTCGACCGCAACCCGTCGAACTTCTTCGCCGAGACCGAGCAGGTGGCCTTCCACGTCGGCCATCTCGTGCCGGGCGTCGACATCACCGACGACCCGCTGCTCGCGGGCCGCCTGTTCTCCTACCTGGACACCCAGATCACCCGCCTGGGCGGCCCCAACTTCCCGCAGCTGCCCATCAACCGCCCGCACGCACCCGTCAACGACATGCAGCGCGACGGCTTCCACCAGACGGCCGTGCACCGGGGGGTCGCCCCCTACCGGCCCAACTCGCTCGACGGCGGCTGCCCGTTCCTCGCGGGGGCCGACACCGGGGCTTTCATCGAGGCTCCGGTGCGGGTGCCGGAGAGCACCAAGGTCCGCGAGGCGCCCGAGTCGTTCGCGGACCACTTCAGCCAGCCCCGCCGGTTCTGGCTCAGCATGTCCCCGGTGGAGCGCGAGCACATCATCGGCGCGTACACCTTCGAACTCGGCAAGTGCTACGAACAGGCCATCCGGGAGCGGGCTCTGCAGGTCCTGGCCAACATCGACCCGGAGCTGTGCAGCGAGGTGGCGACGGGACTCGGACTGCCGGCGCCCGCGCCCACCGTGCCCCTCGCCGACGTCGAGCCCAGCCCGGCGCTGTCGCAGCTCGGCCACACCTGGCCGACGGACGGCCGGATCATCGGCATCGTCGTCGGCCCGGACGGCGATCTGGACGGCGTGCGCGCCGTGCGCGAGGCGATCGTCGAGGGCGGCATGGTCCCGCTGGTCATCGCCCAGGCGGGTGGCGTCCTCGGCTCCGGGGAGGGCGCGGTGACCGTGCAGCGCACCTACGCGACCGCCCGCTCCGTCGAGTTCGACGCGGTGCTGCTGGCCGGGCTGCCCGGGGTCGGCAGCGACGCGTACGGCGCGCGCGACGCCAAGGCGTTCCCCGCCGCCGCGCAGCAGCTGACGGGCGATCCCCGCGTCACCCTGCTGGTGTCCGAGGCCTTCCGGCACGGCAAGGCCCTGGGCGCCTGGGCGGGCGGCGAAGCCGTCCTCGAAGGGGCCGGAGTACCCACCGGTGCGCCGGGCGTGGTGGTCGGCGAGACCGGCGCCGGCGCGCTGGAACAGCTCGTCCCCCTGCTGGGCGGGCACCGGGCGTGGGACAGGTTCACCGCGGCCTGAGCCGAGCGGTCCGGCCGGGGCGGCGCCCGCCGATCGGCGTACCGTCCCGGCCGCTCTGTGAAATCGCTTCCCGCATACGGGGGTTGGACCGTGCAGACCTTTCTGCCGTACCCGGACTTCACCGCGTCGGCCGCCGTCCTGGACCCCCGCAGGCTGGGCAAGCAGCGGGTCGAGGCGCTCCAGGTGCTGCGGGGCCTGACGGTCGCCGGCTACGGCTGGCGCCACCACCCGGCGGTGCGCATGTGGAAAGGCTACGAGGAGGCGCTGGTGCGTTACGGCCTCGAGGTCTGCGGTGTGTGGACCGCGACCGGACGTGCGGACACCTGCGCCGCCTCGCTGGTGACCGGCTTCGGCGGGCAGCCGGCCGACGTCCGCAGCCAGGAGCGGCTCGCCGAGGCGGGGGAGCTGCCGCCCTGGCTGGGCGAGCCCGCGTTCCACCGCAGTCACCGGTCGGCGCTCGTGCGCAAGGACCCCGAGTTCTACGCGTCCCTGTTCCCCGGTGTGCCCGACGATCTGCCGTACGTCTGGCCCGTGTCGGACCGGGACGCGCCCCGCCCGGGCTGAGCCTCCCCGTCACCGGGACCCTCGTCGGGCACAGCCGAGCGTCAGGAGGTCTGCGGTACGTCGGTCCGGTCGACGTCCGGCGCGTGGCCCGACCCGCTGTCAGAGGTGATCGTGCCGGCGCCCGCCTTCGGCGTCACCGGCGCATGGACGCGGGCGACGGTCCCCCGGTCGCCGGTGGCGGGGAACGTGTGGCGGGTGGCACCGCCGCCGGTGGAGACCGCGGCGGCGCGGGCGTCGCCGCTGAAGCTGGCGACCTCGACCTGACGCACATGCGCTACCGCTGCGAGGTGTCGACGTGTGAGCGAGGCCGATGCTCCCCCGGAGTCACCCTCGGCCGTCAACGTCGTGTGCGCAGACGGGCCAGCAGGCCGCGCGCCTGGGCCCGGCGGCGCGGGTCGGCCGCCGCACGGCGTGCCTGCTCCATGGTGCGCCGCCCCTGCGGGCTCCTGGCGAACATCTTGATGCGCTGGATGACACTCATCCTGTCCTCCCCTTGTCTGTCGGCGTGCTGTCTCTTCCGGTCGTCCTGCTACCCCCGAACGCGCCGTTCAGACAGGCTGGTCGGACCGACGAGCCGCTTCCCCGGCCGTCGGCTCACGCCGCGCGTCCCCTGACCGCCGTCGTCCGCGCCGGCGCGGCCGCGGGGCGAGCGCCCGCGGCCTGACCGCGGGCGGCGCGGACCCGGTAGGTCGTCTTCGTCGGGTCCGTGACGGGCTCGCCGACCGTGATCCGTCCGGCCGCGTACAGCTCGTCGCACTCGGCGGCGGACAGCGCGACGTAGCAGCCTCCCCGGCCTCCGTCCGCGTCCAGCGGCCGCCAGTAGCCGTACACGCGGCGTCCACTGGCGTGCTCGGTGACGAACACCGGCGTACGGGGATCGGAGACGATGCGCAGCACGTCGGCCGCGGCGCGGCCCGGCGACGCGTCGGGGCGTGCCGTGCCCGCGGACCGCCTGCCGCGGACCTGGCCGACGTCTCGCGCACGGGCGGCGCCGACGTCCTGCGGGCGGGCCGCGCCGAGGTTCTGCGGGCGGGCCGGGCGCGTCGCCGGACGTGCCGTGTCCTCGCGCCCCAGCGGGAGCGGTCCGCGGGGGCGCGGCACGCCTGCCGCCCTGACGACCGCGCCCGCCGCGCCGGGTGCCTCGTCGCTCCGACGCTGCCAGGGGTGCGCGTCGGTACGTACGTCGAGGAGCTGCGACGGGAGGGCGGTGGGCGGCATGATCGGTGACCTTTCCTCGGCGGGGACATGAGACCGCCTACCCGGCTGAGCCGAAGTTGATCTCATGAGCTGCATCCTTCATGACGGCACTGACAACGGGCGGGTTCATCGGCGCCGGTGCGCGTGTGTGGCGGCGGTTGACCTCCG
Organism: Streptomyces rishiriensis; assembly: GCF_030815485.1. Lineage (NCBI taxonomy): Bacteria > Bacillati > Actinomycetota > Actinomycetes > Kitasatosporales > Streptomycetaceae > Streptomyces > Streptomyces rishiriensis. Next base: position 7,790,707 of record NZ_JAUSWV010000002.1, on the reverse strand, counting down.
GCGTTTCGGGCACTCGGCGAGCCATGTGTCAGCGACTGCGGGAGGTGCACGGTGGCGGTACGGCATCGGCTGGTCAAGGCGAGTCCGCAGGCGGTGTGGGACGTCCTCGCCGACGGTGACCGCTACGCGGAGTGGGTGGTGGGCACGTCGTCCACCCAGGAGATGACGGGCGAGTGGCCCCGTGTGGACGCGAAGATCGCCTACTCGATCCGGGTGGGGCCCGTCAGCCTGGCCAACGAGACGGTCGTGCGGCGCTGCCAGGAGCCCGACGTGCTGGAGCTGGAGGCGCGGGCCGGCGTGCTGGGCACCGCACGGATCGCCTTCGAGCTGCGGCCGTGGGGCCGCCACTGTCTGGTGATCCTGGACGAACATCCGCTCCAGGGGGTCGGCGGGCTGCTGCACAACGCCGGTGTGGAGATGCTGACCCAGATCCGCCACCGGGCCCTGCTCGGCCGGCTGGCGAAGGTGTGCGAGTCCGAGGCCCGCGGCGGACGGTCCGAGGGCGCCCTCAGGACGCCCGGAGCGGCGCGGCCGCAGGCCGACGGAGGCGCTGATGCCTGACGCGGTGGTGATCGGGGCCGGACCCAACGGGCTGGTCGCGGCGAACCTGCTGGCGGACGCGGGCTGGAGCGTGGAGGTCGTCGAGGAACAGCCCGAGCCCGGCGGCGCGGTGCGGCACGACCGGTCGGTGGATCCCGAGTTCGTCAGCGACCTCTTCAGCTCGTTCTACCCGCTGGCCGCCGCCTCACCGGTCCTGGCCCGGCTGCGGCTGCACGAACACGGTCTGCGCTGGAGCCACGCGCCCCGCGTCGTGGCCCATCCGCTCACCGACGGCGCCTGCGCGGTCCTCGACCGCAGGGTCGACGTCACCGCCCGCTCCCTCGACGCCTTCCACGCCGGGGACGGCGCCGCCTGGCACCGCCTGTACGAGGTGTGGGACCAGCTCCGCCCGGACATCCTCGACGCGCTGTTCACCCCTTTCCCGCCGGTGCGGGCCACGGCCCGGCTGGCGACCAGGCTGCGCGCGGCGGGCGGCCTGCGACTGGCCCGGACGCTGGCCCTGCCGGTGCGACGGCTGGGCGAGGAGGAGTTCCGGGGCGAGGGCGGCCGGCTGCTCCTGGCCGGCAACGCCCTGCACGCCGATCTCGCGCCGGAGGCCGCCGGCAGCGGTGGTTTCGGCTGGCTGATGGCCATGCTCGGCCAGTCCTACGGCTTTCCCGTGCCGGCCGGCGGCTCCGGCGCCCTCACCGAGGCCCTGGTCCGGCGGCTGCGGACCCGCGGCGGCGTACTGCGCTGCGGGCAGCGGGTCGGCCGGATCGTGGTCCGGGACGGCCGGGCCGTGGGCGTGCGCACCACCGACGGGGAGCAGATCGCGGGAGACCGCGCGGTACTGGCCGACGTCTCCGTCCCCGCGCTGTACGGCGAACTGATGGAGCCGGAGCACCTGCCCTCCCAGGTGCTGACCGACCTGGAACGCTTCCAGTGGGACTTCGCGACCTTCAAGGTCGACTGGGCGCTCGCCGGGCCGGTGCCCTGGCAGGCCGAGGCGGCGCGTCGCGCCGGCACCGTGCATCTGGCCGACGGCGTCCACGAGCTCACCCGGTTCGCCGCCCAGCTCGCCATGCGGCAGGTTCCCGACCGCCCCTTCGCCATCTTCGGCCAGATGACGACCTCGGACGCGGGGCGCTCCCCCGCCGGCACCGAGTCGGCCTGGGCCTACACCCATGTGCCCCAGTCGGTCGAGGGCGACGCCGGCGACGAGAATCTCACCGGCGCCTGGGACGCGAGCGAGCAGGAGCTGATGGCCGACCGGGTCGAGCGCCAGGTCGAGCGGTTCGCACCCGGATTCCGGTCCCTGATCCGCGCCCGCCGCATCCTCGCCCCGCCCACGCTCCAGTCCCTCGACGCCAATCTGCACGGCGGCGCGATCAACGGCGGTACGACCGCGCTGCATCAGCAGCTGCTCTTCCGGCCGCTGCCCGGCAGCGGGCGCCCGGAGACGCCCGTGCGCGGCCTGTACCTGGCCTCGGCCGGCGCCCACCCCGGCGGCGGCGTGCACGGCGCTCCGGGCGCCAACGCGGCCCGCGCCGCGCTGCGCCGGCACCGCCCGCCGGGCGGCTCGTTCGTACAGCGGGCGCTCGCCCGCCGGGACCGCACCGGCGCGAAGCAGCCGCCGGCCGGCTGACCGGCATCACCGCGCCGAACACCCGAGGAACGGAGTACGCCGTGCACGACAGTCCCCTCGAAGACCGCATCGCCGTGGTCACGGGAGCCGCCCGCGGGGTGGGCGCGGCGCTGGCCCGGGAACTCGCACGGCGCGGCGCCCGCCTGGCACTGATCGGCCACGAGGAGGCGGCGCTGCGGTCCGTGGCCGCGTCGCTGCCCACCCCCGCGCTGGCCGTCGAGGCCGACGTCACGGACGGCGAGGCGCTGGAGCGGGCGGCCGAGGTCGTCCGCTCACGGCTGGGGACGCCCTCGGTCGTCGTCGCGAACGCGGGAATCGCGGAAGGCGGCCCGTTCGCCTCGGCGGACATGGCCTCCTGGCGGCGGGTGATCGACGTCAACGTCACGGGCAGCGCCCTGACCGCCCACACCTTCCTGCCGGACCTGGTGGAGTCGGCGGGCTACCACCTCCAGATCGCCTCGCTGGCCTCGATCGGAGCCGCGCCCCTGATGAGCGCCTACTGCGCCTCGAAGTCCGGCGTGGAGGCCTTCACGCACGCGCTGCGGGCCGAGACGGCACACCTGGGCGTGGCCGTCGGCATCGCCTACCTGAACTGGACCGACACCGACATGATCCGGGACGCCGACCGGCATGCGGTCCTGCGTGAGCTGCGCGGCAGCATGCCGCCGCCCGCCCGGCGCGTCTTCTCCGCCGAGTTCGTGGCGACACGCCTCGCCAGAGCCGTGGAACGCCGGCGCACCGCCGTCTACGTCCCGGCCTCGCTGCGTCTCGTCCAGGTGACGCGGGCCGCGCTGCCGGCCCTGGTCGTCCGCCGGGCGCGCCGTGCGCTGCCCCGCCTGGAGGCCGCGGAACCGCTGCGGCCCACCGGACCGCTCGGCGCCGGCGGCCGAGCCGACGAAGCGGCGGCCCACGGGCGGGACACGCCGGGCGGACGGTGAACGCAGGGCTACGACTCCCGTGCCTCGCGGGCCCATTTCTCGACGACGGGCACACAGGTCTCGGCGAAGTACGCGTAGTCGGCCGGGGTGTTGTAGACGTGGGCGGACAGCCGGAGGTAGCCGCGTCCGCCGAAGCTGGTGAACGCGGCCTCCACGCCCAGTCCGGCGCTCGCGCGGTCGCGCAGGGCGTCCGCAGCGACCCGGCTCGTGCCCAGGCCCGCGGGCAGGCGGACCAGCCGCATCCCGGGGACGGGCATGCCGACGTCGACGGGCTCGGCGGGTGTCCCAGCCCGGCCGAAGGCCTCCGCCACGACCCGGGCGCCGTGGTCGGCCAGTTCGTCCATGTAGCGGCGGGCCGTGTCCCAGCCCCAGGTGTCGTCGACGAAGTCCAGTGCGGCGGGTGCGGCCAGGAAGCCGGTGGCGTCGAGCGTGCCCTGGTGGTCGAAGCGGTCCGGGAAGGGTTCGGCCGCGCCCCATGAGTCGATCAGCGGGTGCAGATCCGCCCGTAGCGGGCCGCGGGCGACGAGCGCCGCCGTGCCGCGCGGGGCGCACCCCCATTTGTGGAGGTTGCCCACCCAGGCGTCGCAGACCAGGCCGTCCAGGGGCGCGGCCAGCAGACCGGGGGCGTGCGCGCCGTCGACGAGCAGGGTGATCCCGCGCCGCGCGGCCTCGGCCCCCACCCGGCCGACCGGCATCAGCCGGGCCGTCGCGGAGGTGATCTGGTCCAGGACGATCAGGGCGACCCGGTCGTCCACCTGCGCCGCCACCGCTCGGTACGCCTGCTCGGCATCGGCCGCCAGCGGCACCCGGGCGGTGCGCACGCCGGTCCCCCAGCGGCGGGCCAGCCGCTCCGCGCCCATGGTGACGGCGCCGTAGCCGTGGTCGGTGACCACGATGTCGCCGCCGGGCCGGGCGGCCAGCGCGGCGTAGACGACGCTGGCCCCGGCACTGGCGTTCGGCACGAGCGCCAGGTCCTTCGCCTCGGTCCGCAGCCGGATCGCCACGGCCTCGCGGGCCGCGGCGATCCGGCCGGGCAGCGACGGGAACCACGCGACCGGGGCACGTTCCATCTCGGCCCGCAGGGCGTTCTGCCGCTCCTGCGCCACCCGTGGGACGGCGCCGAACGAGCCGTGGTTGAGATGCCGCAGGTCCGGGTCGAGCGTCCAGGCCTCCCGCGCCGGCCTCCCGTCGCGCAGCGTCAACGGCCGGGGCGCGGCGCCGAGTTCGCCCTCGTTCACGGATCTCCTCGGATCGTCCCTGGTCGGATGCGGCTGCCGGTGCCGGGGCGGGCCCACGCCACCCAGGGCTGCCGGGGGCCTCGGTCGGGCGCTGTCCGGACTTCAGGGCTCAGGGGCCTCGGCAGCTCGCAGGCTCAGAACCTCACGAGAAGAACGACCGCTGCGCGGGCAGGCCGGGGGTGAAGGAGGACGGGGCGCTCATGACCCGGTCCAGGTCTCGCTTGATGCGTTCGGCCTCGCCTCGCACCTGAGCGGGCACGTCGCCGCGTTCGGTGATGAGGCGGTGGTAGATCGGGGTGTCGTCGAAGGCGGGGATCACCTAGGGGGCTCTGCTTTCGTGGACGGTCGGGCAGGCCGACGCGGCAGGACTTGCTTCGGACACGGCCGACGATCCGACGGGGCGAACCGACGTTTTTGCGACGTCTCCTGACGGTTCGTCAGCACAACCGCCCAGGGCGACGTCATCGTATTGTCCCCGATGGCCCGGGTGCGGGTGACCATGGGGGCCCGGAAACGGTCGCGGCGGGCTGCGAACAGGTACCTCGGACGCGCCCCGGCCGCCCACCGAGCGGCCCTCTTCCGCCGGCGCGCGCACCGCCCTACGTCACCACGACAGGGGACCTTCCGCCGCGCAGGCCTCACCGGCCAGGCCCTCCACGACCGGCTCTGTGCCGAGGAGTTGGGCGACGATCGCGGCGGTGGCACGGTGCCAGTCGGCGCATCGCCGGAGCATCGCGTGGTCACCGCCGCGGACGAGGACGATGCCTGCCTGCGCAGCCGCCTGCCGGGCCCGCCGGACGTAGTCCGCGGACTGCCCCGGATCGGTCACCCGGTCGCGGTCCCCGTGCAGCACGACGATCCGCTTCCCGCGGAGATGGCCCACCGGCTCGCCGGTCGGGCACCACGGCGCCAGCGCGAGGACTCCACGCACCGCGGGGTCGGCCGCCGCCCGCAGCGCCGCCCGGCCGCCCATCGAGTGGCCCACCAGGGTCACGGGCACCTCGCCGACCGACCGGCGCAGTTCGTCGAGGGCCCGTACGGTGTCGTGCACGGGGTCCGCGGTCGCGTTCCAGCCCCGGTAGCGGTACCGCACCTCGCCGACCAGCACGTCCTGACGGTCCGTCGCGGCCGCGGCCGCCCGGAGGACGGGACGCATGCGCAGGGCGGCCAGGTGCCAGCCACGCGACGCCTCCCGGCTGTGCTCCCGGCCGCCGTGCAGGACCACGACCGCGGCGCCCGGCGAGCCGGCCGGCCGGTGCCGCACCACCAACGCGGAGGCGCTCCCGCCCGCTTCCCCGAGTGCTTCTCCGCCCGCTTCCTCGCGCACTGTCCGCCGCCTCTCTCGCCGTACATCCGGATCTTCTCGACGGCGGCCGGTTCAGCCCGCCACGAACTCCGGCTCCCACAGCCTCGGGCCCGCCGCTTCCCGCCACTGCCGGAGATCCTCTCCGTCCACGCACACGATGCCGCATTGCCGCGCGTAGTCGACGGCGGGCGCCGTGAAGTCGCCGGTGGTGACGACCGCCGCGACCTCGGCCCCGTGCACGGGGAAGCACGTCCCGCCGAAGCGCTGCATGTCCTGGGAACCGACGCGGTGGGTGTCGCCGTACCGCTTGCACTGGATCACGAGCACGCGTCCGTCGGGAGTCCTCGCCACGACGTCGGCGCCCAGATCACCAGCCCCGCCGACGACCTCCACCTCGGTGCAGCCGTCGCGCCGGCACAGCTCGGCTATCGCCTGCTCGAACTCGTAGGGGTCCAGCTCGTAGGGGTCCACCTCCTCGTAGCGGATCTCCTCGGTGACCGCCTGCACGTCGTCGAGGGGCTGATCGAGCCGGATCGTCGGCGCCATGTCGAGTCCCGCGCCGGCCGGACCCGCGCACACCACGGCAGGCGCGGCGTCGAGGGCGTCGACCACCGTCTCCGTGGCTGCCTCCAGGGACCTCGCGGTGCGGCGCGCGAGCCTCGCCGCCGAGACCCTGCGCTGCCCGCGCCACCCGGCGAGGACAGCGGCGGCGCCGACGAGCACGACCGCGACAGCCCAGCCGGGGCGGCGCTCCGCCGCGGCCACGACGGTGCGGGCGACTGTGCCCAGCAGGACCAGCAGAATGGCGAGCAGCACGAAGTACACGGCGGTGGAACGGAGTTCGAACCGCCGCGGACTGCGCGCGGACTGCGGATCGTGCGGCGGTACGGCCATGGCGGTACGTCCTCCCCGGTACGTCGATGAAGATCATCGAGCGTGTGCCCAGCCCCGGAGGTTCTATCGCAGGAGGAGTCACTGCCCTCCCCGGGCGAACGCGGGCAGCGGGAGTCCGGCGGAGTCGCTCGGTTCGGCCCGGACCGACCTGCCGCGGCAGGCGTGGCGGGTCCCCCGGTGTTCGGCGAGCCGGGAGGGCAGCAGCCGGCCCCGGCCGCCTTCGTCGAGGACCCGGGCCCGGCGCAGCCGACGGAGCGGGGGCATGGGACGGCCGCGTCAGGAAGCGAGGCCGAGCGGCCAAACGTTGAGTGCAACGTTCTCCTGAGAGGGGGCAATACGGCGCACTTCCCCACTGTCGTGTCACGACACCGGGCCGTGAAATCATGAAAAGGCGGCCGGACGGCTCGACCGGGGGCGAGCGATCATGTAGAGCGTTGTATGGAGCACGAGGAATCGGGGGACGCCACGCATGGACTCGACGCCGAAGCGGAAACGCGTCACGATCACGGACGTGGCGCGGCACGCCGGCGTCTCCACCGCGGCGGTCTCCAAGGTGCTGCGCAACGCCTACGGGGTGAGCCCCGCCATGCGGGAGCGGGTCCGCGCCGCCATGGCCGAACTCCACTACCGACCGCACGCCGCGGCCCGCGGCATGCGGGGGCGCACCTACACGATCGGCGTCCTGCTGGACAACATCCGCAACTCCTTCTTCGCCGACATCCTCGAGGGGATCCGCGACCAGCTGCTCGACAGCGAGTACACCGTCCTGATCGGAGCGGCCGGGTTCGGAGCGGACGACCAGACCAGGACCATCCGGTCCATGGTCGACCGTCAGATGGACGGCCTGATCCTGATCGCCCCCGGAGCGCCGCGCAGTGAGGTCCTCACCATGGCGGCCGTCACCCCCACGGTCGTCATCGGCCATCACGACACCGCGGAGGTGCACGACTCGGTGGTGGACGCCGACGGCACCGGAGCGGGACTGACGGTGGACCATCTCGTGTCCCTCGGCCACCGCAGGATCGCCCTGGTGGCCTCGCCCGGAACCAGGGCGAGCCTGTGGAAGCGCACCCCGGAAATCGTGCTGACCAGGGGCTACCTGGAGGCGATGGAGCGGCACGGCCTCCAGGAGCAGGCCCACGTCCTCCAGGCGGCCTACTCCGACGACGGCGGCTACAAGGCCGGCATGCAACTGCTGACCGGTGCCGAGCCGCCCACCGCCATCATGACCGGCGCGGACGTGGCTGCCCTGGGTGTGCTGCGCGCGGCCGACGGGCTGGGACTGCGCGTCCCGGAGGATCTGTCCCTGGCCGGTTACAACAACACCGCCACCGCGGCCCTGGCTCCGGTACAGCTCACCAGCGTCGACCAGGCCGGCCACACGATGGGGGCCACCGCCGCCAAGATGCTCATCGAGCGCGTGGAAGGGCAACGGGACCGCGCCATGCAGACGACGATGACGCCTCGTCTGGTCGTCCGCCGCAGCACGGCCTCGCCTCGCACCGCTGGAGGGTGAGAACGCCGGGTACCGGCAGGCACGAGGGCGTTCGGCGGATCACCGATGGGGGTCGACCTGCGGGCGGTTCACCCCGCCCGCGAGAGCCGAAGACAGCTCGGCTCGGCGAGCCGACCCGGTCGATCGACGGCCGACGGCCGCCGTGGCCCGCGGCAGGTGGTTCAGCCGGCGCTGTAGCCGAGTTGGCGTCTCATGTAGGGGGTCATGAGCGTCTTGGCCTTGGCCAGCACCGAGGTGCGGCTGCCCAGTACGGCGCTCTCGCCGCCCGGCACGGGCAGCACGGTCAACCCGTCGGCGGCACCGAAGGGCACGATCAGCGGGGTGCGCCGGACCGGCCGGTAGAGGCGGGGCTCCTTGCGGTGCCTGCCGGAACTCCTCAGGTGGACGCGGATGTTGTGCGCGGCGAGGTCGGCCTGCGCCAGCGCGGCCGGGGTGATCTTCTGTTCGGTGGCGTCGTTCACGTCACCGACCGCGAACACGTCCGGGCGCCCCTCGACCCTGAGCCTGCGGTCGACCTTGATGTGTCCGGCCGCGTTCAGCCAGTCGCCGTGTCCGGCCAGCCGCAGCCAGAGCGTGTTGGGCGTGGTCCCCGTCGCCCAGAAGGAGAGGTCCGCGTCGATGACGTGGCCGCGCGCGTCGCGGTAGGTGCCGAAGTCGTTGCCGGGGGACATGAACGAGTCGAGGCGCACCTCCACGTCGTGGGATTCCAGCCAGGCGAGGGCTCGGCGCCCGGCCCGCTCGCTGCCGGAGTAGTCGAGCAGCGCCCTCCCGGCGTGGGCGAGTGTGACCCGGGCGTCCGGTCGGGCCAGGCGTATCTCGGCGCTGAGCTCGACGCCGGAGGGCCCACCGCCGACGACGAGGACGTGTTCGGCGGCGGCGACCTTGCGCTGGTGGCCTGCGAGGGACGTGATCGTCTCCTCGGTGGTGGTGCCGGTGAAGCGGGCCGGTTCGGGGTAGTCGGCGCCGGTGGCGATCACGACGACGTCATAGGGAAGCCGTTCGCCCGTCGCCAGCACGACCTGCCGGCCGTCGGTGTCGATGCCGACCGCCTTGCCGACGACCACCCGGCCGTCGCGCAGCAGCCGGTCGTACGGGATGAAAGGGGTGACCGACCACTCCGGGCGCACGCCGGCCCGGAGCGAGGCGATGCGGTGGAAGAACACCTCTTTGCGGTCCACCAGGGTGACCCGGGCCGTCGTGTCGAGTCGTTTCGCCAGCCGGACGCCCGCGTAGCCTCCGCCGATCACCACTATGTCGCCGTCGCGCACGCGCGTCTCCTGAGGATGGGGGAAGCGAGCGGCGCGCCGTGGGGCTGCTCGGCCGCTCGAACTGCCGACGAGCGTAGCGCTTGAACTTTTAAGTTCAGGTGGAGGCGTGTGCAGTTGTGTGCACGTTCGGTGAAGTCCCCGAGGCCCGATCCAGGCCGCTCGCGGCGGGTCGCGCAGCAGCGCGCCGATCCCTCGGACGGGCAGCCGGGATCCCGCACCAGGACCGGGGCGGCGATGTACTCACCGAGCGGCAGGGCCACGGTCCTTGGCCCGGGCCTTGACCGGCTCCCCGCGTGCTCGTCCTCGACGCGCGCGCCCGACCCTGTCTTCGCCGGACGCCGACGGCAACAGCTGTTACCGGTACGCGGCAGTCCCCTGTCGGAAGGTCGCCCGGCATCGGGTTCGGCACCCCCCGCGGATGCGGCCGTCATGCCGCCTGGTCACCCAACAGTTCCTCCGGGCCAGCCTGTTGGGGGACCGAGGGCGCGGCGGCGACCGGCTTGCGGATCAGGAGCAGGGCCGCGTCGTCGTGGAGCCGACCGCCGACGTGTGCCAGCAGTTCCTCGTGGATCGCGTCCACCGTGCGCTCCGGCTCGTCGCAGAGGTGGCGTGAGAGGCCCTCGACGAGCGGGTAGAACTCGCGGTGACCGTCCCGGGCTTCGACGACCCCGTCCGTGTAGAGCAGCAGTTGGTCCCCGTCGGCGAAGGGCAGTACCTGAAGGCTCGGCGTCTGGTCGGTGAGGGCGCGCAGCCCGAGAGGCGGCGCGGGGTGCGTGGGCTCCACCGCCGTGACGCTTCGGGAGTCGCTCACCAGCAGCGGCGGCGCGTGTCCGCAGTTCACCACCTCCAGCTCGCCCGGGCGCGGGTATCCGGCGACCACGGCGGTGACGAAGTCGTCCGTACCGAGGTTGCGCGCGAGGCTCCGCTCGATCCGGTCGACGACGGCGAGGAGATCGGGTTCGTCGTAGGCGGCCTCCCGGAAGACACCCAGGACGAGTGCGGCGGTCCCGACGGCGGGCAGCCCCTTGCCTCGCACATCACCGACGATCAGCCGTACGCCGAAGGGCGTGGGCACCAGCGCGTAGAGATCGCCGCCGATCCTGGCCTCCGCGGCCGCGGCGCTGTAACGGACGGCGACCTCGAAGGGACCGACGGTCGCCCGGACCGGCCTGAGCAGCGCGTGCTGGGCGGCCTCGGCCACCGACCGGACGTCCGCGAGGACCCGCTCGCGGCGTCCGCGCAGCGCGCTGGCCAGGGCACTGGCCAGGGTGACGGCCACCAGGGCGGCCAGGACGGCCGCCACCTCGCGGCCGGGAGCACCCACCCGGGCGCCGAGCGTGGTGCCGACCACCGCGGCGAGGAGGCCGACGCAGAAGACGCCGCGGGGGCCGTTCGTGGTGGCGGCCAGCGCGGGCCCCGCCGCCAGCAGAGGCAGCCAGATCATCCCCGCCTCGCCGAAGAGACCGACGAGCATGATGACGAGAAGGATCAGGACCGGCAGCAGAGGACCCACCACCCGGTGCCTGAACGATCGGAACAGCCGTGTCGGGAAGTGGTCGCCGCCATGGTTGCGCGCATGACTCATGCTTCGTCCGCAGTCCTCACCTGTGGGTGCGCCGGGGCACTTCGGAAATGTCCGTTTCCTCTAGAGAACGGGATCGCCCCACCGCTCACAAGGATCAGCTTTTCAGATAGTGAAACGATCACATCGTCAGGGAAAGTCCCCTGGTCACGCGGCTCGCGGTCGGGAGCAGCCGCTCCCGCACCCGCTCCAGCCGCGACAGCCGGTCGACCGGCAGCGAGACGCCGAGCGAGCCGAGGGTGTCGCCGCTCCAGACGGGCACGGCGACACAGACCGTGCCGAGGGCGTACTCCTCCAGGTCGGTGACGGCCGGGGCCACCGGCGAGGAGTCCAGTTGCCGCAGCAGTTCGGGGGCGCTGGTGATGGTCCTCGGCGTGAGGTCGGCGAGGTGATGGCGGGAGAGGTAGTCCTTGCGGGCTTCCTCGTCCAGTTCCCGCAGTACCGACTTGCCGAGCGCGGTGGCGTGTCCCGCGTCCTCGAATCCGACCCAGAGGTCCACGCGGGGCGCCCGGGGGCCGTCGACGATCTCGGCGACCCGGATCTCCCCGTCCTCGTAGAAGGTGAGGTAGGCGGCGGTCGCGAGTTCGTCCCGCAGCGCGGCGAGGGCGGGCCGGATCCGGTTGAGCAGCGCCTGCCCGTGGCCGGCGGTGTGCAGGGTCTGCAGCCGGTCCCCCATGACGAACCCGCCGTCCGGCAGTTTTCGCAGGTAGCCGTCGTGGACGAGGGTCCGCAGCAGGTGGTAGGCGGTGGCCAGGGGCAGGCCCGTCTCGCGTGCCAGTTGCTTCGCCGGCGCGCCGTTCTCGTGAGCGCTCGCCGCCTCCAGCAGACGGAAGGCCCGCTGCACGGAGGTGATGAGCGTGGGACCGTCCCGCACACCCATGGGACCAGCGTGCGCCCGACACCGGTCCCGGGCAAGGCGCGCGGCCCCGGGGAGCCTGCCGGACGCGGGACGCGGGAGAGTCGGCCGACGGCGGACCCGGGCGGGTGGGCCGGCGCGTGGGTCGTGCGGATCACCGACGGGCAACTCGGCGTCCCGGCCGCTTGAAGTGGGCGTACGGCGGATACGGCTTGAAGCTGATCATCACTTCCAGGGGGTGCCCGCCGCCGGGTGGCTGGACCAGTGCCGGGAGCGCCGTCATCAGCGCCGAGCGGCCTTTCGCGACCCCCTTCTGACGCGGGCCCCAGCCCGCCGCCGCGGCGAGGTCCGTGGCCGTCTCGGCGAAGACCTCCCTGCTGCCGAACAGGAAGAACGTGCCCGCGTGCGTGGCGTGCCGCAGCTCGTCCCGGAAGTCGGCCCGCCGGCAGCGCTCCCGCCAGGATGCGGCGTCCCGGGCGGTGCGCGCCTCGTCGGTGCCGACGGTCAGCGGGGTGCCGTTCACCAGCTTGCGCCGCAGCCCGGGCCACTTGCTGGGGCGCAGGCCGAGTGTGTGGTGGACCAGGACCAGGTCGACCCGCTCGCCGATGCCCTCGTCGGGCGGAAGGCCGTCGCGCAGCGGGACGTGGACGATCGTGTGCCGCGAGTAGGCGGCGAAGGAGAACAGGCCCGCGAGCCGGTTCAGTCCGTCGTGGTCGCCGAGCAGCAGGCCGATGGGCCGGGGGGCGCTCAGCGAGGTGTGGCGGAGGGGGCGGCGGGGCTGGACGACCCGGTGTTCGTGCGGCCCGGTCCGGGGTCTGAACTGGCGCAGCCTCAGCTGCACGGGGAGTACCTCATGGCGTCAGGATCGCGGGTGGCCGCCCCTGCCGGCAACGGAGATTCCCGCGCCCCGTGTGCCTGCCCACCGAGCCGCTCCGGGCGCGAGCGGCCGGCCGCTTCACGCGCGTCCAGGACCGCCGCCGCGGTGCGTGACCAGGACACGGATCCGCGGCGTGCGGCGAGCCGCAGCCCAAGGCTCCGGCTCCCGGACGGGCCTGGCGACGGGAGTGCGCCCGCCCGTCACATCCCGCCGGAGGCCGCCTCCGTGCCCAGCAGGGCCGACAGTCGCGGGGAGTACGTGGCGTGCAGGACGAGTGCCGCGCTGCCCACCACCGCCGCGTCCGTGCCGAGCCAGGACGCCTCGACCTCGACGACCCGGACATGACGGGACAACGGCCGTGCGGCCAGCGCGGCGGCGACGACCTCGACGTACCGGGACTCGACGTGCTGGATGCCGTGGCCGCCGAGGACGATCAGGTCCACGTCGAGGAAGTTGGCGATGTCGACCGCGACCGAGGCGACGTGCTCCGCGGTCTCGTCGATGACCGCCGCCGCGACCGGGTCGCCGGCCGCCGCGGCCACCCCGATGGCGGCGTGGTCGACCGCCTCGGGATCCTCGGCGAACACCCGGGCCAGCGCACTGTCCGGATGCGGTTCTGCGGCAAGCCTGCGGTGCACCTCGGCGACGATCGCCGTGGGGTTCACGAGCCGCTCCAGGCACCCCCGGTTGCCGCAGTAGCACTCCGGTCCCTCGGGCAGCACCGAGGAGTGTCCGAACTCGCCCGCGTTGAGTGAACCGCCCCGGTACACCTGGTGGTTGAGGATGAGGCCGCCGCCGATGCCGGTGCCGAAGAAGAAGTACGCGAAGTCCGCCACGCCCTTGCCCTTGCCCGACCAGCGTTCGCCGACCGCGGCGGCGGTGGCGTCGTTGTCCAGGGTCACCGGCAGGCCGGTCGCCTCGCTCAGCATGTGCTGCACCGGCACCCGCGTCCAGCGGGCGAGCTGGGGCGCGCCGACGATCGCGCCCGCCTCGAGGTCGATCGGACCGGGGGTGGCGAGCCCCAGTCCGAGGACCTTGCCGCGGGCGACCCCCGTCTCGGCCAGCACGTCGGCGACCAGTTCCGCCATGTCCTTGACGACCTGGGCCGGGTCGGTGGCGGGGTCCGTGGGGCGCTTCTTGACGACCAACGGCCGGCCGAGCAGGTCGACCACGGTGCAGCTGAGCTCCACGGGATCGAAGTGGAGGCCGACGGCGTTGCCCGCCTCGGCGTTGATCCGCAGGGTGGTGCGGGGCTTCCCGCCGCTGGACACCCTGCTCGCGCCGTCCTCGCGCACGATGCCCTCGTCGAGCAGCCGCCGCACGATGCCGGAGACCGTCTGCGGGGTGAGGCCCGTGTGCTGGGCGATCTCGACCCGGCTGATGCCGTCGGCGAGCTGGATCTGGTCCAGGACGACGGCCCGGTTGTATCGCCCGACCTTGGGAAGGTTCGTTCCTGCCTGCCGCACGCACGGTCCTCTCTCGTTTCCCCCTACAACCTATCCCTCGCAGCCCATTGACTTAGTAAAACAAATGGATTTAGTGTCCGGACCCGCAGACGAAATCTCGGACACGAAGGCACAGGGCAGTGCCATCGGAGGCAAGTTGATGTCCATGCAATGCCGCAGGCCCGCGTACCCGGGCACGCATCGGCGCGTCCCCGGCGGTGGGGAGCACCGCTCATGACGCCCACCGCCCCGACCCTGCTGGAGATGCGGTCGATCACCAAGACCTTCCCCGGCGTCACCGCGCTCGCCGACGTCACTCTCGTCGTGCGGGAGGGCGAGATCCACGCGATCTGCGGCGAGAACGGCGCCGGCAAGTCCACTCTCATGAAGGTGCTCAGCGGGGTGCACCCGCACGGCAGCTACACCGGCGAGATCGTCTACCGCGGCGAGCAGGTCCGGTTCCACGACATCCGGGCCAGCGAGCAGGCCGGTATCGCGATCATCCATCAGGAACTGGCCCTGGTGCCCGGTATGTCGATCACCGAGAACCTGTTCCTCGGGAACGAACCGCGCCGCCGCGGCGCCATCGACTGGAAGACGGCGCAGCGCCGGGCTCTGCAGCTGATGGAGCAGGTCGGGCTCCGGGAGGACCCGGACACCCTGATCAAGGACATCGGCGTCGGCAAGCAGCAACTCGTCGAAATCGCCAAGGCGTTCGCGAAGGACGTGAAGCTGCTGATCCTCGACGAGCCCACCGCGGCCCTCAACGAGGACGACTCGCAGCATCTGCTCGACCTGCTGCGCGGCTTCCGTGAGCGGGGCATCACCTCGATCATCATCTCGCACAAGCTGAACGAGATCGAGGCGGTCGCCGACACCATCACGATCCTGCGCGACGGCCGCACGATCGAGAGCCTCGACGTGCGGGCCGACGGCGTCAACGAGGACCGCATCGTGCGGGGCATGGTCGGCCGTGAACTCGACAGCCGCTTCCCCGACCGCACACCCGACATCGGCGAGATCTTCTTCGAGGTCCGCGACTGGACGGTACGCCATCCCAGTTCGGACGAGCGGATGGTGTGCAAGGGCTCGACGTTCCACGTCCGCCGCGGGGAGATCGTCGGTTTCGCGGGGCTCATGGGCGCGGGACGCACCGAACTCGCGATGAGTCTCTTCGGCCGCTCCTACGGCACCTGGCTGTCGGGGCGGGTGTTCAAGGACGGCGAGGAGATCCGGCTGAAGACGGTGTCGGACGCCATCCGGCACGGCCTGGCCTACGTCAGCGAGGACCGCAAGTCGATCGGCCTCAACCTGCTGGACGACATCAAGACCTCGATGGTGGCCGCCAAGCTGTCGAAGATCGCCCGGCGTCGCGTCATCGACCCGGTGCGCGAGCACCGCGTCGCCGAGGAGTACCGCCGGAGCCTGCGGATCAAGACGCCCAGCGTCGACGAGGGTGTCGTCAAGCTCTCCGGCGGCAACCAGCAGAAGGTCGTCCTGGCCAAGTGGATGTTCACCGACCCGGACCTGCTGATCCTCGACGAGCCGACCCGCGGCATCGACGTGGGCGCCAAGTTCGAGATCTACGGGATCATCCAGCGGCTCGTCGCCCAGGGCAAGGGGGTCGTCGTCATCTCCTCCGAGCTGCCCGAGCTGATCGGCCTGTGCGACCGGATCTACACGGTGTTCGAGGGCACCATCACGGGCGATGTGGCGCGTGCCGACGCCGACCCGGAACTCCTGATGAAGCAGATGACCGCTACCAAGAAGAGCCCCACTCCATGAGCCGAATAACCGACCTTCAGAAGAACCTCTTCGGAGGCACGACCTCCAACGCCCGACAGTTCGGCATGATCTCCACCCTGGTGGCGATCGTCCTGCTGTTCCAGATCTGGACCGACGGCCTGACGCTCACGTCCGGCAATCTCATCGCGGTCGTCAGCCAGTACTCCTACATCCTGATCCTGGCCATCGGGATGCTGATGGTGATCGTCGCGGGGCACATCGACCTGTCGGTCGGCTCCGTGGCCGCGTTCACCGGCATCGTCGTCGCCAAGGCGATGCAGGAGTACGACCTGCCGTGGCCCCTGGGCATCGCGCTCGGCCTGCTCGTCGGCGCGGCGATCGGTGCCTGGCAGGGCTTCTGGGTCGCCTACATCGGCGTGCCGGCCTTCATCGTGACCCTCGCCGGCATGCTGCTGTTCCGCGGCGGCAACCAGTACATCGGCAACGCCGACACGGTTCCGGTGCCCGAGGGCTTCCGCAAGATCGGCGCGGGCTTCCTGCCCGAGGTCGGGCCGGACACCGGATACAACAACCTGACGCTGCTGCTCGGGGCGGCCGCCTGCGCGGGCGTGCTGTGGCGTGAATGGCAGGCGCGCCGGACCCGCCGCGAGATGGAGGCCGACCTGGCACCGCTGTGGGTCACGGGCATCCGGCTGGCCGTCATGTTCGGCGTGATCGTCTTCGCGACGCTGCGCTTCGCCGGCGGCCGGATCGGCACCAGCCTGCCGATCTCCGGCATCATCCTGGTCGTTCTGGTCCTCGCCTACTCGCACTACACCCGCAACACCATCGGCGGCCGGCACATCTACGCCGTCGGCGGCAACGCGCGAGCGGCCGAACTGTCCGGTGTGAAGCTCAAGCGGGTCAACTTCCTCGTGATGACGAACATGTCGATACTGGCCGCGCTGGCCGGCATGATCTTCGTGGCCCGGTCCTCGGCCTCCGGCCCGCAGGACGGCCTGAGCTGGGAACTGGACGCCATCGCGGCCGTGTTCATCGGCGGCGCGGCGGTCTCCGGCGGCCTGGGCACCGTCAGCGGCTCGATCGTCGGCGGGCTGGTCATGGCACTGCTCAACAACGGCCTCCAACTGGAGGGCGTGGGATCCGACATGGTGCAGATCATCAAGGGGCTCGTCCTCCTGCTCGCCGTCGCCTTCGACGTCTACAACAAGAGCCAGGGACGGTTCTCGGTCATCGGCGCGCTGACGCGCCCGTTCCGGCGGGACGACCCGGCGGCGCCGGCTCCGCCCGCGGCACCGGACTCCGGCACCGCCGACAAGACGAAGGTCGCGGGCTGACCGCAGAGCCCGCACCGCCTCCGCCGCGTCCGACGGCACATCGCACACCAGCAATCAGCACACCGTACGAAGGGGCCAACTCCACCATGCGCACACTCGTCATCAGAAGCATCGCCGCCGTCGGCGCCGCCGCCCTGCTCACCCTGGGGACGGCCTGTTCCAACGAACGCGAGGGTTCCACCGGCAGCGACAGCGCCGACGCCAAGGGCTTCGCCAAGGACTCCCTGATCGGCGTCGCCCTGCCCGCCAAGACCTCGGAGAACTGGGTGCTCGCCGGCGACCTGTTCACCGACGGGCTGAAGGACTCCGGCTTCAAGGCCGACGTCCAGTACGCGGGCGCCTCGACCACCGTCGCCGACCAGCAGGCGCAGATCTCCTCGATGGTCACCAAGGGCGCGAAGGTCATCGTCATCGGCGCGACCGACGCCTCGCAGCTCGCGACCCAGGTCAAGCAGGCCAAGGACGAGGGCGCCGTCGTCATCGCCTACGACCGGCTCATCACCAACACCCCCGACGTCGACTACTACATCGCCTTCGACAACTTCAAGGTCGGCCGGCTCCAGGGCCAGGCCCTGGTGGACGGGATGAAGGCGAAGAAGCCGAAGGGTCCCTGGACGATCGAGATGTTCTCCGGATCACCGGACGACAACAACTCCAAGGTCTTCTTCGACGGGGCGATGGATGTGCTGAAGCCCTTGATCGACAAGGGCGACATCGTTGTCGGCTCGGGCCAGACCGACATCAAGCAGACCGCGACCCAGGGCTGGAAGGCCGAGAACGCCCAGCAGCGCATGGACTCGCTGCTGACCTCGGCCTACGGGGGCAAGAAGACCCTCGACGGCGTCCTGTCCCCCAACGACACCCTCGCCCGCGCGATCCTCACCTCGGTGAAGGGGGCCGGCAAGCCGGTCCCGGTCGTCACCGGTCAGGACTCCGAGGTCGAGTCGGTGAAGTCGATCATGGCCGGCGAGCAGTACTCGACCATCAACAAGGACACCCGCAAGCTCGTCGCGGAGACCGTCAACATGGTCAAGGCCCTCCAGAAGGGCGACAAGCCGGCCATCAACGACACCAAGTCGTACGACAACGGCAAGAAGGTCGTCCCCTCCTACCTCCTGCCGCCCGTGATCGTGACGAAGGAGAACGCGGCCGAGGCCTACGCGAACGACCCCAAGCTGGCAGCGCTCACCAAGTGACACCGACCACCGCCTCCGCCCGCCCCGAAAGGCTCTCCGGGGCGGGCGGAGGCGGTCACGCGCCAGGGGCCCGGGCACAGCGGGTGTCGGCCCGCCGCACCTGACGGCTCACGGGTAGCTCACCAGGTTGGCCACGTTGGTGCCGGAGTCGGACGGCCCGCCCCGGTCGTTGATGACGTGCCGGATGGTTCCGGTGCCGCCGAGCGAGACCGTCACCATGTTCCGGAAGCGCACGTTCGGGTTGGCCGGCACCTCGAAGGCGTGCTCGGCGGCGACGCTCGGGTTGACGTTGAAGTAGCAGTAGCTGCCGAGTCCGTACGCCTGGTGGCTGGTGACCGAGTTCGCGACCTTGTAGGCGGCGTAGCCCTGGGTGGAGCCGTTCATCCAGGCGGCCTGGTTGGGCGGGTCGTAGGGCATCTCGTTCTGGTAGAAGTACGTCCGGCCGCCGTTGCCGTTCCAGAGGGTCTGGTGCTTCTGGTAGTGCTCGACGAACAGGCCGTACATGGTGACGTCGTCGCCGTTGACGACGAGTCCGGTGTCGGCGGTGTTGGTGTTCCAGCCGATGCCGGTGCCGTGGTCGCCGCGCCAGATCCACATGTGGTCGCCGATGACGTCGTCGCTGTTGACGACGAGGCTGGTGGTCGCCTTGCCCACGGCGGCCCCGCCGACCCGGAAGTAGACGTCGTGGAGGGAGGTGGGGTTCGCCGTGTGGTCGGCGGCGGCGCCGGCCGGGCCGATCTCCATGAGCGTCTGCGAGTTGATGGTACCGGCGTCGAAGAGCACACCGGCGACCTTCACTCCGTCGACGTCGGCGACGGTCATGGCGGTGACGCCGTTGTCCGGGACGAACGTGGCGAGGCCGAGACCGAGCACGACCGTGTCGGGCCGGGTCACGCGCAGGGTCTGGTTCAGGTGGTACACACCCGGGGTGACCAGCAGGTTCTTACCCTCGGCGAGCGCGGCGTTGATCTGTGCCGCGGTCGCGCCCGGCTTGACGACGAAGAACTGGTCGATGCCGAGCGAGCTGCCCGCGGCGGTTCCGGTCGCCCAGGTGGTGGCCGAGGAATCGGCCCGCACGGAGGGGACGAACACCTTGTAGGCGCCGGCGGCGTCCACGTAGAGGAAGGGCTTCTCCCGCACGGTGGGGGTCTGGGCGACCGTGGTGTAGGGCGGGTTGGGGAAACTGTTGCCGGGCACGCCCTGGCTGCCGACGAAGACCATGTTCCAGTTGGACCCGGTCCAGCTGCCGAGTTGGGAGTTCCGGGTCAGCCATTGCTGCTGGGTGCCGGAGCGCACCTGACCGTCGATCTTGCTGTCGGCCATGAACCCGCCGCTGGACCAGCCGCCGTCACTCAGCTCCAGGTTGCCGCGGACGTGCATGCGGCGGTAGCCGGACGCCTGGGAGACCGCCCACCGGTCGGTGCCGCCGGTCGGGTTGACCGACAGGTTCTCGGCTCCGCGCCAGAAGTTCTGGGTGGCGTTCTGCGGCGGGAACCAGTCGGCCTCCACATGCACGGCGCCGTTGATCGTGACCGAGTCGGGTGACTGGCCGAGGCCCAGCACCTGGGTGTAGAAGCCGACGTTGACGTCGTTGCTGTACGTGCCGGGCTTGAACATGACCGCGTAGCGCTGGGAGCCGAACTGGTTCGTCTCCTGCTGCTGGAAGATCGAGTTCAGCCGGCTCTGGATGGTGGCCGACGGCATCGAGGGGTCGAAGACGACGACGTTCGGCCCGAGGTCGACGTCCCCGGGGGCGGTGCTCACGGGCGCGACCTGGAAGCGCTGGGCGGCCGTGCCGTTGCACGTGTACTGCACCAGCTGGACGCTGTCGGCCGTCGAGGCGGACGGCACGTCGAGGCATTTGCCGCTGTTGCGGTTGACGAAGTGGTAGGCGCCGCCGCCCTCGTCGACGGCCTGCCACTGCTGGTTGGCGCCGCCGCCGTACGTCCACAGGTGCACGGCCGCGTTGTCGGCGGTGGACACGTCACTCACGTCCACGACCTGCTGGGCGTCGTTGCGGTTGTCGATCCGCACGAAGCCGTCGCCGGTCGGGGTGAACCTCCACTGCTGGGCGGTGCTGCTGTTGCAGGCGTACTGCTGCACGGCGGTGCCGTTCACGGTCGCGGCGGACCGGGCGTCCAGGCATTTGCCGCTGCCGGAGTTCACAGCCGTGGACCAGCCGGTGGGAAGGACGGTGGCCGCGTCGGTCGCGGCCCGGGAGGACTGGACGCCGGTGAGGACCGAGACGGCCGTGGCCGCGGCCACGGAAGCCGCGATCCACGGGCCGGCTAGGGATGGTCGGGAGATGCGGAGCACGTCTTCTCCTGTGCCGCCGGGGCGGCTTGAGTGGGGATCGGGGAAGGCAGGAGCGTGGCAGGCCGGGGGTGCGGGCAGGTCAGCCGGCGTACTGCGCGAAGACCCGGGTGAAGTCCCAGGGCTGCTGGGACACGCCCGAGCAGGTGTCGGCGCCGCCGCCGGTGCAGGGCCGGTCGCGGTTGACCGACCAGAAGGTCAGCCGGGCCAGGTGACGCTGCTGGGCGTACGCCAGGATGGTGCGGAAGTCGGCGACGGTCACCGTCTCGCTGTTGTCCGTGATGCCGTTCATCGACGAGATGCCGGTGTGCCGGTAGGCCTGGTCGTCCGAGTAGCCGTAGGCGTTCTTCACCGCGGTCTTGAGCCCCTCGGCGGCCTGGACGGTGAGCCGGCCCATGCCCTGTCCCGCGCCGCCGAAGTCGAACGGCATGATCGTCCAGCTGTCCACGGTGAGTCCGGAGGCGGCGGCCCTGCCGATCAGGCTGCTGTCGGGGCCGCTCTGTCCGGTGCCGAAGGTGACGTACACCTTGATGCCGGCGTTGCCGGCCCTGACGATCTTCAACGCGTCGACGGTGCGCTGCTGCACGGCCGGGCTGTCGTAAGCCGCCGCCTCGATGTCGATGTCGATCGCCTTGAGCCCGTAGGCGTTGATGACCTTCTGGTACGCGGCGGCCAGCTCGCTCGCGCTGCCGCAGGAGCTCTCGAGCTTGTTGCCGCTCCACCCGCCGAAGGACGGGATCACGTCACCGCCGGCTCCGCGCACGGTGGCGACGGTCTGCTGGTCGACGCCCCCGGTCAGCGGGCGGCTGCCGTCCCACTGGGGATTGCAGTAGCCGTTGCTGAGGACGAAGGCGAGCGTGAACCATTTGACGCCGGTCGCGTTCATCACGGTGGTGGGGCTGGGCGGGCTGCCCCAGCCGTTGTACAGGTAGGGCGCGACGGCCATGGCGCCCGGTCCTGGCGCCGGCTCCCCTCCCCCGGGCGCCGTCCACTTCTGGTTGGCGGATCCGGTGCAGGTCCAGATCTGCAGCCGGGTGCCGTTGGCGGAGCTGTTGCCCGTCGCGTCCAGGCACTTGTCCGCCTGCGGGTTGACGATGTCGTGGGCGGCGGTGACGGTCCACTGCTGCGCCGCGCTGCCGTTGCAGTCCCACAGCTGGGTCCGGGTTCCGTCGACGGTGCCGCCCGACGCCACGTCCAGGCACTTGCCGAGCGCGCGGATCGTGCCGTCGCCGCCCACCGTCCACTGCTGCGCCGCGCTGCCGTTGCAGTCGTAGAGCTGGACGGCCGTGCCGTTGGCCGTGGCGGCACCCGAGATGTCGACACACTTGCCGCCGATCCCCGTGATCTGCCCGGCGGCCGCCGCGGCGCCGCTCGCCGGCGTGCCGTTCACGCCGGTGAGCAGCGCGGCCGCGGCCACGGCGCCCAGCGCGCCGCGCACCACGCGGCGGTGCGGGAACCTGCTGGTCATCGGGTCACCGTCCATTTCTGCTGAGCGGCGCCGGTACAGGTCCAGATCTGCAGCCGGGTGCCGTTGGCCGAGCTGCCGCCCGTGGCGTCCAGGCACTTGTTCGCCTGCGGGTTGACGATGTCGCGGGCTGCGGGGACGGCCCACTGCTGGGCCGCGGATCCGTTGCAGTCCCAGAGCTGGACGGGGGTGCCGTCGGCGGTGCCGCCCGAAGCGACGTCCAGGCATTTGCCGAGCGCCCGGATCGTGCCGTCGGCCCCCACGGCCCACTGCTGGGCGGCGGTGCCGTTGCAGTCGTACAGCTGCACGGCCGTGCCGTTGGCGGTGTTGGCCCCGGCCACGTCCACGCACTTGCCGGCGAGGCCGGTGATGGGTCCGGCGCCGCCCGGCTGGGTGGTGTCGGTGCTCACGCGGACGTAGTCGACCAGGAGTTGCTGGGGGAAGGCCGTGCTGCCGTCGGGGTCCCCGGGCCAGTAGCCGCCGACCGCGAGATTGAGGATCAGGAAGAACGGCTTGTCGAAGACCCACTGCCGGCCGCCGAGGTCGGCCGGGGTGCGCCGCTGATAGACGGTGCCGTCGACGGACCAGGTGATGGCGTTCGGGCTCCAGTCGACGGCGAAGGTGTGGAAGGCGTCGGCGAAGGCCTGGCCGCCGGGCAGGGTGTACCCGGCCCCGATGCCCCCGGAGCCGGAGTATCCCGGGCCGTGCAGGGTGCCGTGGACGGTGGCCGGCTCGAAGCCCACGTTCTCCATGACGTCGATCTCGCCCGAGGCGGGCCAGCCGACCTGGCCGATGTCGTTGCCCAGCATCCAGAAGGCGGGCCACATGCCCTGTCCGCGCGGGACCTTCATCCGCGCTTCGACCCGGCCGTAGGTCGTGGTGAACCGGCCGGCCGTGTTGAGCCGGGCCGAGGTGTACTCACAACGGCCGTACCAGCACTGGTAGTTGTCCGGGTTCTCCCGGCGGGCGGTGATCACCAGATGGCCCTGGCCGTCCAGAGCGGCGTTGCGGTTGCCCGCGGTGTAGTACTGCCGCTCGTGGTTGCTGACGTTGTCTCCGGTCTCGACTTGCCATCGGGCGCCGTCCACGGCGGCGCCGGCGGGACCGTCGAACTCCTCGGAGAACGTGACGGCGGCCGCCTGAGGGGCGGCGGCGCCGGCGGACGATTCCGCCGCACTGAGGGACAGACCCAGCGCGGATCCGGTGGACAGCGACGCGAAGACGAGGATCGAGGCCAGCGACAACAGCAGGCGCCGGGGCGGGCGCGGAGAGGCCATGGCTCTCCCTTCCTGGCACATGACGGACAGTCACGACATGGTCATGACATCCGTGGGCGCGGCCGGGCGGCTCGCCGCTGACCGCGCCGTATGGGTGGGGGGTGCGAACCGGCCCTGGCGGGGGCTTAGTTCACTACGTGATTTAAGAAGTGAGCAATAACCCTGTCAAGGGTTTGGTCTGGACCAGATTCGGGAGAGCATCGCCCCGGCCGGAACCCGGCGTCACGCAGTGGGTGGTCCGCCCTGGCCGCAGCCGGGCGTCACGAAGGGGGTGGTCCGCCGCCCGGGCGTCATGGGAGGGCAGGATGGGAGCATGAGCGTAGTCAAGATCAACGTACTGACCGTCCCGGCGGAACAGCGGGAGGTCCTCGAGAAGCGGTTCGCCGCGCGAGCCCACGCCGTCGAGAACTCGGACGGCTTCGAATGGTTCGAGCTGCTCCGCCCGGTCGAGGGCACCGACACCTACCTCGTCTACACGCGGTGGCGTGACGAGGAGTCGTTCCAGGCATGGCTCGAGGGCCCGATGAAGGCCGCCCACCGGGGTGGCAGCACGGAGGGCGAACGGCCCAAGCCCGCGGCATCGGGCTCCACCCTGTGGTCCTTCGAGGTGGTGCAGCAGGCGGCTCCGAAGGGCGAGTGATCGCTCGCGGGCGGGTGGAGGCCGTGCCGCCACCCGCCCGGGCCGTCGCCGCGGTGGACGGCCGTCCCGGTCGGCGCCGCCGCGGCGGTGGGACCTGCCGAGCACGGCGAGCGCGTCCCTCCGAAACCCGTACCGCTCGCCGCCGCAGCGGGCTCGGGAAAGGTGGCGCCGGTCAGCTCTTCGGACACACGCCACAGGCGCAGCCTGGTGGGCGAGCACCGCCCGCAGGCCTCCGAGGCACTGGGCGCGACGGCCCGCCCGAGGTTCGTACGGCCCGCCCGAGGTTCGTACAACTTCCCGAACTCGCCGGCATCCGCCCGAGCCCGGCGAGGAGCGCCTGCCGGTAGGCGGCGGTCCGCCCGGCCCGCTCCTCGGCGGTTCACGACGGGCAGCGCCGGGGCGACGCGCGGCAGGCGCGCCGGACCGCGCGCCCTGCCGGTCTTCGCGGCGCCGGCGCCGCACAGCCACTCCGGGCTCGCCGTGAACGGCCCGCTGCCACCGGAGATCACCGAGGCCCGGGCTGGACGACGTGTTCGCGTCCGCGCTACGCGGGTGCGAGCCGGAAGAGAAGACAGCGGGGACAGAGGGCCGCCGGGCACACCCCTGCTCAGACGACCGGCTGGCCGATGCCCAGGAGGTTTCCCTCGCTGTCCCGGAACCAGACCGCGCGTTCCCCCCGAGCACCCTTGCCCGGATAGTTCCCGTCGATCTCGGCGATGCCCTCCTTCGTGGCGAACCCGGGCACGTCGACCTCTTCGAACACCACGCCCCGCCGCTTGAGCTCCGCCACGACCGCGTCGAGATCGTCGACCTCCCATCCCATCTGGGTGAAGGTGCCCGACGAGGCTCCCGTCGACGTGAACAGGGCGAACTCCGTCCCTCCACATCGGTACAGGAGCCCGCCGGGCCGTTCGTCGACGGGCTCCAGACCGAGCCGCTCCGCGTAGAAGCGCCGCGCCCGGTCCAGATCCCGGGCCGGAAGCCTGGTCGCCACGCGTCCCCGGGCCAGAAGGTTCCTGTCGTCTGCGTTCATGCCTCCACTGTCACGCAACACCGCGCCGGACGGAGGGCGACCCCGGGGTCATGACGGCCGGCCGCCGAACTGCCAGGCATGGACTTCGACGTCGGCATACCGTTCCGGAGCCAGGACGGCGCGCGCCGCGTCCGGGTCCGAGGCTCTGAGCAGCACCGCGGCGCCCACCCGGGTGACGCCGTCGTCGGACAGCAGCGGGCCGTACGCGATCAGCTCGTCGCGGTCGGCCGGCACATCGAGGCCGGCGTCCCGCTCCGGGCCGAGACCGAGCACCAGGTACCGGTCGCCACCGGTCCGGCCACCGGGGAAGTCCCACATGGTGCGCCCCAGCAGGTTGTGCCACCGGCGCAGCAGCACGTCCCGGTAGACACCGGCCTGGTAGTTGGGCTCGTCGAAGGCGAACGCGCGGGCGGCGGCGGCATCCGGGAGGTCGACGACGTGCACACTGCCGGTGGGCGTGCCGTCGGCGGCGGCGAAGGTCGGTCCCCGGGCGATCATCTGCGCGGCGTACCCGTCCATGTAGGACCAGTGCTTCTCCAGCAGCTCGTCGCGCAGGGCGGCGGAGTCGGGCCGGTCACGGTGGTAGCAGAAGAACTCCATAACGGCAGACCCTTCCCAAGTCGGCCCGGTATCTCAACAGGCTTTCGGCGAGGACGACCGCAGGCACGGGTTTCCTTACGGGGACGGGTGACGCGAACGCCCCCGTGCCGCGTGGCCCGGACGCCGCACGGCGCCGGTCGGGCCGACCGGGGCTGGGCCGCCCCTCGGACCCGGGGCGGGCGGCTACGAGGAGACCGTGCCGGACGTGCCGGATCCCGCCCTGCCGGAGCTCTGCGGCGACGGTCCGGCCGAGTCCCGCGACGCCGACCTCGACCAGGAGATCACCCGCCTCGCGCGCACCGTGGACGCGGCGGCCGCCGGCGAGCCCTGGGACGGCGACGCGCAGGGCGCGCTGCCGTCGTCCCTGCGCCGCCGGCTCCGGCACGCGCCTTCCGGTACGGCCGCAGCCGACGACCGCACCCCGCCGGCCCGAGGCCCTGTTGCCGCGCAGCAGGAGCAACCGGTCCGCGCGGTGCCCACCGTCACGGCGGTCACGCCACCGGCACGGCCGTCATCGACGGCGGAGCGTGGCCATGCGCACCCGGACGTTCCGGTGAGAGCACTGTTCGAACCCGCCGAAAATGTGAACGGATGTACGTCACGGGGTCGTTGGGACGTAGGTTGTGGCTCGAACTGCCCACGCCTCGGCTGAAAGACGGACACCCCTCATGACCGACGACGATGTGACCACGCCCGGATCAGCGGCACCTCAGAAGATCGACACCTCGGTGCCGCACTCGGCCCGCATCTGGAACTACTGGCTGGGCGGGAAGGACAACTACCCCGTCGACGAGCAGGCCGGTGACGCCTACACCGCCGTGTTCCCGGGCATCGTCACCATCGCCCGCAGCAGCCGGGCGTTCCTGCGCCGCAACATCACGTACCTGGTCTCCGAGGCGGGCGTCCGGCAGTTCCTGGACGTCGGAACCGGCCTGCCGACCGCCGAGAACACCCACGAGGTCGCCCAGCGGCTCGCCCCCGAGACCAGGATCGTCTACGTCGACAACGATCCGCTGGTCCTGGCCCACGCCCGTGCCCTGCTCTACTCCACCGCGGAGGGCGCGACCTCGTACGTCGACGCCAATGTGCTGGAACCGGAGCGCATCCTGGCGAGCGCCGCCGAGACACTGGACTTCAGCCGTCCCACCGCGCTCATCCTCAGCAACATCCTTGGCCACGTCGCCGACCACGACCAGGCCCGCTCCATCGTCACCCGCCTGATGGCGGCACTGCCGTCCGGCAGCTACCTCTCCGTCAACGACGGCTCGCGAGGCATCGACCCGGTCTTCGAGGCGGCCCAGGACGCCTACAACGAGAGCGGCGCCGTCCCGTACAACCTGCGCACCGTCGAGGAGATCACGGCGTACTTCGACGGACTCGAGCTCCTGGAGCCCGGAGTCGTCCCGGTCCCCCTGTGGCGCCCGGAGGTCACCTCCCCGGCTCCGGCCGTCATCGCCGAACACGGCGGCCTCGCCCGCAAGCCGTAACAACCCCCACGCCGGCGTACCGACCGTCACCGGACGGGCCGCCGGTCGGCCCCGATGCCGCTCCGCCGCACCGGCTGTCACGACCCGTGCGGCGGAGCCGTGCAACTCTCCTACCGATATTGACGGATAATCTCAGCACTCCGTAAGATCGGCCCCGGCATCGAGTGTCAGCAACGAGCCCTGGCTAGCTGACCGGCAACCCTCCTTCCGCGGTGGGGTGCTCCAGGTGAAAGCCCGGCAGGGTCACCGACTCTGCAAGCGCGTGGCCCCGGTTCAGGGGCCTGAGACGGGGAGGACCAGCGTGCGGCACAGCGGCAACCTGAGCGCCTCGATCGCGACCGCGGCCCTGTTCTGCGGATTCTCGCGCCGACGCCACATCGACCTGCGCCGTTCCGCCAGCTGTCTGTGTCAGGGCTGACCACGCCCGACCTCGCAGGCTGACCTCCGCCACGGCGCGGTCACCTCGCCGTCGCCGCCCGTCGATCCGCCACGGTCGATCCGCCACCGGCGTCGGCATCCCTCCCCTGAACAGTTCTGAGCAGTGCCGACCCCTGTGCGGGGCCGGCACCCTCCGCGCATCCCCATGGCCGCGTCCGGCACCGGCATGTGTGCGGTGACCCTGGAGTAGGAGAACCATTCCGTGACAGCACATCCGGATTCCCGTACCCCCCGGTGGGCGGCGCTCGCCGCACTCGTGACCAGCAGCCTGCTGCTCAGCGCCTGCTCGTCGAGCGGCAGCGGCAGTTCGAGCGGCGAGGGCGGCCGCCCCAAGTCGGGTGGCACCCTGACCTTCGCGGTGAGCTCCGACGCCGGCTGCGTCGATCCCCAGCAGGTGGGCAGCAACGACACCATCTACTCCCTGCGTCAGATCGTCGACTCCCTGACGGACCAGGACCCCAAGACCGGCAAGATCGTGCCGTGGCTCGCGAAGAGCTGGGAGGTCAGCTCCGACACCACGACGTTCACGTTCCACCTGAGATCCGGAGTCACGTTCAGCGACGGATCGCCGCTGACCGCCCAGGTGGTCAAGGAGAACTTCGACGCGGTGCCGAAGCTGGGCGCCCTGGCCACCCTCGCCCAGGGGTACCTGAGCGGTGTGGAGAGCACCACCGCCGTCGACCCGCTCACGGTGCGGGTGAGGTTCAAGCAGCCCAACGCGCAGTTCCTCCAGGCCACGGCCACCCACTCGCTCGGCATCGAATCGTCGGCGAGCGTGCGCAGGAGCCCCCAGGAGAAGTGCAGCAAGGGAGTGGTCGGATCCGGGCCGTTCGAGCTGAACGGCTATGTGCAGAACCAGTCGATCACCCTGGCCAGGCGCGCCGAGTACGCCTGGGGTTCCTCGCTGTGGACCAAACAGGGCGCGGCATACCTGGACAAGCTGGTGTTCAAGGTGGTGCCCGAGGCGGGTGTGCGCACCGGCAGCCTCCAGTCCGGCCAGGTGGACGCGATCGGCAGCGTCGGCAGGGCCAACGAGGCGGCGCTGCGGGGCGGCGCCGTGAACCTCCAGCAACGAGCCAACCCGGGTGTGGTGTTCAACCTGGGACTCAACAACTCCCGGCCGCTCCTGAAGGACGCGAAGGTGCGCCAGGCGATCCTGTTCGCCATCGACCGGCAGCAGATCGTCGACGCCGTGTTCCCGACCGGCACCGAGCCGGCGACCAGCATCCTGGCGCGCACCACACCGGACCACACCGATCTCGGCTCGGACCTGGCCTTCGACGCGGCCAGGGCGAAGTCCCTCCTGGACTCGGCCGGTTGGAAGGCGGACGGCGACGGCGTCCGGGTCAAGGACGGCAAGAGGCTGAGCCTGACCGTCAAGTGGTTCGCCAACGCGGCCACCAACCAGCCCGCCCTGGAACTGATCCAGCAGCAGCTCAAGGCCGTCGGCGTGGAGGTGGTGCTCAAGCAGCTCCAGATCGCGCAGTTCTCGCCGACTCTCCAGTCCGGCGACTTCGACGCGGTGTGGGGCAACGTGACCCGCGCCGACCCGGACATCCTGCGCAGCTCGTACTCCACCCGGCTGGCCAACTTCTACCACCTGCCGGCCGGCCCGCTCGACTCCGCGCTGACCCAGCAGGCCGCGACGACCGACGCGGCGAAGCGCAAGCAACTGGTCGCCCAGGCACAGCAGTTGATCGTGCGGAACGCCTACGCCGTGCCCGTGGTGGAGCTGCAGACCCAACTGGGGGTGGCGAAGAAGGTGCACGACCTCGACTTCGACGCCTCCAGCCGGATCCAGCTGCACGACACCTGGATCGGGTAGCGGCCGGCATGCGTCCCTATGTGGCCAAGCGGCTCGCGCAGGCCCTCGGAGTGCTGTGGGCGGCCTACACGTTGTCCTTCCTCGTGCTGGACTACCTGCCCGGAGATCCCGTCTCGGCGATGGCCGGCGCGGGAGCGGACACCGGGCAGGTCGATCCCGCCCAACTCGCGTCGCTGCGGCACGAGTACGGCTTCGACAAACCGGTTCTCGCGCAGTATGCCGACTACCTCGGCAGGGCGGTACGCGGTGACTTCGGCGACTCGGTGTCCACCGGCCGACCGGTGACCTCGACGCTGGCCGACGCGCTGCCGCAGACCCTCCAGCTGACCGGGGCGGCGCTGCTGCTCGCGGTGGTCCTCGGCGGCGGGCTCGCCGTGCTGGCGACCTACACCACCCGGCGATGGCTGCGGCAGCTGCTGCTGTCGTTGCCCCCGCTGGGGGTGTCGGTACCGACGTTCTGGGTCGGGCTGGTGCTCGTCGAGCTGTTCTCCTTCCGGACGCGGCTGTTCCCGGCGTTCGGCAACGACGGGCTGCGGGGCCTGGTCCTGCCCGCGGTGACCCTGGCCGTCCCGACCGGCGCCCTGGTGGCGCAGGTGCTGGCCAAGAGCCTGCTCACGGCGCTGGACCAGGCCTATGTGGAGACCGCCCGGGCCAAGGGCGCCGGCCGGCTGCGGATCCATCTGCGGCACGCGCTGCGCAACGCCTCGCTGCCCGCGCTGACGGTCGTAGGACTGCTGGCCGGCCAGCTGATCGCCGGCTCGGTCGTCGTCGAGTCGGTGTTCTCCCGCGACGGCCTGGGCCGGGTGACCGCCGCCGCGGTCACCGTCCAGGACATCCCGCTGGTCCAGGGCGTCGTGGTGTTCGGGGCGCTGATCTTCGTGACGGCCAATCTGATCGTCGATCTCGTCTACCCGCTGCTCGACCCGCGGATCGTGGTGGCGGCGAGCAGGAAGGTGCGCCCCGCATGAGCCGGACACTTGCCGACGGTGTCGCCGCCGGAGCCGACGGCGCAGAGGGAACGGACGCACCCGGAGCAGCGACGGGAGCGGCCGAAACGGTCGGAGCGGCCGGCCTGGCCCGACCGTTGGATCCCGGTGCGGAGCCGGGACCCGCGAATGCCGGTCCCGGCTCCGGACCGAGACGGTTCCTGAGGTTCCTGCTGCGCAGGCCCGGGCTGCTGGCCTCGGTCCTGGTGCTGGTGCTGGTGGTGCTGGCCGCTTTCTGGCCAGGGCTGTTCACTTCACAGGACCCGCTGCACGGCGTGCCTGCGGAGAACTTCCGAAGCCCCAGCGGCGGGCACTGGTTCGGCACCGACGAGCTGGGACGTGACGTGTTCTCGCGCGTGGTGCACGGCGCCCAGCTGTCGCTGAAGGCGACCCTGATCGCGGTCGGGTTCGCGTTCGTGGTCGGCGGTCTCATCGGCCTGGTCGCCGGGTTCGTGGGCCGCTGGGTCGAGGACGTGCTGATGCGCTTCGTCGACGTACTGCTGTCGATCCCCTCGCTGTTCCTGTCCCTGGCCCTGGTCACCGCGCTGGGCTACGGCACGGTGAAGGTGGCGGTCGCGGTCGGCATCGCCAGCGTGGCCGGCTTCGCCCGGGTGACCCGGGCCGAGGTGCTGCGGGTGCGCCAGGCGGTCTTCGTCGAGGCCTCCCGCTCCTGCGGGGCCCGCTGGTACTCGGTGCTGGGACGGCACGTACTGCCCAACGCGGCGGGCCCGGTGATCGTGCTGGCCACCCTCGAGTTCGGCGCCGCCATCCTCGCCGTGTCGTCACTCAGCTTCCTCGGTTACGGGGCGCCTCCACCGGCGCCGGAGTGGGGCACGTTGATCTCGGACGGGCGCAACTACCTGGCCAACGCCTGGTGGCTCACCGCGCTGCCCGGACTGGCGATCGCGGCGACGGGCCTCGCCACCAACCGCCTCGCGCGGGCGCTGGACGGCGAATGGGCCCGGCAGCGATGACCGGCCCGACGAACCGACCCGGGACGGACGAACCCGCGACATACGTGAGCGTGACGAACAAACCGGAGACGGACCTGACCGTGACGGGAGAACCCGAGACGGACGCACCCGAGAGAGGAGGAGAACCCGTGACCCGCGAGGCCACCACCGCCCAGCCCGTGCCCGACCGGCCCGTGCCCGACCGGCCCGTCATCAGCCACAGCGCGAACGGCCACAGTCCGACCGGTCGGGCCACTGCCGACGGAGCCGCGACCGACGAGTTCGCACCCGACGGAGCCGCGACCGACGAGGCTGCCGCGGACGAGGTCCAGCGGGCCGAAGCTTCGGACGACGAGCCCGCGTTGCTACAGGTACGCGGCCTGTCGGTGTCCTACCGCACCCGCGGCGGCACCGTGCACGCGGTACGCGGCGTGGACCTCGACGTGTGGCCCGGGCAGGTCACCGCGGTGGTCGGCGAGTCGGGTTCCGGGAAGAGCACGACCGCGCACGCGATCACCCGGCTGCTGGCGGCCAACGGCGGCATCGACGCCGGGACGGTCCGCTTCGGCCGGCACGACCTCACCGCACTGTCGGAGCGGGAGCTGCGTGCCGTACGCGGCGCGCGGATCGGTCTGGTGCCGCAGGACCCGACGGTGTCGCTGAACCCCGTCAAACGCGTCGGTGAGCAGGTCGCCGAGGTGCTGCGGATCCACGGGCTGGCGACCCGCCGCTCCGCTCCGTCGGCCGCGATCGCGATCCTGGACCAGGCGGGGCTGCCCGACGCGGCCACGCGCGCCCGGCAGTACCCGCACGAACTGTCGGGCGGGATGCGTCAACGGGCCCTGATCGCGGTCGCCATCGCCGCCAAGCCGCAGCTGATCATCGCCGACGAGCCGACCAGCGCCCTCGACGTCACCGTTCAGCGGGTGATCCTCGACCACCTCCAGCACCTCACCGAGGAGTCCGGCACCGCCGTGCTGCTGGTGACGCACGATCTCGGCGTGGCCGCCGACCGGGCGCAGCGGATCGTGGTCATGGCCGGGGGCCGGGTCGTCGAGGCAGGGCCCACCCGGGACGTCCTGGAGAACCCGCAGCACGCGTACACCCGGCGGTTGCTGGCCGCCGCGCCCAGTCTCTCCACGGCCCGGCCGCGCACCGTCACATCGGTGACCGCGCCGGCCCCCGGCGAGGCACCGCTGGTGGAGGCCCGCAACCTGGTCAAGGAGTTCCGGCTGCCCGCCGCCGCAGGCGCGGCCCGCACCCTGCGCGCGGTCGACGACGTCAGTCTCACGGTGCACCGCGGCCGGACACTGGCCCTGGTCGGCGAATCCGGCTCGGGGAAGTCCACCACCGCCCGCCTGGTGCTGCGGCTGGTCGACCCGACCTCCGGAAGCGTGTGGTTCGACGGCGCCGACGTCACGACCGCCCGCGGGGCAGCGGCCAGGCAACTGCGCCGGCGGGCCCAGCTCGTCTATCAGAACCCGTACGCCTCGCTGGATCCGCGGTTCTCGATCGGCGAAGTGATCACCGAGCCGCTGCGCGCCTTCCGGGTCGGCGACCGTGCCTCCCGGCTCGCCCGCGCCCGGGAGCTGCTCGACCGGGTGGCGCTGCCCGGCTCGGTGCTGGAGCGTCGCCCGGCGGAACTGTCCGGCGGGCAGCGGCAGCGCGTCGCGATCGCCCGTGCCCTCGCGCTCTCGCCCGACCTGGTGGTGTGCGACGAACCGGTGTCCGCGCTCGACGTGTCCGTCCAGGCACAGGTGCTCGACCTGCTCGCCGAACTCCAGGCCGACACCGGAGTGGCGTACCTGTTCATCTCGCACGACCTGGCCGTCGTGCGCCAGATCGCCCATCAGGTCGCTGTCATGCGGTCCGGCCGCGTCGTCGAGACGGGCACCGCCGAGGACCTGTTCACCCGCCCCCGCCACGACTACACCCGCGAACTGCTCGCGGCGATCCCCGGCGGGCGCCACGCGTCGGCCGGGGACCGGCCGCACCAACCGAAGGAGCACCTGTGACCGTTCAGCACACGTCGGCGGAACTCGAGGAGTTCGTCCACGACTGGCAGGAGTGGCATCAGCGGCAGGAGGCACGGCTCGCCGACCCGCACGGTTTCCTCGCGATCACCGGCCTGCACTGGCTGAGCGACCGGCCCGAGCGCTTCCCGGACGCGCCGGGAGCCTGGTCGACCGGCGCCGACGGGATCGTCGTGGTCCTCGACGAAGGCGAGGAACTGGTCGTCGACGGAACCGCCGTCCGCGGCGAGCACCGCTTCGGGGTGATCCCGGAGCGCGGCGGGGTCGACGCCGTGTGGGGCGACGCCGTCATCGAGGTGGCCAAGCGCGGCGGGCAGGACATCATCCGGCCCCGGCACCCGGACACACCGCTGCGCACCGGCTTCACGGGCACACCGGCCTACGCCCCGCACCCCCGCTGGGTGGTGACCGGCCGATACACGGCGTTCGACGAGCCCCGGCCGACGACCGTGGGGGCGGCGGTCGAGGGTCTGGAGCACGTGTACGACGCGCCCGGCCGGGTCGAGTTCAAGCTGGACGGGCGTCCGCTGGCGCTGACCGCGTTCCCCGGTCACGGCCCGGGGAGTCTGCTCGTGCTGTTCACCGACGCGACCTCCGGGGTCACCACCTACGCGGCCAACCGGGCGCTCACGCTGGACGCACCCGCCGCCGACGGCACGGTCGTTCTGGACTTCAACCGGGCGGCGAACCTGCCGTGCGCCTACACCGATCTGGCCACCTGCCCGCTGCCGCCCGCGGAGAACCGGCTGCCCGTGCCGGTCGAGGCCGGGGAGAGGATCCCCCGCGAGCGGGGCGGCTCCTGACCATCGAGCACCGGCCGCCGACCGCCGATCACTGAACACCGAGCACCGAGCACCGAGCACCGAGCACCGAGCACCGGTGAGCCGACCCCGACACCGAGGACTGGCACCGTATGAGCACTCCCTCCATCACCTCGCTGGCCTTTCTCACCCCGGGCAACTTCGCCGACGACGATCCCTACACCGGTCTGGAGGAGACGCTTCAACTGTTCGAGTACGGCGAACGGATCGGATTCGACGGCGCCTGGGTCCGGCAGCGCCATCTCGAACACGGGGTGGCATCGGCCGCGGTGTTCCTCGCGGCGGCGGGCCAGCGGACCGAGCGGGTCGAGCTGGGCACCGCGGTCATCCCGATCGGGTACGAGAGCCCGTTCCGACTGGCCGAGGACCTGGCGCTGGCGGACGTGCTCTCCCGCGGCAGACTTCAGGCCGGGTTCAGCACCGGCATGCCGCACGCCGAACTGCTCGGCGATCTCGTGTACGACGGGGACTGGCGCGACTTCGACCTGTCGTACGGGAGGATCGCCCGCGTCATCGACAACCTGCGGGGGGACTACCTCGGGGGCCCGGACACCGTGATCCGGTCACCGGGCAACACCCAGCGGCCACGGCTGCAGCCGCACGACCCGGGCCTGCTGGACCGCGTCTGGTACGGAGGCGGCAGCCTGCGTTCCGCCCGGTGGGCCGCGGCACACGGCCTGAACCTGCTGAGCGGCAACATCGTCACCGGTGAGGGCACCGACGACTTCACCACGGCCCAGCTCGCCCTGCTCTCCGAGTACCGGCGCGGGGTGCCCGCCGCCCGTCCGGCGCGGGTGGCGCTGGGGCGGGTGATCGTGCCGTTCGACAGCGCCGACGCCGCCACCCGTGCGCGGTACCGGGCATACGCCGCCGGACGGCACGCGCGCACTCTGGCTCCGCAGGGCAGCAACCGGACCCTGTTCGCGCCGGACGTGGTCGGGCCGGCGGACCGGATCCTGGAGCAGTTGGCCGCGGATCCCGCGGTCTCGGCCGTGTCGGAGCTGCGCCTGGAGCTGCCGTACGAGTTCCACCGGGGCGACTACGAGCAGATCCTGCACGATGTCCGGCACCTGATAGCGCCGGAGCTGGGCTGGCGACCCGCCGGTGCGGCCGCCCCGGCCGCACCCCCGGCCGCGCGACCGGTGGCCGTACGGGGCGGGACCGGCCGATGAGCGGGACCGGAAGGGAGCCGTAGGTCAGAGCAGCCGTCGGATGTCACCGCGGACCCGGTAGAAGCCGCCGGCCGCCGTGTGCAGGGCGTCCACCACGTACCGAGCCCCGGGCTCGCGTATCTCGCGCGGGAACTGGACGTTCCAGGACGTGTCGTAGCCGTCGGACACCACGTGCACCCGGACCCGGCCGGCTTCCTGGACGCACTCGACGACGATCGCGCCGGTGGGCACGTGGGTCACGGTGGTCACCGTGGCCGCGGCCGTGGCGGGGGCGTACGTCGGCAGTGCCTCGGCGAGCTTGACGTCCCGCGCCACCGGGACCGTGCCCTGCTGGGCCGCGGTGACGGCCGTCTCGCTCGCGTCCACGCACACCAGCGAGCCGTCGGTGGTCACCAGGTACAGCCGTTCGTCGCGGTACTGCATGGACAGGGCCGAGCCGCCGCCCGTGCCGAGCTTCCACAGGCGCGTGCCGTCCCGGTCGAAACAGTAGACGGACGAGGACGAGTCACCGGCGAACACGAAGCGCCCGTTGGGCGAGGTGGCACACGAGTACACGGCGCTGTCGCAGCCGTACGTGGCCTCGACCGTGCCGGTGGCCTTCGACAGCCGCTGCACCACCTTGTGCGAGGTCCCGGCGTAGACGGCGTCCGCCTCCTGCCAGCCGAACAGGACGCCGCCCCGGGTGGGGGTGTGCCAGAGTTCACCGCTGCCGTCGGGTGCGTAGGCGGTGACGCCCCGATGGTGACCGTGGTAGACGGCCCGGTCGTCCGCGCGGACCATCCAGGCGTGCTCGCCCTGGCTGCGGCGGGCCCACTGGTGCTCGTCCTCGTGGTCGATGACGGTGAGCCGGCCGTCGCGGTCCGAGACGTTCAGCAGGCCCTCATGGATGTCCAGCCAGAAGATGTCGACGTCCGCCGCGATGTCGTACGCCGCGAACGGCAGCTTGGAGGACAGGTCGTAGACCTTGCCGTCGTCGCAGCCCGCGTAGATCCAGAAGTCGTCTGCCACCAGGCACTTCACGCCGTCCGGCAGGCTGAACCGGGCCAGCACGTCGCCCTCGTGGTCCAGGGTGTACACGTCACCGGACTGGTTGCCGACCCAGCAGCGGTCGTCGTCCACGTGGATGCCGAACGCCGAGGAACCGGTGCGGAACCGCCACAGCACGGGCGCCGCGGCGCGCGCCGTGGACGGCGCCGAGACCACCTGACGGCGGGTCACCGTGCGCGGGGGACGCTGTCCGGCGACAGCGGGGGCGTACCCCTTGCGGACCTTCTCCCCCACCTTCCGCGCGGCGGCGGCCCGGGCCTTCTCGGCGGTGGGGAACGTCGTCGTCTGCGTCTGCCCGGAGGCGCCGATCCGCCCGTACCGCACCGTCACCACCACGCCGTCGACGGCGACTTCGTAGAACTTGTGCGCGCCGCCGCCGTCCTGCGACAGCTCCAGATACGTCCTCGACACGGTGCTGGACCCGGTAGCCATGACACACCCCTCCCCAGGGAGGACCCGCGGCCGTTCCGGCGAGTCCCACTCCCCGAACCGTAGGGCCAGGCACTGACATCGATGCTGATGCTCAGGTTCCGGTGTCCGTGACTCGTGCACAGGCACAGGCACAGGCACAGGCCTCAGCCGTTCTTGTCCTCGGTGGTCTCCGTGGTCTCCGTGGCCTTTGTGGTCTCCGTGGTCTCCGTCTCCTGGATGTCCTTCACGGGCCGGCCGGGTGGGGCATCGCCGGCGGTGAGGTGTTCCAGGACCTCGACGAGTTCCTGGCAGGCGCGTTCCACGGAGCGTCTGGTGTGCTGCTGTTCGGTGATCACCGCGGAGAGCAGCAGGGCGGTCAGCGCCATCGTGCCGTTGAAGGCCTGGAGCTTGATCATCACCTCGACGCGGCTCAGCCGTTCGAAGGGCCCGACGCTGTCCGTCGCGGCGACGGTGGCCATGACCGATGTGAAGAGGGCACAGAGCATGCTGCCGGCGAGCTGAAAGCGCAGGGCCGCCCAGATCAGCAGGGGGTAGACGAGAAAGAGCAGGCTGACGCGGCTGTGGGTGGCCAGCGGGACGAGGGCGCAGGCGATGAGGCCGAGTCCTACGGCCTCTTTCCAGCGGGCCGGCCGCAGGGGGCGGGTGATGGCGTGCAGCACGAGAAGGACCGGCGTGACGATCAGGACGCCCATGGCGTCGCCGACCCACCAGGCCAGCCACACGGCCCAGAAGCTGTGCGCGGCCAGCTTGTCGGTGAGGACGAGCATGCCGACGCCGACCGTCGAACTCAGCAGCATGGCGGTGAGTGCGCCGAGGAAGACCAGCGCGAGCCCGTCCCGTAATCGGGCCAGGTCGTTGCGGAAGCCCACCTTGCGCAGCATGAGGTAGGCGCAGACGGGCGCCGCGGTGTTGCCGATCAGGTTGCCGATCACCGCGGGCCGCAGCGAAGTCAGGGACATGATGACGAAGAGGGCACCGAGGGCGATGCCCGGCCAGACGCGGATCCCGAGGAGCAGCAGACAGGCGACTGCCACCCCCGTGGGCGGCCAGATGGGGGTGAAGACCGCACCCTCGACGGTGAGCTCGCGCACGAGCCCCAGCCGCCCGGCCGCGTAGTAGCCCAGGGCTACGGCCAGCGTCCGCACGGCGAAGACCGCTGGTCGACGCAGTTCCGGGGTAGCCACCACAGCAGCCATCAGACACCGGCCCGGCGCCGTCGGCGAGGCGAGACGCGCGGCGTCCGGCCCTATGGCTGAACGAGGGGGACGTCCGGCGCCGTCAGCCCGTCGTGTCCCACCACCAGCACGGCCGCGTCGTCCTCGTGTCCCACCCGCTCGGCGCCCTTGATCACCGCCGCGGCGAGGGAGTCCGCCGGCATGCCCGCGACGGCGGCGATGCCGGCCAGCCGTACGACCTGGTCGAGACCCTCTTCGACGCTCAGGGTCGGCCCTTCCACCACGCCGTCCGTGAGCAGGACGAACACTCCGCCCTTGGTGAGCCGGGAGCGGGTGACGGGATAGTCCATGCCCTCCTGGACGCCCAGGGGCGGGCCGCACTCGTCCTCGGCGACGCCCGACTTGCCGTCCGCCGTGGCCCACACACAC
Organism: Streptomyces rishiriensis; assembly: GCF_030815485.1. Lineage (NCBI taxonomy): Bacteria > Bacillati > Actinomycetota > Actinomycetes > Kitasatosporales > Streptomycetaceae > Streptomyces > Streptomyces rishiriensis. The sequence continues at coordinate 7,752,197 of NZ_JAUSWV010000002.1, read as the reverse complement.
GGGATGTGCCCCGCCCTGGCGCTCTCCAGGACCCCGGTGGCGGGGTCGAGCCGCATGAAGGTGCAGGTGGCGAAGAGGTCACTGCCGAGAGAGAGGAGCAGGTCGTTGGTCCGGGCGAGAAGCTCGCCGGGCTCGCTGGTGACGGAGGCGAGGGCACGCAGACCGACCCGGACCTGGCCCATGAACGCGGTCGCCTCTATGTTGTGGCCCTGGACGTCGCCGATGGACAGGCCGATGCGCCCGTCCGGCATCGCGAAGGCGTCGTACCAGTCGCCGCCCACGTTGAGGCCGTAGCAGGCGGGCGCGTACTTGACGGCGAGCCGGAAGCCGGGCGCCATGGGCAGGTCCCTGGGCAGCATGCCGCGCTGGAGGGCGAGGGCCAGTTCCACGCGGGAGCGTTGCAGCTCCGCGCGCTCGCGCGCCTGGGCGGTCAGCGAACCGAGTCTGGCCAGCAGCTCGTCGCCGTCGTCCGTGGGGCGCTTGCGGGACATTGATCACTCCGGCGGGACGGCAGCTCGTCGGGAGGGCACCCATCGGGCAAACCTCACATTTTACCTTTAGAGGATGATAGCGGTCCCGCGGCACGGCCTGACAGACGGCATCGCACGAATCTTCGACAACCGGCGCACCCCATCGACCGCGTAATGCCTTCCGAGCCGGGTGGAAAGGGCCCTCGTCGCCTGTCGGCCTGTGGGAGTCCCGGCCAGTGGGGCTTGTGCGGCTCCCGGTCTGTGGGGCTTGTGGGGTGTGGGGCTCCCGGCCTGTGAGGCTGTCGGCTTCTGGGGCTGTCGGCCTCTGGGGCTGTCGGCCTGTCAGCCTGTGGGCTTGTCGGACTGGGGGCCCGCGCCGGAGCTGCCCGACGGGCGGCGCCGGCGCGGGGCTCCCGGCTCACACGCTGAGCGCCGCCCGCACGGTCTGCTCGGCGCCCGTTCCGCCTTCGCCGGAGGAGGTCACGCGGCCCGCCTCCAGGACGTAGTAGCGCTGGGCGGCCCGCATGGCGAAGCCCACATGCTGTTCGACGAGGAGGACGGAGAGTCCGCCCCGCCGGGTGAGGGCCAGGATCGTCTCCTCTATCTCGGCGACGACGGACGGCTGGATGCCCTCGGTCGGTTCGTCGAGCAGGAGCAGCCTCGGCCGGGTGACCAGGGCCCGGGCGATGGCGAGCTGCTGGCGCTGACCGCCGGAGAGCAGGCCGGCCCGGCGGCCGGACAGTTCGCGCAGGACGGGGAACAGGTCCAGGGCCTCGGCGATCGCCTCCTTGCCTCCCCCACCGCCCGCACGGCCCGGCGTGGCCCTCGGGCGGCCGTCCGCGACGAGCCGGAGGTTCTCGGCGGTGGTGAGGTGCGGGAAGGACTGCTGGCCCTGCGGGACGTACGCCATGCCGCGGGCGACCCGCTGATGCGGCGAGAGCCGGGTGATGTCCTCGCCGTCGAGCAGGACGGTCCCGGCGGTCGGCCTGATCAGACCCATGGCGGCGCGCAGCAGGGTGCTCTTGCCGGCCCCGTTGTGCCCGAGCACGGCCGCGACGCCGTCGCCGGGGACGGCGACACTCACCCCGTGCAGCACGGTGGTGCGGTCGTAGCCCGCCCGGACGGTGTTGATCTCCAGCATGGGCTTCACGCCTCCTCGGCGACGGACGCGGCCGCGGCGGCGGGCGCGGGTCGGGGGGTGGGTTCGGGTTCGGAGGCGCGCCCGAGGTAGACCTCCTGGACCTTGGTGTCGGCCTGGACCTCGGCGACGGAGCCCTCGCTGAGCACCTTGCCGGCGTGCAGGACGCTGACGCTCCGGGCGTAGGAGCGCATGAAGTCCATGTCGTGCTCGATGACGACGACCGTGCGGTCCTCGCTCACCCGCCGCAACAGCTCACCGGTGGCCTCGCGTTCGTCGTGGCTCATGCCGGCGACGGGCTCGTCGAGCAGGAGCAGTCGTACGTCCTGGACCAGCAGCATGCCGATCTCCAGCCACTGCTTCTGCCCGTGGGCCAGCACCCCGGCGGGACGGTCGCGCAGATCGCTCAGACCGATGGTATCCAGGGCCCGCCTGACCGGTTCGGGCACGTCCTTGCGGCGCCGGAGCATGGTCAACGGTCCCCGGCCGGCGCCGGCGGCGATGTCCAGGTTCTGCACGACGGTCAGCTCCTCGAAGACCGTCGCGGTCTGGAACGTACGGCCGATCCCCAGCCGGGCGATCTTGTGGACGGGCTTGCCCAGCAGCTCCTGGTCGCCGAAGCGGACCGATCCGGACGCCTTGACCAGACCGGTGACCGCGTCGACGAGGGTGGTCTTGCCCGCGCCGTTCGGGCCGATGAGGAACCGCAGGTCGCCGGGGCGGATGTCCAGGTCGACGCCGTCGACGGCGGTGAACCCGTCGAACGTCACCCGCAGGTCGCGTACGGTCAGTCCCTCGCCGCTCATGCTGTCTCTCCAGTCGCAGGGGTACGGGTACGGCGCCGCCACAGCACGACGCCGAGGGAGGCCAGGCCGCCGGGGAGGAAGCCGACGGCGAGGACGAAGAGCAGCCCCTGCAGGTAGGTCCAGGCGGCGGGGAAGGCGTCGGAGAGCGTGCTCTGCGCCCAGGCGACGGCGACCGCTCCCAGCACCGCGCCCACCAGCGAGGCCCGGCCGCCGACCGCGGCGCCGATGACGAATCCGATGGACGGCACGATGCCGATCAGCGCCGGCGAGATGATCCCCACCGCCGGGACGAAGAGGGCCCCGGCGAGGCCCGCCGTGCCGGCGGCCACGACGTACGCGACGAGTTTGACGTTGGCGGGGTCGTAGCCGAGAAAGCGGACGCGTTCCTCGGAGTCGCGCACGGCGACGAGGAGTTCGCCGTAGCGGCTGACGAACAGCTGGCGGGCGCCCGCCATCAGCAGCAGCAGGACCGCGGCGATGACGAAGTACACCATCCGCTGGTTGACGGGGTCGTCCAGCGAGTAGCCGAAGAAGCCCTGGATGTCGGTGAGGCCGTTGGTGCCGCCGGTGGTGGCCTGCTGGCCGATCAGCCAGATGGACAGGGCGGCGGCCAGTGCCTGGCTGAGGATCGCGAAGTAGGCCCCCTTCACCCGGCGCCGGAAGACGAAGAAGCCGAGCACGGCGGCGACGGCCATCGGCAGCAGGACGGTCATGGCGAGCGCGAAGGCCGGGTCGGCGAAGGGTTCCCACCACCAGGGCAGGGCGTCGCCGGTGCCGTACAGCTGCATGAAGTCGGGCAGTGTCTCGCCGGTCGCGGCGGCGTCGGTGAGCTTGAGGTGCATGGCCATGGCGTAGCCGCCGAGGCCGAAGAAGACGCCCTGGCCCAGCACCATGAGCCCGCCCCGGCCCCAGGCGAGGCTCACTCCCACGGCCACGATCGCGTAGCACAGGTACTTGGCGAGGAGCGAGAGGCGGAAGTCGGAGAGGGCGAGCGGGGCCACTCCGAGAAGGAGGACGGCGGCGAGGACGAAGGCGCCGGGGACGCGCAGGCGGGCCGTCGGCGGGGCGGGCGGGGTCTCGGTGATCGTCGTCATGCCAGGCTCCGGGTGCGCAGTGTGTACAGGCCCTGGGGTCGCCACTGGAGGAAGGCGACGATCGCCACGAGCACGATGACCTTGGCGACGCTGAGCGTCGTCGAGTACTCGAGGACCGACTGGAGCACGCCGAGCGCGAAGGCGGTGAGCACGCTGCCCTTGAGCTGCCCGATACCTCCCACGACGACGACCAGGAAGGCGTCGACGATGTAGTTGGTGCCCATCGTCGGGCCGATCGGGCCGACCAGGGTGAGCGCGACGCCGGCCACGCCCGCGAGACCCGAGCCGATGAAGAAGGTCACGCGGTCGACCCGGCCGGTGGCGATGCCGGACACCTCGGCCAGGTCGCGGTTCTGTACGACGGCCCGGATCCGGCGGCCGAGCGGGGTGAGTCGCAGGACGACCGTGAGGGCGAGGACGCTGAGCAGGGCCAGACCGAGGATGAACAGGCGGCTGCTGGCGAAGGTGACGCCGCCGCCCATCGAGATGTTGCCGGTGAGCACGTCCGGCGCGTGGGTCTGCACGTTGGGAGCGCCGAAGACGTCCCGGGCGAGTTGCTGGAGCATCAGCGAGACGCCCCAGGTGACCAGCAGGGTGTCCAGCGGGCGGGTGTAGAGGCGCCGGATGAGCAGCCACTCCAGCAGCGCGCCCATGGCGCCCGCCACCAGGAAGGCCACGGGCAGGGCGACGAGCAGCGAGACACCCGCGCCGCTGATGGAGCGCTGGAGGACGTACGTGGTGTAGGCGCCGGTCATGATGAACTCGCCGTGCGCCATGTTGATCACGCCCATCTGACCGAAGGTCAGGGTCAGGCCGAGCGCGATGAGCAGGAGGACGGCGCCGATGCTGATGCCGGTGAAGGACTGGTTGAGGATGACCGTCATGAAGCGGCTCCTGGTCGGGGACGGAGGTGCGGCGGGCCAGGGACATGACCCGGCCCCCGGAACGGGGCCGGGCTCCACCGTGGGAGCGGAGACCGGTGCAGGGGCGGGAGTGAGGACCAGGCGGGAGCGGAGACCGGCACGGCAGCCGGGATCGGGGCAGGAACCGGGATCCCGGCGGGGCCTGAGCAGGCCGGATCAGGACCGGCCGAAAGCCAGGACCCGCCGGGCGATCAGGACCGGCCGAGGGCCAAGACGGGTCGGAGGCCAGGAACGGCCGGGCGACCAGGACCGGCCGAGAGCCAAGACCGGCCGGGCCATCAGGACCGGCATAGGGCCAGGACCCGCCGGGCGATCAGGACAGGCCGGAGGCCCAGTCGTAGCCCTTGAGGTACGGGTCCGGCTTGATCGGGCCGCCCGAGTTCCAGACCTCGGTGATCAGGCCGTCCGCGCCGACCTTGCCGATCCGGGCCGTCTTGTAGACGTGCTGGCTCGCGCCGTCGACGGTGACCTTGCCCTCGGGGGCGTCGAAGGTGATGCCGTCCGAGGCCGCCTTGACCTTGGCGACGTCGAAGGAGCCGGCTTTCTCGACCATCGCCTTCCACAGGTACACGGAGGTGTAGGCGGCCTCCATCGGGTCGCTGGTCGGCTTGTCCTTGCCGTACTCGGCCTGATAGGCCGCCACGAACGTGGTGTTGGCCGCGCCGGGCGTCGTCTCGTAGTAGTTCCACGCGGTCAGCTGGTCCTGGAGGTACTGGGTGCCGATGCTCTTCACCTCTTCCTCGGCGATGGAGACCGACAGCACCGGCATGCTCTTCGCGGTCAGCCCGGAGGACTTGTACTCCTTGAAGAAGGCCACGTTGCTGTCACCGTTGAGGGTGTTGAACACGGCGTCCGCGCCGGAGTCCTTGACCTTGTTGACGATGGTGCCGAATTCCGTGGAGCCGAGCGGCGCGTAGTCCTCGCCGACCACCGTCATTCCCTTGGCCTTCGCGTAGGCCTTGATGATTTTGTTGGCGGTGCGCGGGAACACATAGTCGCTGCCGACCAGGTAGAGCTTGGTCAGGCCCTGCTTCTTGAGATAGTCGAGGGCCGGAACGATCTGCTGGTTGGTGGTCGCGCCGATGTAGAAAATGTACGGCGACTCCTCCAGACCCTCGTACTGCACGGGGTAGAACAGCGGTGACTTGTACCGCTCGAAGACCGGTTTGACGGCCTTTCGGCTGGCCGAGGTCCAGCAGCCGAAGGTGGCGGCGACCTTGTCGTCCTTGATGAGCGCCTCGGCCTTCTCCGCGAAGGTGGGCCAGTCGGAGGCGCCGTCCTGACTGACGGCCCTGAGCTTCTTGCCGAGCACGCCGCCGGACGCGTTGATCTCCTTGATGGCGAGCAACAGCGCGTTGTGCACGGTGACTTCGCTGATGGCCATCGTGCCCGACAGGGAGTTCAGCAGACCGACCCCGACCGTACTGCCGGAGGTGTCGGCGGAGGCGCCGGCCGCGTCCGCCGAGGATCCTTCACCCGTCTTGGCGCCACAGGCGCTGAGGGCGGCGGAGGCGCCGACCGCCGAAATACCGGCCAGCAGGCCACGCCTGCTGATTCTGAGCCCGGACATACAAAACCTCCATGCCCCGAAGGGCGTTGCGAAGCGAGCGGAACGACTCTGGGGAGGAAGGGGACACAACGCGCTTCGGTGGCGCGGCGTTGGCGCACAGCCTGCGAGTAAACTGTTTCCGTCGCGTTTCCGCGCAATTGATGAACAGTTTCTGCTGGAAGCAAGGAAGCGGGCTTCGATACTTCCTGGGGAAAGGACCTTTTGCGGTAGGCTCACGCCCAATCCCGCACGGGGAACCAGGGCTTCGGGCAAAGGAGTGCGATGGCGAGGCGGCCCCAGGAACTGCTGCGTCTGCTGACCCGGGCCGAGCGCCTCGCCACCCGCCGACTCCGGTTCGTGCTGGCGGGGTTCGACTGCTCGGTGGAAGCGTGGTGGGTGCTGGACCTGCTCTCGGACGGACAGGGACACCCCATGACGGCCCTCGCCGACCACGCCTTCATGCCCGCGCCGAGCGCCACCAGGCTGATCGACCAACTCGTCGACCAGAACCTGGTGTTCCGCAGAATCGACCCCGCCGACCGGCGCCGCGTCCTGGCCTACCTCACCCCACGGGGCCTGGAGCGCCGGCGGCAGCTGGTCCGCGCGGTGCGGGACGACCGGGCGGAGTGGGAGCCGCTGCTGGGGGAAGAGCGGGGCGAACGGCTGGAAGGCCTGCTGGACCGGCTGGCGGACGTGCTCGAGGACGGAAGCGGTGCTACGACAACTCGTGCGGAGCCCGCAGTTGAGCGAGGACGTTGAAGTCGAGGCCGTCCGCCTGCGCCAGGTAGATGCGCTGGCGCACATGTCGGCCCTCCAGGCCGAGCAGACCCCTCGGGCCCTCGTACGAGACGGTGTCGGAGGCGGCTCCGACGGCGTTCACGTCCAGGGTGCGGGCCCGTTCGAAGAGCGCCGCCAGCAGCAGCACACCCTCGTAGCAGGACTCCCCGAGACTGCCCGGGGTCGGGGCCGCCACCCCGAAGCGGTCGGCGTAGCGTCCCTGGAAGTCCAGGGTGTTCTGGTCGGCGAGCGAGGCGAAGAAGCCGGCCGTGCTGAAGAGGTCGACGGTGGCCTCCGGGCCGCTGCCCAGCAGCATGTTCTCGTCCATCAGGGTGCTCAGCCGGAGACAGCGCCGGTCGAGCCCGGCGGCGGCGAAAGCCCGGTTGAAGCGGATCGCGTCGCTGCCGACCAGCAGCATCAGTACGGCGTCGGTGTCGGCCCGCTCGATCCGGCCCAGCACGTCGTGGAAGTCGTCGGCGCCCAGCGGGAGGTACGCCTCACCGCACACCCTGCCGCGGGAGTCGCGTGCGTAGCGGCGGGCGGCCCGGGCAGTGCGCCGGGGCCAGACGTAGTCGTTGCCGACCACGAACCAGCGGCGCACGCCCCGGGCCTCGGTGAGCAGGCGCATGGCGGGCAGCAGCTGCCAGGCGGGGGTCTCGCTGGTCAGGTAGACGCCGTCGGTGCGCTCGCCGCCCTCGTACAGCGCGGTGTAGACGTACGGCACCCGGTGCGCGATCCGCGGGGCCATCGCCTGCCGCACCGAGGAGATGTGCCAGCCGGTGACCCCCTGCACCGCCCCGGTGGCCACCAGGGCCTCCACCTCCGCCGCGACCTGCTGCGGTTCGGCGCCTCCGTCGACCTCGATGAGCCGCAGCTCCTTGCCGAGCACTCCGCCGCTCTTGTTGATCTCCTCCGCGGCCAGCCGGGCGCAGGCCTCGCAGGCCGGTCCGAACACCCCGGCGGGCCCCTGCATCGGATACACGAGGGCGACGTTCAGGGTGGAGTCGTCGACCGTGAACCACTCGTGGGTGCGGAGACGGACGGGCCGGTGCATGGCCTCATGATTGCCGCACCGCCCCCGTGGCCCAAGCGGCGGAACGGATCGAGACCATTCATACACCTGCGGGCCGACGCGGACGCACGTCACCGCGGCGCACGTCACCGCTCGGCGGGTCCGGCCTCCCGGCCCAGGCCGAGCGGCTCGGCCGCGTGGGTGACGCGGACGACGCCGTCGGCCTGCTGCTCCCCGTCGCCGTACGGCGACCTGCTCCCCGTCGCCCCGTACGGGCGGCGACCTGCTCCCCGTCGCCCCGTACGGGCGGCGACCTGGAGGCCCGTCCGTCCCGGGCGGCTCAGCCGCCCAGCGCGGCGTCGACCACGTCCTTGGCCTCCTCCTGGACCCGGCGGAGGTGATCGGGGCCGAGGAAGGACTCGGCGTAGATCTTGTAGACGTCCTCGGTGCCCGAGGGGCGGGCCGCGAACCAGGCGTTGGCGGTGGTCACCTTGATGCCGCCGATGGACGCGCCGTTGCCCGGGGCTTCGGTGAGCACGCCGGTGACCGGCTCCCCGGCCAGGGTGTCGGCGGTGACCTGGGCGGGCGAGAGCCTGCCGAGCAGTGCCTTCTCCTCACGGGTGGCCGGGGCGTCGATGCGCGCGTAGGCGGGCGAGCCGAAGCGGTCCGTCAGGGCGGCGTAGTGCTCGGACGGGGTCTTCCCGGTGACCGCCGTGATCTCGGAGGCCAGCAGCGCCAGGATGAGGCCGTCCTTGTCCGTGGTCCAGACGGAGCCGTCGCGGCGCAGGAAGGAGGCGCCGGCCGACTCCTCCCCGCCGAAACCGAGCGAACCGCCGACCAGCCCGTCCACGAACCACTTGAAGCCGACGGGCACCTCGACGAGGCGGCGTCCGAGGTCGGCGGCCACCCGGTCGATCATCGAGGACGACACGAGCGTCTTGCCGACCCCCGCGTCGGCCGGCCACTGCTCCCGGTGCGCGTAGAGGTAGGCGATGGCGGCGGCCAGGTAGTGGTTGGGGTTCATCAGGCCGGCGTCCGGCGTGACGATGCCGTGCCGGTCGGCGTCGGCGTCGTTGCCCGTGGCGATCCGGAAGCGGTCGCGCTGGTCGATCAGCGAGGCCATCGCGTACGGCGACGAGCAGTCCATACGGATCTTGCCGTCCCAGTCGAGCGTCATGAAACGCCAGGTCGGGTCGGTGAGCGGGTTGACGACCGTGAGGTCGAGCCGGTGCTGTTCGGCGATCCGGCCCCAGTACGCGACGGACGCCCCGCCCAGCGGGTCGGCGCCGATGCGGACACCCGCGGCGCGGATCGCGTCCAGGTCGAGGACGCTCGGGAGATCGGCGACGTACGTGCCGAGGAAGTCGTAACGCCCGGTCGTGGGCGCGGCGAGAGCCCGGGTGTAGGGGACGCGCCGTACGTCCTTCAGGCCGGAGGCGATGATCTCGTTCGCCCGGTCCTGGATCCAGGAGGTGGCGTCGGAGCCGGCGGGGCCGCCGCTCGGCGGGTTGTACTTGAAGCCGCCGTCGGCGGGCGGATTGTGCGACGGCGTGACGACCACGCCGTCGGCGAGGGCGGCGGTACGGCCTCGGTTGTGGGTGAGGATGGCGTGGGAGACGGCGGGCGTCGGCGTGTAGCCGTCGGCGCTGTCGACGAGCACCGTCACTCCGTTGGCCGCGAACACCTCCAGGGCGGTGACCCGGGCGGGCTCGGACAGGGCGTGGCTGTCGGCGCCGAGGAAAAGGGGGCCGTCGGTGCCCTGGGCGGTCCGGTACTCGCAGATGGCCTGGCTGGTCGCGGCGATGTGGTCCTCGTTGAACGCCGTGTTCAGCGACGATCCCCGGTGCCCCGAGGTGCCGAACGCCACGCGCTGCCCCGGGTCGTCCGGGTCGGGGTGCAGCGCGTAGTACGCCGTGACCAGCCGGGCGACGTCGACGAGATCCTCGGGGCCGGCCTTCGTGCCCGCTCGCTCGTGCTGCATGTGCCCGCTCCTCCACATCGGTCGATCATGGCTTGCGCCTTCCATCTTCCCTTGTGGGGGCGGTGGTCCGCGAGTACGGGTCGGTTTCCGCCGGGAGCGCTCAGCGCCGGCGGCCGCGCACCGACCAGCCGCTGCCGATGCCCGCGACGTGGAGGGCGAGCACGGTCAGGCCGAGGAGCATGAGGTTGGTGGAGGTGAAGGTGTCGTTGGTGGAGATCTCCGCCGCGTTGATCAGGAAGGCGATGAAGAACAGCACTGCCGAGATGATGGCGAGCAAGGGGTCCGTCCCTTCGGGGGTGTCGGCTCGTTCGGGGGTGTCGCTCGTGCGGTGTCGTCGGTCTTTCCGGTTCGTTGCTCAGCGGATGCCCCCGACCGGGCCGTGAACACCATGAATTCGGCCCCGGGGGACGGAGCGCCGGGTCGGCGCTGCCGTCGGCCGCGTATCAGCAGCCGGAGGAAGCACGGTGCGCCGATCACCGCCGCCATCAGGCCGGCGCCCAGCTGGGCGGGGCGATGACCGTGCGGCCCAGCAGGTCGGCCGTGCAGACCGGCGCGGCGCCGAGCAGCACGGCGGCCGGCACCACCCGGACGTGTCCTCGGCCCACCAGGGCGCGGGCCGCGTGCGGCGCCGCCAGGCCGACGAAGCCGATGGTGCCGGTCGAGGCGACAGCCGTGGCGCTGAGCAGCACGCTCACCCGGCGACGGCGGTCCCGCGGTGCCGGGCAACCCGCTCGGCCGGTCCGCCGCGACGTCGGATCCCGTGCGCCGGAACGGCGCAGCGGCTGCGGGCGGTGCGGAACGCCCGTGCCGCTCCGGCCGGGGCTTCGGGGCCGCGGTGGATCACGGTGCCGACTGGATGTCCCCGCGTGTGGAGGACGCGATGGTGTCACGGTGGGCGAAGTCGCCCGGGGGGATGCCGGGGTGGTGTCCGAGCCGGGCCGCCGGCACTGCGGCGGAGGGACCGAGGGTGAGCCGGGAGACGATGCGGTAACGGTCGCCGCGGTAGATCGAGTGGACGTACTCGACGGGCTGACCGGTGGTGTCCGAGGTGAGCCGCTCGAAGAGCAGCGCCGGGGACAACTCGGGCACGTCGAGCAGTTCGGCCTCGGCCCGGGTGACGACGGTCGGCTCGATCGCCTGTACGGCTTCCTGGACGTGCACGCCGTGCTGTTCGCGCAGATGCTCGTAGAGGTCGCCGGTCTCCAGTTCGGCGGCCGACAGGCTGGGGACCAGGTCGGCCCTGATGTGCAGATGCTCGATGGCCATCGGGGCGCCGTCGACCAGGCGCAGTCGCGCCACGTACACGATCTCGGCGGCGGGTGAGACACGCAGCCTGCGGCCCACGCGCGCGCCCGCCGGGATGGTGGTGAACTCCAGCAGGCGGCTCGACCAGGTCCCGGAGGCCTGGGGCACGGTCATGGCCTGCCGGCCGGAGATCAGTTCCTGGGTGATCTTCTCCGGCGCCACGAACATGCCGCGGCCGTGCTCCCGCACCAGCAGACCCGCGGCGACGAGCTCGTCGGCCGCGGCTCGCAGGGTCGGCCGGGAGACCCCCAGCCGGGCGCACAGGGAACGCTCGGAGGGGATGGCGTCCCCCGGGCGCTGTGACTCGACGAGGTCGAGGAGGAAGTCGCGCACTCTCTCCCGTTTCAGCACCGCACCTGGCGCGTCGGCCTTCATGTCGCACTCCCTACCTGTACGGATCCCCGGTCGTCGAGTTGACCCCACCGAGTTGACCACTTGACCAGTGGTCATCCTCCACCGCCCTCACGGCCAGGGGAAGTGTAGCCGCCATCGATCCGTGATCACCCAGCCGTCGGCGTCCATGCGCGCCAAAACCTCTGTGCACGCAGGGGGTTGACGGCCTAATTGGTCTATGCCACCTTCATCCCCACATCAAGAGTGAGCTGTCCAGTGGTCCTCACTGGTCAGGTGGTCAGGTCATGTCCTCCAGAGGTGAACCGTGAAGCTCCACTTGTCCGCCGGTGTGTGCGTGCTCGTGATGACGGCCGGGCTGAGCGCCTGCAGCAGTTCCTCCGGCGCTTCCGACGACGAGCCCGGTGGGAGTACCACCATCGACGTCTGGCTGATGCGCGACAGCGTGTCGGCCCAGTTCCAGAAGGACTTCGTCCAGGGCTTCGAGACCGCGCACCCCGACATCGAGGTCAGGGTGCAGATCCAGGAGTGGGACGGCATCGGCGAGAAGGTCACGGCAGCCCTCGCCAGCAACGACGCACCGGACGTCATCGAGACCGGAAACACCCAGGTGGCCCAGTTCGCGCAGAGCGGGGGCCTGCTGGACCTCAGCGACAAGGTCGACGAACTCGGCGGGAGGAACTGGCTCAAGGGCCTCGCCGAGCCGGGCGCCTACGAAGGCAAGCAGTACGGCATCCCCTACTACGCCGCCAACCGGGTCGTCGTCTACCGGACCGACCTGTTCGAGAAGGCGGGTGTCGACGCGGCCGCGATCAAGACCCGCGACCAGTGGATCGCCGCCACCGGGAAGCTCGACACCGGCGGCACTCAGGGCATCTACCTGCCCGGCCAGAACTGGTACACCCTCTCGGGCTTCGTATGGGACGAGGGAGGCGACCTCGCCACCGAGTCCGGCGGCAGGTGGAAGGGCGCCCTGGACTCCCCCGAGGCGATCCGCGGCATGAAGTTCTACGAGAAGCTCCAAGCCCTCGGCAGGGGGCCCAAGGACTCCGACGAGGCCAACCCGCCGCAGGCGGACGTCATGGCCAAGGGAAAGGTCGCCCAGGTCATCTCGACTCCCGGCGGCGCCAATGTCGTCATCCAGAACAATCCCGCGCTGAAGGGCAAGCTCGGCTTCTTCCCGATCCCGGGGAAGACCGCCGACAGGCCGGGAGCGGTCTTCACCGGCGGCTCCGATCTCGTCATCCCGACGGCCTCCGCCAAGCAGGACGCGGCCTACACCTTCATCAGGGAACTCACCGGCGACACCTGGCAGAAGAAGCTCGCCGTCGCCATGAGCTACGTCCCGAACAAGACGACGCTGGCGGACGCGGTGGCCGCCGACCCGGGCGCCTCGGCCATGGCGGCCGGCGCCGCCGAAGGCCGCGCCACGCCCAACACGCCCGGCTGGGCCGCGGTCGAGGCCAAGAACCCGATCAAGGCCTACATGACGGCCGTGCTGACCGGTGGCGACGCCCAGAAGGAAGCCGCCACCGCGTCCGAAGCCATCACCGAGGCACTCAACTCCGGCTCCTGAACCCGTCGGCCACGCACCGCAAGGAGGAGCGCCGTGACGGCCGTCCGAGAGCAGACCGCCCCCCGCCCCCCACTCGGCACCGGACCGCCCCGGCGCTCCGCCGGGCCGAAGACTCGTCGCCCGTCGAACCCCACGGGCCGTGGGGTCTGGCCCTACGCCCTGATCGCGCCCGCCGTCCTCGGCATGCTGTATCTGCTCGTCTACCCCCTGGCCCGCGCCGTGGTGATCTCGCTCCAGGACTTCGGCCTGCGCCAGCTCATCGTGGGCGACGCGCGTTTCGTCGGACTCGACAACTACGCGACGCTGCTCGGCGACAGCCGCTTCTGGGAGGTCGTGCGGCGCACGTTCCTCTTCATGACGGTCAGCGTCACGTTGATCATGGTGTTGTCCACGCTGGTCGCGCTCATGACCGAGCGGCTCGGCCGGTTCGGGCGGACAGCGGTGCTCAGCGCGCTCGTACTGACCTGGGCCATGCCGGTCATCGCGGCGACCACCGTCTTCCAGTGGCTGTTCCACTCGGAGTTCGGCATCGTCAACGCGCTGCTGACCGACCTGGGGTTCGGATCCTTCCACCGCTACCCCTGGTTCGCGCACGGTCCGGCCGCCTTCGTCATCGTGGTCGCCCTCGTCGTCTGGCAGTCCGTGCCCTTCGCGGCGATCACCGTGTACTCGGCCCTCACCACCGTGCCGGCCGAGCTGTACGAGTCGGCGCGGCTCGACGGGGCGTCGGGACCGCGCATCTTCCGCTCCATCACGCTCCCCGTCGTCCGGCCGATCTTCCTGCTCGTGTTCTCGCTCGAGGTGATCTGGACCTTCAAGGCGTTCGTCCAGATCTGGGTGATGACCAACGGCGGGCCCGGCGACGCGACCACGATCCTGCCCGTCTACGCGGTACAGACCGCCCTGTCGAGCCAGCGCTACGACCTGGGTTCGGCGGCCTCCATGGTCACCGTCGTGCTGATGTCCGGCGTGCTCGTCCTCTACTTCCGCCAGATGCTCCGTCAGGAGGACGAACCCGTATGAGCGCGACCCGTCCCAGCCCCCGGACCCGGCCCCTGACCGGCACCCGCACTCGCTCCGGCACCGGTGCACGCACCGGCCGCACCACCCTGAACGCCGCCGCGGTCGTCACGGTCGTGGTCTGTCTGTTCCCGGTCTACTGGATGGTCGCCACCGCCTTCACACCCACCCGCGACATCCAGTCCGACAGCCCCCGGCTCTTCCCCGGGACCTGGACACTCGACCACTTCCGCACCGCCGTCGGCGCCGACGGCTTCGGCCTGTTCTGGCGCAACAGCGTCCTCGTCACGCTGAGCGCCGTCCTGCTCGCCCTCGCCATCGCGCTCGGCGCCGCCTACGCGGTCGCCCGGATGAGGTGGAAGGGGCGCCGGCAGTTCATGCTCATGATCTTCATAGCCCAGATGGCGCCCTGGGAGTCACTGATCATCCCGGTCTACATCATCTCCCGGGACACCGACATGCTCGACCGGCTGCCGACCCTGACCCTCGTCTACTTCATGATGACGCTGCCCTTCACCGTCATCGTCCTGCGCGGCTTCATCGGCACGATCCCCCCGGAGCTGGAGGAGGCCGCCCAGGTCGACGGCTGCACCCGGCCCGGCGCGTTCCGCCACATCGCGCTCCCGCTGCTGGCACCGGGTCTGATGGCCACGTCGCTGTTCGGGTACATCACCGCCTGGAACGAGTTCACGTACGCCAACTTCCTGATCATCAAGCAGCAGGACAACCGCACCCTGCCCGTGTGGCTGTCCTCGTTCCAGAACGTCTTCGGCACCGACTGGGGCGCCACCATGGCCGCCTCGACCCTCTTCGCCGCCCCGGCCCTCGTGGTGTTCCTGCTGCTCCAGCGGCACGTCACCGCCGGCTTCGCGGCAGGCGCGGTCAAGGGCTGACCGCACACCCCGACCCCACGCGACCCGTTCCGGAGACGCCCCATGCCCGCACCCCGGTCCGTGCTCACCCTCGTCCCCCGCCCCACGAAGGCCGTGCTCCGGCCGGGGCACTTCACGCTCGGCACCGACACCGCACTGCGCGTCGGCCCGGGCGCCGGACCGGCCGCGAAGCTGCTGCGCACCCTGCTCGCGCCCGCCACCGGGCTGTCCCTGCCCCCGTCCCCCGACGGACGGTTCGCCCTGGTGCTCGACGCCGGTCTCGGCG
Organism: Streptomyces rishiriensis; assembly: GCF_030815485.1. Classification (NCBI taxonomy): domain Bacteria; kingdom Bacillati; phylum Actinomycetota; class Actinomycetes; order Kitasatosporales; family Streptomycetaceae; genus Streptomyces; species Streptomyces rishiriensis. The sequence goes on along the minus strand of NZ_JAUSWV010000002.1, from coordinate 7,737,037 downwards.
GTCTCGGCGAAGAGGGGTACGGGCTGACCATCGCCCCGCGGGCCGTGCTGCTGCGCGCCGCGCACCTCACCGGACTGCTGCGCGGCATCCAGACGATCCGTCAGCTGCTGCCGGCACCGGCCCTGTCACCGACCCCGCAGCGCGGTACGCGGTGGCTGCTGCCGTGCGTCGAGATCACCGACGTCCCGCGGCACGCGTGGCGCGGCGCGATGCTGGACGTGGCACGCCACTTCCAGCCCGTCTCCTACCTGCGCCGGTACGTCGACCTGCTGGCACTGCACAAGATCAGCGTGTTCCATCTGCATCTCACCGACGACCAGGGCTGGCGCATGCCGGTCGCCGCCCTGCCCAAGCTCACCGAGATCGGCGGCCACCGCGCCGAGTCCCAGAAGGGCCCGGCCGGAAGCGACGCGTACGACGGCATCCCGCACGGTGGGGCGTACACGCGCGCCGAACTCACCGGCCTGGTCCGGTACGCGGCGGCTCGCGGCGTCACCGTCGTGCCGGAGACGGAGATGCCCGGGCACGTACGCGCCGCTCTCGCCGCCTACCCGGCACTGGGCAACCGCCCGGAACGCACCCTCGACGTCTGGACGCGCTGGGGTGTGTGCGACACCGTCCTCGGTGTCCACGACGAGGTCCTCGACTTCTGCCGCACCGTCCTCGACGAGGTCATGGACGTCTTTCCCTCTCCGTACATCCACGTCGGCGGCGAGGAATGCCCCACCACCGAATGGACGCGCAGTGCCGCCGCACGCGAGCGGGCGGCGGCGGAGGGCCTGCCGGGCCCCGAGGCCCTGCACGGCTGGTTCCTCGGACGGATCGGCGACTTCCTCGTCCGGCACGGACGCCGCCCGGTCGGCTGGGCCGAGACCGGCACCGAACTGCCTCTGGACTTCACGGTGATGACCTGGCGCGATCCGTCCCACACCCTGGCGGCGGCCCTCCGCGGCCACCCCGTGATCAGTGCGTACCACCGGGCCACCTACCTCGACTACGCCCAGTCCGACGGCCCGCACGAGCCCCCGGCCCAGCCCGGAGCCGTCGTCGATCTGCGCGCCGTGCACGCCCACGATCCCGTGCCCCGGGCCGCGGACGCCGAAGCGGCCGGGCGGGTGCTCGGCGTCCAGGCCCAGCTCTGGACGGAGTTCGTCACGACGCCCGCCCGCGTCGAACACCTCACCTATCCGCGGCTGTGCGCCCTCGCGGACCGCGGCTGGAGCGGCGCCACCGACTGGGCCGACTTCCGTTCCCGCCTCGACGCCCACACGGACCGGCTCGACGCGCTCGGCGTCCAGTACCACCCCTGACCCGTCCCGTTCCGGGAATCACCCCGCCTCTCTGGAAAGGAACCATGATGAGATTCGCGAAGAAGCGGCTGCGCGCCACCGCCTGCACCGCCGTCGCGGTGGCCATGGGCGCCGCCGCGCTCACCGCGCTCCCCGCCACCGCGAGCGCAGCCGCCGCCGGGCTGAGCGTCCAGTACCGGACGAGCGCCCCCGGAGCCCGCGCCGACCAGGCCGAGCCCTGGTTCAAGGTGAAGAACACCGGCACCGCGAGCGCGCAGTTGAGCGCTGTCAAGGTCCGCTACTACTTCAAGGCCGACTCGTCGAGCGCCACCTACCGGTTCGCGTGTTCCTGGGCGGTCAAGGGCTGCGCCAACGTCACCGGCACCTTCGGCACGCTCGCCGTCCCGACCGCCACGGCCGACCGCTACCTCGAGATCGGTTTCACCTCCGGAGCCGGCTCTCTCGCACCGGGCGCCGACACCGGCGACCTCCAGCTGCGCTTCTACCAGTCGACGTGGGCGCCGCTGAACCAGAGCGACGACTACTCCTTCGACGCTTCCCGGACGTCGTACGGCGACTGGTCCAAGGTCACGGCGCAACTGGCCGGGACCACGCTGTGGGGCCAGGCCCCCGGGGGCAACGGGCCGACGGACCCGCCCACCGACCCGCCCACCGATCCTCCGGCCGACGCCGCCACGTTGTTCGACGACTTCGACTACAGCGGCCACACCGACCCCCGGATCCCGGCGCACGGCTGGACCGTGCGCGCCGAGTCCGGTGGCCCCGGAGTGCCCGGCGCCACCTGGGCTCCCGAGAACGTCACCTTCTCCACCGTGGGCGGCAACTCCCTCATGAATCTGGAGACCTCCACCGCGGGCACCGGGGCGAGCACCGAGCAGACGGAGGTGCTCACCCGGGCGAGGAAGTTCAGGAACGGCACCTACGCGGCCCGCGTCAGGTTCAACGACGCGCCCAGGTACGGCCCGGACGGCGACCATCTCGTCCAGACGTTCTTCACCATCAACGACCTCACGGCGCCGATGGCGGACGACTACGCCGAGTACGACTTCGAGTACCTGCCCAACGGCGGCTGGGGGGAGCCGTCGAACATCCTCTACACGACGTCCTGGGAGACCTACCAGGCCGAACCCTGGGTGGCGGTCAACCAGCACACCGAGGCCCGTCAGACCTTCGGCGGCTGGCACGACCTGGTGCTGACCATCGACAACAGCTCCATCAAGTACTACGTCGACGGACAGCTCTTCGGCACCCACGACGCCGCGTACCTGCCGGAGCGGCCGATGTCGATCAACTTCAACCAGTGGCTGATCGACCTCGCGGGACAGACCGGCACCACCGCTCGCGCGTACGACCAGCAGGTCGACTACGTCCTGCACGTCAAGGACCAGGTCCTCACGCCGGCGCAGGTCGCCGCCGAGGTGGCGGCGTTCCGCGGCGCGGGCACCACGTTCCAGGACACCGTCCCCGGCAGCTGACGCCGGGGGCGGATGACGGGGGGCAGGAGTGGCGACCGCGCACCGGTGGACCGGTGCGCGGTCCGCCGTCCTTGGTTCCCGCCGGGCAGGGGATCGGTGCCGGATGCCACCGCCGTGCAACCGTGCCGCCGGTGGACGACCTGTCGGGCAACGGCCCGTGCGCCGCAGGTGACGGTCCGCTGCCCGCCGAACGCACACCCCTGCGCCGGACGGTGCTTCACGGCCCGCGGGACGGCCCGCGCGGTCGTGTCCGCGGCCCGCGCCGGTCCCGCGCTCGCCGACGCGCTCGCGTTGCCGAAAGCGCCCCTGTAACCGAGAGAGGCCGAGGTCACAGGGGGGAAGCGGTCAAGGTCACAGCCTCCCCCTCTGCTGCCGCCCGGTTCGTCTGGCCTAGCATCCGAGCATGACGGTCCTGCCCGACGACGGGCTTTCGCTGGCCGCCGAGTTCCCTGACGCGACCCTTGAGCAGTGGCAGCGCCTCGTGGCGGGTGTGCTGCGCAAGTCGGGCAGGGACGTCTCGGACGCGGCAGCCGAGGAGGCTCTGTCCACCGCACTGGAGGACGGGCTTCACCTCCGGCCCCTGTACAGCGCGCACGACGGCGCACCCGACCCCGGCCTGCCCGGTTTCGCGCCCTTCGTCCGCGGCGGCCGGGCGGAGGGGAACTCCGTGGGCGGCTGGGACGTACGCCAGCAGCACACGGTCGGCGGCGCGGCCCTCGCGGACCTGGAGAACGGCGTCACGTCGCTGTGGCTGGTCCTCGGCGACGGCGGCATTCCGGTCGCCTCGCTGGGCCAGGTCCTCGACGGCGTGTTCCTCGACCTGGCACCCGTCGTCCTGGACGCCGGAAGCGACGTCGGGTCAGCCGCGCGGGAGTTGCTGCGGCTGTACGAGGAGCGGGGCATCGCCAGGGAGGCGGCGCGCGGCAACCTCGGCGCCGACCCGCTGGGCCACGAGGCCCGTACCGGCCACGCCGACGACTTCGCGCCCGCGGCCGGACTCGCGCGCAGGTGCGCCGAGGCGTATCCGGGACTTCGGGCGTTGACCGTGGACGCACTGCCGTACCACGAGGCCGGCGGCTCGGCCGCCCAGGAACTGGGCTGTTCGATGGCGACCGCCGTGGCCTATCTGCGGGAGCTGACCGAGGCGGGCCTGCCGGTGGAACAGGCCTGTGCCCAGCTGGAGTTCCGGTACGCGGCGACCGCCGACCAGTTCCTGACCGCCGCCAAGCTGCGGGCCGCGCGCCGGCTCTGGGCGCGGGTCACCGAGGTCTGCGGTGCCGCGGCCGGACAGGTGCAGCACGCCGTGACCTCGCCGGTGATGATGGCCCGCCGCGACCCCTGGGTGAACATGCTGCGCACGACGGTGGCCACGCTGGCGGCCGGGGTGGGCGGCGCCGACGCGGTGACCGTACTGCCCTTCGACCATGCGCTCGGTCTGCCGGACGCGTTCGCGCGGCGCATCGCCCGCAACACGTCCACGATCCTCATCGAGGAGTCGCACCTGTCCCGGGTCGTCGACCCGGCCGGCGGCTCCTGGTACGTGGAGCGGCTCACCGACGAACTCGCCCACGCGGGCTGGGAGTTCTTCCAGGAGATCGAGCGGACGGGCGGCCAGGCGGCCGGACTGCGCTCGGGCCGCATCGGCCGGGCCCTGGCGGACACCTGGGAGACCCGCAGCGCGAAGCTGGCCGAGCGGCGCGAGCCCGTCACCGGCGTCAGCGAGTTCCCGGACCTCGCCGAGCGTCCGGTGGAGCGCGAGCCCGCGCCCGCGCCCCGCTCCGGCGGGCTGCCCCGGGTACGGCGCGACGAGGCGTACGAGAGGCTCCGCGCGCGCTCCGACGCCCACTTCGCGGCGACCGGATCACGGCCCAGGGTCTATCTGGCCGCCTTCGGTCCCGCCGCGGCGCACACCGCACGCGTCGGCTTCGCCGCGAACATGTTCCGGGCCGGCGGCATCGAGCCCGTCACGGAAGGCTCCTTCGCCGACAGCGGCGCCACCGAGGCCGTGCTCTGCTCCAGCGACGCGCTGTACGAGGAACAGGCGGCGGCTCTGGCCCGGGAGCTCAAGGACACGGGTGCCTCGCACGTGTTCCTGGCGGGCCGCCCGGGGCGGTATCCGGGCGTCGACGCCTACGTCTTCGCGGGCTGCGACGCCGTCGCCGTGCTCTCCGCCGCCCTCGACCGCATGGGAGTGTCCTGATGGGAATCCCCGACTTCTCCGGAATCGACCTGGGGACCCCGGCCGTCGACGGCGGCGCCGACGCATGGCGTACGGCCGTCGAACAGGCGACCGGCGGCCCTGAGCCGCTCTGGGAGACCCCCGAAGGCATCGGCGTCAAGCCGCTGTACACGGGCCGTGACCTGGAGGGCCTGGACTTCCTGGGCACCTACCCGGGCATCGCCCCGTATCTGCGCGGCCCGTACCCGACGATGTACGTCAATCAGCCGTGGACGATCCGCCAGTACGCCGGCTTCTCCACCGCCGAGGAGTCCAACGCCTTCTACCGGCGCAATCTGGCGGCCGGTCAGAAAGGCCTGTCGGTCGCCTTCGACCTGCCCACCCACCGCGGCTACGACAGCGACCACCCGCGCGTGACCGGCGACGTGGGCATGGCGGGCGTGGCCATCGACTCGATCCTCGACATGCGGCAGCTCTTCGACGGCATCCCGCTGGACCGGATGACGGTGTCGATGACGATGAACGGTGCCGTGCTGCCGGTGCTCGCGCTCTACATCGTGGCCGCCGAGGAGCAGGGTGTGCCGGCGGAGAAGCTGGCCGGGACCATCCAGAACGACATCCTCAAGGAGTTCATGGTCCGCAACACCTACATCTACCCGCCGAAGCCGTCGATGCGGATCATCTCCGACATCTTCGCCTTCACCTCGCAGCGGATGCCGCGCTACAACTCCATCTCGATCTCCGGCTACCACATCCAGGAGGCGGGTGCGACGGCCGACCTGGAGCTGGCGTACACCCTCGCGGACGGCGTGGAGTACATCCGGGCGGGGCGTGAAGCGGGCCTGGACGTGGACGCGTTCGCGCCGAGGCTGTCCTTCTTCTGGGCGATCGGCATGAACTTCTTCATGGAGATCGCCAAGCTGCGCGCGGCCCGCCTGCTGTGGGCGAAGCTGGTCGGGCAGTTCGACCCGCAGAACGCCAAGTCGCTGTCCCTGCGCACCCATTCGCAGACCTCGGGCTGGTCGCTGACCGCGCAGGACGTGTTCAACAACGTCACGCGTACCTGTGTGGAGGCGATGGCCGCGACCCAGGGACACACGCAGTCCCTGCACACCAACGCCCTGGACGAGGCGCTCGCGCTGCCCACCGACTTCTCCGCCCGCATCGCCCGCAACACCCAGCTGCTCATCCAGCAGGAGTCCGGCACGACCCGGGTGATCGACCCGTGGGGCGGCAGCGCCTATGTGGAGAAGCTGACGCACGACCTCGCCCGCCGCGCCTGGCAGCACATCCAGGAGGTCGAGCAGGCCGGCGGCATGGCCAGGGCGATCGACGCCGGCATCCCCAAGCTGCGCATCGAGGAGGCGGCGGCCCGTACCCAGGCCCGCATCGACTCCGGCCGCCAGCCCGTCATCGGCGTCAACAAGTACCGCGCCGGGACGGACGAGCAGATCGACGTCCGATCGGTCGACAACTCCTCGGTACGCGCCCAGCAGATCGCCAAGCTGCGGCAACTGCGCGCCGAGCGTGACGAGGGGGCCTGCCAGGGCGCGCTCGACGACCTGACCCGGGCGGCCGGCGGCGACGGCAACCTGCTGGAGCTGGCGGTGCGCGCGGCCCGCGCCAAGGCCACCGTCGGGGAGATCTCCGACGCCCTGGAGAAGGTGTACGGCCGGCACGCGGGCCAGATCCGTACCATTTCCGGCGTGTACCGCAACGAAGCCGGCGAGTCCCCGTCCGTGGACCGCACCCGCACCCTGGTGAGCGCCTTCGAGGAGGCCGAAGGCCGACGTCCGCGCATCCTGGTCGCCAAGATGGGCCAGGACGGCCACGACCGCGGCCAGAAGGTGATCGCCACCGCCTTCGCCGACCTCGGCTTCGACGTCGACGTCGGCCCGCTCTTCCAGACCCCCGCCGAAGTGGCCCGCCAGGCCGTCGAGGCGGACGTGCACATCGTCGGCGTCTCCTCCCTGGCCGCGGGCCACCTCACCCTCGTACCGGCACTGCGCGAACAGCTCGCCGAGGAGGGACGCGAGGACATCATGATCGTCGTCGGCGGAGTGATCCCGCCGCAGGACGTGCCCACGCTGCTCGAGATGGGTGCGGCGGCCGTCTTCCCGCCCGGAACGGTGATCCCGGACGCCGCGCACGACCTGGTCGAACGGCTGTCGGCCGGCCTCGGACACGATCTGTAAGCCCCATGGCCATCGACCTCGACACGTATGTGCAGGGTGTACTCGACGGCAGGCGGGCCCTGGTGGCCCGTGCGGTCACGCTGGTCGAGTCCACCCGGCCCGATCACCGGGCGCTGGCCCAGGAGTTGCTGACCGAGCTGCTTCCGCACAGTGGAAGGGCCCGCCGGATCGGCGTCAGCGGGGTGCCCGGCGTGGGCAAGTCGACGTTCATCGACGCCTTCGGCACGATGCTCACCTCGCTCGGCCACCGGGTCGCGGTGCTCGCCGTCGACCCGTCCTCCAGCCGCACCGGCGGCTCGATCCTCGGCGACAAGACACGGATGGAACGCCTGGCCGTCGACCCGGCGGCCTTCGTCCGCCCGTCGCCGACCTCGGGCACGCTGGGCGGGGTCGCCAAGGCGACGCGCGAGTCGATCATCGTGATGGAGGCCGCGGGTTACGACGTGGTCCTGGTGGAGACGGTCGGCGTCGGTCAGTCGGAGACCACGGTCGCCAACATGGTCGACTCCTTCCTGCTGCTCACCCTCGCCCGCGCCGGCGACCAGCTCCAGGGCATCAAGAAGGGCGTCCTGGAACTGGCCGACGTCATCGCCGTCAACAAGGCCGACGGCCCGCACGAGCGCGACGCCCGCGCCGCCGCACGCGAACTGGCGGGCGCCCTGCGGCTCATGCACGGCAGGGACGCCGCCTGGACCCCGCCGGTCCTCAGCTGCAGCGCCCGCGAGGCGGCCGGCCTGGACACCGTCTGGGACCGCCTCGAACAGCACCGCACCCTGCTCGACTCCACCGGCCGGCTCGCCGACAAGCGCCGCGAGCAGCAGGTCGACTGGACCTGGTCCATGGTCCGCGACGAACTCCTCGGCCGCCTGCGCACCGCCCCGGCGGTACGGTCCTTGGCGCCCACCCTCGAACAGCAGGTCAGAAACGGCGAATTGACGGCCACCCTGGCGGCGGAGCGCATTTTGAAGGTGTTCGGCGGAGACGAGGGCTGAGAAGCTGCTCGCCCCTCACGGCGTCACTGTCGCGGCTGGAGCTCCAGCTCCCGCCGGAACCACACGCCGGGCTTGCCACCGAGGTCGGCCGGGTCGGCAGGACCGGCCGGAACGAACCCGGCCTTGGTCAGCACCCGCTGGGATGCGGCATTGCCGTGGGAGGTGGCAGCCCGCAGTGTGCGCAGTCCGTACCGCGCCGACGCCAGCCGGCACAGCTCCCGGACGGTTGCGGTCGCCACGCCGCGACCGGTGACGTGCTGCGCGACCCGGTAGCCGAGCGTGGCTGTGCCGTCGTCGAAGTCGTACAGGTTGAACCGGCCCAGAACCGGGCCGTCCTCGGCGACGAGCACGTGGAAGGCGCTGAGGCCGGCCTCCTGCTCGGCCAGCAGAGCGCTGTAGCGGTCGGCGAACCGGTCGAAGAACGTGTCACCGCGGTCGGAGACGGCGGCAGCGAAGTAGGCGCGGTTCGCCAGCTCGAAGGCCAGGACCGCCGCGGCATGGCCGGCCTGCAACCGCTTCAGCTCGGGCACCGCCCGACTCTAACCGGACTCGCCGGTCAAGATCGATCGGATTCTCGACCCGATGGTGGACGCACTGCTCGCCCCTGTCCGCGGCCGAACGACCGGTGACGCGGAACGACCTCGACACAGGCGTGACTCGCCGTTCCTCCGCCGACCGGCGCCGTCTTCCGGCGAGTTGGGCTGCGCTCTACCGTTCGTTGGGCCAGCCCTGTTGACCGGTGGCGAGGGCTGGGCGATCGCCTCGGAGGCCACGTGCTGATCCTGCTGGCGTTTCTGCTCGGCTGGGCCGTGTTGCTCACGGGGGGTGTCGGCCTGTCGACCTTGCAGGGCCCGCCCCGGGCGGCCCAGCGGTGGTGGGTCCTCTACGTGTGCGCGCTCGCCGCGGTCGTCGCCGCGCTGGTCCTGGCCTGGCAGGCCCTGGACGCACACTGCGACACGCATCCGACGAGCAGGCAATGCCCGCCCTATCCGGTCGGGGAATGAGCCGTCTGTCCGGGCGCACCCGGTGCGGGCGCCCCGGTACGGAAGCCGGACGGTGGCAGTGGGCGCGAACACCGTGCGGACCGCGCAGGGGAAGTACGGCGCGCCACTCGCCGCTCCGGCGAAGCGCATGGTGAGCGCGGTGACGACGGAATCCACGGTGAATCGGCCTGTCGGACCGCAGAGCTCGCGCAGCCGGAACCCAGCGGCGGCTGAGTATGTCGCACCCGGAATCTGAGTAGCCGGGCGGCTGTGTGGCGTCGGCCCGCCGGATGGGATGGGGACATGAACGCAGCCACGTCCGCATCCGAATCCGCTTCCGCCCCCGTCCCCCCGTTCCAGTCCGGTTCGCCGACGGACCGCACGCGACTGTGGGCCGCCATGGCCGCCCTCCTGTTCGTGCCGGCGACCCTGGCGGTCGGCGTGCTGACGCTGACCTCGGAGCGGGCAGGGCGCTGCCTGACGTACGGCGAGCAGTGCGCCGCCTCGCTGCCCGGCTGGCTGTTCGAGTGGGGTACGGGCGCCGGTGCTGTGGCGTTCCTCGTCGCCGTGGCCGCACCGGCCGTGCGGGTGCGCCAGGCTGCGCTCGCCGCCCAGGTCCTCGCGGAGGGCACCGCACTGCTGGTGATCCTCAGCCACGCGTGACCCGCGCCCGAGGACGATTGCTGATGCGGTCCGCGGGTCAGAGGGTCATCCTGAGGAGAGGAGAAGCACACCCGATCCCGGTGCCGGGAGGGAACATGGAGCCCAGGGACGACCTGACAGAGGATCAGAAGAAGGCGTACGCAGCGAACGAAGCCGACTTCGACGGCCTCGAGAAGCAGCTGCGCAGCTTCGACGAGACCGCCAACGCCCGGCTGACCGCCACCGCGCGCCGGTTCGACCCGGACGCCCAGTACTGCTACCGATGCCCCTGCGACCAGTACGAAGGCATCGAGCACCGGTGCGCCAGGGACACCTGTGGTCACTCGAGGATCAGCCACCACGGCTTCATCTGACCCGGTCACGTACCGGTACGCTGCCGAAGTGATCCTTCCGACGGTCGACGAGGTACGGGCCCTGCACGAGCGGTACGCGCCCTCGCACGAGGCTCTGGACCTCGTCTTCACCCACTGCGAGATCGTCAGCGGCATCGCCGAACAGCTCGCGGCACGGACGGACCCGCCCCTCGACATCGACCTCGACCTCGTCCGTGTCGGAGCGCTGCTGCACGACATCGGCGTCTACCGGCTGTACGACGAGGCCGGTCGGCTCGATCACCGCAACTACATCCGTCATGGCGTCCTCGGCCACGAGATCCTCCATGAGGAGGGATTCCCCGAGCGCCTGTGCCGCTTCTGCTCCTGCCACACGGGAGTCGGTCTCACCCGGCACGACATCCGCGATCAGGGGCTCCCCATACCCGAGGCCGACTACCTCGCCGAGACCGCCGAAGAGCAACTGGTGATGTACGCGGACAAGTTCCACAGCAAGACCACTCCCCCGACCTTCCTGACCGCCGGTTCCTATACCGCCCGGGTGTCGAGGTTCGGCGCGGACAAGGAGCACGCCTTCGGCCTGCTGCGTGCCCGGTTCGGTGAACCCGATCTGGCCCCGGCAAGGGCGCGGTACGGCCACGCACAGGCTTGAGACGGGTCCGGATCGGCTGGTTGGCCGGGTAACGGCCGGGCCACCGGCGGAGTTGACGTGCCACACCGTCCCGGTGTCGGTGACGTCCGCCGCGAAGTCGCCATGCGGCGGACCCCGGCCCCGAGGAGGTCGTCGCCCGTCTGCGCGCCCGTGGCGGCGCGGAACTCGCCGGAAGGCCGGCGCGGTACGGGAGGAGCTGTCGGCTCTGTCACGTCGGCGGACCCCAGCGCATCATCGTCGGACCGGCCGAGCAGCTCGCGAGCGATGCCGGACGTCGCGCCCTTCTGCCGCACCGCGCAACCGAGTTCGGAACCTGAGCGCCCGTAAGCATATTTCCCCATCATTTCTACATTGCTGTAGTTTCGACTCGGGCGCAACCGCGCGTGACAGCTCGACCAGTCTCGACCAGGAGGAAGACAGTGGGAGTTTCCCTGTCCAAGGGTGGCAACGTGTCCCTGAGCAAGGAGGCGCCGGGCCTGACCGCGGTTCTGGTCGGTCTGGGCTGGGACGTGCGCACGACCACGGGCACCGACTACGACCTCGACGCCTCGGCCCTGCTCCTGGACGCGTCCGGCAAGGTCCTGTCCGACCAGCACTTCGTCTTCTACAACAACCTGAAGAGCCCGGACGGTTCGGTCGAGCACACGGGCGACAACCTCACCGGTGAGGGCGAGGGCGACGACGAGTCGGTCAAGGTGAACCTCGCCGCCGTTCCCGCCGGGATCGACAAGATCGTCTTCCCGGTCTCCATCCACGACGCCGAGAACCGCGGCCAGAGCTTCGGCCAGGTCCGCAACGCGTTCATCCGCGTCGTCAACCAGGCCGGCGGCCAGGAAATCGCCCGCTACGACCTCTCCGAGGACGCCTCCACCGAGACCGCGATGGTCTTCGGCGAGCTGTACCGCAACGGCGCGGAGTGGAAGTTCCGTGCCGTGGGCCAGGGTTACGCCTCCGGCCTGGCCGGGATCGCCGCCGACTTCGGCGTCAACGTCTGACCAGGCGGTCGGGCGACCGGAGGGGCATGCCCCCGCAGATCGCCCGGCACCGGAACCACCGGACACAGAAGAGAACCAGGGCGGCCCCGGCAAGGGGACGAGTCCGGCGCAACCGCCGGACTCGTCCCCTTGCGGGCCCGGCAGTTACGCCGGACCGGTGGGTCGCCTCGACCTGGCGGACGCCACGCACTCGGCCGGTGGGGGCGCGTCCGCCGTCCGGGCCGTAACGCTCCCCCGGCGGAACGCCCCAGCTCCTTGAGTATCCGTACTCAGGCGTCCCGCTCCCCCGCGGCACGACACTGAGGCTCCGATCGCCCTCACCGGAGGTTCCCTCGTGTTCAGCCGTGCCGTCATCGCCCTGACACCGCTCTTCGGGCGGCTCACCGTCACCAGTGAGATCAAGCTGCGCCTGCCCGCGGGGACGCTCTTCGTGGCCAACCACGACTCCATGGCCGACCCCGCCGTCGTCATGACCGCGCTGCGCCGGCTGGAGTTCGAACCGGTGGTGATGGCGACCGCCGGGCTGTGGCGCATACCGCTGCTCGGCAGGGCGTTGAGCCGTGAGGGTCACATCCCGGTCCACCGCCGTACGGCGCATGCCGCGCTGGCCCTCGACGCCGCCGCCGAGGCGCTGGCCGGCGGTCGGCACGTACTCCTGTACGGCGAGGGCCGACTGCCGCGCCGCAGGGACGCGTCGGCCACCGCGCCCGAGCCGTTCCGAACCGGGCTCGCCCGTCTGGCCCAAGCGACCGGCGCGCTGGTCGTGCCGGTGGGCCACGCGGGCGCCCGGCGCATCGCCTCGGGGTCGGCGGCGAAGCAGCTGGCGGGCACGTTGACGGCGCCGGTCCGGCGTCCGCACTGCCATGTCCACCTCGGTGCGCCGCTGCGACTGCCCGCGGAGACGGAGCGCGGCACGGCGGCCGCCCGGCTCGCCGTCACCGCGGCCTGGCGGACGGCGGCCCGCGCCGTGGGCGAACACCCGAAGTAGCCCCGCGCCCCGCGCGAACGCCCGCGCGCTACGGGCGGCCCGCCACAAAGACGACCACGAGCGGACACCCGAGGCCGTCACAGTGGCCGCGCGCATACCGAGACACTCGCCGTGGCCGCAGGCGCATACCCGAGACACTCGCAGTCGCCACAGGCCCACGCCCCAGGCGCTCGCCGTCCGGCACCGGCGGCCGCCCCAGACGCTCGCAGTCGCCACGGGCGCGATACCCGAGACACTCGCAGTCGCCGCAGGCGCATACCCGAGACACTCGCCGTGGCCACGGACGCACGCCCCAGGCGCTCGCCGTCCGGCACCGGCGGCCGCGCCGGTCACCGCCGGGTACCGGCATCCGCAGCCCACAGCGCCGGGTACGGGTACCGGCATCCGCAGCGGTCACCGCCGGACGACACCGGTGTCCGAAGCCGCCGCCGTCAGCGTGTCGCGGGCGGCGGCGCCGTGCTCTGCCGCAGGACCAGCCGCGTCGGTACGAGCGTCGTTCCGTGTTCCGAACCGTCCGGACGCATCTTGCGCAGCACCGCCTGGACGCAGAGCCGGCCGACCTCGGCGAAGTCCTGGTGCAGGGTGGTGAGCGGGGGCAGGAAGGAACCCGCCTCGGGGATGTCGTCGAAGCCGATCACGCTGACGTCCTCGGGCACCCGGCGGCCGTTCTCGTGCAGGGCGCGCAGCAGGCCCAGTGCCATCTGGTCGTTGGCCGCGAAGACAGCGGTGCAGTCCTCACGGGCCGCCAGCTCGCGGCCGGCCAGGTAGCCGGACTCGGCCGACCAGTCGCCCCTGACCAGCGGCGGCGCGGTGCGGCCCGCCTCGGTGAGGGCGGCCCGCCAGGCGTCCGCGCGGCGCTGTGCGGCGAAGGAGCCCTCGGGGCCGCCGAGATGCCAGACGGTCCGATGGCCGAGGTCGAGAAGATGCTGGACGGCGGTTTTGGTGCCGCCCGCCTGGTCGGTGTCCACCACGGTGTAGTGGTCGCCGGCGTCGGAGTCCACGACGACGACCTGGACGTGCGGCGGGAGTTTCACGGTGGCCGCGTCCAGCAGGTGGACCTCCATGATGACGATCACCGCGTCGACGGCCAGTTCCTCCAGCCGGGAGAACGCGCCGCGCACCTCGTCGGTGGTGGGGACGGCCACCGGGAGCAGGGTCACCGCGTAGCCCTCGGCGGCCGCCGAGGTCGCGATCGCCTCCAGGGTGCGCACGTTGCCGGTCGTGGACAGCGTGAAGGTGATGACGCCGATCGTGCGGAACTCACCGCGCTTGAGGGCGCGGGCGGCACTGTTGGGCCGGTAGCCGAGTTCCTTCATGGCCTCGAGGACCTGCTGCCGGGTCTCCTCGTTCACACCGGCGTAACCGTTGGAGACCCGTGAGACGGTCTGCGAGGACACCCCGGCCAGCCGAGCGACGTCCGCCATGGAGGCCGTGGCCCGGCCGCGTCCCGGGGTTCTGTCCGGCGTTCTTTCAGCCATGTCCACTCGGTGTGCCCACCTCTCTGTCGGCGCAGGTGCCACGGTCTCCCCGGAGGACCCTTGACCATCGTTATCGGGGCAGTGTAGACATGCCGCCATCAGATGTTTACGTAAACATAACAGCTTGCCGAGCCTCTTGTGTGGCTGATGTTTACGTAAACATCATGGTGGCGGTGGGGCGTTCGGGAATCTCCGCGCAACGCCGCCCCGGTTCCAGGACTGGACGAGCGAGGAACGACATGACGACGCTGCAACCGCCGGTGGCCGCCGAGCCGCGGCCGGCCCCTCCTCCGGCGAAAGGGGACCGCCGCTCCTGGACGGGGTGGGGTTTCATCGGTCCCTTCGTGGCCGTGTTCGCCCTGGTCTTCCTGGCCCCGATCATGTACTCGGTCTACCTGAGCCTCTTCCGTGACCAGCTGATCGGCGGCAACCAGTTCGTCGGGCTGGACAACTACACGCGGGGCCCTCCAGGACGACGCGTTCTGGTCGGCGGTCGGCCGGGTGGCGCTCTTCCTGGCGATCCAGGTGCCGATCATGCTGGGCATCGCCCTGCTGGTGGCGCTGGCACTGGACAGCGGCCGGCTCTACGGCAAGAGCTTCTTCCGGATCACGATCTTCCTGCCGTACGCCGTGCCCGCCGTGGTCGCCACGCTGATGTGGGGCTTCATGTACGGCACCAAGTACGGCCTGGTGGGCGACATCAACTCCGCGTTCGGTGTCGCACTGCCGGACCTGCTCTCCCCCGACTGGGTGCTCGCCTCCATCGGCAACATCGTGACCTGGGAGTTCGTCGGGTACAACATGCTGATCTTCTACTCCGCGCTGCGCGTCATCCCGACCTCGCTGTACGAGGCGGCGGAGATCGACGGCGCCGGTCAGTGGCGGATCATCAGCTCGATCAAACTGCCCGCGATCCGGGGCGCGATCGTCATCGCGACGATCTTCTCGATCATCGGCAGCTTCCAGCTCTTCAACGAGCCGAGCATCCTGCGTCCGCTGGCGCTGAACTCCATCACCACGGACTACACGCCGAACTTCTACACGTACTCGCTGTCCTTCAACGGCCAGCAGCACAACTACTCCGCGACGGTGGCCATCATCATGGGCGTCATCACGATGATCGTCGCCTATGCCGTCCAGCTGCGCGGCATGCGCAAGGGAGCGTGACCCGATGAGCACCTCTGTCACCGCTCCTCCCGCGAAGAGCACCGCCCCCAGACTGCGGACCCCCGGCAAGAAGCGCACGCCGGGCAAGCCGAAGCGCAATGTGCTGCTGACGGTGCTGATGGCCGTGATGGTCCTCTACACCGTGGTGCCGCTGATCTGGCTGATCATCAACTCGACGAAGACCCAGGCGGGCCTGGCCGACTCCAACGGCCTGTGGTTCGCCCACGACTTCGCCCTGTGGGACAACATCCGGGACACCTTCACCTACCACGACGGCATCTTCGGCCGCTGGCTGCTGAACACCCTGCTGTACGTGGTGCTCGGTGCGGGCGGCGCGACGCTGCTGGCGGTGCTGGGCGGGTACGCGCTGGCGAAGTTCGACTTCCCCGGCAAGCGTGCGATCTTCGCGGTGGTGATCGGCGCGGTAGCCGTGCCGGGTACGGCGCTGGCGGTGCCGACCTTCCTGATGTTCAGCAAGATGGGGCTGACCGACACCCCCTGGGCGGTGATCATCCCGTCGCTCGTGTCGCCGTTCGGCCTCTATCTGATGTGGGTGTTCGCCGCCGAAGCGATCCCGACCGAGCTGCTGGAGGCGGCCCGGATGGACGGGGCGAGCGAGGCGCGGACCTTCTTCCAGGTCGCGCTGCCGCTGCTGGCCCCCGGGATCGTGACGGTGCTGCTGTTCACCACGGTCGCCACCTGGAACAACTACTTCCTCCCGCTCATCATGCTGAAGGACCCGGACTGGTACCCGCTGACGCTGGGTCTGAGCGCCTGGAGCTCCCAGGCCCAGACCATCGGCGGCGACGTGATCTTCAACCTGGTGATCACGGGCTCCCTGCTCACGATCCTTCCCCTGATCGCCGCCTTCCTGTTCCTCCAGAAGTACTGGCAGTCCGGCCTCGCCGCCGGAAGTGTCAAGGAGTGACGCGGGCCGCGCCCCCAAGCCCCACATGTGAGCAACACCAGCACCACCCCCACCCTCACCTGCCCCACCCACGAAGAAGTGGAAGTCCCATGCGCAGAACAACGAGCCGCATCCTGCGCGGCATCGCCCTCGTCTCCACCCTCGCCCTGGGCGTCACCGCCTGCGGCGGCTCGGACGACGACTCCGACACGAAGGCCGTCTCCGCCGGCGACATCCAGGCTGCCCTGGACAAGGGCGGCGACATCACGGTCTGGGCCTGGGAGCCCACTCTGAAGACCGTGGCCGCCGACTTCCAGAAGAAGTACCCGAAGGTCAAGGTCAACCTGGTCAGCGAGCGCTCCGGCGACAAGCACTACACCGCGCTGTCCAACGCGATCTCGGCCGGCAAGGGTGTCCCGGACGTGGCCCAGGTCGAGTACTTCGCGCTCGGCCAGTACTCCCTGACGAAGGGCCTGACCGACCTGGCCCCTTACGGCGCCGACAAGCTCGCCTCGAAGTACACGCCCGGTCCGTGGAACGCGGTCAGCGACGGCGACAAGGTCTACGGCCTGCCGATGGACTCGGGTCCGATGGCGCTGTTCTACAACAAGACGGTCTTCGACAAGTACAAGATCACCGTCCCCACCACCTGGGACGAGTACCTGGACGCGGCCCGCAAGCTCCACAAGGCCGACCCGAAGGCCTACATCGCCAACGACCTCGGTGACGCGGGCTTCACCACCTCCCTGCTGTGGCAGGCCGGTTCGCGCCCCTACAAGGTCGACGGCACCAAGGTCGCCGTCAACTTCGACGACGCGGGCGCCAAGAAGTTCGAGACGGTCTGGCAGAAGCTGATCGACGAGAAGCTGCTCGCCCCCGTCAACGGCTGGACCGACGACTGGTACAAGGGTCTGGGCGACGGCACCATCGCCACCCTGGCCACCGGCGCCTGGATGCCCGCCAACTTCGTCACCGGCGTCCCGAACGCCAAGGGCCAGTGGCGCGCGGCGGCGATGCCGGCCTGGACCGCGGGCGACAAGGCGAGCGCGGAGAACGGCGGCAGCTCGCTGGCCGTCCCGGCGCTGGCCAAGAACAAGGAACTCGCCTACGCCTTCACCGAGTACGCCAACTCCGGCGCCGGTGTCGCCACCCGCGTCAGCGAGGGCGCCTTCCCCGCCACCAAGGCGGAGCTGGAGTCGGCCTCGTTCCAGAGCAAGAAGTTCGACTACTTCGGCGGCCAGGAAGCCAACAAGATCTTCGCCGAGTCGGCCGCCAACGTGGCGAGCGACTGGTCGTACCTCCCCTTCCAGCCGTACGCGAACTCGATCTTCAACGACACGGTCGGCAAGGCGTACGTCTCCACCACCAAGCTGGCAGACGGCCTGAAGGCCTGGCAGGACGCCTCGGTCAAGTACGGCGAGGAGCAGGGCTTCACCGTCGAGAAGTAGTCGGCGAGCAGTAGGGAACCGGTCGGCGACAGCCGACGAGCAAGAAACGCCGGGCGGCGCGGCACCCGGGCCGCGCCGCCCCCGTGCACCAATCTCGGAAGGACCGCCATGATCTCCACCCTCCAGTCCCGCATGCTGCGCGGGGCGGACGGTGACCCCGCTCCGCGTCTGGCGTACGGCGCCGACTACAACCCCGAGCAGTGGCCCCGGGACGTGTGGGAGGAGGACGTGCGGCTGATGCAGGAGGCCGGCGTCACCGTCGTCTCCGTGGGGATCTTCTCCTGGGCCCGTATCCAGCCGGGCCCGGACACCTGGGACTTCGGCTGGCTCGACGAGGTCATGGACCTGCTGCACGCCGGCGGGATCGGCGTCGACCTGGCCACAGCCACCGCCTCCCCGCCCCCGTGGCTGACCACGGCCCACCCCGAGATCCTCCCGGTCACCGCCGGTGGCGAGACGCTGTGGCCGGGTGCCCGCCAGCACTGGCGGCCGACCTCTCCCGTCTTCCGTGACTACGCCCTGCGCCTGGTCCGCAAGATCGCCGACCGCTACCAGGACCACCCGGCGCTGGTCGCCTGGCACGTCTCCAACGAGCTGGGCTGTCACAACGTCTACGACTACTCGGACGACGCGGCCCGCGCCTTCCGGGTGTGGCTGCGTGCCCGCTACGGCTCCCTCGACGCCCTCAACCACGCCTGGGGCACCGCGTTCTGGTCGCAGCGCTACAGCGACTGGGAGCAGCTCCTGCCGCCGCGGCTGGCCGCCTCGCACCCCAACCCGACCCAGCAGCTGGACTTCAAGCGGTTCTCCTCCGACGCCCTGAAGGACCACCTGATCGCCGAGCGGGAGATCCTCAAGGAGATCACGCCGGGTATCCCGGTCACCACGAACTTCATGGTGATGGGCAACACCAAGGGCATGAACTACCCGGACTGGGCGGGCGAGATCGACTTCGTCTCCAACGACCACTACGTTCACCCCGGCCCCCAGGACCGCGACGAGCTGTCCTTCTCCGCGAACCTCACCAGCGGCATCGCGGCCGGCCGGCCCTGGTTCCTGATGGAGCACTCCACCAGCGCCGTCAACTGGCAGCCGGTCAACGTGGCGAAGCGGCCCGGCGATCTGGCCCGTGACTCGCTGCTGCACGTGGCGCACGGCGCGGACGCGGTGTGCTTCTTCCAGTGGCGGCAGTCGGCGGCCGGCGCCGAGAAGTACCACTCCGCGATGGTCCCGCACGCCGGCCCCGACAGCGACCTGTTCCGCGCGGTGGCCGAACTGGGCGCCACGCTGAAGACCCTCGCGCCGGTGGCGGGTTCGGAGCGCGAGTCGGCGGCCGTCGGCATCCTCTACGACTGGGAGTCGTGGTGGGCCAGTGAGCAGGATTCGCACCCCACCGCGCTGCTGGACTATCGGCAGGAGGCGCTCGACTGGTACTCGGCGCTGCTCTCCCTCGGCATCCGCGCCGACCTCGTCACCACCCGGGCCGACCTCTCCCGGCACCAGGTGCTCATCGCGCCCGTGCTGCACGTGGTGCCGGCCGAACTGGCCAAGGACCTCACGCGCTACGCCGAGCAGGGCGGCCACCTCGTCACCACTTACTTCTCCGGGGTCGTCGACGAGAACGACCACGTGTGGCTCGGCGGATACCCGGGCGCCCTGCGGGACCTGCTCGGCATCCGCATCGAGGAGTTCGGTCCGCTGCTCGCCGGGGAGTCCGTGGAACTGGACGACGCCACCTCGGGCAGCCTGTGGACCGACCGGATCACCGTCACCGACGGCGCCACCGAGGTCCTGGCGCGCTACCGCACCGGTGAGCACGCCGGACGCCCCGCCGTCACCCGGCGCGCGACCGGCGGCGGTTCGGCCTCCTACGTCTCCACCCGCCTCGGTGTCGACGGGCTCACCTCGCTGCTGCCCCGGCTGCTGGAGCCGGCCGGGGTCGGCAGCGAACTCCCGGAAGAGGCACGGGGATCGGTCGAGCTGACCGTCCGGCGCGGCACCGGGGAACGCTTCCTGTTCCTCGTCAACCGGACGGACGGCACGGTACCGGTGACCGGGCTGGACGGAGAGGTGCTGGTCGGCACCGCCGGCACGGAGGGCGCGCTCGTCCTCGGGCCGCGGGAGGTCGCCGTCCTGCGCCGGCCCGTCGACTGACGTCACGCCCCCGCACCCCCCACGACTCCTCGGCACGGCACGCACCCGTGCCGAGGGCCATCCCCTCCGGTCCGCGCGGCAGGAGGGGCCACCACAGCGACCGCACCGCAGTTGGGAGCACAGATGGCACGCCGTACCCGCAGCAGACGGAACCTCGGGGCCGCCGCACTCACCGCGCTGGCCACCGGGGCCGCCCTCATCGGCGTCCCCGTGCAGGCGCACGCCGAGGCCGCCGTCACCGTGACGCCGGATCCGTCGTACCAGCAGCAGAAGTTCGAGGGCTGGGGCACCAGCCTCGTCTGGTTCGCCAACGCCACCGGCGACTATCCCCCGGCCGTCCGCGAGAAGCTCGCCAAGCTCCTCTTCGGCGACGACGGCCTCGCGCTGAACATCGCCCGGTACAACATCGGCGGCGGCAACGCCCCGGACGTCACGGACTACCTGCGGGCCGGCGGTGCCGTCGAGGGCTGGTGGAAGGCGCCCGAGGGCACCACCCGCGAGGACACCGACTGGTGGAGCGCGGACGACCCGGCCGACTGGAACAAGGACGCCGACGCCACCCAGCGCTGGTGGGTGGACCGCATCAAGAAGGACATCACCCACTGGGAGACGTTCAGCAACTCCCCTCCGTGGTTCATGACCGAGAGCGGGTACGTGTCCGGCGGCTTCAACGCCAACACCGACCAGCTCAAGGCCGACTCCGTCGACGACTTCGCCGCCTACGTGGCGGGTGCGACCAAGCGGCTGGAGAAGGCCGAGGGCATCAAGGTCGACACCGTCGACCCGTTCAACGAGCCCAACACCGGCTACTGGGGCACCCGTCTGGACGCCGACGGCCAGCCCGTGGGCGGCCGTCAGGAGGGCGCCCACATCGGCCCCGAACTCCAGCAGAAGGTGCTCGCCGCGCTGGCGCCCGCGCTGAAGAAGGCGAAGACGAAGGCGCAGATATCGGCGATGGACGAGACCAACCCGTCCATCTTCGCGACGAACTGGAACGCCTACTCGCAGGCCTCCAGGGATCTCGTCGACCAGATGAACGTCCACACCTACGGCACCGGTCAGCGCACCACCGTGCGCGACCTCGCCAAGGCCGCCGACAAGCCGCTGTGGATGAGCGAGGTCGAGGGCGACTGGGGCGACGGGCAGAGCTTCACCGACATGCGTCCGGGCCTCGGTCTCGCCCAGCAGATGGTCAACGACCTGCGTGAACTGGAGCCCACCGCCTGGGTGTTCTGGCAGCCGGTCGAGGACTACGACAACATGAAGCCGGGCGGCGAGTCCGCGAAGGGCGGCAACTGGGGCTCCATCCAGCTCCCGTTCAGCTGCACCGAGGCGGACACCCTGCAGTCCTGCCCGATCTACACCAACACCAAGTTCGACACGGCCAGGAACTTCACGCACTTCATCAAGCCCGGCGACAAGCTGATCAAGGTGGACGACACCTCCAGCGCCGCGGCCGTGACCGCGGACGGCAAGGGCGCCTCCCTCGTCCACGTCAACAGCACCGCCGGGGCCCGCACGGTCACCATCGACCTGTCCAGGTTCCGCACGGTCAAGGGCAGCGCGACCGTCACCCCGACCGTCACCAGCGCCGACGGCAAGCTCGTGCGGCAGGCCCCGGTCAAGGTCGTCGACGGCAGGGCGACCTACACCGTCCCGGCCCAGTCCGTGACGTCCTTCGCCGTCACAGGTGTCTCCGGCGTGGCGAAGGACGCGGGTCTGTTCAGCAAGGGCCACTCCTACACGCTGACCGGTGTGCAGAGCGGCAAGGCGGTGACCGTCGGGGCCGACGGCACCAACCTGGTCATCGGCTCGGCGAACGGCACCACCGCGCAGAACTGGCAGCTGGACGCCCGGTACGGCAGGACCGGCGCCCGCCAGCACTATGTCTTCGCCAACCCGGCCGAGGGCAAGCGCCTCGCCGTCCGCGACAACGTGCCGGTGGTCGAACCCGACACCGGCGAGCGCGACCCGGCCACCGAGTGGATCATGTCGACCACCGGTGACGGGACCTGGACCCTGGTCAACGTGGCCACCGGACGCCTCCTCGAGGTCGGGGGCCAGGCGACCAACGAGGGCGCGGCCGTCACCACCTGGCAGGCCAACTCCGGTGCCAACCAGCGCTGGAGGGTCACGGACGTGACGCCGTAACCCGTCAGTCCACGCTCCGCAGGCCCGTGGTCTCCGCCCGCATCGCGATCGTCGTGATGCGGGCGGAGTGCTGTGCGGGGACGGGTGCCGGGATCCGCTCCAGGACCCCGCCCGCGAAGACGTCGTACAGCGGCAGCGTCTCGAGATGGACATAGCCGATGTGGCAGTCGCAGACGGCGAGCGGGCAGGGTCGGGGGCGCAGGGCGGCGCGGTACGAACCGTCGTAGAGGTTGCCGAGTTCGGCGCGGACGAAGTGGCAGCGCCGGACGGTGCCCTCGCCGTCGACCGAGATCACCGAGTCGCCGGTGCGGCAGGGCAGCCCGGCGCTGGTGTGCGGGTGGCGGCTGTACGGGAAGAGCGGGTCGAGCGCGGTCCACCGGTCGGCCTCGGCGTCCTCGTAGGTGTGGCCCTCGGCGGCGTTGATCCACAGGTAGACGGGTTCGGGCAGGTCGGCGCGCAGCCGGCGGGCCGCGTCGAGGTGCTCGGGCAGTCCGACCACGCCGACGCTGTAGCGGATGCCCCGCTCCGACAGGTCGCGGCACTTGGCGAGGAAACGGTCGTACGGCGTCTGGCCCGGGTGGTACGTGCACCACAGGGCCAGGGTGTCGGGGTCGGCCTCGGCGAGCCAGTCGGTGCGGCAGCTGAGGTTGGTCTGGATGGCGACCCGGCGGATGTGCGGCAGGTGCGAGAGGTCGGCGAGGGCGCGCCGGTACCAGGAGCGGACCAGCCCCTCGCCCCAGGGGGTGAAGAGGAGCGAGAGCCTGTCGTCGGTGCGGGCCGTCGCCCACCGCGCGAACCGTTCGAGGGCGCTCCGGTCGGCGCGCAGCTGTTCCGTGCTGTCGCGTCGCTTCGCGAACGGGCAGTAGGGGCAGTCGTAGTCGCAGGAGGCGAGCGGGCCGCGGTAGAGCAGGGTCAGATCCATGGCGGGCCCGTCACTTCCGCTCGTAGGCGGTCATGGCGGCCCGCACGGACGGGGAGAACAGCTCGGGGCCGACGGCGTCGGAGTGGGCGAGGCCTTCGGGGGTGAGCCTGAGGACCGACGGGTCCGCCTCGGTCAGCCAGCCGCGCTCGGCGAAGCGTCGGAGCTCCGGGCCGAAGTCGTCGGCCGGCGCGCCGCCGAAACGGGTCCGGTAGTCGTCGAGGCGCAGCCCCTCGGCCTGCAGGAGCGACTGGAGGAGATGGCGGCGGCGCGCCTCCTGGGAGTTCATGGGGTGACCGACCTCGGCGTGGGCGAAGGCGGACGCGTCGGCGGCGACGTAGTCGTCGATGATGCCCCGGATCCGGTGCATGCCGACGGCGTAGTCGAAGGAGTAGTGCAGTCGGGCCGTGTAGGAGCGGGCGCCGCAGCCGAGGCCGATCATGCCGTCGGTCTGGCAGGCGTAGTCGTCCGCGCCCTGCGGCGGGGCGTCGGTACGGCGGAACATCCGCATGGACTGCTGGGTGTAGCCGTGCGCGAGGAGGTGGTCGCGGCCGGCGCGGTAGAGCCGCAGCCGCTGCTCGTCCCAGGCCGGGTCGGAGCCCTCGGCCGCCGCCGGTCCCGCGCCGCGGCGGTCGAGGCCGGTCAGCGGGCGGACGTAGAGCGGGTAGAGGTAGAGCTCCTCGGGACGCCAGGCCAGAGCCGCGTCCAGGGAGTGCCGCCAGGTCTGCTCGGTCTGGCCGTCGATGCCGTAGATGAGGTCGATGTTGAGGACCGGGATGCCGGTGTCGCGGATCCGGGCGAGGGCCGCCTCGACCTCGGCGCGGCGCTGCGGGCGTACGGCGGCCCTGGCCTCGGAGTCGACGAAGCTCTGGACGCCGAGGCTCAGCCGGGTGGCGCCCCGGCCTGCCAGGACGGCCAGGCGGTCGGCGGTGGCCGTGGCGGGCGAGGCCTCGACCGAGAGCGGGACCGCGCGCAGGTCGGCGCCCATCCGGTGCTCGGCGATGTCGCAGAGCCGGTCCAGCTCGGCGGCGGTGAGGAAGGTCGGGGTGCCCCCGCCGAAGGCGACCGTGGCGAAGCGGACGTCGTCCGTCTCCCCCAGCGCCTCCCGTACCTCCCCCGCCTGCCGTTCCAGGGCGTCCAGGTAGGCGCCGGTCAGTCCGTCGGGGGCGCCGATGCGGGTGAAGAGGTTGCAGAAGCCGCAGCGGACCTCGCAGAACGGTATGTGCAGGTACAGGGAGAGCGCGTCCTTGGGCTCCGCCGCCCAGAGGGCCTTCAGGGACGGGCGGCCGGGAAGCCCGCGGTAGGCCGTCTTGTGCGGGTAGGCGTAGACGTAGTGCTGGTAGGGGCTGGTGCGGGTGGCCGGCTCGGCGGTGGTCATCGGCCGGCCTCCGTCGGACGGGGTGCGGGGTCGAGGAAGAAGTGGGCGTACGGCACGGTCCACACGGACTCGTGGCCGAGGCGGTGGCCGGTGTAGCCGTCGTCGCCGTAGGCGGTGCCGTGGTCGGAGCAGACGATCGCGAAACAGCGGCGCCTGCTGCTCGCGGCGGCGAACAGCCGCCCGATGTGCCGGTCCACGTACTCCAGCGCGGCGGCGTGCGTCTCCCGGCTGTCGCCGGTCTCGCGCGTCGCGCCGGGCAGGTGGAACCAGTTCGGCTGGTGCAGGGCGGACACGTTGACGAAGAGGAACAGCCGTTGTTCCGGGGGGAGTCCGCGTACGACCTGCTCGGCCCGGGCGACCTGGTTCTCGAAGGACTCGGGCGAGGTGACGCCGAACTCCGGTGCCCAGTGGGACTCGTGGAACAGGCCGGGCAGCACCGAGCCCAGTGGGCCCTGCTTGTTGAAGAAGCCCACTCCCCCGATGCACACGGTGTGGTAACCGTCCTCGGCGAGGCCCGAGACGAGATCGGGGGTGTCGTAGACGTAGGTTCCGCCCGCGGTGGTCTCGCTGCCCGCGAAACCCGCCGCGAACAGGCGCGGATGCGGTCCGGGGGCGGCCGGGGTGGGCAGGAAGCCCGCGAAGATCGCCTGGTGGGAGGCGTAGGTGAAGCTGCCCGGCGCGTGCCGCTCCTCCCAGCGGCCGCCCGGGAGGTGGCGGGCCAGCTGCGGGATGCGGCCCGCGGCCGCCAGCTCGGCGGCGACGTCGTGGCGGAGTGTGTCGAGGGTGACGAGCAGGAGGTCGTGGCTTCCCACCACCTCGTTCATGTCGGGCTCAGGCATGCGATGTTCCTGTTCTGTACCGGGTGGGGTCGCCCAGGACGGCGGCCACCTGGGCCGCGTAGGTGTCGAGGCCTTCCGCGCCGCTGCCGGGCAGGCCGGTGAGCCGGGGCAGCAGGTCGCCGAAGGCGTTGACCTCTCCGACCGCGGCCCGGTGCCAGCCGACGGCCGGCAGCAGGTCGACTCCGACGCACAGGGTGCGCGGGAAGCAGGCGGCGGCCCGCTCGCACACCTCCAGCAGGTCGGTCCAGCGGGCGCCCGCCCCCTCGACGGCTTCCCGGACGGAGTCCAGGTCGCCCCGGCGGCCGCCGAGATGGAGGTTGGTCAGGGGCGACCGGCTGGTGCGGACCACCGCGTGGGTGGCGCGACCGGCCACGACGACGACCCTGAGGTCGGCGGCCCGGCCGTCCTGGGAGGCCTTCGGCAGCCAGCGCTCGAGGTGCAGCCCGTCCGGGGCGAGCGCGTCGACGATGGCCGCGATGTCCTGCTCGCGTTCGTAGCGGCGCACCCGGAGGGAGTTGTGCAGGCCGCCGTCGGCGGCGAGTTCCACGGAGGTGGTGGCCCTGATCCGGCCGCCGCCGCCCGACTCGACGGCGAGGACGCCCGAGGCGGACGATCCGTGCGCGGGTTTCACGAAGAGCCGGGGCATCCGATGGGCGCGCATCGACGCGCGTACGTCGTCCCAGCCGCGTACCGGCTCGCCCCGTGGGCCCGAGGTGGGTGAGGCGGGCACCGAAACGCCCGCCGCGTCCAGGACGGCGTGGCAGAGCCGCTTGTCGAACAGCACCGCCAGCTCGTCCGGGTCGTCGAGGCGGACGCCGCCGCGCAGGCTGCGGACGGCGGCGGTGAAGCGGGCGTACCAGCGGCCGGAGCCCTCGACCCGCGTCGGGTCCGTGGCACCGCGCAGCAGCCGGTCGACCGCGGGGTTCTCGCCGGGTGAGTCCAGGCGGACGATCTCGTCGGCGGCGAACTCGGCGCCGCCGGCGCTCAGCACGTCCGCCCACGGCACGACACGCGGGGCCGGCAGGCCGGCCGCGCGCACCGCTTCCTCGAAGAGGGCGACCCGACGGTTGTCCGGGTTGCCGACCACCGCGAGGCGCGGCCCGGACGCCCGGTCCGGGCCGGACTCGCCGAGGGGGGAGGGACGGTGAACCATGGGTGGTGTGTTCACTCCCCGACGGCGACGTAGCGCCACGGCGTGCCGTCGTCGTCCGAGTCCTCCTCGGCGTCGTCGCGGTCGAGGTCCACCTCGACGCCCGCGGTCTCCACGGTCCGCCGCACACGCTCCTCGAGGGACTCGCTCAGATAGTGGTAGTGCAGGTCGAGCTTCTTGAGGTGGGTGAGCGGCTGGCCGCCGAGCAGGGCGGCCGCGCCCTCGTCGGTCAGCACGCCCATGGAGAGGTCCAGCACCTCCAGACGCGCCACCACGGGCGCGGACGCGACGGCCGCGGCCACGGCGTCCTGGATCTCGCTGTTGCGCAGGGCGAGGTGACGCAGGCTCGGCAGCCGGGCGCCGGACAGGATCGGCTCCAGGTCGGCGACCTCGCTGTCGCCGCCGTACTCGGGGGTGCCGAGCCACAGGTCGAGATGGACCAGCTCGGGCAGGTCGCTGCCGCCGACCCCGCGCACGACCTCGGCGGGCAGCCCGCCCGTCTCGATCACGAGTCTGCGCAGCGCGCGGTGGCTGACGGCGGGGAAACGCAGCCCGGTCCCGCCGCGCACGCCGAACTCCTCCAGCGCGGGGAACGCGGTCAGAAGCGGGGTCACATCGGTCTGGTTGATCCAGGAGATCTCGCACTCCTCCCCCACCATGTCGCCGAGGAACACCGCCCGCAACGCGGGGAACCGGTCCCGGGCGGCCACCAGCGCCTCCACGACGTCGGAGGGGTCCGTGTCGTACGCCTCCTGCCAGGCACCGACGATCAGGGCTCGCACCCGGGTGGTGTCGACGGCGGAACAGAAGCGGGCGAACGCCTTCGTCCAGGCCTCGTCGGCCTCGTAGACGTCACTGGTGACGCGCCAGGCGACGGATTCCGGCTCCACCGGGCGGGGCGTGCGGTCCGGGCCGGGAAAGGTGTACGCGGGCAGCCCGAACAGCACGTCGAGGTGATCACCGATGGTCATTCAGCTGCTCCTGGGAAGAGAGGGGGCACGGTGCGGCATGTGTCCGCAGTTCTACCAACAGGCAGTGACAGGGCCCCTCGGCGGGGCCTCGGTCCGGGAGCCGGCGCGGGAACCCCGGTTCCGGGGGCGTTGCCAGTGGTGGTCCGGGCGTGCGCCGGGCCTACCGGCAGGCCGGCCTGCCGGATCCGAACTGCGCCGGGTGATGCTGGAGCACTACGGCTACGACCGCTGTCTGGCGGACTCGGGGGCGCGTCATGTCCACCGTGACGAGACGGGCACCCTGTGGCGTATCGACCTCCCGGCCGACGAGCCCGTCGTCATGGTGGAGGTCCTCAACTCCACGCCGGAGCCGGACGGGACACGGCGCACCTACTGGCCGCGGGTGCCCCGGCGACCCGCACGGCACGGGAGGGCGTCGCCTGGACCTTCGGAATGGTGGCGGCGGAGGCGTACGCGCCCGAGCGGGAGACGTGATCCGCGACGCCCGGCACCCGGGCCTCAGCCTTCGGCGGCGCGGGCCAGTACGTCGGTGATCTGGGCGTGGACCGCCTCCCGGGCGGTGGCGGGGAGGGCGCTCACGTCGGTGCCCGCCAGGGCGTGCAGGACCTGTTCCGGATCGGAGTCGTACGGCGTGCTCTCGCTGAACACCTCGTAGCCGTCGCGTACGGCCACCCGCAGCTCGCCGGGACCGTCGCCGTCGGCGTGCACGGCGACGGCGACGACGAGGGGCGGCGGCCCGCCCGCCTCGCCCTCCAGCTTGCGGTAGCCGCTGACCAGGGGGGTGCGCCAGCGCAGGCTGAGCAGTACGTGACGCTTCGCCAGCAGCTCGCCCAGATCGGTCTCGTAGACGCTGTCGGGTTCCAGGACGGTGGCGCGGGCGTCGAGGACGAGGGCCGCCGGGAGCAGACAGCGCAGCGTGCTTCCGACGATGTTGCCGCCGACCGTCGCGGCCCTGCGCACCGCGCCGGTGCCCACGCCGGAGGCCGCCCGGTGCAGCGCCTCGGGCACGGTCGCGTCGACGCGGTGCAGCAGCACGGCGCCGCCCAGTCCGTGCGGCCCCACCGTGCCGGCCTCCGGGACGTTGCGCAGTGACACGGCCTGCTCGGGGAAGCCGTCCCGCTGCCAGCCGGCCCACACGAGCGTGGCGCCGCCTACCGGTACCGCTCCCTCCGCCAGACACCGCTGGGCTTCGGATATCGAGGAGGGAAGACGCAACTGCACGACAACCGACCTGCCTTCCCTGGAAGTTCGTGGCGAGTGACACGGCGCCGTCGTGTGCAGCCGTGCCGCTCGCCCGCATGATCAATGGCAGAACGGATTCTGCCCAGGCGTACGGGGGCGCATACAGGGCTCATGGCTGCACCTTGCGCAACGTGAAATCGCGTTGCGCCCGGGTCCCCTTCCCCGGACCCTGGCGCCATGCCCTACCGCCTGCGTCCCGCCGTCCTCGCCGACGCGCCCGCCGTCGCCGCTCTCCTCAACGAGGTCGACCGCATCGAGATCGGCCGGCCCGAGACGGATCCGCGCACCGTCGAGGCCGATCTGAAGCACCCCGACACGGATCTGCGGCGGGACTCCTGGCTCGCCTTCGACGGTGACCGGCTGGTCGCGTACGGGCTGCTGTGGGACGAGTCGGGCGGCGAACGCGTCGACATCGACCACTACGTCCTGCCCGACCGGCAGGAGGCGGGCCGGCTCGTCCTGGCCTCGATGGAGACCCGGGCGCTGGAGCGGGCCCGGGAGAACGGGGCCGGGCGGGCCGTGGTGCATCTGCATCTCAACGCGGCGCCCACCCTCGACACCGCGCTGCTCCGGGCCCGCGGCTGGTCCGTCGTACGGCGCTACCACGTACTGCGCCGTCCCCTGGACCGGGCGGCTGACCGGCCGCCGGCGTCGCCCCCCGGGGTGCGGCTGCGGGCCTGCGCCACCGAGGCGGACCGGGTCCGCGTCCACGAGCTCTACCAGTCCGCCTTCGCCGAGCACTTCGACTTCCAGCCACGCGGCTACGAGCAGTGGCTGCACGACGTGGACGCGGCGGGGCTCGACTGGTCCCTGGTGTGGATCGCCGCCACGGACGAGTCCGGCGACGCCGGGTTCGTGCTGGCCCGCGACGACCGTGAGGCGATGGGGTGGATCCGCAGCATCGGCGTGCTGCGTGAAGCCCGGGGACGCGGACTGGCCGGGCTGCTGCTGCGGCAGGCCTTCGCGGCCTTCGCCGTCCGGGGCCGGGACAGCGTCGGGCTCGGTGTGGACACCTCCAACGCGACCGGCGCGCCGGGGCTGTACGCGCGCCACGGAATGGTCCTGCACTACGCCGTGGACACCTGGGAGGCCGTCCTGCGATGACCGTGCGCCCGGAGAGGTCCGCACACGGCGACCGCTTCGGGCGCCACCGCCTACGGCGTCGCGGCGGGAAGACGCGTCGGCACCACCGGAAGCATCATGCCGTCGCCGAGTGGCGCCGTGTGCGGCACGAGAGCGCCCTCCCTGGCGATCTGGAGCAGATTCGGCAGTGTGTAGGGTTCGGCGCCGTCGAGGTCGACCTGGTAGCCGAGGTCGCCGAGGCTCGCCGCGGTCATCCGGCTCAGGGGGTTGCCGGCTCCGGAGATGAACGGCGACATGAGTTCGTTGACGAAGACCGCCTCACGCCAGTGGCTGTCCTGGGTACCGGGCCCGCCGAAGTTGGCGACCGGCACCGGCGCCGGGTCCTCCTCACCGAGGAGTGCGGCGAACTCGGCCGTCGCGCGGGCGCCGACGAAGCTGGGGTTCTGGGTGCCGCCGCCCTTGAGGAGGCCGAACGCCGTCCACAGGGTGCCGATGCCCAGGACGTGTCCCATCTCGTGCGTGATCACATCGACGAGCGTGCCGTCCGCCTCCATCCGGGTGAGGTCGGCGGAGTCGAACCTCATCACGCCCTTCGCCGGCAGGAACGCGCCGAACTGCGCGGAGTCGTCACGGAAGTCGGTGGGGCCGGCCATCCCCAGGACGCGGCCGGGACCGTCGATCGTGACCCCTTCGGCCTCGATGAGCAGGTCGTCGATGACGTCGCCGTTGACGAGCGCGGTGTCCAGGTCCCCGACGACGACCTTGGCCCAACGGTCGGCAGCCGCGGCGAAGGCGTCCTGCTGAGTGCCCGTCAGTCCGCCGAGGAAGCGGATCTCGATGGTGAACGGTGACGTCGTGCGGGCTATCTCCCTGGCCCGCTCGAAACTGGCGACCGCTCGATACGTCTGGAAGGTGTTGGTGGCGACCTTGCTCATCACGGTTCTCCTCCATGTCGGCCCGGACGAAGAGTCACCCCTCTTCCCACACTAGGCCGACAGGACGAGGGGGTGCGCGCCGACGCCCCCGCCGATCCCGGGTGATCGAGTTGCCCGCCCCGCAGGGGGATCGGACAAGTATCTGCTGACACCGGAACTCGTCCTCACCGCAGGTCACTGCGTCGGACCGGAGGGCTCCGCGGTGACGGCCCGCGCCTACGTGCGTCACGAGGGCAGTTACGACCTCTCGGAGGACCGGCACACCTTCCGGGTGGCGAGTACCGCGAGGCGGTCCGGCCGCAGCACGCCCTCGCGCCGGGCCGGCTGGCGGAGGCGCATCTCGGCAGAGCGCGGGCGCGTCCGGCGGAGAGCCGGCCGGAGGACCTGCTCAAGGTTCTGGAGAGCGTCGAGCAGGCACTGGAACAGTACGAGGGGATGCGCAAGGAGGACCGGTGGGCCAACCGCGTCCACGAGGCCTGGACGAGCTGTCTGGAGGCGGAGGTTCTGCTCGCGCTGGACGGGCCGGCCCCGGCGTGCCGGACCCGCGATCCGGCAGACCTGCGGACGGGCCGAGGCGGCCGCCCGCCGGGCACTGACGCTGTACGACGAGTTGGACGTACGCGCCTGGCGGCTCAGGTTCAACAGGGCCCGGGCACAGGCGGTACTGGCCCAGTCGTACGGAGGCCGGGGCCGCCCCCGTGCCAAGGTGCTGCGCGCGCACGAGCAGGCGCGTTCCGCGTTCGCCCGGCTCGACGCGGAGGAACCGGGGCGTGCCGAGGAGGAGTTGCACGCGATCGAGAACACGATGGAGAGTCTGCGGCAAGCCGGGCCGCCCGCCCAGGCGCGTGCGCAGACGGCCGTGAACCGGTCGGGCAAGCGGCGCAAGGGGCACCAGCCGAAGCCCCGCCTCCGCGGCCGGCAAGGCCGTAAGGGTGCGGCCGGGCATCGAAGACACCGGTGACACGGCGCCGGTCCGGTCCTCGACGTGCGGGCGGGCGACGCCTCTCATACCATGGTATTCCGAAGTGTTTTGATGGTATTTGCGCCTCGGAGGCGGGCTCGGCCGGCCACCGTCGGCGGCCCGCAACGACCCCGGCCCATCGGCCGGGGCGGGCGGTCGCCGCGGGCTTCGACTTCTTCGCTTCTTCGCTTCCTCGCTTCTTCGCGCCGTGGCCGTTGTCCACGGGGCCTGCGCAGTTTCCGTGCAGGACAGGGGCAAGGTGATGAGCGAGCGGCGACGCGCCGCACGGCGCCCCCCGGCCGGACACCGTACGTCCTCGCCTCCGAGCGGCCGGTACGGCCTGAAGGACGGTGAACCGACATGGCTGCGACGGACAGGTCCCGCGATGAGCGGGAGCGCCAGATCGCGGCGGCCGCCGCACGGTACGGCGCGGCCGGCGACGAGCGGCGCGCGGTCGAACGGCAGCAGGACGCCGGGGTCGCCTTCCCGGACTCCGAGGAGGCACTCGCGGCCCGCGCGGCCCGGTTGCTGGAGCGGCACGCGGTGTCTCCCGCCATGGTGGTGGAGGCCGTCCGCGCGGAGCCGCTGGCCGCGACGGCGGCGTACGAACGCATCCTCGGGGTGTCCAAGGAGCTCCAGGCCTGGAGCTTCCTGCCGCGCGGCAGCCGGGCCGCACGTACCGTCGCCCGCATCTCGGTCCGGGAGAACGGCCGTGAACTGCCGCTCGGCACCGGCTTCCTCGTCTCGCCGAGCCTGCTGATGACCAACCATCACGTCCTCACCGACGCGGACGCCTCCCGGCAGTGCTTCGTGGAGTTCGACGCGCAGGTCACCGTCGACAACACACCCCAGACGCCGATCCGGCTGGAGCTCGACCCCGACGCCTTCTTCGCGGCGGACGAACGCCTCGACTTCGCGCTGGTGTTCGTCGCCTCCGGCCCGGACGGGCGGCCCCCCGGGGAGACGTTCGGCTGGAACCGGCTCAGCGTCCGGACGGGAAAGCTGGTGATCGGCGAGCCCGTCAACGTCATCGGCCATCCGATGGGCCGTCTGAAGGAGATCGCCGTACGCGACAACATGCTCCAGACGCGCCTCGACGACTTCCTCCACTACAGGACGGACACCGAACCCGGAAACTCCGGCTCGCCGGTCTTCAACGACCAGTGGGAGGTCGTCGCGCTCCATCACAGCGGGGTGCCCAGGACGGACGACCAGGGCCGCGTCCTGCGCCAGGACGGGCAGGTCTGGCGCCCCGGGGACGGCGACGACGCCATCGACTGGGTGGCCAACGAGGGCGTGCGCATCAGCTCGATCCTGAAGCACCTCGCGGCGCTCCCGCGCACCTCCCCGCCGCCGTCACCGCTGGACGAACTCGGTCCCGAGGCGGGCCTGGCCCAGGCCCGGGCCGCCGCTCCCGCCGCGGCACCCGTTGTCGTCGCCGCGCAGCCACCGGCACCCGAGCGGGCCGCCGCGCGGGCGGGCCTGCGCGCCCGGGGCGGCGCGTTCGGCGGCGAGCGGCACCTGGTCTTCCTGCACGGTCGTTCCCAGGAGGGCAAGGACCCCGAGAAGCTGCGCCGCGCGTGGGCGGCCGGGCTCAACCAGGGGCTCGTCCGCGCCGGGCTTCCTCCCGTCGACCCGGCGGACGTCTGGTTCCCCTACTACGGCGACAGGCTGGCGCAGGCCCTCACCGCGCACGAGGCCGTCCCCCACGTGGTCGAGGCGCCGACCGCCACGGCGGCGGAGGTGGTCGCGCCCTCCGCTCCGTCCGCCCGCGCGGTCTACGAGGAGCTCATCGGCGAGGCGGCCCTGAAGTGGAACATGCCCCGGGAGCGGCAACCGGCCACCGAGGGCTTCGGCCTGGGCGACCTCGTCGGCGCCCTCCAGAAGAGGCTGAGCTGGCTGGCCGCCAGGAGCGACCTCGACGCATGGGCCATCGCGCTGATCTTCCGTGACGTGGCCGCGTACCTCGACGACGCCCGGCCCGTCCGGGAGGAGGTCCTGGACTGTGTGCTCGAGGCGGTGCCGGACTCGGGCGAGGTGGTTCTCGTCAGTCACAGCCTGGGCACGGTCGTCGGCCTGGACCTCGCCACACGGCTGTCTCCCGGGGTGAGCGTCGTCCATCTGACCACGGCCGGCAGTCCTCTCGGGCTGGACAGTGTGTACCGCAGGCTTCTCGTGGGCGGGCCCAAGCGTCCCGACGTGGTCGCGGACTGGCTCAACGTGTGGTGCCCCAACGACGCGGTCGCCATCGGCTGCCCGCTGGCCGACGACTGGGCGGACGGCCTGACCGACCTCGCCGTCATCAACGCCCGCGACCGGGCCCACAGCATCGTGGAGTACCTCTCCCACACCGAGGTCGCCCGGTCGGTCGGCAGCCGTCTCGCGCTCTGAGCCGGCGTGGCGCCCGTCCTCGTGAGGCGCCGTCAGCCGTTCGGCGCCAGCCAGGGCAGGGGGTCGGCGTAGTAGCCGTCGTAGATCACCTCGAAGTGCAGATGGGGGCCGGTGGACAGGCCGGTGGAGCCGACCCGCCCGAGCGGGGTCCCGGTCCGCACGGACCCGCCCACGGTGACGCCGATGGCGGACAGGTGGCTGTACGTCGTCTGGAGCCGTTTGCCCTCGATCGTGCCGTGGTCGACGACGACCCGGTTGCCGTAGGCCGTGGTCATGGCCGCGAAGACGACCGTGCCGTCGCGGGCCGCGGAGACCTGGGCGCCCTGGGGTGCGCCGAAGTCCACGCCGGTGTGGAGCTTGGTGACGCCGGTGAGGGGGTGCTGGCGGGAGCCGTAGGGAGAGGTGACGGTGAGCGTGGTGACGGGCGGTGCCAGGATCGCGTCGGCCAGGACGCCGCCGCCGCTCGTGTCCTGCCGGTCGAAGGCCTCGTACTTCGCGAACAGGGCCTTGACCTCGCCGAGGTAGGTCTGTGCCGCGGCGGGGACACCGCCCGCCTTCTTCACGGCGTCCGTGCCGACCGCGTAGGCGGCGAGGGTGAGGTCGACGAGTTCGCCGTTGACCGTGCCGTCGGTTCTGAGGCCGGTGACCTCCTGGGCCAGGGAGCAGTCCTGGCGCCCCAGCGCCATGATGGCGTCGGCCGGATCGCTCGGTGAGGAGCGGCCGTTGCCGTCGTCGTCCTTGCCCCAGGTCTTCCATGCGGCGGCGGTGAAGGCGGCGATGCCCTGCGCGCCGGAGGTGGTGGCGCTGTCGTTGCTCCAGCCGGTGAGCTGGTCGATCTGCGCGGCGAGGGTGGACGGGGTGACGACCGTGCAGGCGTCGGCGGACTCGCGCAGCCAGGGTCCGTAGGTCTCGTCGACGCCGCCGGCGGCGTCCTGCGGTGTGCTCTCCCCGGGGCTCCAGTCGTCGGGGAGCCCACCGGTCAGGGCGAGGAACCCGGCGACGGTGGTGAGGGTGACCAGACCCGGCAGCACCAGGAGGGTGAAGGGGCCCGGACCGCGCCGGCGGGGGCGCGGGGCGGGGGTTCGCGGGGCCGGCGCCTGCGGGGCGGGCATCTCGGGGGCGAGGACACCGGGAGCGGTGGCGGCCTCGTACGCAGGGGTCTCGACGGCGGGCTCGTCGCTCACGCGGCGGTCTCCGGACGAGGGGTCGACGGCCGCCGCGGCACAGTGCAGTTGTTCACGGACGGACGTTAGCGGTCGGCCCGGCGCGCGTCACCGGACGCAGGGGCAGACCTGCTGCCCGCACGGGCAGCGGTTCCGGGCGGACCGTCGGCGGGAGTTGGTGAGTGTTACCTGTCGGAGGCGATGGCGAAGCGGATACGGCGGACTCCGGAGCCCCACGGAGTGACGGTGGACCTGTCGGGCCGGGAGGACGCGCGGACGACCCTGACGACCCGTACGTGGCCGCGGGCGAGTGACCGTCCGCGGCCCGTGAGGTCATCCCACCTCGACCAGCAGGTCACCGCCTTCGACCTGCTGGATCCGGTTGATGGCCAGCCGCGACACCGTGCCGGCCCGCGGAGCCGTGATCGTGGCTTCCATCTTCATCGCCTCGATGGTGGCGACCGTCGCGCCGGCCTCCACCTCGTCGCCCTCGGCGACCGCGAGGGTGACCACGCCCGCGAACGGCGCGGCGACATGCCCGGGGTCGGCGCGGTCGGCCTTCTCGGTCACCGGTACGTCGGAGGCCGCCGCCTTGTCCCGGACCTGGATGGGCCGCAGTTGGCCGTTCAGGGAGGACATGACCGTGCGCAGGCCGCGCTCGTCGGCCTCGCCCACGGCCTGGAGCTCGATCAGGAGCCGGACGCCCGGCTCGAGGTCGACGGCGTACTCCTTGCTCGGACGCAGACCGTAGAAGAAGTCCTTGCTGTCGAGCACGCTGGTGTCGCCGTAGGCCTGGCGGTGGGTCTCGAAGTCGCGCGTCGGGCCGGGGAAGAGCAGCCGGTTGAGGGTGCTGCGGCGGGACTTCTCCAGGCCCTCGCGGTCCTCGGTGGTCAGGTCCTGCACGGGCTTGGCCGCCGCGCGGCCCTGCAGCGCCTTGCTGCGGAACGGCTCGGGCCAGCCGCCGGGCGGGGTGCCGAGTTCGCCGCGCAGGAAGCCGATGACGGAGTCGGGGATGTCGTAGCGGTCGGGCGAGGCCTCGAAGTCCTGCGGGGACACTCCGGCGCCGACCAGGTGCAGGGCGAGGTCGCCGACCACCTTGGAGGACGGGGTGACCTTCACCAGGTGGCCGAGGATGCGGTCGGCGGCGGCGTACATCGCCTCGATGTCCTCGAAGCGGTCGCCGAGGCCGAGCGCGACGGCCTGGGTGCGCAGGTTGGAGAGCTGTCCGCCGGGGATCTCGTGGTGGTAGACGCGTCCGGTCGGGGAGGCCAGGCCCGCCTCGAAGGGGGCGTAGATCTTCCGGACACCCTCCCAGTACGGCTCGAGGTCGCCGACGGCCTGGAGGTCGAGGCCGGTGGGCCGCTCGGAGTGGTCGGTCGCGGCGACGATCGCCGACAGCGAGGGCTGCGAGGTGGTACCCGCCATGGAGGCCACGGCCCCGTCGACGGCGTCCGCGCCGGCCTGGATCGCCGCCAGGTAGGTGGCGAGCTGACCGCCAGCGGTGTCGTGGGTGTGCAGGTGCACCGGCAGGTCGAACTCGCGGCGCAGCGCCGACACGAGCTTCGCGGCGGCCGGGGCGCGCAGCAGACCCGCCATGTCCTTGACGGCCAGGACGTGGGCGCCCGCCTCGACGATCTGCTCGGCCAGGCGGAGGTAGTAGTCGAGGGTGTAGAGCCGCTCGTTCGGGTCGGACAGGTCGGAGGTGTAGCAGAGGGCGACCTCGGCGACGGCCGTCCCCGTCTCCCGTACGGCGTCGATCGCGGGCCGCATCTGGCCGACGTCGTTGAGCGCGTCGAAGATGCGGAAGATGTCGATCCCGGTGGCGGCGGCCTCCTGCACGAAGGCGTCGGTCACCTCGGTCGGGTAGGGCGTGTAGCCGACGGTGTTGCGGCCGCGCAGCAGCATTTGGAGGCAGATGTTGGGGACGGCCTCGCGCAGGGCCGCCAGCCGCTCCCACGGGTCCTCGGCGAGGAAGCGCAGGGCGACGTCGTAGGTGGCGCCGCCCCAGCACTCCAGGGACAGCAACCGGGGCAGGGTGCGGGCGACCAGCGGGGCCGGGGCGAGGAGGTCCTTGGTGCGGACCCGGGTGGCCAGCAGGGACTGGTGGGCGTCGCGGAAGGTGGTGTCCGTGACACCGATGGTCGGCGACTCGCGCAGCGCGCGGGCGAAGCCCTCGGGCCCGAGCCGGATCAGGTCCTGGCGGGAACCCGCGGGCGGCTCGGTGTCGGGCAGCGGCGGCAGCTTGGTGACCGGGTCGATCAGCGCGGGCCGCTCACCGTGCGGCTTGTTCACCGTGACGTCGGCGAGATAGGTCAGCAGCTTGGTGCCGCGGTCGGCCGAGGAGCGTGCGGTGAGCAGGTGCGGGCGCTGCTCGATGAACGACGTGGTGACGCGTCCGCCCTGGAAGTCCGGGTCGTCCAGGACGGCCTGGAGGAAGGGGATGTTGGTGGACACGCCACGGATCCGGAACTCGGCCACGGCACGCCGGGCCCGCTTGATCGCGGTCTCGAAGTCCCGTCCCCGGCAGGTCAGTTTGACCAGCATCGAGTCGAAGTGCGCGCTGATCTCGGTACCCGCGTGGGTGGTGCCGCCGTCGAGGCGGATGCCGGAGCCGCCGGGCGAGCGGTAGGCGCTGATGCGGCCGGTGTCGGGGCGGAAGCCGTTGGCGGGGTCCTCGGTGGTGATCCGGCACTGGAGGGCGGCACCGTGCAGGGTGACCGTCTCCTGGGACAGACCGAGGTCGGCCAGGGTCTCGCCGGCGGCGATGCGCAGCTGGGCCTGGACCAGGTCGACGTCCGTGACCTCCTCGGTCACCGTGTGCTCGACCTGGATGCGCGGGTTCATCTCGATGAAGACGTGGTGGCCCGCGGGGTCGAGGAGGAACTCGACGGTACCGGCGTTGCGGTAGCCGATCTCACGGGCGAAGCGGACCGCGTCGGCGCAGATCCGGTCGCGCAGCTCCGGGGCGAGGTTGGGCGCGGGTGCCAGCTCGATCACCTTCTGGTGACGGCGCTGGACCGAGCAGTCGCGCTCGAAGAGGTGGATGACGTTGCCTTCGCCGTCGGCGAGGATCTGCACCTCGATGTGGCGCGGGTCGACGACGGCCTTCTCCAGGAAGACGGTCGGGTCTCCGAAAGCGGACGCGGCCTCGCGGGAGGCCGCCTCGATGGACTCGCGCAGCACGGCCGGGTCCTCGACGCGGCGCATGCCCCGTCCGCCGCCTCCGGCGACCGCCTTGACGAACAGGGGGAAGCCGATCTCCTCGGCGGCCCTGACCAGTTCGTCGATGTCGTTGGAGGGCGCGGACGAGCCGAGCACGGGCACACCCGCCGCGCGGGCCGCCGCCACCGCGCTCGCCTTGTTCCCCGTCAGTTCGAGGGTGCGCGCGTCGGGGCCGACGAACGTGATGCCCGCCTCCTCGCAGGCACGCGCGAGTTCGGGGTTCTCGGAGAGGAACCCGTAGCCCGGGTAGACGGCGTCGGCGCCCGCCCGGCGCGCGGCGCCGACGATCTCCTCGACGGAGAGGTAGGCGCGCACCGGGTGCCCCTGCTCTCCGATCTCGTACGCCTCGTCGGCCTTCTGCCGGTGGAGTGAGTTGCGGTCCTCGTGCGGGAAGACCGCGACCGTGCGCGCGCCCAGCTCATAGCCGGCGCGAAACGCACGGATCGCGATCTCACCACGGTTGGCGACCAGCACCTTGCGGAACATCCGGGACCCCTTCAGCCTGGCGGTGACGAGGACCATCGTGTCGGTGCGTGACCTGGTTGGCCATGTGAGTCGGGCCACTCGGCGCATGTCTCGCTCGATCGGACCGTGTCCGACTACATTCGACTGCGTTCGACGCCGGGTCAGGTCCCGCGGTCGCCGCGGCCGCTGCCCGTCCCGCCTGGCGCCCGGAGAACAGGCAGCCGCCGAGGAACGTGCCCTCGAGGAAGCGGTAGCCGGGGATTCCGCCACCGCCGAAGCCGGCGGCCTCTCCGGCCGCGTACAGACCGGGCACAGGTTCCCTGCGGCGTCGAGGACGCGGCCGCAGAGGCCGGACTGGAGGCCGCCGAGGGTCTTGCGGGTGAGGACGTCGAGGCGTACGGCGATCAGCGGGCCCGCGCTCGAGTCGAGGATCCGGTGGATGGCGGCGGTCCGGCTGAGCGAGTCGCCGGTGTAGTCCAGGGCGTTGCGGATGCCCATAGACCGCTGCGGCGCTGTTCACCCACTCCGACACCGTCCGCCACCGGCTCGGCCGGCTCCGCAGATCACCTCGGCGTCCCTGGCGGACGGTGACGGCCCACCGGCCGCCCTGCACTGGTGGTGGGCGCTCACCGCATGGCTGGAATCGTCAACACGGCGCTGCACAGAGGGCCTTGCGACCCACCCCAGCTTGTTCGACCTGTCGGACATTGTTCGAGAACTCTTGACGCGGCCATGAACACCGTTTGACACTCTCGCAACATCACGTCACACGGTTGAAACGGCGGTCCCCCCATGACGCACAGACATCGACTCGGCGACCGTGCGAGACGGGGGGCCGGGCGACTGGCCGCACTGACCGCCACGTCCCTGCTCGTCGGCCTCGCCGGGGCGGCCACCCCGGTCCAGGCCGGCGAGGCCGCCGACGTCACCGACGGCCTGGCCCTCTGGTACAAACTGGACGCCACGTCCGGCACCACGGTCACCGACGCCTCCGGCCACGGCCGCGACGCCACGGTGGCCGGCACCGCCGGCTGGTCGTCCACCGGCCAGGGTCTCGCCTTCAACGGCACCGACACCTACGTCAAGATGCCGAACGACGTCCTGAAGGACATGGACGCGATCAGCGTCGCCATGGACGTGCGCATCGACGCCGCCCAGTCCACGCCGTACTTCCTGTACGGCTTCGGCAACTCCAGCGGCAGCAACGGCAACGGCTACCTGTTCACCACGGGCAACTCGCTGCGCACCTCGATCGCCACCGGCAACTGGTCGACGGAACAGACCACCAGGCCCGCCGACTCCCACAACCTGACGCGCTCGGTGTGGAAGCACCTCACCTACACGCAGTCCGGCACCACCGGCGTGCTGTACGAGGACGGCGTCGAGGTCGCCCGCAACACGTCGGTCACCATCACGCCCGGCGCCATCGGCTCCGGCATCACCACCGCCAACTACCTCGGCAAGTCGGTGTACTCCGGCGACAAGCTCTTCAAGGGCGACCTCCGCGACTTCCGGGTGTACGACCACGCGCTGTCCGCCTCGGACGTGGAGCAGCTCGCCCTCCCCGTGGCCACGCAGGGCGTCGCCGACGACAAGGCCGCCCTGGACCTCGGGGACACCGGCGCCGTCGTCGCCGACCTGGACCTGCCGACGACCGGCACGGCCGGCGGCGCCACGATCAGCTGGGCCAGCGACGACACCGCCCTGGTGTCGGACGCGGGCAAGGTGACCCGCCCCGCCGCGGGCGAGCCCGACGGCCACGCCACGCTCACCGCGACCCTCAGGAAGGGGACGGTCACGGCCACCAAGTCGTTCGACGTCACGGTCCTCGCCGCCTTCGACGACGCGACCGCCGCCCGGCAGGCCGCCGACGCCCTCACGGTCCACAACCTCGAGGACGTGCGCGGCAACCTCGGCCTTCCGGCGACCGGCGCCTACGGCACCGACGTCACCTGGGCCTCCGCGCGAGCGGACGTCGTCTCGGCCGACGGCGTGGTCCACCGCCCCGCGCACGGAAGCGGCGCCGCCGCCGTCGACCTGACCGCGACGGTCATCAAGGGCGCGGCGAAGGCGACCCGGGTGTTCACGGCGAAGGTTCCCGAACTCCCCGTCAGGGAAGCCCTCGAGGGCTACATGTTCAGCTACTTCACCGGCGAGGGCACAGCCGACGGCGAGCAGCTCTACGCCGCGCTCAGCAAGGGCAACGACCCGCTGAAGTGGCGGGAGCTCAACGACGAGCAGCCCGTCCTGACCTCCACCCTCGGTGAGCGGGGTCTGCGCGACCCGTTCATCATCCGCTCCCCCGAGGGCGACAAGTTCTACCAGATCGCCACCGATCTCAGGATCTACGGCAACGGCGACTGGGACGCCGCCCAGCGCACCGGCAGCAAGTCCATCATGGTCTGGGAGTCCACCGACCTCGTCCACTGGACGGACCAGCGCCTGGTGAAGGTCTCCCCCGACAGCGCCGGCAACACCTGGGCGCCCGAGGCGTACTACGACACCGACCTCGGCGAGTACGTGGTCTTCTGGGCGTCGAAGCTCTACGACAACGCGGCGCACTCCGGCGACACGTACAACCGGATGATGTACGCCACGACCCGCGACTTCTACACGTTCAGCGAGCCCAAGGTGTGGATCGACCGCGGCTACTCGGTCATCGACTCCACGGTCATCCAGCACGACGGCACGTACTTCCGCCTGTCGAAGGACGAGCGCAACAACACCTCCTCCACCCCCAACAGCAAGTTCATCTTCGAGGAGAAGAGCGACTCGCTGCTGAACCTCTCCTGGGACGCGGTCGCCGAGGGCATCGGCAAGGGCGCGATGAACGCGGCCGAGGGGCCGCTGGTGTTCAAGTCCAACACCGAGGAGAAGTGGTACGCGTTCCTCGACGAGTTCGGCGGCCGCGGCTACCTCCCGTTCGAGACCACGGACCTCGCCTCCGGCGTCTGGACCCCGTCCACCGACTACGACCTGCCGGCCAGGCCCCGGCACGGCACCGTCCTGCCGGTCACCCAGGCCGAGTACGACCGGCTGCTGCGCGCCTACCAGCCGGACCAGCTGGTCGAGAGCGTCGAGGACGTGTCGGTGAAGACGCGGATCGGCCAGGCCCCGGTGCTGCCCGCGACCGTGATCGCCACCTACGCCGACGGTGTCGCCCGCCCGGTCACGGTGGCCTGGGACGACGTCCCGGCCTCCGCGTACGCGCAGGCCGGCACGTTCACGGTGACCGGAAGCCTGCCCGACGGCGCCGCACTTCCCGTCCGGGCCCGTGTGACGGTCTCCGAGGAGGGCGCCGACGTGCCCGCCGACCTGCTGCTGCACTACGGCTTCGACGAGACGTCCGGCAACACAGCCGTCGACTCCAGCGGCCACGGCAACCACGGCACCTACGTCCGCACGCCCGCGTTCGGGACCGGCGTGGACGGCGGCTCGTTCAAGATGTCCGGCGACACCGCCACCTCCCCGTACGTCAAGATCCCGAACGGCGTGCTCAAGGGCGCCGGCAGCGTCACCGTCTCCACGTACGCCAAGTGGAAGGGCGGCTCCTCCTTCCAGTGGCTGTTCGGGCTCGGCCCCGACAGCGACAAGTACCTCTTCGCCACCCCCTCCAACGGCGGCTCCAGCCTGTACTCCGCCATCACGAAGGCGAGTTGGTCGGCCGAGTCGAAGCTGACGGCCGGCTCACAGCTCACCCCCGGCGAGTGGCGGCACGTCACGGTCACCCTCGACGGCTCGACCGGCGTGATGGTCCTCTACGTCGACGGAGTCGAGGCGGCCCGCACGACGACCACCGTCAAGCCGTCCGAGCTGTACGACGCGAACAAGGACTACTCCGGCTACATCGGGCGTTCCCTGTACGCGGCCGACCCGTACTTCGGCGGCGAGGTCGACGACTTCCGCGTCTACGACCGGGCCCTGTCGGCCGCGGAGGTCATGGAGCTCAGCGGCAACACCGCGGGCGTCGCCAAGGCCACGCACCCCGCGCTGAAGGTCGACGCACTCCTCGACAACGCGCACGGCAAGATCACGCTGCCGCTCGAGGAGGGCACCGACCTCACCGCGCTGGCACCGGAGTTCACCCTCGCCCACGGCGCGGCGATCAGCCCCGCCTCGGGCAGCGTGCACGACTTCAGCAAGCCGGTGACGTACGAGGTGACCGGCTCGGACGGCACCAGGCGCACCTGGACCGTGTCGGCGCTGGTCATGAAGAGCCCGGTGCTGCCGGGTCTCGACGCCGACCCGAACATCGTGCGCTTCGGCGACACCTTCTACCTGTACCCGACGACCGACGGCTTCGAGGGCTGGAGCGGTACGCAGTTCAAGGCGTACTCGTCGACCGACCTGGTGCACTGGACGGACCACGGTGTCATCCTCGACCTGGGGCCGGACGTGAGCTGGGCGGACAGCAGGGCGTGGGCGCCGGCGATCGCCGAGAGGAACGGGAAGTACTACTTCTACTTCTGCGCCGACGCCAACATCGGTGTCGCCGTCTCCGACTCGCCCACCGGCCCGTTCACCGACGCCCTCGGCAAGCCGCTGCTCAAGGCCGGCCAGTACAGCGGCCAGATGATCGACCCGGCGGTCTTCACCGACGACGACGGCCGGTCGTACCTCTACTGGGGCAACGGCCACGCCTATGTCGTCCCGCTCGGCGACGACATGGTCTCCTTCGACGCCTCGAAGATCACCGACATCACCCCGAGCGGCTACAACGAGGGCAGCTTCGTCGTCAAGCGCCAGGGCACCTACTACTTCATGTGGTCGGAGAACGACACCCGGGACGAGAACTACCGCGTCGCCTACGCCACCGGCCCCTCGCCCACCGGCCCCTGGACCGAGCGCGGCGTGATCCTGGAGAAGGACCTCTCCCTCGGCATCAAGGGCACCGGCCACCACTCGGTCGTCCAGGTGCCGGGAACGGACGACTGGTACATCGCCTACCACCGCTTCGCCATCCCCGGCGGTGACGGCACCCACCGCGAAACCACCGTCGACAAGCTGGAGTTCGACGCCGACGGCCTGATCGAGAAGGTGGTGCCCACCCTCACGAGCGTCGACCCGGTCAGCATCGTCCACGCCGGTCCGGATGCCGAGGGCGTCGAAGGCGCCGCGATCACGATCGGCGGCACGGTCTCCGGGGCGGGCGGCGCACGATGGAGCGTCGAGAAGGGCGCGCCCTGCACGGTCGAGGACCCCGCCGCCGCCCGCACCACGGTCACCTGCACCGACGACGGCGCCTACACCCTCACCCTGACCGGCGGTCGCAGCACCGACACGGCCGTGGTGACGGTGACGAACGCGCCCCCCGCCATCACGTCCGCCACCGGCCCCTCGGGCCCGGTGCCGGCCGGCCGCGGTACGGCCGTCACCGTCCGCTTCGGAGACCCGGGCGCCGGTGACACCCACACCTGCGTGATCGACTGGAAGGACGGCGGCAAGCCGACCACCGGCACGGTCGCCGCGTCCGGCTGCCGTGCCGAGCACACCTACACCTCGGCGGGCATCCACCGTCCGGTGATCACCGTCACCGACGACGACGGCGCCTCGGCCACCACGACGCTCCCCGAGCTGATCGTGTACGACCGGGCCGCCGGACCGGTGGTGGGCGCGGGCACCGTCACCGCCAAGGCGGGTCCGAAGCTGACGGGTCCGGCGTTCTTCTCGCTCACGGCCGGTTACCTGCCGGGGGCCGCCGCCCCGGCCGGAGGAGTCGCCTTCGACTTCAAGCAGGCCCACGTCAAGTTCCGCTCCACCGGCCTCGACTGGCTCGTCGT
Organism: Streptomyces rishiriensis; assembly: GCF_030815485.1. Classification (NCBI taxonomy): domain Bacteria; kingdom Bacillati; phylum Actinomycetota; class Actinomycetes; order Kitasatosporales; family Streptomycetaceae; genus Streptomyces; species Streptomyces rishiriensis. Next base: position 7,692,469 of record NZ_JAUSWV010000002.1, on the reverse strand, counting down.
CTCCGGCTCCACGGCCGTCCTCGAGGGCTCGGGCACGGTCGGCGGCAAGAGCGGCTACGGCTTCCGCGTCACGGTGACGGACAGCCCGGACACCTTCCTCGTCAAGATCTGGAAGAAGTCCGGCGGGGAGGTGGTCTACGGCAGTGCCGCCCCGGCCAAGGTCAACGGCGTCCTCACGGTCGGCTACCGGCGCCGGTAGCACGGACTCCTGGCCCTCCATCCGGCCGGGCGGTTAAGGTCACGGGCCCCCTGTCCTCGACAGGGGGCCCGGTCGTGACCTGGGGGGATTCCACGCATGCCGACACCCGAGCAGATCTGGGAGGACGCCGATCACGCCACCCGGCGCCTGGCCGGAGTCGCCCTGAACCCCTCGGCTCCGCAGGACGTCCTGCTGCATCTGCTGGCGAACGCGCCACTCGCCGTACGGATGGTGCTGTGCCGTGACCGGGTGCTGCCCGAGGCGGTCGTCGACGCCGTCATCGGACATCCCGACCACCGCACCCGCAGCTTCTTCGCCCGCAATCCGCACGTCGCCCCGGCCCAGCGGGTGCGACTGGTGGACGATCCGCACTGGTTCGTGCACGCCCACCTCGCCGAGGCGCCCCGGGTGACCGCCCCCGCCGAGCCCCGGCCGCTGCCCGACGACGCCGTCGTCCGCATGATGAACACCTTCGATCCGGAGCACCTGGGCGGCACCTTCTACCGGCAGTTCTCCCTCACGCTGCGCCGCTCCATGGCCACGCATCCGGACGCGAAGGTCCGCGCCTGGGGGGTCGACATGTGGGGATGGCAGGACGCGAAGACGCGGGCCGCGCTGCTGGCGGACCCCGACGACGAGGTGCGCAGGCGGGCGCGGCACCGGCTGCGCCACGAAGATCCGGTGTGGGTGGAGAGCGTGCTGCCCGACCGGTCCTGCCACGCCCGCGCCGGCGCACTGCTCCACGACGCCCTCAGCCGGGCCGTCGTGGACAGCGTGCTCACCGCTCCGGCCGGTCCCGCGGACCGACAGATGATCGCGGCCAACCCGAGTCTCCCGCCCGACGTCGTGGTCCTGCTGGCCGGCGATCCCGACCCCGAGGTCCGGTGGCACATCGCGCGCCGCACGGACCTCGGTCCCGTCGAACGCCGCGCGCTGGTCGCCGATCCCGAACCCGAGGTACGCCGGACGGTGGCCCGCCACCGCGACCTCGACCACGACGAGCTCCGCGTCCTCGCGGCCGATCCCGACCCGGGGGTCCGGCTGTCCGTGTCCCTGCACCCCGCGTGGACCGAGGAGGAACGGGCCGCGATCGACTACGAGGTCCCCCTGGACGGGCCGTTCTGCTTCTACCCCGAGCGGCTGTTCCCGCGAGACCCCGAGGCCGTCCGCCGGGACGCGCTGTCCGGTCACCCGGTGCTGCGCCGGAAGGCGGCGCGGGAGCGCACCCTGCCGCCCGACCTCGTGGCCCGGCTCGCCGCCGACGACGACCTCGGCGTCCGCGTCCTGCTGGCCCAGAACCAACCGCACGTCCCGGCGGCCCTCCTGCTGCGCAGCTTCCTGGAGTACACCGGGAGCGAGCGCGCCCACCTCGTCACCCGGCCCGGCTTCCCGACGTACGGGCTGGCCGCCCACGCCGACGACGAGGATCCCGCCGTCCGGGCTCTCGCCGCCCGCGATCCCGGGACCCCGTCGGCCACCGTGGCGCGCCTCACCCGGGACCCCGAACCCGCCGTCCGGGCGGCGTTCGCCCGTCACCCGAACCTGCCGCCCTCCCTGCTGGCGGAACTCCTCGACGACGAGGAGCTCGCCTTCCACGCCGCCGCCAACCCGGCCCTGGCCGAGAGCACCCTGCGTGCCCTGGTGAGGGCTCTGCCGGTCAGCTGACAGCCTGCAGCGCCTCCAACGCCCGCGCGGTCTGCGGATACCGGGCGAGCAGGGCCGCTCCGCGCGACCCGGCATCGGGGCTCTCCCACGTCCCCTCGCAGCCCAGCAGGTCCGCCAGCGCGTCGCAGGCCACCGGGTGCGCGGCGAGGAGCGGCAGACCGCCCCCGGTGTCGGCCTCCGACTCCACCGGCAGACCCCGCGGTTCGAGCGGCAAGCGCCACGGCGGTACCCACGCGTCCAGTTCGGCGAGCCGGGCGGGGAAGACCCGGCCCGCCTCGCGGATCAGCAGCGGCGCGTGTTCGGCGCCGCCGGCCCGCAGCGTACTGATGAGCGTCGGGAGCCAGGGAAGCAGCACCGCGTCCGGAAGCCGGGCGAACGCGTTCGACACGGCCTCGACGACGAAGTCGGCCAGGCCCGGAACCGGTTCCAGGGCGTGCACGAACCCGCTGAGGTACCGCGGGTAGGCGGGCACCACCAGCGGGTTGCCGAGCAGTTCCGCGCAGCGCTCCCGCAGGGCGGCCCTCGGCAGGGTGCCCAGGTGGGTCTGTGCCGCCCACAGCAGCGCGGTGCGGGACGGCTCGGTCGGGTGGGACTGGGCGAGGGCGAGTTCGAGCTGGGTGCGGTCGCAGCCCAGGGACAGCGCCAGGCCCTCCATGCCGAACAGGAAGCCCAGCATCGCCGCGACCTGGCGGACGGTCGCGTCGTCGTCGGTGAACGCCGTCGGCAGCAGGGTGCAGTAGTGCGCGTAGCCGGTCTTGACGAACGACTCGATCCAGGGCGGGAGCACCGGTTCGGCGGTGCGGTAGTGGGCCAGCAGCCGGCGCACCCGGCGCAGCACCTCCGGCGCGCCGTCGACGTCGCGCTCGCTCGCCAGGACCTCCAGGGCCCGGTTGCCGAGTTCGTCGGCGAGCCGGCGGCTGCGCAGATGGAGCGTGGCGTCCTCGACTGCCTCCAGGACCTGCGCCACCGTCGCCTGCGGGGCGTACGCGGCGCGCCGCAGCCGCTGTTCGAGGACCTGCTCGATGCTGACGCCCTCGTAGCCCAGCTCGATGAGGGCGCGCTGGTGGGTGCCCAGGGCCAGGTCCCAGGACTCCTGGATGGGGTGTTCGCCGAGGCGGCGTTCGCCCATGATGGGCCGGGCCGCGCCCTGCGGCAGCAGCCGGCGCAGCATCCACAACAGGTCGGAACAGCGCGCGAGTTCCGGCCGCGAGGCGATGTCCAGCAGCGCGCGCTGCACTCCGCGCTGCTGAAGCTTCAAATCCAGTGGTGCCAGCCGGTCGTGCACGTCGCGGGCCAGCGGCGGGAGCGCGTCGTAGCCGACCTGGCCGACGCGGTCGCCGCCCATCATGATCTCGACCAGCCGGCCCACGTCCCGCCGGCCCGGTACGGCGTCCTTCTCGATGCAGGTGACGGCCGCGTCCTGGAAGTCGTAGGGCGTCGGCTTGGCGCGGTCGCGCATCCCGGCCAGCAGGATCGACGTCTCGAAGACGGCGATGGCGTCGGCCGTGGAGGCGAGGTAGCCGTTACGGCGCGCGGCGCGCACGATCTCGACGGACCAGCCGAGCAGTTCGGCCTCGTCGAGGGCGTCCAGGGCGGGCGGCCGCTGGAGGAAGCCCGTGAGCCGGTCGGCGGCCCCAGTGGCCGACGCGGGGACCGTCGGGGCGAGGGCCTTCCTCGGCTTCGCGCTCTTCTTCGTGCCTGCCTGGCCCTCCAGGCGGAACGGGCGGACGCCGGTGCGCCGGACGTTCTTCGCCCACTCCGTCGCCGCGATGGAGACCGAGCCCGCGGCGAGTCCGAACTGCGCCTCGATCGCGCCGTGACTGGACGGGATCAGCCCGTGCCGCCATGTGGTGCCGCTCGGCGGGCCGATGGTGAAGGTGTCGCTGCCGTGCACCCCGAACTCCGCGACCCTGCTGGCGGCGTGGAAGGCGCCGCAGACATGAAGACAGTCGGCGGGATCGATGCCGGTGGCGGCCAGGTGCTCGCGCATCCGGGTCCACATGTACCGCTCGCGGTCCTCGTCGATCCGGACCTTGCGGGGGTCGCCGGGAGCGAGACGCCGGAAGAGGCTGCCGATGAGGAGCATCACCTGGCGGTAGGTGTCGTGGTCGCTGTCGCCGAGGGGCAGTTCGACGTACTGGTGCCACCACTCCGACCAGTGCCGTACCCGGCCGTGGCGCAGCAGGTGCTCCTCCAGTTCGGCGAAGCGCGGGCGCAGGCCGCCGATCTCCACACCGACGGCGTCGCCGTGCAGGGCGGCCTGCTCCGTCGCCTCGGGCGCGTCGGGATCGGCCGACCCGGCTCCTTCGCCGTCGGGTCCGGTCTCCCACTGGAAGACATGGTCCGAGGAGCGGTCGACCAGGACGAGTTCGACGCCCGGGGTGTCGAGCGCGTAGGCGATGACCTGGTATTCGGCGGAGGCCTCGGTGACCGGGGCGACCACCGAGAGCGGCGCCCAGTCGGCGGGGAAGCCCTCGATCTCGCTCGCGAAGGACTGGATCGCCACCGGGAGCCGGCAGTTGCGCAGCTCGGTGAGGAGGGGCGCCATGTCCTCGCACAGCTCGAGGTAGATCACCTTCGGCTGCTTCTCACGCAGCCGGCGTGCCATGGCGATCGCCGAGGCCGGTGAGTGGTGACAGACGGGGAAGATCTCCAGGGGTTCGCTCACCGCGCGTTCGACGTCGTCGACGATGCCCCGCAGGATGCCCTCCAGCGCCGCGGGACCGTCGGCGAAGGCGGCGGCGGCGTCCTGGAGCTGGGTGCGCAGGGCGGTGAACGTGCCCTCGGGGGTCCCGGTCACGAGAGGGTCGCGATCGCGTCGCGGCCGCCCTCGAGGAACTCCGGCCAGGAGCCCCCTTCCTCCTTGCTGCGCGGTTCGACGACGCCGTGCAGGTACTTGTTGAGGATGGCGAGGTCCTCCGGCGCGCGCCGGGCCAGGGAACCGACGAGGGAGGAGGCGAGGGTGTGGGCGGTGAGGGCGCGCTCGCCGAAGAAGTTGCTGTGCAGGACGGCGTCCTCGAGGACGCCGATCTGCTCGGCCGTGGACAGGGCGGACTCCAGCTTCTCGTCGTCGCTGCCCGCGGCGGCCGAGGAGGCCCGCAGGTCGGCGAAGCTGCGCAGCAGCACGTCCAGCAGGGTCGGCGGGACCTCCAGCTCGATCCGGTGGCGGCGCAGCAGTTCCTCGGTGCGGAAGCGGACGATCTCCGCCTCGCTCTTCTTGTTCGTCACCACCGGGATGCGTACGAAGTTGAAGCGGCGCTTGAGTGCCGAGGAGAGGTCGTTGACGCCGCGGTCCCGGCTGTTGGCGGTGGCGATGACCGAGAAGCCGGGCTTGGCGAACACGATGTTGTCGCTGTCCCGGTCGCTGCCCAGCTCCGGAACCGAGATGTACTTCTCGGAGAGGATCGAGATCAGCGCGTCCTGGACGTCGCTGGTGGAACGGGTGAGTTCCTCGAAGCGGCCGATCTGGCCGGTCTCCATCGCGGTCATGATCGGCGAGGGGATCATCGACTCGCGGGACTGGCCCTTGGCGATGACCATCGAGACGTTCCACGAGTACTTGATGTGGTCCTCGGTGGTGCCCGCAGTGCCCTGCACGACCAGCGTGGAGTTGCGGGAGATCGCGGCGGACAGCAGCTCGGCCAGCCAGCTCTTGCCGGTGCCGGGGTCGCCGATGAGGAGCAGACCGCGGTCGGAGGCGAGGGTGACGATGGAGCGCTCGACGAAGCTGCGGTCGCCGAACCACTTCGGGGCGATCTCCCGGTCGAGGCCGTCGGCACGCTCGGAGCCCAGGACGAACAGGCGGACCATCTTCGGCGACAGCCGCCAGGAGAACGGTTTGGGGCTGTCGTCGACGGACTCCAGCCAGTCGAGTTCCTCGGCGTACTTGAGTTCGGCGGGGGCGCGCAGCAGGTCGGTCATCCGATGGCCTTTCCAGGAAACGGGCGGGTCAGGTGAGGAACGTCTTGAGTTCGTGGACGAGCTTGTCGATGTGGCCGGAGATCACCGGTGTGCCGAGGGTCTTGAACCGCTCCCGGAACCAGGGGTTGACCTCCTGCCGGCCGGAGCTGGTCACCGAGCCGACGGGGATGAACTTCACGCCGGAGCGGTGGACTTCCTCGATGCCCTCGAACAGCGGCTGGGAGCGGCCGAACTCGTAGAAGTCCGAGATCCACACCAGCACGGTGTTCCTGGGCTCGGCGATCTTGGGGCGGGCCATGGCCATGGCCACGGGGCCGTCGTTCCCGCCGCCCAGCCTGGTCCGCAGCAGCACCTCGAACGGCTCGTGCACCCAGGGGGTGAGGTCGATGGCGCGGGTGTCGTACGCGATGAGGTGCACGTCCACCTTGGGCAGTCCGGCGAAGATCGACGCCAGGATGGTGCAGTTGACCATGGAGTCGACCATCGAGCCGGACTGGTCCACGACCACGACGAGCCGCTGCGGTGTCGTTCTGCGGGCGGTGTGGCGGTAGTAGAGGCGGTCGACGTAGAGGCGTTCCTCTTCGGGGCTGTAGTTGGTGAGGTTCTTCCAGATCGTGCGGTCCAGGTCGAGGTTGCGGTACACACGCTTGGGCGGGACCGAGCGGTCGAGCGCGCCTACCGTGGTCTTCTCCACCTGCGTGCGCAGCACGTCGGCGACCTCGTCGACGAAGCGGCGGATCAGCGACTTGGCGTTGGCGAGGGCGACCCCGGAGAGGTTGCTCTTGTCCCGCAGCAACTGCTCGACCAGCGACATGCTCGGGGTGAGCCGCGCGGCGAGTTCGGGGTCGGCGAGCACTTCGCGCAGATGCATGCGCCGCACGAGGTCCGCTTCGATGGCGCCGAGTTCCGGGCCGAGACCGGGGACGGCTTCGCCGGCGCCGGGCGTCGTGCCGCTGCCGCCGCGCAGCTCCCCCGGCCGGCGGCCCAGGGCGCGCTCCAGCCAGCCTGCGTCGCTCTGCCAGCGGGACAGCTGTCCGGCACCGACGGCTCCCGAGCCGGTGGAGAAGACGTTCAGCAGCACCTTGGAGACAAGTGCCGCGCGCCGCACCTCCGCCGCACGATCACGCCCGTCGCCGTCGGCCACGGGGGCGGCCTCGGCGCCCGGGTCCGTGTCGCTGGTACCGGTGGCGGTGGCCATGTCGGTATCGGGGGTGGCGGTGTCGGGGGTGGTGGTATCGGGGGTGGCGGTGTCGGTATCGGTGGTGGCGGCGGCGGCAGGAACCATCACCCCGTCGAACTCCGGGGCCAGTTCCGGGTGGCGCTGGACGATCGAGTCGACGGAGGTCCGCGGGTCAAGCAGCGCGGGCGGCAGACCGATGTCCTCGACGACCGCGAGGCTCACCGACTCCAGACCGGCCTGCTCCTCGGGGTCGAAGAGGCGGGCCAGCAGCCGCCAGTAGAGGACCTGGCGGCGGTTGTCGTCGGGGACGGCTTCCGGCATGGGGTCGCTCATTTCCGCAGCAGCCTTCCCGCTCGCTCGCGCAGGACGGTCACGGCGTCGGTGGCGGCCTTCTCGGCCCGGACGCCGTTCTTGTCGGTGGTGCCGCCGGCCCACGCGCCCGCGTGGAGCGCGACGGCCTTCTTGCGCACCGTGGTCTCCACCGCCAGCGGCTGGAGGCGGAAGCCGCCGCCGTCCCAGCGCAGCAGACCGACGCAGGCGCGGGAGGCCGCCACGGCCTCGGGCGTGAGCGGGCTCGCGGTGGGGATGCGGTCGGTGTCGACGGGGAGCGCGTGTCCGGCCACGGTGAAGGTGAGAAGGTCGCCGTCCTGTCCGCGGGTGTAGCCCTCGAGGAACACCGGCTCGGCGAGGCGTGCCGGGTGGCGGTCCAGGGGTGCGGTGGGCAGGGCGGTGGGGGTCGGCAGGACGACCCGTGCGGTGGCGAGGGCGTCGGCGGGCTCGCCCGCACGGGCGCGGGTGTCGTCCCAGATGAGGTCGCCCTCGTCGGTGAGGGGCATGGCGTCGAGGTCCATGGCCCGGCCTTCGCCGAGGGCGGTGAGCAACGACAGGTGCGGCCGCAGCAACTGCCAGACGCCCGCAGCGACGACGGTGTCGGGCTTGGGCACGGACACGCTCGCGCGGACCAGCCGGGGCGCGGAGCCGTCGGCGGGTTCGAACACGGCGTGGACCTGGGCCTGCGCGGCGGTGCCGTGTTCGTGCAGGTCGACGCCGAGCGGCAGCAGACGGCCGGTGGCGGCGCGGACGGCGGGCCGCTCGGCGGCGCCCGGCATGGTCAGCAGCAGGGCGCGGGCCCACAGATCGCCCCAGCGGCGCGCGGGGATCCTGTCCAGGGCCGCGCCGGGGCAGGAGGCGGCGAGTTCGGCGGCGAACCCGTCGAGCAGGGTGGCCGCACGGCGCAGCTCGGGGTCGGGCAGCATCGCCGAGACGATGGGCGCCGCTCCGCCGGCCAGCTCGTGGTCGATGCCCTGCCATCCGGTACGGGCCAGGTCCGAAAGCCAGGTGCGGGCGGCTGCCAGCAGGTTCACCGCAGGGCGTGCGGCGGGAGCCGTGGCGGTCCGCTCCTCGCGCGTGCGGCCGGTCACCTCGTCGACGCCGACCGTGAGCCCGTCGTGCACGGCACCGAACAGGGCGGTGCGGGCGGCGGCGAGGGCGACGAAGTCGTCTTCGCCCGCGGCTCCGGCCGCGGCCCTCCCGGCGGCCTCGGCGACCCGGGCTGCCAGCGGGCTGCCCGCGACGGCGCGGACGAGCACGGTGAGATCGTCGACCCGTTCGGGACGCGGACGCAGCAGACCGGCGACCAGGGTCCGGTCGAAGGCGTCGACCGCCGCCAGGGCCTCGGCCAGTCCCTCGACGGGTGGGGTGAACAGGTCGGCGCGCTCCCCCGCGTTGGTGCCGTGCCCGCCCGGGGGTGTCTTCGGGGCGTCCGCCGCCCGGGTCGGCGGGAACCACTGGAGCTCCGGGAGCGGGGTGGTGACCGGGGGCAGCTCCAGGTAGGCCAGGTGGCGCAGGAACCGGCTGAAGACCGGTGCGGCGGCTGCCTTGCCGTCCGCCTGCGACGGGTGGGCGCCGGTCATCGCGGCGGTGAGGGCGGCGGCGTCGGGCTCCTCGCCCGTCGGCTCGACGCGCAGGTAACGGGCGACGCGGTCGGCGCCGTACTGGAGCGCGGCCTCGGTGATCAGCGCGCGGATGTGATTGCAGAACGAGCCCCGCGCGCCGCCGCAGGGACGGTTGTTGTTGGTGCTGCACGCGAAGGCGTAGGTGCCGGCGGCGACCGACGAGACGTACACCCGCTCGATGTCCGAGCCGCTGGAGACCACACCCTGCAGGCGTCCGTCGGCCAGTTCGACGAAGGGGACCTTGGCGAGCTTGCGGGGGCGTGCGGGCGGCACCACCCGGGCCGTACTCGAATTCTCCCAGTCGGACAACGCACCAGCTCCTTTGCGGCACAGGGCTCCGCACGCCGAATCGGCGCAGCACAGGGGGGTTGCCGCGCCCGATCGGCGGCGACAACGACGAACTTACAGGCGCCCACTGACAACGCCGTTCACGACAGCGGGAGGGCGCCGTACGTGACGACGGAAGGGCGCGGTGCGCGGCGGCGGGAGGGCGCCGTACGCGGCGGCGGGAGGGCGCGTCCGTATGCCGGTCGGTACGGGCCCCGAGGTTTCCGCTCTTCTAGAATTTCCGATGATCATGCCCGGGGGCGACGACGGGGGCATGTCGGTGCGAAGGGGTGGCGTTGAGCGGGGAGCAGGCGGCGTTCGGGGCGCTGCTGCGGGAGTTTCGGCTGGCCGCGTCGCAGACCATCGAGGGCCTGGCGGAGGCGTCGGGCGTGAGCGTGCGGGGCATCGGGGACCTGGAGCGCGGGCGGCGGGCGGCTCCGCAGCGGCGGACGGTCGCCGCGCTCGCGGACGGTCTGGGTCTGGCCGACGCGTCGCGGGAGCGGCTGCTCACGGCCGCGCGGGCCGGGCGCGACGGAGGCTACCGGCCGGTGGGCGTGCGGGCGTTCCCGCGCGGCGTCGACGACTTCGTGGGCCGGGAGGAGGAGCTGGCCCGGCTGGCGGCGCTCGCGGGGCACGAAACCGCCGCCCAGCCGGTGGTGGTGGCGGTGTCCGGGCCGCCGGGCACGGGCAAGACGACGCTGGCGCTGCACGCGGCCCGCGGTCTCGCCGACCGGTTTCCGCACGGGCAGCTGGTCCTGGACCTGCGGGGCACGGACGACGACCCGCCCGGTCCCGCCGAACTGATGCTGCGTGTGCTGAAGGCCCTTCAGGTGGCCGACCGGGACCTGGCCCAGGCCGGGCCGCAGGGCCATCCGGAGCTGTATCGGCAGCTGTTGGCGGAGCGGCGCTGTCTGCTGGTCCTGGACGACGCGCGTGACGAGGGGCAGGTGCGCCCGCTGCTTCCCGCGGCCGGGGCGGGCATGGTGGTGGTGACGAGCCGTCGCATGCTGACCGGGCTGGACAGTGTGCACCGGCTGCCGCTCGGTGAACTGGACCCCACGGCCGCCGCCGAGCTTCTGGCCTCCCTCGTCGGAGCCGATCGGGCCGCTGCCGATCCGGCCGCCCTCCGTGCGGTCGCCGAGCGCTGTGGACACCTGCCGCTCGCCCTGCGAGTGGCGGGCAACTGGCTTGCCACCCGCACCGGTTGGAGCGTTCGCCGGCTCGCGGACCGCCTCGCCGTCGAGGAGCGGCGGCTGGACGTGCTGGCGGCCGGGGACGTACGGGTGGCCGCCGCCTTCGACCTGTCCTACCGCCAGCTGACTCCCGCGGCCGCCCGGCTGTTCCGGCGTCTGGCCCTGATCCCCGGCCAGGACACGGCGGCGCCCGGTGCCGCCCGGCTCACGGGCCGGCCGGTGTTCGACGCCGAGGACACCCTGGAGGAGCTGGTCGAGACCGGGCTGCTGGGGACGGACGGCGACCGCTACCGCCTGCACGACCTGCTGCGCTTGTACGCCCGCACCCGTCTCGAGGCCGAGGAGAGCGCGCGGGACGTGGACCGGAGCCGCACGGATCTCTTCCGCTGGCTGCTGGAGACCGCGGTCGTCGCCGGCCGCTGGTTCGAGCCGGGCCACGGAGCTCCGCCGTCCACCTGGCGGGGAACGGTGGACCTGTCGACCGCGGGGCTGGCCCGCGCCTGGCTCCAGGCGGAGGGCGACAACTGGCTGGCCGCACTGCGCGCGGCCGAGGCCGCCGGAGAGCACGCGACCGTGGTGGAGGTGGCCGAGGCCCTGCACTGGTTCTCCGACCAGTGGATCTTCTGGGGGCACTGGCCCGAGGTCTTCGGTACGGCCGTCCGCTGCGCGCAGGCGCTGGGCGATCCGGCGCTGGAAGCCACTCAGCTCAACTACCACGCCTGGGCGCTCCTCGTGTGCGAGCGACGCCACCGGGACAGTCTGCTGCGCTCCGCCGAGGCCCTCGCCGCCGCGGAACGGGCGGGCGACGCGGGCCAGCAGGGCTGGGCCCACATGTATCAGGGCTGGGCACTCCAGCAGCTCACCGACCTCGGTCCCGCCGCCGACCACATGCAGCGCGCCGCCCGCCTGTTCGAAACCGTCGGTGACCTGCACGGCGGCCTGCAGGCCCGGCACGGGCGGGCCATCGTCCTGGCGAAACAGGGCCTGACCGAGGAGGCGCACGCGTTCTACCGGGACACGCTCGCCCACCTGGAGCAGGTCAGCGACCGGCTGGAACCGCACATCGCCGACATCACCCGGATCGGGCTGCACGCGGGCCTGGGCCGCAGCTTCGGCGTGCTGGAGCGCTGGACGGAGGCGGTGGACCACCTGACCACCGCCGTCACGATCTGCCGGGCCAGCGGCAACACCGCGCTGGAGAGCCGTCAGCTCGTCCATCTCGGCAACGCGCTGCTGTCCGCCGGACGTCCGGCGCGCGCCCGCGCGGCCTTCGCGCACTGTCTCTCGCTCGGTGTCCATGCCGACCCACGCGCCGTGGCGGAGGCGCGCGACCTCCTCGCCCGTCTCGACGCACCCTGACCCGCGCCTCCGTCCCCGGTCCGCCGCGACACGGGGACGGGGCGACGGCGGCGCGCGCCGTCGACGGCGAGGCCCACGCCGTGCCGCCCATCCTGCTCCGCCGGACTCCCCCTCGTCTTGTCCCGGAGCGCACCGCGCTGTTCTCTCGGCGCACAGCGGCCGGACGTTCCGGGGCCGTCCGCGTTTCTGCCTGCTTCCTGCCTGGAGCCGGTCATGGGGCGCTGGTTGGCTGAGGGCGGCGGGAAGAACGGGGCCGTCCGCCCGCGCCCCGCCGGTTTCGCCCAGACGGAGAGGAGAGCCAGGTGGCCCTGGTGCTGACGACTGCTTCGGTTCCCGACGGGGAGCGGCTCGCGTACTGGCGGGACGCGGTGGGCAGAGCGCTGGTGCCGATGGCCGTCACCGCACGGCACGACGGCCCGCTCGAGGGCCGGGTCTCCACCGAGCGGCTGGGCTGCCTGCGCATCGCCACGATCGAGGCCGACGCGCAGCGCCTGAGCCGCACACGGGCGCACCTCGCCGTCGCGGCCCCGGCCCCGGCCGTCGCGTGCGTGGCGATCGGCGTCCAGACGGCAGGCACGGCGACCCTGGTCCAGGACGGCCGCCGGGCCTTCGTGGGCGAGGGAGACCTCATGGTCTACGACACGGGACGGCCGTACTCCCTGGACTTCCCGGGGCGCTTCGCCACACACGTCGTCCACCTGCCGCGGCGGGCGCTCGGCCTGCCGGAGGAGCACCTGCGCCGGTCGGCCGGGATCGCGATCAGCGGAACGGCGGGCTTCGGCGCCCTGCTGGTGAACTTCCTGACCTCGCTCACCGCCTCGGTGCCGCCCTGCGCCCCGGCCGTGGCCACGAGACTGGCCACGGGTGTCGTGGACCTCGTCGCCACCCTGGTCGAGTCCCGGGACCCGGACGACGCGACGCAGGACGCTGACCCCGCGGACCATCTCGTCCTGCGGATCCGCGACCACATCGACCGCAACCTCGGCGATCCGGGTCTCTCCCCGCAGACCGTCGCGGCCGCGCACCACATCTCCGTGCGCTATCTGCACCGGCTGTTCGAGGGCGAGGGCATCACGGTCGCCCGGCTGGTCCAGCGGCGCCGGTTGGAGCGGTGCGCCCAGGAACTGCACCGGTCCGACGCGCCGGCGCCCACGGTGTCGGCGATCGCCCAGCGCTGGGGTTTCGCCGACCCGGCCCACTTCAGCCGGGTCTTCCGCGCGGCCTACGGACGCTCCCCGCGCGAGTGGCGCGGAGCGCGGGACGAACTGCTCCCGACCGGCTGACCCCACCGGCTCGCCGACCGGCCCCGAGGGCGGTGAGGAACGGCTCCGTCACGCGTCGGCACGGCCTCGGCCGGACGCCCACCTGTGCAGCAGGGCCGTCGCGGCGACCGTGGCCGCCGCCGTGCCGACGGCGCACAGACCGCCGCGGGAACGCCAGGACAGCACCGAGCCGGTCGAGTGGGCGGACAGCACCGAGCGCGCGCTCAGCCAGGAGCCCGCGGAGACGAAGGACACGGCGGAGCCCACCGACCCCACGGACAGGAAGCTCCCGACCGAGGCGACGGAGAGGGAACTGCCCACGGAGCCGATGGAGAGGAAAGAGTCGACGGAGCCGATCGACAGCGCCGAGTTCTTCGACCACAGCGAACGCCAGGAGCCTTCGGCGGCGGCCCCCTCGCCCACGGCCCGTGTCACGGCGTTCGTCCCGGATCTCGTGCTGGGTCTGGTCATGCTTCGATCATAGGAGCGGAGGGGGTCAGGAGGGCGGCCAGTCGCGGTAGGCGATACGGGCCCGGTCGTGGATCTCGCCGACGGTGCCCCACTCGTTGCGGCCCAGCCGGGCCAGGGGCCGCAGGAGCCGGATGTCGGGGTGTCCGTCGACGACGACGTCCTCGCGCACGGCGGCGTGCACGACCTCGCCGAGGACGAGCGTGGAGTTGCCGACGCCGAGTGTGGAATGCAGCCGGCATTCCAGAGCCACCGGGGAGGCGGCCACGCGGGGCGGCTTCACCCGCAGCGAGGGCTCCCGCTCGATACCCACCGCGTCGAACTCGCCCTCGTGCGCGGGGAAGTCGGTGCCGGTGGCGTTGATCTGGTCGAAGAGCGGCTCGGACGCGAAGTTGACCACGAACTCGCCGGTGGCCTCGACATTGCGCAGCGAGTCCTTGCGCCCGACGGAGGTGAACTGGACGATCGGCGGGTCGGTACAGGCGACCGTGAAGAAGGAGTGCGGGGCGAGGTTGGCCGTGGTGCCGTCCGCCGCCAGGGTCGACACCCAGGCGATCGGCCGGGGTACGACGACGGCGGTGAGGAGCCGGTAGAAGGCTCCCGCGCCCAGGGACCCGGGATCGTAGTCAACGCGCATGTCGGCCAGTTCTACCCGACCGGGGCCCGGGAAGCGGAATCGGGTCGTCGGCCCGACCCGTCGCTCCGGTCAGGTCGGGGCCGCCTCCGCCCTCACCTTGGCCACCGCCGCGGCCACCTGCTCCTGCACGTCCTCCGCGGGCGGTTCGCCCAGTACGGCGGTGACCAGGTCACGGGCTAGGTGGTACAGCTTGGTGTTGGTGTTCTGGGAGGCGAGGACCAGAACCCGCCAGGCCTCCTCGACACCGAGCCCGAAGGACGCCATGAGGATGCCGCGGGCCAGGTCGATCACCGGGCGGGTCTGCATCGCGCGCCTTAGCTGGACGACCTCGATGCGCAGCTCTTCCAGGGCGCTGTCCTGCGAAGCGCTGCCGTCCAGGGCTTCGATCAGCGCGGCGTCACGGCCGGCCTCGCCGCCGCCGGCCCCGTCTCGGCCGACGGCGTGGGGGCGGGTGTCGTCGAACAGCGCCCGGGTGCCGGTGAGGGTCAGCAGCCGTTCGACCGCGGGACCGACCGTGCGCAGGACGACCGTCTTTCCCTGTTCCAGGCTCCGCTCGTGCAGGTCGAGCAGCACGTTCAGCGCGGAGCAGTCGCAGAACGCGACATCGCCGAGCTCGAGGTCGACGCCGCCCACCGCGGCACCGAGCGCCGCACGCAGGGTCTGTGCCAGCTCCTCGGCAGAGTCGAGGTCGAGTTCGCCCCGCACCTCCACGACGACACGGTCGCCGTCGGGGCGGACATCAATCCGGGGCGCGGGGCCCGGGAGAACGGGGATCGCGCCGTTCTCCTCCGCGCCGGAGCGGGCCTTGCCGCCTCCGGCGTTCGCACCACAAGCCGATTCCGCCATGACCGCCTCCCCGGTCGGTCCGCTGGTCACCACCTCCAGATTCACCCCGCCCTCCGTCACACGTCAACAGATACACGAAATAAAGTTCCGGCCTTTGAGTACGTGAATTCTAAGCCGTACAATCAGCCCATGGACGGAGTGCCCGAGTCACACAACGGTTGGACGTTCCTCACCAACCACGCCCGCGTGTTGGCTGCCATCGCCGACAACCGCAGCGCCCGCATCCGGGACCTCGCCGCGCACTGCCGGCTCACCGAACGGGCGGTCCAGAAGATCATCGCGGACCTGGAGCAGGACGGCTACCTGTCCCACAGGCGGGAAGGGCGAGGCAACACCTACCGGGTCGAGCCCGGCAAGGTGCTGCGCCACCCCGCCGAGGCGGGACTGAGCGTGGCGGCTCTCCTGTCACTGCTGGCCCAGGACGACGCCGGCCGCGCCGGGCACCCGCAGACCGGGGCGACCAACCACCGTTCGTGACCGGTCCGGGTCCGTGACCGGTCCGCGACGGTCCGTGCAGCGGGCAAACCTGGTGGCGGCCATGAGAGACGAAGGTCACGAATACGTATCGGACATTTGGCGCTTCAATCTTCACGCCAGCCACACAAGTTGGCTAAGTTGACGCCCAGGCCGTACGACTGCCCGTCAGGGCAGGGGGCTTGGGGGGCACCTGGCAACAAGGGTCGCCCGGATTCCGCCGCCGAACGGCAGGCGGAGGACGGAAGGAGAACGTCTTCCATGGCGACGGATCGCAGCCCGCGCTCCCCGGGCAGCAGCACCGATGAGCCGAGCAAAGCGGAGGTCCAGCAGCGGGTCAGCTCCCTCTACGACCGGGCCGAGAGCGACACCGGCGCCTACAACATCACGCGCGCCCAGTCGAGCCGGTCCCGCGGGAGGGTCACCTCCGTCGCCAACAGCGGGCGCGGATCCACCGACCCGTCGCTCGAAGCGGTGGCCAAGCAGTGGTTCGACGTGGCACGCGGCAGGGTCGGGCCGGTGACGCCCGCCGTACTCCCGGCCGACCGCCGCCCGGCCCGTCCGGCCCCGACGGCACGCCCGGCGAGTGCCCCGGAGCGCCCCACCGACCGTTCCGTCGTACGGGAGCCGGAAGCGGCGACCCGACGCGTCCCTGAACTGACCGCGCGCGCCGTCGCCGCCCTCCCCGCCGCACCCGAGCCGCGCCGGCAGGAGTCCAGGGCCCTGCTGCCCGCCGTCCCCGCCCAGGCCCCGGCCCCCGTGCCCGCCCGGGCCGGGACCCCCGCCGCCGCCCCCACGGACCGGCAGTCTTCTCTCAAGAACACCAAGGAGCAGATCGGGCGGAAGCTCAGCACGGCCCGGGACGTACTGGCGCGGGCTCTCGCCCAGCCCATGCCGTCCTTGCCCGCGCCGGCCCTCCCGGCCCCCTCCTCGCCCGCACCCTCCCTGTCCACACCCTCCCTGTCCCCGTCCGCCCAGCCCACGGCCGTCCTGCCGACGATCGGGACGCAGCCGGCCGAGTCGCTTCCCCTCC
This sequence comes from Streptomyces rishiriensis, assembly GCF_030815485.1. Taxonomy (NCBI): domain Bacteria; kingdom Bacillati; phylum Actinomycetota; class Actinomycetes; order Kitasatosporales; family Streptomycetaceae; genus Streptomyces; species Streptomyces rishiriensis. The sequence continues at coordinate 7,675,950 of NZ_JAUSWV010000002.1, read as the reverse complement.
AACAGCCCTGGGACACCGCGGAACAGCAGGCGTTCCGCGCCGAGATCTCCGCCGCGTGGGCGGGACGGTCGCAGGTCGCCGCTCCCGGCACGGTGTCACCGACCGGCGCGGACGGGCTTCTCCCGACCGGTGAACCCAACTTCGCCGCACCGGTGTCGGGCTTCATGACATCCGACACCGCCTTCTCCGCTCCCGCTCCGGAGTACCTGGCTCCGGAACTCGGTTACACCACACCGCCGTCCGGCTACCCGATACCCGAACTCGGCCTGCCGATCCCTGAGTCCGGCTACACGACTCCCGACGTCGCGGCCCCGGTCGCCCCCGTGCCCGGCTATCCGGCACCGGAACTCGGGTTCGCCACAGCGCCGTCGGCCTACACGACGTCCGAACTCCCGCTCACCGTGACGGCGTCCGGCTTCGCGGCGACCGGTCTCACGCCTTCCGCGCCGCTGCCGGGCTACCAGGACTCCGCGGCGGACATGCTGACCGCCGGTGCAGGCCACCCGGCCTCGCCCGGCCTCGCGGCCCCCGCCGCCCCGCTTCCCCCGGCCGCTCCCCCGGTCGTCGCCCCCGCCGACCTCACGGTCAGCGCCACCGGGACGGCCTACCTGGGGAAGGCGGACAAGGCGCTCGCCTTCGCCCGGGCACAGATCGGCCGACCGTGCGTGTGGGGAGCGACAGGACCGGAGTCCTACGACTGTTCCAGCCTGACGCAGGCCGCGTGGCGGACCGCCGGGGTGACCCTGCCGCGCTCCGCCATCGACCAGGCGAAGGCCTTCACCAGGATCAGCCTGGCCGAACTCCGCCCCGGCGACCTCGTCTTCTTCTTCGACGACCTCAGCCACACCGGCCTGTGCACGGGCAACGGCATGATGATCCACGCTCCGGGCCCCGGCACGTACATCCGCGAGGAGGCGATCCTGCCGTTCGGGGAGGGCGCCCTGCGCGGCGCCGTCCGGCCCGCCTGAGCTCCGGCGCGCCCCGCGCGGCGGGAGACGTGGCGCCGGCCGGTGCGGGTGTGGCCGGTAATGGGGCATCGCGGGGGCGGCCGCCGAGGCGACACTGGCGTCCGGCGGGACGAACGGGGGGCGCGATGGGCGACGCGCGGGAGAGTGTGCGGAAGGTCGAGCGGGGGCACGGCCGGCCGGGCTGCCCGGTGCGCCGGGGCGCGGACGGGACATGGGAGGTCCGTGGGTACGCGGCCGCCCGTGAGGTGCTGCGCGCCACGGAGACCGTGCAGGCCGGACTCGGCGTCGAGACCGTGGAGAAGCTGCCGGCGCGCGTCCGCCGTCCGGTGCTCTACCAGGACGGTCCCGGACACCGTGAACAGCGGCGGCAGACCGCCCGGTTCTTCACGCCACGGCGCGTGGACGAGCACTACCGCGAGCTGATGACGCGGGTCGCCGAGGAGCAGACGGCGGCGGTCCGGGCCGCCGGTACGGCGCAGCTGTCCGACCTGAGCTTCACCATGGCGATCGAGGTGGTGAGGGACATTCTCGGGCTCACCCACAGCCGCCCCGGTCTGAAGGCCCGGCTGGAACGCTTCTTCCCCGAGGAGTTCGGGCAACCGGGGTGGACCAGCCTTCGGGGTCTCCACTGGCTGCTGCGCCAGAACACGAACTGGTTGCGCATCCATCTCGCCGACGTCCGCCCGGCGATCCGCGCACACCGGCGGCAGGAGCCGCCGCGGGACGACCTGATCTCCCATCTGCTGGCCGAGGGATGCTCGGGCGCGGAGATCCTCGGCGAGTGCCTGACGTACGCGGCGGCGGGCATGGTCACCACCCGTGAGTTCATCTACGTCGCCGCCTGGCATCTGTTCGACGACCCGGAGCTGCTCGGCCGATACCGCGCGGCCGCGGAGCCGGAGCGGCTTGACCTGCTCCGGGAGATCCTGCGGCTCGAGCCCGCCGTGGGCCGCCTGTCCCGCCGGGCCACCGCGCCGATGCGGGTCGGTGAGGCGTCGATCGGCGCCGGCGAGCTGCTCACCGTCTTCGTCGACGAGGCCAACGCGGACCCGGACGCCGTCGGCGGCGACCCGGACCTGCTGCGGCCCGGCCGGTCGCGGGACCTGGGGCCCGGCCCGGCGGGGCTCGCCTTCGGCGACGGCGCCCACCGCTGTCCGGGCGCCGCTGTCGCCGTCCTGGAGGCGGACGTCCTGCTCAGCCGGCTCTTCGCGCTGGACGGCCTCCGGATGACCGGCAGGCCGCGCGTGTCGTTCAAGGACGAGATCGGCGGCTACGAGATCAGGGGACTGACGGTGACGGTGCCGAGGTCGCGGAAGTGAGCCGCCGCCCTCAGCGCATCGCGGAGTTCGGGCGCGCCTGGGCCCGCCTGGCGTTGTTGTAGGCGCGCAGGAGGTGTTTCGAGACGGCACACGGCGACATGTCGAAGTGACACTGGCGGCAGGTGCGCACGTGCTCCTCATAGGCGGTGCGGGACTCTTGCAGGGCGTCCTCAAGCGAGGGCATGGGGTCCTCCGAACGAAGCGACGGTTACCCGGGGGCCTCAGCTACTCACCAGTAGGGCCCGCGTCAAGAGGATTGGATCATGTTACTTACGGTAGTGGAAAATAGGATTCCGGCCGTTTCCGAGAGGGTGAGACCCCCGCCGGTGCACCATGACCGCACGGGGTCACACCCACCACCACGAAGGGATCCGGCTTGGACGGCGAGGACGGCGGGCAGCGTGCGGCGCGGGTGTTCGACGCGTTGGGGCCCGTGTACGAGAAGGCGTTCGCCCACTCGGAGGCGCACCGCAGATCCCTGGAATGGCTGCTGGGGCGGCTCGCCCCGGGCGCTCGGGTGCTCGACGTCGGCAGCGGGACCGGGCGGCCGACGGCCGAGACGCTCGCCCGGGCGGGCCACCACGTGCTGGGCGTCGACGTCTCCCCCGTCATGGTGGAGCTGGCCGCCCGGCAGGTGCCCGAGGCGGAGTTCCGATGCCTCGACGTACGCGAACTCCCGCTGAAAGACGGCTCATTGGACGCCGTCTGCGTGTACTTCTCACTGCTTCAGCTGGAACGGGCGCAGCAGTCCGAGGTGATCGGGCGGCTGGCTCGGGCGCTGCGGACGGGGGGCAGTCTCGCTCTCGCCACCGTGCCGCTGGACGTGTCGGGTGTCGACGCCGTGTTCATGGGGCAGCCCGTGCGGGTGACCAGCTTCGCCGCCGAGGCTCTCGTCGACGTGGTCACCGGGGCCGGCCTGACCGTGCTGGCCGAGGAGAACGTGGTGTTCACCCCCGACCATCCGGAGGCGGTGCCGGAACCCCACCTCTTCCTCCACTGCGGCAGGCCGTAGGTCCGTTTGGGCGCCTCTCGGCCCGCTCAGGCGCCCTTACGGCCGGTGACCGCCAGGACCAGCGCCGCCGAGCCCGTGCCCAGCAGCGCTCCGGCCACGACGTCGCCCGGGTAATGCACCCCGGTGTGGACCCGTGAGTAGCCCACCGCGCAGGCGAGCAGGCCCAGCGGGACCGCGGAGACCGGCAGGGTCGGGCCGACCGCGGCCGCGAAGGCGACGGCCGAGGCGGTGTGCCCGGAGGGGAAGGACGCCGAGTGCGGCATCGGCACGTGCCGCCCCGGGAACGGCGAGTCCTCGGCGCGGTGCGGCCGCGGCCGCCGTACGAGCTTCTTGCCGAGGAGGTTGGCGGTGGCCGAGGCCACCCCGATCGCCGCGACTCCGAGCACGGCGGCGCGGCGCGGGCGGCGGCCGCACAGGGCGAGCGCCGCGGCGACGCCGAACGACAGCTTGGAGTGGTCGGCCGCCGCGGACAACCGGCGCAGCGCGCTGTCCAGGGTGGGCGTCCTGGTCACGGTGACCGTCTCGTACAGGGCCTGGTCCATCGTCGCGAGGTCACGGACCAGGTGCGAGGTGGGGAGCTTCGGCTGACGGTCAGACATCGTAGGCCTCCTTGATCGTGCGAGGGTCGGAATGGCCGAGCGCGAGGCGGACGACGCGCCGCCAGTCGACCGTGGGGGGCGCGTAGGCCGCGCCAGGGCGGTGCCGGGGCACCCGGACCCGCAGCGCGGCGGGCCGTACCGTGCACACGACGGGGGTGGCCAGTTCGAGTGCCTCGCCGTCGACGGCCACCGCGATGCGCTCACGATCCGCCTCGACGACGACGCGCCGGGACGTCAGCGAGGTGATGCTGCCCGCGCGCTCGCCGAGCAGCGCGAGTTCGGCGGCCTGGGCCGCGCCCTCCACCCGGACCCCGATCACCCCGAGCAGCCCGGCGTCCAGCCGGGGCCGGCGTCCGCCGCCGAGCGGGTCGGCGCGGGCGTAGGCGTTGTTGCTGACCAGGAGGGCCTGCGGCGCGTGCACACGGGCGTCGTCCGTCTGGACGTCCAGGGTCGGGCCGGCCTCGCCCTGGAGCAGGTCGGGCAGGTGGTCGAGTGCGGTGGCCGCCTTGGCGTCGCGGTAGTCGGGGCTCTGCACTATCTCCGCGTACGCCCCGAAGGAGACGGTGTTGACGAACGCCCGCCCGCTGACGTCCCCGAGGTCCACGCGGAGTTCTACGCCGTTGGTGAGGGCGTCGAGGCTGCGGTTGGGGTCGGTGCGGTCGAGGCCGAGGTCCATGGCGAAGTGGTTGCGGGTACCGGCGGCGATCACCAGGAAGGGCACGTCGTGCTCGGCGGCGACGGCCGCGACCAGCGCCTGGGTCCCGTCGCCGCCCGCCACGCCGAGCAGGTCCGCGCCCTCGGCGACGGCCTGCCGGGCCTCCGCCTCCGGATCGGTGTAGGTGTCGTCGGTGCCGAGCACGACCACCCGGGCGCCGAGTGCCTCGGCCCGCTCGACGAGGCCGTGCTTGACGACCTTGCCGCCGCCCGAGCGCACGTTCATGATCAGGACCGGCCGGCGCGGCGGCAGGGTCTTGCGGCCGTGCATGCCCTTGGGACGGCGCACACTGCGCAGCGAGGCCCGGGCCGAGGCCAGCGCCCCCGCCCACAGCGCCAACGCGCCGACCGCCACCGGCCACAGGCCGGACAGGGCGTACAGCACCACCACGCCCACCGGCGCGGTGACGGCCACCAGCCCGCCGAGCAGCCGGGCACCGCCACGGTGCGCCAGCATCCACCACACGCCCGCCCCCGCCAGCGCGAGGAGGACGAACCCGATGAGCAGGACCAGCCAGCCGCCGGTCCCCGCCCCCGCCACCACCACCGCGACACACGCGGCGACCAGCACGAGGGCGAGCCGGGCCCAGCCCCGCGCACGGGCGACGGCGTCCAACTGCGCCGGGCCGATGTGCGGCAGCGGCCATTTCTTCCCACGTGTGTCGTTCACCGTGCGCCTGCCATGCTCCGGGCCCCCTCTTGTGCGTCGACAGCGCCGACGATCCCGATCAATTGTCCATGGCGCAGCACCCGGATGTGACCGAGGTCCCGGTGCCGGCGCCCGTGTCGGTGCCCTTACCGGCGTCCCCGCCGCTGCCCGCGTCGGTGTCTGTACCGGTATCGGCGTCGAGACGGCAGAAGCAGGACGCCCTGACGGGTACGTCGGCCAGGGCGGTGGCGAACTTCAGCTGCTGGGCGACGATCCGTGCCTCGGCCTCCTTGCCCAGCCGGACCAGGCACTCGTGGTAGCCGTGCAGGGACCACACGTTGCCCGGATGCTGGGACGGGCGGGGCAGTGTGTCGTCCAGTCCGAGGTCCGCGCGGTAGACCGCCTCGGCCTCCTCGATCCGCCCCTGCTCCAGCAGCAGGGCGCCGTACGCGTGCCGGGTGGGCTGCATCCAGCCCCAGGGCTCGTCGTAGGGAAGGCGGTCGTCCAGTTCGACGGAGCGTTCCAGGGCGGCGAAGGCGAGGTCGTGGTTGCCCTTGCGGTACTCCAGTTCACCGTCGAGCATCGCGGACGCGATCGCGAGGATGTCCCGGCAGGTGTTGTTGAACAGCATCCGGGTCTCGGGCACCCGGTCGGCCGCCGAGCGGAACAGGGCGCGCTCGGCCTCGGCCTCGGCGATCCGGCCGGTGGCGGAGAGCGCGACACCGCGGGCGTAGTGGCGCATCGCGGTGGTCACGCTGTGCAGGACCGGGTCGGCGGGCGGCGGCACGTCGAGGACGTCCTGCCAGCGGCCGAAGCGGATCAGCACATGGAACCGCATGGTGCGGAACGCCTCCAGCCAGTCGGCCATGGGCGGGCTCTGTACGCGCAGCAGCTCCTCCGGGATGGAGGCTTCCAGGCGTTCCGCGGTCTCCAGCGCGGTCCCGTACCGGCCCAGGAACATCGCGCCGTAGATCTTGAAGTGGTAGTCGTGCGAGCGGTACAGCGTGTAGAAGTTCATCGCGCCGGAGCGCGTCCGGTACTTCTCGTCGGCGGCGATCGCGGCGGTGTTGTCCGTGACGACGCGCCGGTAGTCGCCGCAGAGCACGTCGAGGTGCGAGGGCATGTGCTGGAGGTGACCGGCGTCGGGGACCAGGCCGCGCAGCCGGTCGGCGACCTGGAGGGCGGCTTCGGGGGTGGGCGACATCTCCATGAGGTGGATGTAGAAGTGCAGGACGCCCGGATGCGTGGCAGCGGCCTCGTCGGCCAGCGCGCGGTCGAGCACCGCCTTCGCCTCCGGTGTGCGGGCGCCCTCGGCGGGCCGGCCCGTGCGCAGGTCCCACAGCTGCCAGGGGGTGAGGTTCATCAGGGCGTCGGCGTACAGGGCGGCGACGTCGAGGTCGTCGGGGGCCAGTTCGTGGACGGCCCGCATGGCGTCGGCGTAGGGCTCGTTCCACACCGAGCAGTCCTCGGCGGGCCGGCTCTGGGGACAGCGGGCGCGCAGCGCGCCGATCAGGGCCCGTTCGACGGGGGTGGCGGCCCCGGCCTTGGCGTGGGCGAGTTCGACGGCCTCGTGCGTACGGGCGACGGTCCGTGCGAGGTCCTGGTCGTCGAAGAACTCCCACGGTTTGTTGTAGTTGGGGCCGAGCGCGTAGGCGATGCCCCAGTGGGCCATGGCGCAGTCGGGATCGGCGCGGACCGCGGCCTCGAAGCAGACGACCGCCTCCTCGTGGTGGAAGGCGTACGACCACACCAGCCCGCGGTCGAACCACAGTTGGGCCTCGGCGGACGAGGTCGTCACGGACCGGCCGTGGGTGCCGAGGTCGTAGTAGTCCCCGGAGGTCGTGCGCTGGGTGTGCTGCTGCGGGTGCTGTGTGGACGCCGTGTGCTCCATGGGTCTCCCATCGTCGCGCGCGCTTCGAACGACGTATACCGCGCGGTCCGGCGCGGCGGCGGGGGCTCGTGGGCGGGAGCACCCGTACGGGGGCGCGGGAACGCATCGGTCGCACCGAGGGCCCGTCGGCGGTCCGACGGGCCCTCGGCGGAGTGACTCGATCTCCGTACTGAGCCCCGGAACGGGATCTCGGAAGGGGATCTCGGCACGGAAACCCAGTACGGGATCTCAGTACTTACGGCGTGCGTTGCGGAACAGAACGGCGAAGCCGGCGATCACCAGCAGGCCTCCGGCGGCCGCGGGCCAGAGGTTGGCGCCGGTCTCGGCGAGACCGCCCTGGACCGCCTGGGGCTCGGTGCCGCCCGGGGTGGTCGTGTCGGCGCCCGTGCCGGCCGGAGACTGCGACTGCTCAGGGGCGGTCTCGGGTGCGGCGGTCGCCGGAGAGCCGATCTCGCCGCCCGAGCCGGCGGCGGGCGCCGAGGTGGCCGCCTTGGCCGACGGCTTCGTGTAGACGCGCGGGTCGGTGGTGACGGTGGCGCCGCCGCCACCGTTGCCACCCGTGTCGGGCTCGGTTTCGGCGGGCTCGGTGGCCGCGGGCGCCTCGGGGGCCTGCGACGGCTCCTGCGTGCCCTCGCCGCCACCGTTGCCGGCGTTTCCGCCGCCGTTGCCGGCACCACCGTTGTCACCGCCGCCGTTGCCGGCACCACCGTTGCCGGCACCACCGTTGTCGGCACCGCCGTTGTCGCCGCCGCCGTTGTCACCGCCGCCGTTGTCACCGCCGCCGTTGCCGGCGCCGCAGGTGCGGCCGTCGTTGATGCAGTCGACCATCTCGCCCATCAGGTCCTCGTCGAAGACGTTGATGAAGTCGCCGTGGTCGGTCACCGGCTTGTGCAGCTGCTCGGGGAAGGAGTCCACGGCGAACAGCGGAGTCGTCTTGCCGCCGTCCTGGAGGCTCGGCGCGTCGACGTCGTACACGATGCGCTGCACCAGCTGCGGAACGGCCTTGAAGCCGTTCGGGCAGGTGCCGTCGGCGGCGGCGAAGGCCACGTGGGTGCGGTGGTTGGCACTGTCGATGTTGCTGCCGTCCCAGCAGCTCTGGAATCGGAAGCTGCGCACCACGTCGCTGCCGGCCGGGCAGAGCGGGTACTTGTCCTTCAGCTGCCGGTCCTCGAAGCCGGTGCAGCTCCAGGACGCGTTGGCGTTGGCCGTGCCGTTGACGAAGGCCTTGGCGTCACCGGTGATGACCCGGAGCAGCCGGGGCATGGCGGTGACCTTCTCACGCGGGTTGCCGACGAAGGTCAGCGTGACTTCCTTGGGCGTGACGATCTCGCCCGCGTTGCCCTCGATGCCACCGCCGGGGCTCTTCGCGTCCTTCTCCTGGTTGCCGTTCTGCAGGCGCAGCACGGGCCAGTAGTAGGTGGACCTGTCGCCCTGGTCGACACAGCTCGTGCCGGCGTTCGCCAGGTCGTCGTCGGAGGCGAAGGCGTCGTTGGACTGGTTGCCGACGTAGTCGTGGAAGTGGTGGGCGCCGTTGGTGACACCCGGCGCGACGATGACGTTGTCGGAGTTGAACACGCCGTTCGCGTTCACTCCGCAGCTGGTGGTGAAGGTGCCGCGGGAGGGGCCGGAACTGGGATCCGGGGTCTGCTGCGTCGGCTGGACGGCGTTGATGTCGGCGTAGTCCGCGGCGACGGGGCCGTTCCCGGCCTGACCGCCGTTGCCCTGCTGACCGTCGCCGTTCTGGTCTTCGCCGCCGTTCTGGTCGCCGTCGCCGTTCTGGCCGTCGCCTCCCTGATCGCCGTTCTGGTTCTCGTCTCCGTTGCCGTCGGCGCCTTCGTCGGCCTGGTCGTCGTTGGCGCGCAGGGTGCAGCCGGCGAGATCCTCCAGGCCCTCGGGGCGGTCACCGGCCCGGTCGATGGCCTCCGCGATGCGCTGGATCGTCGCGCCGCGCTTCTCCTTCAACGGGTTCATGACCGCGTTGTCGGCGAATTCGGCGTCCTGGCGTACCGACTCCGCCGACTCCTGGAGTTGGCGGTAGGCGGCGGCGATCTGCTCGTCCAGCTGGGCCAGTTCGCCGTCGACCTCGGCCGAGGCCTGCTCCGGAACGGTGGTCAGCTTGTCGCCGACGTCCGGGCAGTCGATGGTGACGGCGCTGTTGCCGCCCTGGGCGGAGTTGCCGTCGGAGCCGTCCTCGGTGGCCGAGGCATAGACGTTCACCCCCATCAGTCCACCGCCGCCGATGATGAGCGCCAGCGCCGCGAAAGTCGCGCGTCGCCCGCCCGTCTGGCGTCTGCGCCTGTTCTGTACCAAGGAGTGCTCCTACACGTCGTCGTCGGCGGCCTTGGGCATGAGATCCCCCGGCCCTATACGCAGACGGACACAGGAGCGTTCAACCGCACCACGAATTCATAGCAAGATCTCAGGCGGCCGCCGCGTCCTGGGTGTTCGTGGCGGCCTTTCGCCGGCAACGCCCCCGCTCGTGCAGCAGTCCGAGGACGACGGCGGCGGCCACCGCGATCAGGTGTTCGCGGCCGGCGAGATTGGGCTTGGCGATCGACTCGAACACCATCGAACCCCCGGTGAGCGTGAACACGATGGGCGCGTGACGGACGACCGAGAGATAGGTGAACAGTCCGACGACGGCCGCGGACGGGCCGGTGTCGAGCACCTGTCCGATCTCGGGTGGCAGTCCGAGACCCCACCAGCCCGGCCCCATCGCCATCATCACCCGCACGGTGAGGGTGCCGGCCAGGGTGGCGGCGTAGGCGACGAGGAGCGTCCTGCGGCGGCCGAGGGCGAGTTCGGCCAGGGCGAAGGCGAGGAACAGCTGGGTGATGCCGGCCCACACCGGCAGATCGAGCGCCGGGACGTACAGGGAGACCGGGGTGCGCAGCAGGGCGAGCCACAGCGGCAGGTCACCCTGGACCCCGCCAAGGACGCGCACCACCGTCTCCCCCGTGGGGTGCTGGGCGATGGCGTGGAAGAAGATCACGCCCGCGCAGGCCACGAACGCCAGCAGCAGCGCGGCGGGCCCGCGGCGGCGCAGCTGGCGCAGGGGATCGACGACGATGCCGTACCACTCACCCCGCAGTGTCCGGCCGACGAAGCGGGCGGCGCGGGCGAGCGCACCACCACCGCGCGGCCGGATCCCGGAACCGTCGGCACGCAGGCCGCCGTCCCCGGCGCCCGGGGAACGCAGCCCGTCCACGGCACGCTCGGCACCCGGCCCGCCCACGGCACGCTCGGCACCCGGCCCGCCCACGGCACGCTCGGCGCTTCGGCCGCCCTCGGCGCGGCGTTCGCGGGGCCGGGCCCGCTCCACCTCCGGACGAAGGATGCTCAAGGTTCCCCCCGAACACTCGTCGCGCGATGTCTCCTACGGTTCACGCTCTGGAGGACGCCAAGACGGCCCGCGAGGATCAGTCACGCCCGGGCCGTGTATCTCACATCCCGCCCGGACGCCGGTGGGGTGCGGCCGGGGCGATCCGGGCGGGGCGGGTGGGGCGGAAGATGACCGGTGCGCTCGACGGCGCTCGATGACACCCGGTCAGGTCCGCGTGACGCACGTGGGTTAGTGTCGCTGCCGTGGAACGCACTGACCAGCGGAACATGACCCCGGCCACGTCAGATCGCACGGCGGGCCCGATCGGCCCCGGCATCCCCGGCCCCCGCCCGCCCCGGACGACCGCCGCGTGAACCGACCGTCGCCCGTCGGAGCCCGGCCCACCGCCGAACCCGTACCGGCCCTGCTCGCCGACGGTCTGCTCACCGAACGGCTGGCCCTGGCCGTACCGGAGAACACCAGGGTCGTGGTCGCCGAGTACGAGATCCCGCCGGGCCACTCGCTGCCCTGGCACTACCACGAGGGCCGGGTCGTCGCCGTCGTGACGGCGGGCGTCCTGACCCGGACCCTGGCGGACGGCTCCGAGTGCGTGACGCCCACCGGCGGATGCATCGTCGAACCGGTGGGGCCGCAGGGCGTGCACATGGCGGAGAACCGGGAGCCGGAACCGCTGCACCTCTGCGCCCTGTTCTTCCTTCCACGGGGCAGCGAGCTGTCTACGCGCGCAGAACCGCCGGTCCGGGTCGCGTATCGCTGACGCGCGGGGTGCTCGCCGGGTCAGAGCTGCGGCCGGGGCCCCGTCTCCTGGACGGGGAACGACTGCTCGGCGCCCGGCAGGGTGGGTCTGGGCAGGGTGGCGACCTCCTCCTCCGCCTTCGTCAGCTGTTCCGCCGTGTCGTCGGGCAGTGCCGGCGCGAACGCGCTGCCGGACGCGAAGCGGAAGGCGGAGGTGAGGTCCCCGAAGGCGCTGCGCCGCCAGGCGCTGATGTTGGGTTCGATGACCCCCGTGAGTCGCTCCAGGAACCGCAGGGTCGAGGTGTGGTCGAAGGGCTCCGTGGCCACCCAGCCGCCCACGGTCCAGGGCGAGACGACGATGGCCGGGACCCGGAAACCGCCGCCGATCGGCAACCCGCCCACGAACTCGCCGGGCGTCCCCACGGGCGGTGTCGGCGGGGGCACATGGTCGAACAGGCCGTCGTTCTCGTCGTAGTTGAGGATGAACGCGGTCTTGCGCCAGACGTCGGGGTTGGCCGCGATGGCCTCGAGCTTCGAGGCGACGAAGGCCGCGCCGGCCGCGGGCAGGTAGTCCGGATGCTCGGACTGGTGCCCCGGCGGCACCAGCCACGACACGGTCGGCAGCCGGTCGGCCCGGGCGTCGTCCTCGAAGGTGCCCTCCGGCTGCGGCCGGACGCCTCGCTCGTACAGCTCGGAGCCCGGGCGCGCGTTGCGGAACGTGTCGAACTGCTCCAGCAGGTTGCAGCCGTAGTCGTCCTCCTGCTGGTACACCTTCCAGTCGACCCCGGCCGCCTGGAGCCGTTCGGCGTAGGTCGTCCAGCTGAACGGCGTCGGCGCGGAGTTGCCGACCACGGGCCCGCCCCCGGCGCCGTCGGGATCGATGGTGCCGGTCATCCACATCAGGCGGTTCGGCCAGGTCGGGCCGAGGACCGAGCAGAAGTAGTGGTCGCAGATGGTGAAGGTCTCGGCGAGGGCGAACTGGAACGGGATGTCCTCGCGGGTGTGGTAGCCCATGACGTACGGGGCGTCGGCGCCGTCGGCCGTGCGGTGGGCCGACATCCAGCGGTCCATCCGGCCGCCGTTCCACGCCTCGTGCTGCACCGACCACGCGTGGCTCGTGGACGGGATGGCCTGGGCGCTGGAGGTATGGGTGTCGAGGTGGAAGGGCAGCAGGTAGCCCGCGGGGTTCCCGGCGTCGGGCTGGTAGAAGACGGAGCGTCCGGTGTCGAGGGTGAGCGCGTCGGGGTCGGCGAAACCGCGCACGCCGGACAGGGTACCGAAGTAGTGGTCGAAGGAGCGGTTCTCCTGCATCAGCAGGACGACGTGTTCGACGTCGGCGAGTGAGCCACGGCGGGACGGCCCGGCCGCGACCGCCTTCTGCACACTCGGCGGGAGGAGGGAGAGCGCGGCGGCGGCGCCCAGCGCCCCCGCGGTCGAGCCCAGGAGTCGGCGACGGGTCAACTCGGCCATGTGATGTGCCCCTTGGTGAGCAGCGGAAGGCGGAAGCGGGGGCCCGTGCCCGGCGGGAAACGGCCCGGTCGCCACCCGGCCGGGACGGACTAGGAGAGCGGGTACGGCCGCCGGCCGACCGCACGTCGGACGACTTGCCGTGTCAGGTCGTTCAGGTCCACAGGTCCCCGCTGTCGACGACTCGCGCCCCCATGTTGCGCTCCATCATCACCAGCGCCGCGTTCGCGAGATCGGCGTGGATGTGGGCGACGGCGTCCCGGGGGACGGTCACGTCGAAGTGGCGGATGTGGGCGTCGAGGGCCGAGTACAGGACGCACTGCTCGGTGACCTGTCCGCACAGGACGAGGTGGTCGATGCCCTCCTGCTGGAGCAGGTAGGACAGCGGGGTCTCGAAGAAGATCGAGTGCCGTGCCTTGACGACGAAGAGCGAGTCCTCGTCGGGCACCAGCGGTTCGACGAGCGAGGCGTACGGACCGGCGAGGGCTCTGTCGAGGAGTTCACCGTGGTGGGAGCGCCACTGGCCGAAGTTGTCGTTGACGTAGACGACGGGTTCGCCGGCGCGGCGGGCCCGGTCGAGGAGACCGGCGGCCACCGGGATCACCTTGCGGGCCGAGGGCAGGAGCAGGTCGGCGTCCGGGTGGTCGTAGGTGTTGATCATGTCGATGACAATCAGCGCGGTCTTGCTCATGCCGCTATGGGTTCCCAGCGCGGCGTGAATATGACGGAAGGTCACTCGTCCGCGCGAGAGAGCGGCCGGGGTCCCTTCCCGGGACCCCGACCGCTCTGCTGTCCAGGGGCGGCGCCGCTCAGCCCTGCCGGGCCGGCGCCGCCCTCATCGCGCCTCCCGGAAGGAGACGTGCCGTCCGGCGACGGGGTCGTACTTGCGCAGGACCAGCCGGTCGGCGTCGTTGCGACGGTTCTTGCGCGTCGCATAGGTGACACCGGTACCGGCGGTGGACCTCAGGGTGATGACGGGGCGCGCTGTACTGCGGGCCATGGGTATCTCCTCTCACACCGACGCGCACCCACTGATCGGTGCATGTCAGTCACGCGGTACAACAGGGGACGGGGCCGGGACATTCCCGCGCCGGCCGCCCCGGGGCGAATCTCAGTGGCGGGGGCCCTGACCTCCTCGGTTACAGTGCTCCGCCGGTATCGCGCCGGCGCGAGAGGAGACACAGCAGTGCGTTGTGGGGCGGGGACCGTGGGAAACGTGGGGCGGACGCTGGCGCTGGCGGCTCTTGTGACGGGGCTGATGACGGGATGCGCGGCGAAGGAGGCCGCCCCGGACGCCGCGTCGAAGGCGTCGGGGGCATCGGCGACGGCGACCGCCAAGGTCGCGCGGCGGGGCGGGTCCATCGGGGCCTCCGGGTCCGCCTGCGAACTTCCCGTCACCTTCGACATCGCGGAGTTCTGGAAGGCCGAGGCCGTCGACTCCGAGGAGGCGACCGCCGCCACCGGCGACCTGGCCGACCTCGCCGACGCCTTCCTGCGTCAGGGCCCGGTCACCATGGCCTGCGAGGTCGACGCCAAGCCCGCGGGGAAGATCGGGTTCCTGCGGGTGTGGACCGGTGAGCCGGGCGACACCGACGCGCGTGCGGTGCTGGAGGACTTCGTGGCCGCCGAGCGGGGGGCGAGCGACGCGCGGTACAGCACGGTGAAGGCGGGCGCGATCACCGGCGCCGAGGTGGAGTACGTCACCACGAGCGAACTCCTCGAGGAGACGAAGAAGGAGCACGCTCTCGCCGTCACCACGCCCGAGGGTCCGGTCGTCCTGCATCTGGGCGGCATGGACACGTCGGAGCACGAGGCGATGCTCCCGGCGTACGAACTGGCCAAGAGCACCCTGCGCACGACAGCCGCCGGCTGACCGGCCGGGTCCGCCGCTGCCCCGATCCGCGGACGGAAGGCCCGGGCGGGCCCGACCGGTCAGTGGCCGAGCAGAGCGCGCATGCGTTCGGCGGCGCGTACGGCGGAGGCGCCGCAGCAGGTGTTGAACAGCACGTGCACCCGTTGGGCCCGGCGGGCCAGCGCGTGCACCCTCGGTATCCATTCGCGGAGCTCGCCGTCCGTGTACTCGTGCCGGAAGCGGTCCTCCTTGCTGCCGCTTCCCCAGGCCCGGCTGCGGCCGTGCAGGCGGACGACCGCCAGACGCCCGCAGGTGACGGGCGTGACGGGAGGCACGGCGGACGGCAGGGACTGCTCCATGTCGACGGCGACCGTGGCGAAGCCGTACGACCGGAGCAGGTCGGCGGTCGTGTGCTCCCGCTCGCCCCGCCACCAGTCGGGGTGCCGGAACTCGACGCAGACCGGCCACCCGGCGGTGCGCTCGGCGCACTGGGCGAGGAACGCGTGGGCCCGTTCGCCGGGACGGAACCACGGCGGGAACTGGAAGAGGACGGCGCCCAGCCGTCCCGCCTCCCGCAACGGCCGGATCCCGTCCGTGAACCTGCGCCACACCTCGTCCAGGGCCTTCGGACCACGGACGTCGGCGGGCAGACCGGGCGGCAGCACCGCCGACCGGGTGGGATGCCCGGTCAGCAGGGAGAAGGCCTTCACGTCGAACACGAAGCCGTCGGGGGTGCGCTCCGCCCACAGCCGGCCGTTGCGCTCGCCGGGCAGCGCGTAGTAGGACGCGTCGACCTCGACGACCGGGAAGCGTTCGGCATAGTGGCGTAACCGTCCCTCCGCGTCCCGCCGCCCGGTCGGATACCAGCCGCTGGACACCAGGGCCCGGTCCGTCCAGGAGCAGGCGCCCACCAGAATCTCGCTCATGGCGTGCCGGTTACCCCGCCGGGCCCCGTTCTCTCCGAGGTCGCGCGGATGCACATCCGGCCGGGTGTGGCGCATCCTTGCTGTGTCGCCCAAGCGGCGGCGCACGGACGAGGTAGGGCCGAATGACTGGGAGCGCCGGAAACGAGCGGAAGCCGTCCGGGCCACCGCCCGCGCTGCTGACCTGGGCCGTGGCGGACGCGCTGCGGGCGACGGGCGGCCGTACGGCCGGCGTGTACCTGTGCTCGGCCACGTCCCGGCTGCTGCGCCTCGCCGTCCTCTCGGGACTGCCCGGTGCGCTGTTCCGCCCCTGGTGGCGGGTGCACATGGACCGGCCGTTCCCGGTGGCCGACGTGCACCGGACAGGTGTGCCGGTGGTGCTGGCGAACGCCACCGAGATGATGCGTCACTACGCGCAGCTCGCGGCGGGGCTGCCCTTCCAGTTCGGTTCGCTCTATGTGCCCGTCGTGGCGGACGGGCGGTCCTTCGGGGTGCTGGCCGTCCTGCGCCCGGCGGCGGCCGACGCGGCCGAGGTGCAGGCCGAGCGTGAGCGGCTGACGACGGTGGCCGACACCCTGGGAGCGGCCCTGGCGCGGCTGGAGGCCGACGGCCAGGACGTCGCCTGGGACGAGGAGCCGCTGTGCGTACGGCCGCCCGCCGCCGGACCGGCCCCGGGGCGCGTCGGGCGGTTCTCGTGGGACCCGGCGACCGACGTCGTCACGCTCGACGAACAGGCACGCACCCTGCTCGGGCTGCCCCCCGACGCGTTCCCTGGCACGCTGGACGCCCTGGCCCGGGCCGTCGACCCGACGGACGCCCACACGCTGCCGGGCCTGCTGCACCGCACGGCGCGGGGCCGGCCGCCGCCGCTGCCGCTCCAGGTGCGCACCACCGAGGGCGGGCTGCGGCTCCTCGAGCTGTGGGACGCCACGGGCGTGTCGAGCCCGCCGGACGACGACCCCGCCGGGTCCTCCGCCGCGCTCCGTCCCATCGCCGGCGTCCTCCTCGATCCGGGCCCCGGCGCCCTCGCCGACGGAGCCGCGGACCTTCTTCCTGAGGGGGTGTTCTGTCTCGACCGGCTGGGGCTCGTCGTCTACGCCAACGCGCGGGCCGGGCATCTGCTGGGCGTGCCGCGGGACCGGCTGGTCGGCCGGTCGCTGTGGGAGGCCGTGCCGTGGCTGAACCAGCCGACCTGCGAGGAGCATCTGCGCGGCGCCCTGCTGACGCCCGAGCCCGCGCACTTCCATGTGCGGCTTCCCGTCACCGCCGACCCCTCCTCCGTCCCCCGGCCGTACGAGGGCGACTGGCTGCGCGTGTCCCTGTACCCGGGCGCGGATCTCGTCACCTGCAAGGCGGTGCCGGCGAACCGTGTGCCGGACGAGACGGCTCCCGGGCCCCCGGAGAGCGACTCCGCCGCGCCCGACACCACCGCCTCGGCCGCCGGCCTCTACCGGCCCATCGTCCTGGCCATCGCGCTGACGGAGGCGGTGACCGCCCGTCAGGTGTCGGCGGTGGTGATGCAGGAGTTGCTGCCCGCGTTCGGCGGCCGTCGGCTCGCCATCTACCTGCTCCAGGAACGGCACCTGTATCTGGCCTGGGAGTCCGGCTTCCCGGAGGGCTTCCTGGCGCCCTTCGAAGGGGTGGGACTGGACACCCGGCTGCCCGGCGTGGAGACCCTCACCACGGGCCGCCCGCTCTTCTTCGACTCCATGCAGCAGCTGGCGGAGGCCTATCCGGGGATCGACCTGGACGCGTCGGAGGGCGCCCGCGCCTTCCTCCCGCTGATCGCCTCGGGCCGCCCGGTCGGCTCGTGCATCCTCGGCTTCGACCGCTCCCGCAGCTTCGGCTCCGAGGAACGCACGGTGCTGACCGCGCTCGCCGGCCTGATCGCCCACGCCATGGAGAAGGCCCAGCGCTACGACACGGAGGCCGCCCTCGCCCGAGGGCTCCAGCAGGCCCTCCTCCCCCGGCGGCTGTCGCAGCACGCGCGCGTGGAGACCGCGGGGCGCTATCTGCCGGGCACCGAGGGCATGGACGTGGGCGGCGACTGGTACGACGTCGTGGGGGCCGGGGACGGGCTGGCCCTGGTCATCGGGGACGTGCAGGGGCACGGCGTGCAGGCGGCGGCCACCATGGGACAGCTGCGCAGCGCGGTGCGGGCGTTCGCGCTGGGCGACCGGCCGCCCGAAGAGGTCATGGGCGGCACGAACCACCTCCTCATCGACCTTGACCCCGGCCAGTTCGCCAGTTGCTGCTACGTCCGGCTCGACCCGGCCACCGGGCTGGCCCGGGCGGCCCGTGCCGGGCACCTGCCGCCGTTGCTGCGCCACCCCGACGGCCGAACCGAGGTCGTGGAACTGGCCGGCGGCGTGGTGCTCGGCGTGGATCCGCGCGCCCACTACCCGGTGACGGAACTGCGGCTGGAGCCGGGCGCGATCCTCGCCCTCTACACGGACGGGCTGGTCGAGCGGCCCGGTCACGACATCGACGACGGCATCGCGACGCTGCGCCGGGCCCTGGCCGGGGCAGGGGACCCGCGTCGGCCGGCCGACGCCGACGGACTCGCGGCGGACGGCGCCCCCGGCCGTTCCCTCGCGGACGTCGCCGACCGGCTCACCGCGACGGCCCGGCAGGCCGCGGACCGGGCGGACGACATCGCGCTGCTGCTGGCCACCCGGCAGGCGGCGGAGGTCACCCACGGCAAGCGGGCGGGACACGGGCCGTGACCGAGCGTGACGCCTCTCGCCTCGCGCGGCCCGGCAGTGTAGACATGGCACATGGTCCGACTCCTGGGGCGCTCGGATGCCCGGCCGGCCCGTCGTCCCCGGGGCCTGCGGGTCCGGCGCACGCCCGAGTCCGCCCTGGGCGGGCGCAGTCTCGCCGCACAGGTGTTCGTCCTCCAAGTGGTCATCGTGCTGCTGCTGGTCGTGGCCGCCGTGGTGGCGCTGCTGCTCCAGGTGCGTCACGACACCACGCAGGAGGCCCGTAACCGCTCGCTCGCGGTCGCGCAGACCTTCGCCAACTCGCCCGGCATCGTCGCGGCGCTCGACACGCCCCGTCCCACGGCCGCGCTGCAGCCCAAGGCCGAGGCCGCCCGCAAGGCGTCCGACATGGACTTCCTCGTCGTCATGAACACCGAGGGCATCCGCTACACGCATCCCAAACCGGACCGCATCGGCAAGAAGTTCGTCGGGAACATCCAGCCGGCGCTGGACGGCGGGGTCGTGGTGGAGGAGGTCGACGGGACCATCGGCCGGCTGGTCCAGGCCGTGGTGCCGGTGAAGACGGCCGACGGGACCGTGGTCGGCCTGGTGTCGTCCGGCATCACCACCGCGCACGTCGGCGGCAACGCCGACCGTCAGCTGCCGCTCGTCCTCGGCAGCGCGGCGGTCGCCCTCGCCCTGGCCACGGCGAGCACGGCGCTGGTCAGCCGGCGTCTGCTGCGTCAGACCCACGGGCTGGGGCCGCGCGAGATGACCCGGATGTACGAGCACCACGACGCGGTCCTGCACTCCGTGCGCGAAGGCGTGATCATCGTCGGCGGCGAGGGCGATCTGCTGCTCGCCAACGACGAGGCGCAGCGCCTGCTCGACCTGCCCCCGGACGCCGAACGACGGCAGGTCCTGGATCTGGACCTCGACCGGGACACGGCCGAACTGCTGGCCTCCGGGCGGATGGTCACCGACGAGGTGCACCTGGTCGGGGAGCGGCTGCTGGCGATCAACCAGCGGCCCACCGACCTGGCGGGCGGACCGGCCGGCAGCGTCGCCACCCTGCGCGACTCCACGGAGCTGCGCGCCCTGTCGGGCCGTGCCGATGCGGCGCGCGAGCGCCTCGACATGCTGTACGCGGCGGGCGTGGCCATCGGGACCAGCCTGGACGTCGCCCGGACCGCCGAGGAGCTGACGGAACTCGCCGTGCCGAGGTTCGCGGACTTCGCGACCGTGGACCTGTTCGACGCCGTACTGGAGGGCGAGGAGCCGGGGCCCCGGGGCGCGCTGCGGCGCACGGCGGTGAGCGCGATCCGCAAGGGCGCGCCGCTGTACGCGGTGGGCGAGCGGATCCGTTTCGTGGACTCCGCGCCGCAGGCCCGCAGTCTCGGCGAGAGCCGGGCGGTGCTGGAGGCCCGTCTCGCCCGGTCGCCGGGCTGGCGCGCCCAGGACCTCGAGCGGACCGAGCAGGTGGTGGAGTTCGGCATCCACTCACTGATCACCGTGCCCGTGCGGGCCGGGTCGCTGATCCTGGGCGTGGTCAGTTTCTGGCGTTCGGAACGGCCCGATCCGTTCGACCCGGACGAGGTGGTGCTCGCGGAGGAGCTGGTGGCGCGGGCCGCGATCTCCATCGACAACGCGCGCCGGTTCACCCGCGAGCACGGCATGGCGGTCACCCTCCAGCGCAGTCTGCTGCCGCGCACCCTGCCCGAACAGAACGCCCTCGACATCGCCTACCGCTACCTGCCGGCGCAGGCCGGCGTGGGCGGCGACTGGTTCGACGTGCTGCCCCTGTCCGGCGCCCGGGTCGCCCTCGTCGTCGGTGACGTGGTGGGTCACGGACTGCACGCGGCGGCCACCATGGGCCGGCTGCGGACCGCGGTGCACACCTTCTCCGCCCTGGACCTGGCCCCGGAGGAACTCCTCGGACTGCTGGACGAGCTGGTGGCCCGGATCGACCAGGACGAGGCGGGCGCCGACGACGGCACCGACGCGCCCGTCACCGGGGCGACCTGTCTGTACGCCATCTACGACCCGGTCTCCCGGCGCTGCACGATCGCCCGGGCCGGCCATCCACCGCCGGCGCTGGTGCACCCCGACGGCCGGGTCGAGTACCTCGAGGTGCCCGCCGGTCTCCCGCTCGGGCTGGGCGGGCTGCCGTTCGAGACGGTCGAGCTGGAGCTGGCCGAGGGCAGCTCGCTGGTCCTGTACACCGACGGGCTGGTCGAGGACCGGGAACGGGACATCGACACCGGTCTGGAGCTGCTGCGCACCGCCCTGGAGCGGGGCGCCGACAGTCCGCCGGAGGGGACCTGCCAAAGCGTCCTGGACGCCCTTCTGCCGCCTCGGCCCGACGACGACATCGCGCTGATCGTCGCGCGCACCCGGGCGCTGGGCGCCGACCGGGTCGCCGAGTGGGACGTGCCGATGGACCCGGCGGCGGTCGGCGAGGTGCGGGGGGCCGTGGTGCGCCAGCTGGCGCGCTGGGACCTGGAGGAGCTGTCCTTCACGACGGAACTGATCCTGAGCGAACTGGTCACCAACGCCATCCGCTACGGCAGCGCCCCGGTGCGCGTCCGGCTGCTGCGCGACCGCACGCTGATCTGCGAGGTCGCGGACAGCAGCAGCACCTCACCGCACCTTCGGTACGCGGCCATGACCGACGAGGGCGGCCGCGGGCTGTTCCTCGTGGCGCAGCTGACGGAACGCTGGGGCACCCGCTACACCGCCAAGGGCAAGGTCATCTGGGCCGAACAGCCGCTGCCCTGAGGCGAGTCGGCCGCTCCCGCACTCATAAATGATGCTTATGAGTCCATAGACCGGACCCACGTACCGGGTAAGGTTTGCCTTAGTTTAGGCTTCCCCCGAGTCGATCTGTCGCCACTCGAAGGGAACCTGATCATGCCCCGCCCCCTGCGGGTAGCCATTGTCGGAGCCGGCCCCGCCGGGATCTACGCCGCCGACGCGCTGCTCAAGTCCGATGTGGCCGCCGACCCGGGTGTCTCCATCGACCTCTTCGAGCGCATGCCGGCCCCGTTCGGCCTGATCCGCTACGGCGTCGCCCCGGACCACCCTCGCATCAAGGGCATCGTGAACGCCCTGCACCAGGTCCTCGACAAGCCGCAGATCCGCCTCTTCGGCAACGTCGACTACCCCACCGACATCAGCCTGGACGACCTGCGCGCCTTCTACGACGCGGTGATCTTCTCGACCGGCGCGACGGCCGACCGCGACATGTCGATCCCCGGCATCGAGCTCGACGGCTCCTACGGCGCCGCGGACTTCGTCTCCTGGTACGACGGCCACCCGGACGTGCCGCGCAGCTGGCCGCTCGAGGCCGAGAAGGTCGCGGTCCTCGGCGTCGGCAACGTCGCCCTCGACGTGGCCCGCGTCCTGGCCAAGACGGCGGACGAGCTGCTCCCGACGGAGATCCCGGCCAACGTCTACGAGGGACTCAAGGCCAACAAGGCGCTGGAGATCCACGTCTTCGGCCGCCGTGGCCCGGCGCAGGCGAAGTTCTCCCCGATGGAGCTGCGCGAGCTGGACCACTCGCCCACCATCGAGGTCATCGTCGACCCCGAGGACATCGACTACGACGACGGCTCGATCGCGACGCGGCGCGGCAACAAGCAGGCCGACATGGTCGCCAAGACGCTGGAGAACTGGGCGATCCGCGACGTCGGGAACCGCCCCCACAAGCTGTTCCTGCACTTCTTCGAGTCGCCGGCCGAGATCCTCGGCGAGGACGGCAAGGTCGTCGGCCTGCGCACCGAGCGCACCGCCCTCGACGGCACCGGCAACGTCAAGGTCACCGGCGAGTTCAAGGACTGGGACGTCACGGCGGTCTACCGCGCCGTCGGCTACCTCTCCGACAAGCTCCCGAAGCTGCCCTGGGACCTCGACTCGGGCACGGTCCCGGACGAGGGCGGCCGCGTCATACAGGAGTCCGGCGAGCACCTCCAGTCGACGTACGTCACCGGCTGGATCCGCCGCGGCCCGGTCGGCCTGATCGGCCACACCAAGGGCGACGCCAACGAGACGGTGTCGAACCTGCTGGCCGACCACGCGGCGGGCCGTCTGCACACGCCCGCCTCGCCCGAGCCGGCGGCCGTGGAGACCTTCCTCGCCGAGCGCGACGTCCGCTTCACCACCTGGGAGGGCTGGTACAAGCTGGACGCCGCCGAGAAGGCGCTGGGCGAGCCGCAGGGCCGCGAGCGCGTGAAGATCGTCGAGCGTGAGGACATGCTGCGGGAGAGCGGCGCCTAGCCTCGCCCGGGGTTCGGTCGCCATGTCGGCCTGCACCGGCCAGGACCGGCGACCGAACCCAACTCGCCCATGGCGCAAGGCGGTTGGCGGAAACAAGTTGGGCCGCGTGATCGACTCCTGTTAGCGTCCCGGGGTGTTCTCCCTTCACGAGCCTCCCCTCTTCACCCGGCTGCGCGACGCGCGCCGGGTGCTCGTCGCCGGTGCGGGCGGCGGTTTCGACGTGTACGCGGGGCTGCCGCTGGCGCTCGCCCTGCGCTCGGCGGGCAAGGAGGTCCATCTGGCCAACCTGTCCTTCGCCGACCTGTACGGACTGCCCTCGGAGGTCTGGCTCCAGCCGGACGTCGCGGCCGTCCATCCCGGCGTCCCCACCCGCGGCGACTACTTCCCCGAGCGCACCCTGGCCCGCTGGCTCGACCGGCACGACCTGCCCGCCACGGTGTACGCCTTCCCGCGCACCGGGGTGGAACCCCTTCGAGCCGCCTACCGGGCGCTCGTCGACCACCTGGGCGGGGTGGACGCCGTCGTCCTGGTGGACGGCGGGACGGACATCCTGATGCGCGGCGACGAGCACGGGCTGGGCACGCCCGAGGAGGACATGGCCAGCCTGGCCGCCGTGCACGCTCTCGACGACGTCCCGCACCGGCTGGTGGCCTGTCTCGGCTTCGGCGTGGACGCCCACCACGGGGTGAACCACTCCCTGGTCCTGGAGAACCTGGCCGCGCTGGACCGCGACGGCGCCTACCTCGGCGCGTTCTCCCTGTCGCACCAGAGCCCCGAGGGGGCCCTCTACCTGGACGCCGTGGCCGACGCCCAGGCCCACACGCCGGGCCACCCGAGCATCGTCAACGGTTCCGTCGCCGCCGCCGTACGCGGCGCCTTCGGCGACGTACGGTTCACCGAGCGGACCAAGGGCAGCGAACTGTTCGTCAATCCGCTCATGGCGCTGTACTTCTGTGTCGACGCACCCGGCCTGGCCCGACGCAACCTCTACCTCGACCGTCTCGCCGACACCGTCCTGATGCGGCAGATCAGCTCCCGTATCGAGGAGTTCCGCGACGGACTCCCCCTGCTGCGGCAGCCGCGCGCCTTCCCGCACTGAGGCGCGCTGTCCGGTGCCGGAGGCGGCGGTGCGGGCGGTGGAAGAGGCCGGTGGTCCGCAGCGGCGGCAGCAGCCGGCCGGCGCTCCTCGCGGCGACCGCCCTCTCCGCAATACAGCCCTGCCGGCGAGGCGTTCGACGTCAGCCGTCGTCGCGCGGGTGAATTTCGATCACCCGGGCCCGCACATCGGCGTCGGCCAGAGGCGGCATGCGCGAATGGTCCGCGGCGGGCACGGGCATGCTGTGAGCGAGGTCACTTCCGCCGGGCCGTGCCGGAACCGTTCCCGGACCGCTCCCCGTTCGCTCATCGCCCTCCCCCACGAAGGACATGTGCTTTGGCTCTTATGTACCCTGACGCCCCTTCGGCCCGTCGTCCGGGCCGCTGCTGGACGATCCGCGTGGTCGGGCACCGGGACCGCACCGCGTCGGTCACCTGCTCCTCGCCGTGCGTGATGCCGCCGCGTTCCCGGGACATCGCGGCGCTGCGCCGCTTCGCCGTGGCCCACGCGGCCGCGCACGCCAGAGCGGCGGCGGTGCATGACGACGCCGCCTGCTGGTGCCGGCGCCAGCGGTGCGCGCTGCACGAGGGCACCCGGGTCGCCTGCGCGGGCCCGGTCGTCCTCGTCCTGCGCCACGACCCGGCGGTCGGCCAGGTGTGGACCCTCAGTGAAGTCTGCGCCGCCTGCGCCCCGTTACTGCCTCACGCGCGCGTACTGAACCGTGCGGCGCCGCCCCCGCCCCGCGTTCCGGAACAGGCGCCGGGCCCGGGTGCGGGTGAAGGGCGGGACGCCGGCGACCGTCCGGCACCCTCAGGACCGGCGACCCCCACCGTGGGGCCACCGCGTCTCGTCCCCGGCGGGTTCAGCGCCCCTTCGCCGGGCACGGGCGGGGGCCCGGAACGGAGTGGCGGCCGACGGCGCGGGATCGGCGGACGCCGCGGACGCGTCCCCGGCTCCTAGCCGCTCCCGTCGGGATCCACCGGCAAGTCCGCCGCAACTCACCGGACTTCGCCGGAGCCCGCCGCAATCCGTCAGGGCTCGTATCGGGACTGCGGCGGGATGCGTACGGGCAGAGCGCCGAGGACCCGGCCGCGGAACCGCGGAACCGGTGGCTCACCGCCCTGGACGACGGGCCCGTCGTCCAGGGGCCGCGCCGCCAGCAGCTCGGCGATGCGCGCGCCGCTGCGCCGCCCCTCCAGATGCAGGCGGCCGACGTTGGTCCGGTCGTCGGCGAGCAGGGTCAGAACGGCCGACGGCCCGGCCGCGTACGTCGCGAGGCAGCCCCCGGCCCCGCGCACCAGCAGCTCGCGGAACTCGCCGCGGGCCGCGAGGTCGACCATCCGGCGCCCGACGCCGAGCGCCGCCGCCGTCAGCGCGGCCAGCCCTTCCGGCTGCACGTCCGGCATGTCCTCGGCGAGGACGAGACCGTCGGCGCCGGCCGCCAACGCTCCCGTCAGCTCCGGCAGACGGGTTCGCAACCGGCGCAGTTCGTTCAGAACCTCGGTCTCGACGGCCATGACCGTTGCCCCTTCGGCGCGTTGTCGACTGACACGGATCAAGTGCTGTGCGGCGCGCGGTGGTTCGGTTGCTCCTGAGGCTACGGAAAGACGCGTCCGAAAGCGATGGCTCCGGCATTTTCCTTTGGAATGTGCGCGACGAGGGAGGCCGTCGCCGAAGCCGGGCCTCCGGCTGCGTTTCCCCTGCTCAAGAGCGCTTTCGCTGTCCTGGCGCGGAGGCTTTCCGTGAGCTCGTCAGGGTGCGGCGTGCAGCAGGCCCGGCCGGCGGCGGCACGAGTTCGGCCGCGGCCTCGATGCGCTCTCGACGGCCCCGCCGACGCCGTATGACTGGTCACGTCCGGCCAGCCGGTACGGGTGCGTCTCCCCTGGTGGCAGAACGGCCGTAGCGCGTGGCCCGGAGTCCGGTGTCGGACAGGACGTCGGCACGCGCTCGCCGACCTCCGGATGGCCGACCGGCCCGCCGGGGTCGTCGGCACCCTCGGCGCCCTGCGCCGTGGCGGGACGGCCTCGTACGACGTCCGCGTCGGGGCGCCGCCCGGCGTCGGACCCGAGCCGTGCGCGCGGGCGGGAGCGACCCGGTGGCTGCCAGAATGGGACCCGGGTGTGCGGCTCGACACCGTGCGGGGCGTCCTCCGCGACGGCCCGGCGGCAGCATGAGGAGGCGGTCGCACTGTTCGACTACGACGCGGAGCTCGCTCGCCACCACGAACGTCTGTGGGAGGCCCTCGACGTCCGGCCCGGCGACCATGTCCTCGACATCGGCTGCGGCACCGGCCGGACCACCCGGGACGCGGCCCGAGCCGCGTCGCCGGGTACGGCGCTCGGCATCGACGTCTCGGGCCCGATGCTGGCGCGGGCCCGCCGAGAGGCCGAGGCGGAAGGACTCTCCAATGTCGCCTTCGTGCAGTCCGACGCCCAGACCCATGCGTTCCGGCCGGGGTGTTTCGGTTTGGGCGTCAGCCGGTTCGGCACGATGTTCTTCTCCGACCCGGTCCTCGCGTTCGCCAACATCGCCCGAGCCCTGCGTCCGGGCGCACGCTTCGTGCAGCTGGTCTGGCAGGCCGCCGACCGCCAGGAGTGGCACACCGCGATCCGGGCGGCGCTCTCACCCGGGCACGCGTCGGTGGCGTCGGTCCCAGCGGCCGACGACCCCTTCGCACTGGCCGATCCGCACGCCTTGGCCGGCATCCTGACCGCGGCCGGCTTCACGGCGGTGGACCTCGTCGACGTACGCGAACCCGTCTGCTACGGCGTGGACGCCGACCACGCACGTGCTGCCGTACTCCAGCTGCGGATGGCGAGGGATCGGCTCACCGGGCTGGACACCGTGTCCGCCGAGCGCGCACTCGATCGGCTTCGTGCCACTCTCGACGCGCACGACACCGGTGACGGCGTGTGGTTCGACTCCCGTGCCTGGCTGGTCGTCGCGCGCCGGCGCTGACCCGGTCCCGGCACCGGGCCCTCCCGCCGCCGACGACCCGCTCGACCCGCGCGTGACGGGAGACGGCTCCTCGATAAGTAATATTCTCCTGATGAAGTCAGGGATTACCACCCGGAGTGGGCGGATCACGATACGCCGAGCGGTCGCGCGGGACGCCAGACGGCTCACGCGGCTCGTGCGGGGCTCACGCGCCTACGAAGGGCAGTACGCGGCCATGGTCGCGGACTACCGGGTGGGCCCCGACTACATCGAGGCCCACCGCGTCTTCGTGGCCGTCGCCGCCGACGAGCACCCCGCTCCCGTCCTGGGGTTCTACTCGCTCGTCCTGACCCCGCCGGAGCTCGACCTGCTGTTCGTGGCCGACGGCGCGCAGGGGCGCGGCATCGGTCGGCTGCTCGTGGCACACATGAGGTCAGAGGCCCGCACCGCCGGGCTCGACCGCGTCCGGGTGGTGTCGCATCCCCCCGCCGAGGGCTTCTACCGCGGCGTGGGCGCCGTGCGCACCGGGACCGCGTCCGCGAACCCACCCGCCGTGATGTGGGACCGCCCCGAATTCGAGTTCCTCATCCCACCCGACACGGCGAGGACACCCGGCAACGAGGAGTGAGCCGGCGATGACGCCGCCGGACACGACAGCACGCCACGAGGTACGGCGAGCGGGGCCGGCCGCCCCCGGCTGACGGCCGGAGCCGAGATCGTCCCCGGACGGACGGCGGGGCGGGGGCGAGACCACCGACCCCCCTGCCGAGGCCCGGGCAGGCTGCCGGGAGTGCGGCGCGCCCGGGGAAGGCGGGCCGTCATGGCTCACGTACGGTGGAGATCCGATTCTGACCGGTCCGGCGAGGAAGCGAGACGACATGGCCCGCAAGGCGGAGAAGAAGTTGTCACGCACTCTCTACGAGGATGAACTGCTCCGTCTGCAGACGGAGTTGGTG
Organism: Streptomyces rishiriensis; assembly: GCF_030815485.1. Taxonomy (NCBI): domain Bacteria; kingdom Bacillati; phylum Actinomycetota; class Actinomycetes; order Kitasatosporales; family Streptomycetaceae; genus Streptomyces; species Streptomyces rishiriensis. The sequence goes on along the minus strand of NZ_JAUSWV010000002.1, from coordinate 7,648,512 downwards.
AAACTGCAGGAGTGGGTTCGAGCCACCGGCACCCGGCTGGTGGTGGTTTTCGAGGGGCGGGACGCGGCAGGCAAGGGCGGGGCGATCAAGCGGGTCGCCGAGCACCTCAACCCCCGTGGCGCACGGATCGCGGCACTGCAGAAGCCGACCGAGCGCGAGCGCACCCAGTGGTACTTCCAGCGCTATGTGGAGCATCTGCCGGCCGCCGGGGAGATCGTGCTGTTCGACCGGTCCTGGTACAACCGGGCCGGCGTCGAGCACGTGATGGGCTTCTGCACGAAGGAGGAGCACCAGCTCTTCCTCCGCCAGTGCCCGATCTTCGAACGCATGCTGGTCGAGGACGGGGTCCTGCTGCGCAAGTACTGGTTCTCGGTGAGCGACACCGAACAGCAGGAGCGCTTCCGGCGCCGTCTGGAGGACCCGCTGCGACGCTGGAAGCTGTCGCCCATGGACCTGGAGTCGATCACCCACTGGGAGGCGTACTCCCGGGCCAAGGACGAGATGCTGGTCCACACCGACATCTCCGAGGCGCCCTGGTACGTCGTGGAGAGCGACGTCAAGCGCCGGGCCCGGCTGAACATGATCGCCCACCTGCTGTCGTCGGTGCCGTACCGCGAGGTGCCGCCGCCCGTGCTGGAACTTCCCGAGCGGCCACCTTCGACCGGTTACGAGCGTCCGCCGCGGGATCTCCAGACCTACGTTCCCGACCACGCGGCAAGCCTCTGAGGCGCGGCCGAGTGATCATCTTCTTGAACGGTACGTCCAGTTCGGGGAAGTCGAGCATCGCCGAGGCGCTCCTCACCACCCTGGACGACACGTACTTCCATATGCCGGTGGACGCTTTCCACGCCATGCGGTCACGGCGGGACATCGCACCGGACGCGCTGCCCGCCGTGCTCAGGCGCACCTGGATGGGCTTCCATCGTGCGGTCGCCGGCATGGCCGCGGGAGGCAACAACATCGTGGTGGACCACGTCCTGAGCGAACAGTGGCGCCTGCTGGACTGCCTCGCCCTCTTCGCCCCCGAAGACGTCCTGTCGGTCGGCGTCCGCTGCCCGTTGCCGGAACTGGAGCGGCGCGAGCGGGAGCGCGGGGACCGCCCACCGGGGCTGGCCGCACGGCAGATCACCCAGGTTCACGCCCATGCCCTCTACGACATCGAGTGCGACACGGACACCAGCAGCCCGGCCGAATGCGCTCGACAGATCGCGGACTTCCTGCCGCACCGGCCGACCCCCACCGCGTTCGAGAAGCTGCGGGCGAACCTTCTGGCCGATCGACCGCCGATCGGTTGACCCTCCGGGACCGGCGGGAGGGGAGGCGGGCGCCGATCGTCGCGGGACGGCGGCGCGGCCCTTCCCGGCGAGGACGCTGCCGGCACACATGCCCGGTGCGGCCGACTCCTGCTCGGTCCGGGACCCGCCGGCGCCTCTCAGCGGCGCCCGGTCTCCGCGGCGAAGCCGTCGAGCAGGGCGAAGGTACGCGCGGGCTGCTCGAGATGCGGCAAGTGGCCCGCTTCCGGCACGACTTCGAAGCGGGCGTTCGCGAACGACGCGGCGTACTCCTTGCCGTACGCGGGGGTCGCGATGCGGTCGCTCTCGCCCCACAGGACGAGGGTGGGCGCGGTGACGGCCGCGGGGCGGGGCGCAGGGCTGGTTCGCTCATGGCGGGGCCACCGGAGAAGACGCGCAGGGCTGCCATGTTGCCCTGGAGGACGGCGAGGCGCTCGGCCGGGACGGTCGCCGGGTCGACGTAGAAGCGGTCGGAGTCGTGGTGCGCGTACTCGGCGACGCCTCGCGCGTCGAGGGCGAAGGAGTCTCGGACGGGTTCGCCGTCGACCTCGACGCCTACCGCGTTCATCAGAACGAACCCGCTGATCAGACCCTCCGTATCGGCCGTGGCCAGTTCGGCGGCGATCCAGCCGCCGAGCGAGGAGCCGATGACCAGGACGTCGGACAGCCGACGGTCGCGGAGAAGCCGGAGGTAGGCGGCGGCGAGGGCTCGAGGGCCCGCCTGCGCGCGAGAGCGGTTCCTGAGACCGGCCGACCGCGGACAGGTGTGCGTCAGGACGTCGGCGCCGGGGCCGCTCAGCCCGCCGTTCCCGCCGCCCAGAGCACGGTGTCGCCCGACTTGATCACCACGTCTCCGTCGGCCTGGAAGACGAGGACCGTACCCTGCCGGCCGGTGGTCCTCGAGGCCCACACGGGCTGTCCGCCGCTGGTGTAGACGACCAGGTTGCCGTCCGCCTGGAAGCGGGCGGAGTTGCCCTCGCCGCTGGTCCTCGAAGCCCAGCGCGCCTTGCCGTCCTGGTCGTAGATCACAAGGTTGCCGTCCTGCTGCATGACCAGACTGCGGGCCCCGGCCGCCGTGGACTCTCCGGTGGCCAGCTCGAACGGGGCCTGTACGACCTTGAGGGCCGCGTCCTGCTCCTGGGGCTGCCGGCTCTCCTGCGACTCCTGGGGCGAGGCGGACGGCGTCTTCCCCGCGGTGGCCGGGGCGGCCGAACCGGACGGCCGTCCCTTCGCGGACGGGGAGGAGTCGGCCGAGGAACGCTGCGTACCGAAGTGGACGGCGGCCACCACGACCACCACGACCGCGGCCGCCGCGACGGCCGCGGTCAGGAGCCAGCGGGGCCGACGGCGCCGGCCGGGCTCCGCCGGGGCGGCGAGAACGGTGTCGGACCTCGTCGTCGGGGCAGGTGACCGGCCGGCGGGGGCCGCGGTGGAGTGCTGTGCGAGGTCGACCAGGGTGCGCGCCGAATGCTCGGCCTCGGTCAGTTCTCCGGCGAGAACCGTGGGGCACTCCTCGGGCCAACGCCCCGTCACGGCGCCCCTCTCCTCCAGCCATCCGCCCAGCCGGGCCGCCGTCGGACGCACGGCCGGATCCTTGGCCAGACACGCGGTGAGCAGCGGCACCAGTTCCGTGGGGACGCCCGCGAGGTCGGGTTCCTCGTGGACCACCCGGTACATCAGAGTGGCCGCGGGGATCCGTTCCCCCGCCCGGGAGAAGGGGCCGCGTCCGGTTGCCGCGTACACCAGCACGGCGGCCAGCGAGAACACGTCGGCGGGCTCGGCCACGACATCACCGACGGCCTGGTCCGGTGCGAGGAAGCCGGGGGAGCCCACGGAGACGCCGAGGCGGGTGTGACGGCTGTCGTCGGCGGCCCGGGCGACGCCGAAGTCGATCAGCCGGGGCCGGTCGCGTGCCAGCAGGACGTTGCCGGGCTTGACGTCCCGGTGCGCGAGACCGGCCTGGTGCACGGCGTTCAGGGCGCCGCACAGTTCGGCGGCGAGGGAGAGCAGCGCGGTCCGCGACAGCGGGCCGTGGGCCGCGACCCATTCGGCGAGCGAGGGCGCGGGCACGTACTCGGTGGCCAGCCACTGCGGGCGTTGGCCGGGGGCACTGTAGTCCACGACGGTCACGGTCCACGGCGAGCGGACGCGGTCGCTGTTGAGTATCTCGCGGGCGAACCGCTCCTCGAACCCCGGCTCGGAGCTGAGATCGTCGCGGATCGTCTTCAGCGCGAGCAGCCGGCCCGAGCCCGTACGGGACAGGAACACCTGCCCCATGCCGCCCGCACCGAGCCGGCCGAGCAACGGATAGCCGCCTATGGATGTCGGGTCCGAAGGCTGAAGGTTGTTCATGACGACTGTTCCCCGGGGAGTGGGCGTCAGCGCTCGCATCACGCGCTGGGCCTTGGCTTGTGTGCTGGTGAGCACCGTGGTTCGCGCCCGCAAGTATGCCGGACGGGCCGGCCCTGCGCGTCTCACCCCAACTCGACCACGTCGGGCAGCAGTTGTGCCGGGGGGATGCCCTGAACCGTCGGCCCCGCCGGTGAAAGCCCGTCACGCCCGGCAGAACGGTGGATATCCGCACGGCAACGGGAGAACGGCCGTCGGCCGCCGCCCCGTACCGCGCTTCCGATTCCCGATGACGTCGGTCCGGCAGGACGCCTGCGCGCCGCCCGCACCCCGCCCGGCGCCCGCCCTGGTGCCCCGGAGCTTCGTGTCCCCTGCCCTTTCGGACCCGGACTTCAGCCCTCGGGTCCCCGGACACGCCGACCGCGTCCTTCCGGCAGTCCGCGCGCCGAGGCCCCGGAGCGCCGCTCCGGGGCCTCGGCGGGGTGGTTCAGCCCTGGGCGCGGGCGGGGAGTCGCCAGCCCGGGCGCGGGAAGTGGCAGGTGTAGCCCTCCGGGTAACGCTCCAGGTAGTCCTGGTGCTCGGGCTCGGCCTCCCAGAAGGGGCCGACCGGCTCGACCTCGGTGACGGCCTTGCCCGGCCACAGCCCGGAGGCGTCCACGTCCGCGATGGTGTCCTCGGCGATGCGCTTCTGTTCGTCGTCCACGTAATAGATCGCCGAGCGGTAGCTGAGGCCGATGTCGTTGCCCTGGCGGTTCTTGGTGCTCGGGTCGTGGATCTGGAAGAAGAACTCCAGGATCGCGCGGAAGTCGGTCTTCTCGGGGTCGAAGAGGATCTCGATGGCCTCCGCGTGGGTGCCGTGGTTACGGTACGTCGCGTTCGGGACGTCACCGCCGGTGTATCCGACCCGCGTCGCCGTCACGCCCGGGAGCTTGCGGATCAAGTCCTGCATCCCCCAGAAGCATCCGCCCGCCAGCACGGCCCTCTGCGTCTGCGCTGCCATCTCAGCACCTTCCGTCTCTCTCGCCTCGGCCACGTGCGCTGCTCGCTCGCACACCGTCGACGTTCCAGCTTCTGTGGATACAACAGCACGTGAGAGGCCCGAACAATTCCGCGCCCGTCCAGCCGCCTCCGCCTCGGCGCCCGCCGGCGGACATCCGGCGCACATCGCCGGGACCCACGACCGGGCGGGCGCGGGCGGGCGCTGGTCTCCGCCCCCGCCCGCCCGGGGCGGCGCAGTACCGCGGCGGGTACGTCGCCCTCGTCGTGGGCCCCCTCCGCGGAGGGATCGAGCCGCTCCGGGTCAGGGCAGGGCGAGGACGCGGAACTCGTGGCCCTCGGGGTCGGTCAGGCACGTCCACGGGACATCGCCCTGGCCGAGGTCGAGGTCGGTGGCGCCGAGGGCCCGCAGCCGGGCCACGTCCGCCGCCCTGTCGTCACCGGGGTACGGCAGCAGGTCGAGATGGACGCGGTCCGGCACGGTCTTCACGTCGGGCGTGCGGAGGAACTCGAGATACGGGCCCCCGCCCTTGGCCGAGCGCAGCACGGCATGATCGTCGGTCGCCTCGTGCAGGGTCCAGTCCGTCGCCCCGCCCCAGAACCGGGCCATGGCCCGCGGATCCGCGCAGTCGACCACCACCGCGGCGATCGGCCCGGTGTCCCGGTAGACCTCCCGGGGCTCCAGCACGCAGAACTCGTTGCCCTCGGGGTCGGCGAGGACCGTCCACGGCACATCGCCCTGGCCCACGTCGGCGGGCGTCGCACCGAGGGCCCGCAGGCGCGCGACCAGTTCCGCCTGATGGGCCGCGGAGGTGGTGGCGAGGTCGAGATGCACCCGGTTCTTCGTCGTCGTCCTGGGTTCCGGGACGGGAACGACATCGACGCCGACGGCGACCGGATCCGGCCGGACGAGGCCGCCGGGGGGTCCGACGTAGGTGGTCACGCCCGGGCTGTACGCGGTCCAGCCGAGCGCCTCCGCCCAGAACCGGCCGACCGCCGAGGCGTCAAGAGCCTTGATGACCAGCTGAACGGGTCGCAGCGCCATGCCGCGATCCTATGCCGTGCGTCCCAGACGGAAGCGGGGATGCGGCTCGGCGCGACCGGTGGCCAGATCGGCGGCCATCGCGCCGATGAGCGGGGCGAACTTGGCGCCGTGCCCGGAGCACGGGGAGACGACGACGAGGGGGCCGTGGCGGTCGAGGACGAAGTCCTCGTCCGGGGTGGTGGTGTAGAGGCAGGTCGCCTCGGCGACCGGGTCCGGCTCGAGGCCCGGGAGGCGGTCGCGCACGAAGCCGCTCACCCGCGTCCGCGACGACGGGTCCACGACCCCGCTGCGGGTGCGGGCGGTGGCCGGGGTGCCGCGGTCGTGCTCGGCGACCTTGACCGCGGGGAGCGGGCCCCCGTCGCTTCCGGACGGCAGACCGTAGAGGTGCAGCGCCCCGTCCCAGACCAGGGTCGGCCACTGGACGGACGGGTCCCGCTGCCGGAAGTGGAAGACCTGCTGCTGGGTCACCCGCAGCGGTGGCAGGGCCACGGGCAGTCCGAGCTCGGGCAACCAGGCGCCGGCCGCGATCACCACTGTGTCGGCGACGATCTCACGGCCGTCGTCGGTGCTCAGGCGCGCCTTCCCGCTCCCCCGGACGTCGACGCCGGTGACCCGGGTGCCGAGGACCGCCTGCGCTCCGTGCTCGACCGCCCGCCGTACGCAGGCCCTGACGGTCTCGTCGGCGTCGACCACGCCCGCGTCCGGGTGGTGGAGCACCGGGCCCGTGACGCGGATGTACGGCCAGCGCTCGGCGGCGGCTTCCGGGCCGAGGAGTTCGTGCGGCACTCCGGCCGCGCCGAGGAGGTCGGCGATCAGCTTCGGGTCGTGCTCCTCGCCCATGTCGAGCCCGCCGGTCGTGCGCAGCAAGGGGGTCGAGCTGTCGTCCTCCAGTTCCCGCCACTGCTCGTACGCCTGCCCGGTCAGCCGTACGTAGAAGGGGTCGGCGTACGCCCGCCGGAAGATCCGCGAGCTGCCGTGCGAGCTGCCGTGCCGGTGACCGACGTCGTACGCCTCGACGAGCGTGACCTCGTGGCCCCTGCGGGCCAGTTGCCAGGCGGTGGCCGCTCCCATGAGTCCGGCGCCGACGACGACGATCACAGTCCCTCCCCGGGATCCGGCTGACGCCCGCGAGCGGAACGCGGGCCGTGTCAGCGGACTCGATCGTAACGGCGACCAGGTCCTCGCGGTCCAGGTGGAGGGGTCGGCCCGGGGCAGGTGTCGCCGCACGCCTCACGGCTCACGGCAAACCGCCGAGGGCGAGCGCGACGAGCCGGGCATCTGCCGTGCGGCGACGGCGGGTCGGATGTTCATGCCGCCGTCCTCGCGCGCCGCTCCCGCCGCTGATCCGGCGTCGGCTCGCGTACGGGGAGAGGGCCCCCGGACCATTCCGCGGGCCCTCCAGCCGGGTCGTCGTCCCGGTCACGTCACCGTGGGGCGGCCACCGGTGTGCCCGCGGTCACCGCGGCGGGCCCGGGGTGCAGCAGCCGTTCGGCCAGTTCGCCGAAGACGAGGCCGAAGCCCGCCCAGAGCGTGACCTGCAGGGCGAGCGCGGACAGCCGGAACCGCCACAGCAGGGCGGCCGGGAAGTCGCCCGGCACCTCGTTGACGGCGGGGAGGAACCCGTAGGCCAGTCCGATGACGAGCACGAAGCCGAGGACGGCTGCGACGGTCGCGTTCCAGGTGCCCAGCCTCGGCGCCAGCCGCTTGCCGAGGATCACCGCGGCGACCGCGAGCAGTACGCCGAGCACCATCATCAGGAAGTACAGGGTGGTGCGCTTGCCGATGGTGTCGGGATCGCCCACCGCGGGCGGGTTCGCCGGGTACTTCAGGAACGGCACGACGTACACGGCCAGCAGGGCGGCCCCCGACAGCAGCAGGGCCGTGGCCCGGGGGCCGAGGCGGCCCACGCGGCCGAGGGCGAAGCAGAAGGCGAGGGCGGCGATGCCGCCGAAGGCCACCCCGTAGATCAGCACGCCGGTGGCGAGACCGGCCGTGGACTGCAGGCTGCGGGAGACGAGTTCCACCTCGTGGTGCTCGTGGGCGGCTGCATGGGATTCCTCGAAGCCGATCGCGCTGTCGACGTTCGGCTCACCGAGGAAGTAGGCGACGATCAGGGCGAGCACGCCGGCGGCCAGGCCGGCGAGCATGCCCCGCACGAGCAGGTTTCGCACCGTTGCGGAGTTCATGGGTGTGCCGGGGTTCCCCTCGGGTCAGTGGCAGGGGAAGCCGAGCAGGTGGCGGGCGTCGTGCACCCACTCGTGAACGTCCTCGCCGGAGACGACGGCGGTGGCGCCTTGCTCCGCGCCGACGAAGTACAGCAGGACCAGCATCAGCACGCCGAAGAAGACTGCCCAGGGGGCGATGTCCTTCAGCGGCAACTTGGCAGGTACGACGGGCGTGCTGGTAGTCGGCTGGGCGACATGCTGCGCCATGGCGGAACCTCCTCTGGGAGTTCGCGTCCCATCTCGGTGGTGCACATGACGACGGCCACGGGTCTGACTCGCGATGCCCCCTTTCGGGGTGCACCGTCCACAGTGGCGCGACCGTGCCGGGTTCTCACCGGCTTCCGTCTCGCCGTCGTCGATATCAGAGCGACGGTACCGCGTGGCGGGTCCCTGGCCAATACCGCCCCAACCGGCGTGATCGCCCTCTCCGCGGCTCGGTGACCCGGATCACCGTGCCGGTCCCGCTCGACCCACGTCGTGGGATCAGGGGCCGGCGAGGCCGAGTTCACGCTCGCCGAGCGGGGCGAAGAAGCGCTCCACGTCGGCCGCCGTGACCTCGGCGAGGGTGGCCGGCGACCAACGGGGTTCGCGGTCCTTGTCGATGACCTGGGCGCGGATGCCCTCGACCAGGTCATGTGTGCTCAGGGCTGCGCAGGAGACGCGGTACTCCTGTTCCAGCACCCGTTCCAGCGAGCCGATCCGCCGGGCACGGCGCAGGGCGGCGAGCGTGACCTTGAGCGCCGTGGGCGACTTGGCCAGCAGGGTCTCCGCGGCCTCCTTGGCCGCCGGGCCGCCGTGGGCGAACAGCCGTCGGACGATCTCCTCGACGGTGTCGGCCGCGTAGCAGGCGTCGATCCACCCCCGGTGGCCGGACAACTCGCCCTGCGGCAAGGGCCGTACATGACGGTCCAGGGCTTCCCGTACGGGCCGGTCCGTGAGGTCGTCGACGAACCGCCGGAGCGAGACGGACGGCATGTAGTGGTCGGCGAGCCCGCACGACACGGCGTCCCCCGCCCCGATCTGCGCACCCGTCAGGGCGAGATGGGTGCCCAGTTCGCCCGGGGCACGGGCGAGCAGGTAGGTGCCGCCGACGTCCGGCACGAAGCCGATGCCCGTCTCGGGCATCGCGACCCTCGACCGCTCGGTGACGATCCGGACGCTGCCGTGCGCGGAGACGCCGACCCCGCCGCCCATCACGATGCCGTCCATCAGGGCGACGTAGGGCTTGGGAAAGCGGGCGATGCGGGCGTTGAGGTGGTACTCGTCGCGCCAGAAACGGGCCGAGGCGGCGCCGTCGGCGTCGCGGGCGTCGTCGTGGACGGCGCGGATGTCGCCGCCCGCACACAGACCGCGCTCCCCCGCTCCGGAGATGACGACGACCTCGACGGCCGGGTCGCGCTCCCAGACCCTCAGCGCGTCGTCCATGCGGCGCACCATCGCGTGGTTCAGGGCGTTGATGGCCCTCGGCCGGTCGAGCGTGATGTGGGCGGCCCTGCCGGTGGTGTGCAGCAGCACGGGTTCCCCGATGTCGTTCATACCGATGCCTCCGTCGGGCCGCGGGTCACGATGACGCGCATGATGTCGTTGCTTCCTTCCGGGATCCGGGCAGCCCCTTCGACCGCGTCGTCCCCGCCTACATTCTCGACAAGGCCCTGGACAGCGAGGACGGCGAGGTGCGCCGGGCCGCCCCGGACACCGTGCTGCTCACGCTCGCCCGCCGGGGGAGCGACGACCTGCCGGTCGGGAAGGACCTCCGGTTCCACCGCAACCGGTCCGGCTGCCGCGCGGCGGCCCGCTCGGCGTCCCCCGCGGGAGAAACGGGCCGGTCGCGCACGGGGGCGACGAGCCGCGCGATCACGATGGAGGGAAGCGGCGGCCACGCCACGATCGCCGGCAGCCGGACGCGCCATGCCCCCTGCGCTCGCCGCCTTGCCCGCCCGGCTCGCCCGCCTTGCCCGCCCGGCTCGCCCGGCTCGCCCGGCTCGGGAAACACTGCGCGGCGGTGACGCCGAGAGGCCGCGTCGCCGGCCGGCCGACGCGGACAGGGCTCGCCCCGACGCGGATGGTGGGCGAGCCCTGTCCACCGGCTCCGATTCTCGGGTCCCCGAGCCGGACGGCCCACGCGTGCGCAGGCACCGGCCGTGGTGAACGGCGCACACCCCGTACGAGTGGCGCACACCCCCGGCGCGCAGCGCCGGCCCCACGGGCCGGATCCGCACGCGTGACCCGTGCCGTGCCGGGGAAGGCACACCCCGGCGGGGCGCCCGCGGGTGCCCGCGCCACCGACCCGCTTGATCGCACACCCCCCGCGGCGAGTGATACTGGCCTTCGCCCGTCGTCGCCACGTCGTCACCGCCCTCACGAATGGACTCACACACATCTCCGCGACCGTTCCGCCCACGACGCCCTCCACGGTGTGGCAGACCCGTGGCCGCCACACCGGCCCCACCGCTCCGGACGTCCTGCGCAAACACCTCCAGGCACTCAGGGACGCCGAGACCGTCCAGGACTTCGCCGAGCTGCCCGACAGCGACACCCCCGAGGGCGAGACGGCCTTCGAGGCCCGCTGGCTCGTCGAGGGGGAGGTGACCGTCCGTGCCCGGCTGAGGCTCGCCGAGTGGTCGGGACAGGGCCAGGAGTGGACGCTGACGGCGGAGGCGGAGCGGCCGTGGGACCAGCGGTGGCCCTCGCCCGCCGGGATGTTCTGGTCCTGGGAGCCCGACGCCCTGTGGGGCAACGAGACGGTCACCGGTGAACGGTTCCTCGCCGCCAACCCGCTCCCCGGGGACGAGAAGGAACTGCGGCGCGCGCTCCGGGCCGCCCTGCGGGACACCTGGACCGTCCACCTCGTCGTGCACGAGGCCATGACGCCCGACGAGCGGGGCCGGCAGTCCCTGGTCCGGCTCCTGCCGCCCGGCCTGCACCACCGGGTCGTCGAGCACCGCGCGGCCCCGCACCAGCTGCGCACCGTGAACTGGGCCCTCAAGGAGTCCGGGGTGGAGGTGCCGCGCGGCGGGGCCCTGGTCCTTCCCGGCGCCCCCGCTCCGGCCGACTACGACGCCGCCGACTACGCGGTGCGCAGCGTGTTCCTCGACGGCACGCATCCCACCGAGCTGCTGGACGCGGTACGGCGCTTCGCGGCGCTGCCCCGGCCGCTGCCGGAGGGCGCCGACGCCGCGCTCACCGCGCTGCGGGAGGACTGGCGGCTGCTGACCCCGGAGGAGGAGCTCGCGCGGGAGCGCAAGCTCGTGGTGATGTACAAGGAGGCGCTGGAGGCGATGACGGAGTCCCGGGACCTGTACCGGGAGGCCGCCGAACAAGCCCACGAGGCGCTGGCCGCGTACCGGGAGGCGGCCGCCGAGGCCGGGGAACCGCGGCCGGCCCCGGCCAGGAAGAACGGCTCGCCGTTCCAGCAGCTGGGCAGGACCCTGGAGCGGTTCAGGGAGACGACCAAGGGCCTGCGCCCGGTGGCGTCGGCCGTTCCGCCGGCCCGCACCGGGACGGCGGGACAGGAGCGCACCACGGGTGCCCCGGGCGCCACCGGTGACGACGACCGCGAGGCGACCGACCGATAGCCCGGTGGGCGGCCGGCACGCGCCCCTGCGCGGATTGCCCCGTTCCGGTACGTGTCACGGGCCCCACTCTGGATACGCGGTCTGCACGGCACCACGGACCGCCCCGGAAGGGACCAGGACATGGGCAGTGAGCACGGCCGCCGGTCGTCGCCCCACCGATCGGACACGAAGCTGCGCGTCAACGGCAAGCCGCACACCCTGTCCGTCGACCACCGGCGTGTGCTGCTGGACGTGCTGCGCGAGGATCTCGACCTCACCGGAGCGAAGAAGGGCTGCGACCACGGCCAGTGCGGCGCGTGCACGGTCCTCGTCGACGGGCGGCGCGTCAACAGCTGTCTGCTGCTCGCCGTCGCCCTGGACGGCAGCGACGTCACGACCGTCGAGGGCCTGTCCGGCGACGGCGGGGATCCGCATCCGCTCCAGCGGGCCTTCCTGGAGCGCGACGCATTCCAGTGCGGGTACTGCACACCCGGCCAGATCTGCTCGGCGGTGGGCGCGCTCGCCGAGGCGGAGTCGGGCCATCCCTCGCACGTCACCGATCCCGCGGCGCCCTCCGGACGGCCCGTCGCGCTGGACCGGGACGAGATCCGCGAGCGGCTCAGCGGCAATCTCTGCCGCTGCGGCGCCTATCCGCGCATCGTCGACGCGGTCACGGACGTGACCGGGGCGGCCGGCACGTGACGGGGCCGGCGGCCCGAGCGCACGACCGGGGCAACCAGAGGACGTGATCCGGTGGAAACCTTCGCCTACGTACGGGCCGGCAGCCTCGCGGAGGCAGCCGAAGCCTTCGCCGCACACCCGGGGGCACGCTATCTGGGCGGCGGCACCAACCTCGTCGACCTGATGAAGCTCGGCGTGGAGAGGCCGACCGCCCTCGTCGACGTCACCCGGCTCCCGCTGGACGAGGTGACGGAGCTGCCGGACGGGTCGCTGCGCGTCGGCGCCCTGGTGCGCAACAGCGACCTCGCGGCCCACCCCCGCGTGCGTGACCGCTACCCGGTCCTCTCCCAGGCGGTGCTCGCGGGCGCCTCGGGGCAGCTGCGCAACGCCGCCACGACCGGCGGGAACCTGCTCCAGCGCACCCGATGCCCCTACTTCCAGGACGTCTCCAAGCCGTGCAACAAGCGGGAGCCGGGCAGCGGCTGCGCCGCCCGGGAGGGCGTGCACCGCGACCACGCGGTACTCGGGCACTCCGAACACTGCATCGCCACCCATCCGTCGGACATGGCCGTCGCGCTGGCCGCGCTGGACGCCGAGGTCGAGCTGTACGGCACGGCGGGTGTGCGCCGGGTGGCGGCGGCCGCGTTCCACCGGCTGCCCGGGACGGAACCGGAGCGGGACACCGTGATCGAACCGGGCGAACTCGTCACGGCCGTCCTGCTGCCCGCCGCCACGGCCGGGCTGCCGTCCGCGTACCGCAAGGCGCGCGACCGGGCCTCGTACGCCTTCGCGCTGGCCTCCGTCGCGGTGGTCCTGGAGGTCGCCGACGGCGTCGTCGCGCAGGTGGGGATCGCCTTCGGGGCGCTGGCCCACCGCCCGTGGCGGGCCAGGCGGGCCGAGGAGGCCCTGCTGGGCGCTGCCCCCACCCGGGCGGCCTTCGAGCGCGCCGCCGAGCTGGAACTGTCCGAGGCCCGGCCGCTGCGCGACAACGCGTACAAGGTGCCGCTGGCCCGCAACCTCGCCGTGGACGTCCTGACGCGACTCGTACCGCACGAGCCCGGATCGCACAGGCCCGTACCGCACGAGCCCGGACGGGGCGGGCCCGGACCGCACGAGGAGGACTCATGACCGCCGTGGGCGCCCCCGCCGAGCGCAGGGAGGGCCGGGAGAAGGTCACCGGAACCGCCCGCTACGCCGCCGAACAGCCCCTTCCCGGGCGGCTGTTCGCCCGTCCCGTCCCGGCGGCGATCGCGCGGGGCCGGGTGACGGACGTCGACGACACGGCGGCACTGGCGCTGCCCGGTGTGGTCACCGTGCTCACCCATCGCAACGCGCCCCGCCTGGCCCCGGCGGACGACGCCACCCTCGCCGTGCTCCAGGACGCCGACGTGCCGAACCGGGGGTGGTTCGTCGCCCTGGTGGTGGCCGACAGCCCGGAGGCGGCCCGGGCCGGCGCCGCCGCCGTACGGGTCTCCTTCGCCGAGGAACCGCACGACGTCACGCTCACCGCCACCCATCCGCAGGCGTACGTCCCCGAGAAGGTCAACGGGATGTTTCCCGGCGTACGCGAACTGGGCGACCCCGACGGCGCGTTCGCCGACGCGGACGTGCGGGTCGACGTCGGCTACCGGGTGCCGCCCCTGCACAACCACCCCATGGAGCCGCACGCCAGCACCGCGCACTGGGACGGCGAACGGCTGACCGTGCACACCTCGAGCCAGGGCACCACTACCGTGCGCGGCGTGCTCGGCAAGATGTTCGGACTGGCGAACGAGCGGATCACGGTCGTCGCCGAGCATGTCGGCGGCGGCTTCGGATCCAAGGGCACGCCCCGGCCGGACGTGGTGCTCGCCACGATGGCCACCTGGCACACCGGCCGTCCGGTGACCGTGGTCCTGCCCCGCCGCATACTGCCCACGTCCGTAGGCCACCGGGCGTCCACACTGCACCGGCTGCGCCTGGGCGCGGACTCCGACGGCCGGCTGACGTCGCTCGTGCACGAGGTGACCACGTACACGTCCCGCGTCAAGGAGTTCGTCGAGTACGCGGGCATCCCGGCCCGCATCATGTACGCCGCCCCGACCCTGCGCAGCCGGCACCACGTGGTCCGGCTGGACGTGCCGACGCCGTCCTGGATGCGGGCGCCCGGTGAGGCGCCGGGCATGTACGCCCTGGAGTCCGCGATGGACGAGCTGGCCGAGGCGCTCGGGAGGGACCCGGTCGAGGTGCGGATCCTCAACGAACCGGAGACCGAGCCGGACAGCGGCAAGCCGTTCAGCAGCCGGCACCTCGTCGAGTGTCTGCGGGAGGGCGCCCGCCGGTTCGGGTGGTCCGAGCGGGATCCCCGCCCCCGGGCGCGCGCCGCCGGGCCGCTGCTGCTCGGGACGGGCGTGGCCGCCGCCACCTACCCGGTGCAGGCGTATCCGTCGCGGGCTGCGGCGCGTGCCCTGCCGGACGGGTCCTTCCTCGTCGAGGTGAACGCCGCGGACATCGGCACCGGAGCCCGTACTGTCCTCGCGCAGATCGCCGCGGACGCCCTGGAGGCGCCCCTGGAGCGGGTGCGGATCCGGGTGGGCAGCAGTGATCTGCCGGCGGCCCCGCTGGCGGGCGGCTCCTCCGGCACCGCCTCCTGGGGCTGGGCGGTGCACGAGGCCTGCACCCGCCTCGCCGCTCAGCTGGCGGGACATCAGGGTCCCCTGCCCGACGAGGGGTTGGCGGCGCGCGCCGACACCAAGGGGAAGGCCGACGCCGAAAGCCCCTTCGCCCGGCACGCGTTCGGGGCGCACTTCGCGGAGGTCTCCGTGGACACGGTGACCGGAGAGGTGCGGGTGCGCCGGCTGCTCGGGGTGTACGCGGCGGGGCACATCCTCAACTCCCGTACCGCGCGCTCCCAGTTCGTCGGCGGGATGACGATGGGTCTGGGCATGGCGCTGACCGAGGGCAGCACCCTGGACCCGGCCTTCGGCGACTTCGCCGAGTCGGATCTCGCCGCCTACCACGTGCCCGCGCACGCCGACGTTCCGGACATCGAGGCGCACTGGATCGACGAGGACGATCCGCATCTCAACCCCCTGGGCGGCAAGGGGATCGGCGAGATCGGAATCGTGGGCACGGCGGCCGCCCTCGGCAACGCCGTGCACCACGCCACGGGCGTCCGCTTCCGCGAACTGCCGCTCACCCCCGACCGGGTGCTGACGGGCCTGCTGGAGGCCCCTCAGCACCCGGCGCCGGCCGGCTGACCGGCGCTGAGCGGAGGTCAGCCCGGGATGCTCGGCGCCACGCGCGTTCGCCGCCCGTCCCGAAGGCTCACGAGGAGCGCGAGGAGCGCCGTCAGCGCGGCGGCCGCGGCCGTCGGAGCGGCGAGCCAGGGCGGCGCGAGGGTGGCCTCCGTGAACCCGGTCAGCTGCGTCGCCTGGGCGCGCCGGGCGAGCAGTTGGGCACCGGTCAGCGCTGTCGGCACCAGGACGGCCGCTCCGAGCAGCGTCGGCGTGGGCCCGCGGACCAGCAGCAGGGCCAGCAGGAGCGGGATCCCGGCCGAGGCGAGGGTGGCCCCCAGGATGCCCGGCGGGGCACCGTCATGGTGCACGGGGAGGTACGCGGCGCCGCACAGGACCAGTGCCAGGGCGGCTGCCCACGCCGGCCACGGTACGAACGCACCCGGCCGGCCCGCCGGCGTCCGCGGCGCCTGTGCCGGCCCCGGGGCCGGGGCCTGTGCCGGGTCCTGTGCGGGGGGCGGCTGCGCGGGCCGGAGTCCGGCGCCGGCCGGGTCGGTGAGGGAGGGCACGGGTGGCCCCTCCCCCTGCGGGGCGGTCGACGGCGGTGCCATGAGCCCCGCCCGCTCGCGCGCGAGCCGTTCGACGAGTTCGACGACCTCCTCGACGGGCCGGTGGGTGGCCGCGGTCCGGACGGCCTCCTCGCCGCAGTGCGGCTCGAGGGGCGCGCGGTGGAGCAGCTCCAGGAGCCGGGTGACCTCCTCCACGGAGCGGCTCTCGGCCGCGGCACGGATCATGTGGCCGGCGTGCTCCGCGTGGTACGGCGGCCGGGACAGCACCGCCACCAGCCGGGGCACGTCCTCGAGGGGCCGGTCGGTGCCGACCACCCGCAGTACGCCGAACGCCGCGTCCGCGCCCCCCTCGCACTGTTCGGGCAGGGCGATGAGCCGGGCGACGTCCTCCAGCGGCCGGTCGGCCGCCGCGGCGTGGAGGAGGCCGTCGACGGGGTCGGGACGGGCGGCCACGGGGGCGGGCTCGTAGCCGGCCCGGGAACCGGCCTCGCTCGGTGGGCCGGCGTCCGGCCCGTACCCGGGGGGCGTCGCCGGGACCGGGGGCAGTTCCGTGGTGGCTGCGGAAGCGGCGGGGAGGGGTGGGTCGGAACGGTCCGTGAGGGACCGTGTGGAGCGGGTGATCATGCTGAGCTCTCTCTGGAGGGTGCGGTCGCCCCTGCATCCCCGAGATGCGACACGCGACGTGACCCTGCCCATTACAGGGGCGCCCCGGCGCACTCCGCCACTCGGACGCGGCAGTCGTGTGAGCCGCGTCCGATGCGGTAATCCCGCCGGAAAGGGGCATCCGGAAACCGAAAGCGGGGAAACCGAGTAGGAGCAGACGCTGCGCGACGGACCATTGGGAGGGCCCGTGGATGCGCCAACCACGCTCGTCGTCGTCGCGGTGCTGGCGGCCGCGGCCCTGTTCGCCGTGGCCGCCGTCGTGTTCGTGCGTCTGGTCCGCGCCCGCCGGGGCCTGCGACGAGCGGGGCTTCCGACCGGGCCGCGCTGGGTGTTCTGGGGTGCGGTCCTGTACTTCGTGCTGCCCACCGACGTACTGCCGGACCCCGTCTACCTCGACGACATCGGTGTCCTTCTGCTGGCCCTGCGTTCCCTGCGCCACACCCCCGCCGACGCCGCCGAACGCCTCTCCGACTGACCGTCCCAGAAGACGTTTTCGCCCCCGCTCGGCCCGATCTCCCCTGCTCCGCGCCCTGTTCGGTGCCCAACCCCGCGACGATCACGGAGAGTAAGGAAACCAACCACCCGTTCGATTCGTATAAGTGACTGAAGGACGCACCTATCCAGCACCAAGCAGCGGGCCCGAGTGACGTCGCACAGCGGCACCGCTTGATCGAGGCAGTACCGACGAGGGAGAGACGATGCAACCGTTCACGCTCAACTACGCACGCCCAGCGGCCGAGTTGGAGTTCAGCACTCCGTACGCCTATGACCCCGGAATGCAGTTGAACGTACTCCTCGACGGCCGGATCGCCGCTCGTGACCACGCCCTCCTGAGAGAGCTCGGGACGACGACCTCGACGGCGGGCTCCAAGACCCACTTCGACGACTGAACACGGGCCGACGAAAATGACCGTGCTCATCCTTACCTGTGAAGAGGACGTCACGGCGGACATGGTGGTCGTGCACCTGAACGCCGCGGGCGTCCCCGTCGTCCGGCTTGACCCGGCCGACCTGACCCACTCCGTCGCGCTCTCCGGCGAGTTCGTGCACGGCGCCTTCCGGGGGCACCTGTCGTCCGCCGGACGGCTGGTGAGCCTCGACGGGCTGCGATCGGTGTGGGTCCGGCGGCCCGGCGCGGCCGCGGCCCGCGCGGCACAGCCGTCCGCGTGGCTCACGGAAGAGGCCTCACAGGCGCTGTACGGGATGCTCCGCGGTACCGGGGCACGCTGGATGAACCACCCGGACGCGGCCCGGCGCGCCCGGCACAAGCCCTGGCAGCTACGGCTCGCGCAGCTCAGCGGGCTGCCCGTGCCGGCCACGATCGTCACCACGTTCCCGCAGGCGGCCCGCGAGTTCGCGGACCGCTACCCGGACCTGGTCGTCAAGCCGGTGTCCGGGGCACATCCGCAGGATCCGCCCCGCGCGGTACCCACCACCCGGGTCCCGCCGGGCGCGGACTTCGCCGCCGTCGCCTACGGTCCGACGCTGCTCCAGCGCCGGGTGGCCAAGCGGGCCGACATCCGGCTGACCGCGGTCGGCGACCGCATTCTGGCCGCTCGCAAGGAGACGGCTTCCGGCGGCGACCCCGACGTGGTCGACGTGCGCTGGTCTCCCTCCACCGCACCGTGGCGTCCCGCCGACGTCCCGCCGCGCCTCGCCGAGGCCGTGCTCCGGTATCTGCGCGAGGCGGAACTGGCGTACGGGGCCTTCGACTTCGCGGAGGACGCCGACGGGACGTGGTGGTTCCTGGAGTGCAACCAGTCCGGTCAGTTCGGCTTCGTGGAGGTGGACACCGGGCAGCCGATCGCCCGTACCATCGCGCAATGGCTGGCCGGGGCGTCCCCGGAGCACGACACCCGGCAGGCCGACCCGTGCGGCTCCACCGCCTCGTGAGACGTCCGGGCGCGGCGGGCGCCGCTGGGCGCACCGCCGCCCCGGGGCCGAATCGGGACCGTCCTCAGACGGCCAGGGACAGTCCGCTCTCCGGGTCCCGCGCCGGCACGGCCGCCGCGGACTCGAGGAGGGCGTCCGCCGCGGCGACCGCCTCACGGACGTCGGGCGTGCCCATCAGCACGCACAGGGTGTACGTCACGTCCTTCAGTTCACGAGCCGTCTCCGGCCTGTCCCACTCCGCCTGAGCGATCCTCAGCGTCGCGTACCGGGTCAGCAATGTCCTGGCGACCTTCGGGTCCGGCACGATCACGAGCGCCCCTCTCTCTGTTTGCGCTGCGTGTGCCCGGACGCGGGCGAATCATGCACGGCGGGCGGGAATGTCACCCGCCGGGGTCAGGATCCGGCCACCTGCGCTCACGCGACCTGTCCGCTGTGCAGATCCGTGTACGCGCCGCCCCGCCGCAGGAGCTCGTCGTGCGTACCGGTCTCCAGGATCCGCCCCTCCCCCATCACCACGATCCGGTCCGCGCCGCGCACGGTGGACAGCCGGTGCGCCACCACGAAGGTGGTGCGGCCGCGCAGCAGCCGGGCGAGGGCCTGCTGGACGAGCGCCTCGGAGCGGGTGTCGAGCGCGGACGTCGCCTCGTCCAGGACCAGCACCTTCGGGTCCCGGATCAGGGCGCGGGCGATGGCCAGACGCTGCTTCTGCCCGCCCGACAGCCGCGCCCCGCGCTCACCGACGAGGGTGTGCAGCCCCTCGGGGAGCCGGTCGACGAACTCCAGCGCGTTGGCGTCGCGCAGGGCCGCGCGGACCGTCTCCTCGTCGGCCTCGTCCTCCATGCCGTAGGCGACGTTCTCGCGGATCGTGCCGTCGAAGAGGATCGACTCCTGCGGGACCACCGACACGAACCTCCGGTAGGTGCGCAGGTCGAGGGTGTTCATGTCGGTCCCGTCGAGCAGCACCCGGCCCGAGGTCGGCCGGATGAAGCCGATGACGAGACCGAGCACCGTGGACTTGCCCGCGCCGGACGCCCCCACGAGGGCGACCGTCTCCCCCGGAGTGACCGACAGGGTGAAGTCGCGCACCGCCGGGCTGCCGCTGTCGTAGGCGTAGCCGACGTCCTCGAAGGTCACGGAGCCGTGCAGGGCGGTGAGTTCGGACTTGCCCTCGTTGTCCTCCAGTTCGGGCGCCTGGAGTACCTCGCCGACCGAACGCACCGACTCCAGGCCCTTGGTGATGACCGGGGCCAGCCCGGTCAGGGTGGTGGTGGAGTTGGTGAGGGTGGTCAGGAAGGCGCTCAGCATGACGACGTCACCGGCGGTGACGCCCCAGACGCCGTAGTACGAGACGAGCGCGGCGCCGGTGAGGACGAGCACGCCGATCACGTTGAGCAGCACCCAGGCCAGCGAGCCGAAGCGGCCGTTGAGCAGGTCGAGGCGCATACCGGAGGTGAGCAGACGGCTCAGGGTGCCGTCCATGCGGCGCAGTGCCTTGCGTTCGAGCCCGTGGGCGCGGGTGACGGGGATCAGCCGGGTCATCTCGGTGACGCGTGAGGAGAGGGTCTCCACCTCGTGCCGGAAGTCCTCGTTGTGGGTGCGCAGCCGGGCCCTGAGGCGGTCCACGAGGACGGCGGCCACGGGCACCACGACCAGGAAGACGGGCACGAACTCGGGTGTGCGCACGGCGATGATGACAAGGCCGCCGGTGAGCACGGTCAGCGCGCCGAGCCCCTGCTCGGCGGTCTGCTGCACCATCTGCTCCACGGTCTCCACGTCCCGCACCACCTTGGCCTGGAGCACGCCGGCGCTGACCCGGGAGTGGTAGCCGATGGAGAGCTGCTGCATACGGGTGCACAGCGCGGACCGCAGGGTGGTGCCCATCCGGCGGACGCTGCCGTAGAGCAGCCGCACGTACAGCAGGTGCAGGGGGTAGTTGACCAGCAGGATGAAGAGGATGACGCCGGTGCTCGTCCAGAGTCTGCCGATCGGCTGGTGCTGGACGACGGTGTCGATGATGGACGCGGTGATCAGCGGCAGCAGCCAGATCGGGCTGTGCTTGACGGTGAACACACCGGCCGCGGCCGCGAGACTGCGCCGGTCGGCGCGCAGCAGGTAGGCGAGGGTGCGGATCGGATGCTCGCCCCGGTAACGGTGGTCGAGCGGTCTTTCGTACGGCGACGCCATGGACGGCGGTCCTCCTGGTGGTCGTGTCAGACGGCGGCGTCCAGCTCGGCCAGTTCGCCTGCGGTCAGGACGAGGTCCGTCGCCGCGAGGGAGTCCAGGATCGTCTCCGGCCGGCTCGCGCCGGGGATGGGGACCACGACCGGTGACCTGGCGAGCATCCAGGCCAGGCACACCCGTTGCGGGCTGACCCCGTGGGCCTCGGCGACATGGGCGAACGGCGCGTAGGAGGAGCCCAGTTCGCGCGCGCGGGAGATGCCGCCGAGCGGGCTCCACGGCAGGAAGGCGATGCCGAGCTCCTCGCACAGCCGCAGTTCGGGCTCGCTGGAGCGGAAGGCCGGGGAGAACTGGTTCTGTACGGCGGCCAGGCGCCCGCCGAGGATGTCGTTCGCCAGCGCGATCTGCCGGGGGTTCGCGTTGGAGATGCCGGCGGCGCGGATCTTCCCCTCGTCCAGGAGCTCCCGCACGGCGCCGACGGACTCCTCGTAGGGGATCCGCGGGTCGGGGCGGTGGAACTGGTACAGGCCGATGGCCTCCACGCCGAGCCGCCGCAGTGACGCCTCGCAGGCCGTCCTGAGGTGTGCGGGGCTGCCGTCGAGGGTCCAGCTGCCGTCACCGGGACGCAGATGGCCGCCCTTGGTGGCGACCAGGACGTCCCGGCCCCGGTCGTGGCCGGCGAGGGCCTTGGCGATCAGGATCTCGTTGTGGCCGACCTCGTCGGCGTGCAGGTGGTAGGCGTCCGCGGTGTCGATCAGGGTGACGCCCGCGTCCAGTGCGGCGTGGATCGTGGCGAGGGACCGGGCCTCGTCCGGTCGTCCTTCGATCGACATGGGCATGGCGCCGAGGCCGATCGCGCTGACGTCCAGGTCACCGATGCGGCGGGTCTGCATGGGCTCGGACCTCTTTCGGATGCGGGCGGGCAGGGCGAAGTCCGGTGCACCGGAAGGTGATCGCGGTGCACCGGACGTCGTCCAGCCTGGCCCCGCCGTCACCCGCGGGTCCAATGGAGATAAGCGAACGCATTCAGCAGCACGGCCGCTGAATCGCGGAAGTGCCGGTCAGGAGCGGTTCTCCAGGTACTCCGTCACGCCCGGCGCCTGGTGCGCCTCCTCCACGCCCACCAGGCCGCCGACCGCCTTCGCGTCCGGCTTGAGCACATAGGTCGACAGGGCGGCGGGGCGGGAGACGTCGGAGAAGTCCTGCGGGGAGCCGAGTCCGGTGTCGGCGTTCTTCTGCGCACGGTGCGCCTTCACCACGTCCTCGCGGGCGAGGCTGCCGGCCGCGCAGGCCTTCTTCAGGTCGGCGCCCAGCAGTTGGGCGGCGTTGTATCCGGAGAGCACCCCGGAGTCCACCGGGGAGCCGGGGTACTTCTTTCCGTACGCGGTCACCATCTTCTGGACGCCGGGCAGGTCCGAGCTCACGGCGGGCGCCGCGCTGACCACGTTCAGCATGCCCAGCAGGGCCGGCGCCGCCGGGGTCTTCATCAGCTGCGGCGCGAAGCCGGGCGCGCTGCTGACGACGGGGACCTTCAGTCCGCGGGAGGCGGCGACCCCGACCAGGGAGGCGGTCTGGGCCGGGCCCGCGCTGATCAGGACGGCCTTCACACCGGCCTTGCGCAACGCCGAGACCTGCGCGGAGAGGTCCGTGTCCGTCGCCTTGATCTTCTGCGGGACGATCTTCAGCCCGGCCTTCCCGGCCGCCCAGGTCGAACCCTCCAGGGCGTTCGCGCCGTAGTCGCCCTCGAAGTACACATGGCCGATGGCGTCGCCCTTGGCGAGTCCCTTGGTGCGGGTGAGGAAGTCGACGGCCGTGATCATGTCGACGTCGTAGGTGGTGCCCATGACCTGGACGGAGTCTTTACCGAGCAGGGATGCCGCCCAGGCCTGCGGGAAGGTGAGCAGGTGGTCGCTCTCGATGTCGTCGAGGAGGGCGGCGACGACCGGGGATCCGATGACCTGCGGCAGCGCGACGACGTCCGGGGAGAGGTCGGCGTAGGCGGTGACCGCCTTCTGCACGTCGTAGCCGTGGTCCTTGACGACGATCTCGACCTTGCGGTCGCAGATCCCGCCGGCGGCGTTGGTCTCGTCGGCCCACATCTGCTGGGCCTGCACGATGCTCTTGCCGAGGGTCGCGTAGGGGCCGGTCAGGTCGGTGAGGGCGCCGAGTCTGATGGTCTTCGCGGTCACTCCGGGGCCGGACTTGACGCCGTCGGCGCTCTCGGAGCCGCTGTCACCGTCCGCCTTGGAGCTGCATCCGGTGGCCGCGACGAGCAGGGCCGCGAGCGCGGCGGCGAGGAGGGTTGCGGGGGCGCGGTGTCTGGGGTGCCTGCGGTTCACGGGGTGGACTCCTTGGTTCGGACTGCGGAAGCGGACGGACGGGTGGCGGGCGCCGGGGCCGGGGAGGCGCGGCGCAGACGGGTGCGGACGCGGCGGACGAGGCCGCGCAGTCCGTCGGGGGCATACAGCAGGATCAGGACGATCGCCGCGCCGTAGAGGTAGCGGGCCGCCTCGGTCGGGCCCACTCCGCCCTCGGTGGTGCCGGGGGCGGTCACCAGCGGAAGCTGGTCGGCGTAACGGGTCATCAGCAGGGGCAGCGCCGTGACGAAGACCGCGCCCGCGGCGGCCCCGGCCACCGAGCCGAGACCGCCGATCACGATCATCGCCAGGTAGTCGACCGACAGGGCCAGGCCGAAGTAGTCGGGGACGACCCGGCGGAAGGCCAGTGCGAGCAGCACCCCGGCCAGGCCCGCGTACATCGACGACACGACGAAGGCCGCCGAGCGGTGGCGGGCGACGTCGACGCCCATGACCGCCGCCGCCGTCTCGCTGTCGCGCAGGGCCGCGAGGGCACGCCCCGGGCGTCCGCGCAGCAGGCCGCGCGCGGTCCACCAGGTGCCGGCCAGCAGGGCGAGACCGAGGAACCACAGGCGTTCCTCGGCGCCGAACGGCACGCCGAGCAGGACGAGGCCCGGGTCGTCGTCGGTGAAGGAGAACCCCCCGATGCTCAGCGGGGGCACGGAGCGGCCGTTGAACCCGCCGGTGACGGAGTCGGCGGTGAGCAGCACATGGTGGCCCAGGAAGACCAGGGCGAGGGTGGCGACGCCCAGGTAGATGCCGCGCACCCGCCCGGCGACGGGGCTGAACAGCCCGCCCGCCGCCCCGGCGAGCAGCACGGCGAGGAGTGCGGCGAGCGCGGTCGGGAGTCCCGGGCCGGGTTCTCCCGCCAGCCAGGTGTAGCCGTAGGCGCCCACGGCGAGGAAGAACGCGTGCCCCAGGGAGAGCTGACCGGCGGTGCCGGTGAGCAGGCCGAGGCCGACGGCGCCGATGGCGGCGGCCATCGAGAACAGGCCGATGCGCAGCCAGAAGGCGTCCAGGTAGAAGGGCAGCGCGCACAGCAGAAGGGCGGCCAGGAGCACGCCGGCGCCCTTGGGGATCCGCTCAGACACGAGCCGCTCCCTTCGCGCCGAACAGTCCGGTGGGCCGCACCAGCAGGACGGCCACCATGACGGCGTACGGGGCGACGTCGCCGAACCCCTCGCCCAGCACGTGCAGTTCGGACTGGTATCCGGCCGCCAGCGCCTCGGTCAGGCCGATCAGCAGGCTGCCGGCCAGCGCGCCGGGCGGGGAGGTCAGGCCGCCGAGGATCGCCGCCGGGAAGGCCTTGAGGGCGATCTGACCGGTGGTCCGTTCCAGCCCGGGGGTGGGGAACGCGGCGAGGAACACCGCGGCCAGGGCGGCCAGGGCGCCGGCCAGGCACCAGGCGAGCATGCGCACCCGGCTCAGCCGTACGCCCATCAGCGCGGCCGCTTCCGTGTCCTCCGCCGCGGCCCGCAGGGACAGGCCCCAGGACGTGTAGCGGAACAGGGCGAAGACGGCGCCGATGGCGAGCGCGGAGACGGCGATCGCGGCGAGCCGGCTGTCCGCGACGGTCACGGAGCCCAGACGGGTCACCGAATCGCCCCACGGGTCGCCGAGGGTCAGCAGGTCACCGCCGATGCGCCGGGAGAGGTCGGTCAGCAGCACGATGTCCACGCCGATGGTGACGATGGTCTGCACATGGGCGGCCTGCGGGTCGGGGTCGCCGCGCTGCAGCAGCAGCCGGTCGAGGGCCCCGGCGAGCGCCGCGGTGGCCAGCACGGCCACCGCGAGGGCACCGGCGAATCCCCAGTCGTCGTGGAGGACGGCGACGAGGTAGCCGCCGAACAGCAGCAGCGATCCGTGGGCGAAGTTGAGCACGCCGGACGCCTTGAAGATGACGACGAAGCCGAGCGCGACCAGTGCGTAGACCGCGCCGAGCGCGAGCCCGGTGAGGATGCTGTCGAGGAAGGCGGTCATACGGGGTCCCCTTCGGAGTCGGTTTCCTCTTCGAGGGCGGTGCCCTGTGCGGTGGTGCCCTGTGCGGTGGTGTCCTCGCCGGGGGTGTCCTCGCCCGGGGTGCCCAGGTAGGCGCGCAGCACTTCGGGGTGGCGGCGGACCTCGTCGGGGGTGCCGTGGGCGATCCGCCGGCCGAAGTCGAGCACCGTGACCTCGTCGGCGAGGCGCATCACGAGGCCCATGTCGTGTTCCACCAGCAGGACCGACAGGCCGAGCTCCGCGCGGACGGTGTCGATCACCTCGGCCGTCCGGGCGCGTTCGGCGCCGTTCATGCCGGCCACGGGCTCGTCGAGCAGCAGGACGCGTGGTTCGAGACAGAGGGCGCGGGCGAGCTCCACGCGTTTGCGGTCGCCGTACGACAGCAGGGCGACGGGTGTCTCGAAGCGGGTCGCCAGTCCGGTGAGTTCGGCTATCTCCCGGGCCCGCGCGAGGTGGGCGCGCTGTTCGCGTACCGCCCGGGGCAGACGCAGGGCGGTCGCGGCGAAGCCCGCGTGGGACAGGATGTGGCGGCCGAGCATGAGGTTGTCGGCGACGGTGCCCTCGGTGGTGACGATGTTCTGGAAGGTGCGGGCCACGCCGAGTGCGGCGATTCGGTGCGGCGCGCGTCCGGTGAGCGGCTCGTCACCGAGCCGGACCTCCCCGGACACCGGCCTGTACAGGCCCGACAGGACGTTGAAGCAGGTGGACTTACCGGCGCCGTTGGGGCCGATCAGGGCGTGCACGGAACCCGGGGCGACGGTGAACGACACCGCGTCCAGGGCGGTCAGTCCGGCGAAACGCACGGTGACGTCCCGGACCCGCAGTTCCGGGGGCGCCGCCGCCGGGAGCCGGTCCGGGGCGGTGTCGGTGATGGGGCGCAGGCTCACGCGGCCCCCTGGTCGCCGGCGTCGTCACCGAGGTAGAGACGCCGTACCGCGTCCGTGCGCGCGAGGTCGTCGGCCGGACCGGACAGCCGGACCTCGCCCACTTCCAGAACGTAGGCGTGGTCGGCGAGGGACAGCGCCATGCCCGCGTTCTGTTCGACCAGCAGGACGGCCGTCCCCTGGTCGTTGATCTCGCGGATCACCTCGGCGATCCGGAACACCATGCGCGGGGCCAGGCCGAGGGAGGGCTCGTCGAGCAGGAGCAGTCGTGGTGCCGCCATCAGCGCCCGGCCGATGGCCAGCATCTGCTGCTCTCCCCCGGACAGCAGACCGGCGGCCTGCCGACCGCGCTCGGCGAGCACCGGGAACAGCGTGTACACGCGGTCGCGGGCTTCCCGGACCTGCTCGGGCGCCCGACGGCCGAGGCCGAGGCCGCCGGTGCGCAGGTTCTCCTCCACGGTCAGGCCGGCGAAGACCCGGCGGCCCTCCGGGACCTGGACGACGCCGGCCCGCACCGCCGCCACCGGGTCGCGGCCGTCCAGGACCGTGTCTCCGTAACGCACGAGGCCGGCCGTGACGGTGCCGCGGTGCAGACGCAGGGTGCCCGACACCGCCCGCAGCAGCGTGGACTTACCGGCGCCGTTGGCGCCCAGCAGCGCCACGACCGCGCCGTGCGGGACGGTCAGGGACACGGAGCGCAGGGCTGACAAGGCCCGCCCGTACGTCACGTCGAGACCCTCGACGTGCAGCGCGGGCCGCTCCTGCGGGGGTACTCCGGGCATCGCGGCTCCTCGGGTCCGTGCCGGCGGGCACGGAGTTTCGGGGGAAGGGGAGCTCACGACAGCACGACGAGGGAGGGGCGGTACAGGTGCGGACGCGGGGTCGCTGCGCCACCCCAACGGGAGGTCGGCGGGGTTGTGCGGGTGCCCAGGGGGGACGGGCCCCGGGCGCCCGGAACCGGACGGGGCCCACTGCTCAGGCCCACGGACCCGGCCCCCGCTTCGTCGCCGACGCCACGGTGACACAGGGGGGCTATGAGGATGCCGATACCGATGCCAGGCCGTGTCCGCCCACCGGCCTTGTCTGCCCGGAGGCACGGCTCCCGACGCCCGATGCGCTCGGATGCGACGGCGGCACAGGGGCGCCGTGGCGATACCGGTGCCAGGGCATGTCCGCGAAACAACGTCGTCCGCCCGGCGGCAAGGCTCCCGGCGCCCGATGCGCCCGATCACGAGGCGGAGGGTGGTCCTCCCGGCGCCTGCATGTGGACGGTCATGTGGGCGATCCCGCCGACGCGGCCGGGGGCCCCTGCGGGGGCCTGCCGGGGCGTCGCGAGTCCGACCGGACTGTGCGGACATGGCCTGGGACCGTGAGCAGGAGCAGCGTCCGGCAGAGGCTCGCGCCACGGCCTGCCGGGCGGATGACGGTGCGGGAGATGACGGACGGCTGTCCGGCGTGACCGAGCCGCCGCCGCGCCGCGCGCGGGTCGGACCGACCTCGGGCCGGTCCCCCTGTCGGCGCGCGGGCACGGTGCCGCGGCCGCCCTCGCTCACGCCGTCCGCGGGCCGCTCAAGCCGTCCGCGTGCCGCTCACGGCCGACGGCGGACCGCGGACCGCCGACGACCGACCGCTGATCGCTAACCGCCGACGACCGACCGCCGACCGCTGACGACCGTCGGCTGACGGCTGACGGCTGACGGCTGACGGCTGACGGCTGACGGCTGACGGCTGACGGCTGACGGCTGACGGCTGACGGCTGACGGCTGACGATCGTCGGTGTACCCGGCACGGCGCGGCCGGTCGCGGTCGGCGTGGCGTTCACCTCCACCCCGCGGGCCCCGGGCCGGTGCGGGTGCCGCCGCCGCGCGAGGCGGCGGCGGCACCTGTGGTCACCGGGCCGCACCACCCGGCTTCGCGCGTCGCGCCTTGCTCTCGCGGCCGTCGGGCCACAGCCGCGGCTTCCGCTTCGCCGCGATGTCCTCGATCCAGCCGGTAGCGATGATCATCGCGCCGATGAGCGGCCAGACCAGCACCAGCATCCACAGCATGTAGGTGGAATCGAGACCGGCCGTGGCGCTCCGGCTCTCCATGAACGGCAGTCCGTACGCCAGGTCGATGATCGGGACGGTGGCCATGATCAGCAGGTTGTGCCACAGGTAGATCGTGACGGCCCGGTTGTTGGACAGGGTGATCAGTCTGTCCCAGCGCGCCAGTGCGCGCGGGAGTTCCTGCCACGAGGGCGAGTACTGGAGCAGGATCACCACGAACCCGAAGGACCAGGCGGCCTGGGCCAGCGGGATGTCGTTGAGGTCCCAGCCGTCCGGTCCCTGGTGCCCCGAGGCCCACCACAGGCCGAAGGCCATGATAAGTGCGGAGCAGGAGACCGCCGCGTAGCGCGGCACGCGGGCGAGCAGCCCCTCCTGGTGGGCGAAGCCCAGCACCCAGCAACTGCCGTAGACGGCGAAGTCGCTGACCGCGTTGCCGGTCTCGCCGGGTATGGACACCAGTCCCGTACCCACCACCGACGTCAGCGCCAGCGGAGCGAACAGCGTGACCCAGGGCGCTCGGCGGAAGGCCCAGAGCAGCAGTGGCGAGGCGAGCACGAACCACAGGTACGCCCGCAGGTACCAGAGCACGCCCGCCGCCTGGACCGCCCAGGTGTTCTCCAGCAGACCGGACTTGGAGCCGATGTCCCAGGGGAACGGAGGCGCGCCGAGCGGGACGATGTAGTTGAGCAGTTCGACGACGCCCAGGGTGCCCCCGTGGTCGGGATCGTCCAGCGGTTTCCAGCCGCCCGCGAACATCAGCGTCAGGACGACCGCGCCGAACAGCCACAGCGGCGGCAGCAGTCGCCGGACCCGGTCCCGGATCACGCCCAGGGGCGGACGCTTCAGCGAGCGCGCCATCAGTGAGCCCGCCAGGGCGAACATGACGCCCATGGACGGGAACAGCACCGTGAGCCAGGCCCAGCCGAACAGGTGGTAGACGACCACCCTGACCAGGGCGATCGTACGCAGCAGGTCGAGGTAGCGGTCGCGTCCCGGCTTCTTCGCGGCGGTCGCGCCCTCGGTCCCGGTCGTGGCGGGCGGCTCCGGCAGGGCTTGCGCGGTCCGCTGCCGGGGGACGCCGAAAGCCGGTGTCCGCTCGGAACCCGCGTCCGTGCCGGTCGGGTAACCCTGGGTCATGCGACAGGCCTCCGGTCGTTGGTGCCGCCGGTGCGCTGACGCGGTGCCGGGCCGCCCGGCGCCTCGACGGCGCCGGTGCGGCGCAGTTTCTGCCAGCGCAGCCGGCCGCCGGTGAGGGCGGTGATCCAGGACTGGAGCAGCACGACGTACATGAGCTGGCGGTAGAGGATCTGCTGGAGGGGCAGCGAGATCAGGTGGGTCATACGCTCGCGGTCGAGCCGGAAGGCGTAGGCCGCGCACACCGCCTGGACGGCGAGGACACCCAGCCAGGCCACGATCGTCCTCTGGGTGGGGCCGAACACCACTCCGTAGAGAAGGAAGACGTCGATGAGCGGGGCCAGCAGCGGGGCGAGCACCATGAACAGCGAGACGAACGGCAGCCCCACGCGGCCGAACCGCCCGGACGGGCCGCGCTCGAAGAGCGCCCGGCGGTGCTTCCAGATCGCCTGCATGGTGCCGTACGACCAGCGGTAGCGCTGGGACCACAGCTGCTGCACGGACTCCGGGGCCTCGGTCCAGGCACGGGCCTTCTCCGCGTACACCACCTTCCAGCCGTCGCGGTGCATGGCCATGGTGATGTCGGTGTCCTCGGCGAGCGTGTCGTCGCTCATGCCGCCGACCCGCTCCAGGGCCGAGCGACGGAAGGCGCCGACCGCGCCGGGGATCGTGGGCATGCAGCCCAGGACGTCGTACATCCGGCGGTCGAGGTTGAAGCCCATCACGTACTCGATGTGCTGCCAGGCGCCGATCAGCGAGTCACGGTTGCCGACCTTGGCGTTGCCGGCCACGGCGCCGACCTTCGGGTCGCCGAAGGGCTGCACCAGTTCGCGGACGGTGGACGGCTCGAAGACCGTGTCGCCGTCCATCATCACGATGAGGTCGTGCCGGGCGTTGGCGATGCCCCGGTTGAGGGCGGCCGGCTTGCCCGCGTTGAGCTGGCGGACGACCCGGACGCCGGGCAGGCGCAGGTCCTCGACGATCCGGGCGGTGCCGTCGTCGGATCCGTCGTCGATGACGAGCACCTCGATGGGGTGCTCACTCGCCATCAGCGAACGGACGGTGTTCTCGATGCACTTGGCCTCGTTGTACGCCGGTACCAGCACCGAGACCGGTTCGGTGACCGGCGGGCCCCAGCCGAAGCCGGGCCGCCGCACCCTGCGGGCGTGCAGGACGGAGAGCAGCAGCATGAGCACGAACCGGCTGATGACCAGGACACCGATCACCGCGAGGCCGACCATCAGCACTCCGGTGATGTTCTCGGCGGCCCCGACGAGGAAGATCCACGCCTTGCCCTTCCACAGGTCGAGGCCGGTGACAGGGGTGTGGGCGCTCGGCGCGCCTAGGGCCTCCGTGAGGTTCTCGAACTCGTAACCGCGGGAGGCCAGCTCGGGCAGGAACCGGTCCAGCGCCTGGACCGTCTGGTGGCGGTCGCCGCCGGAGTCGTGCATCAGGACGATCGCGCCCTTGCCGCCCTTGGGCGTGGCGCGCCTGATGATCTCCTCGACGCCGGGCTTCTTCCAGTCCTCGCTGTCGGTGTTGTTGACGACGGTCAGGTAGCCGCGTGAGCCGATGTACTCGGTGACCGGCCAGGACTCGTTGTCCATCGCGTCGGCGAAGGACGAGTACGGCGGGCGGAACAGCGAGGTGCGGATGCCCGCGGCGCCGGCGAGTGCGAGCTGATTCTGGGACAACTCCCAGGAGATACGTTTCTTCGACTGAAAAGACAGGTCGGGGTGGTTGAAGGTGTGCAGGCCGACCTCGTGACCCTCGTCGACCATGCGCTGGACCAGCTCCGGATAGCGGGAGGCCATCGTGCCGGTGACGAAGAAGACGGCGTGCGCGTGGTGCTCCTTGAGCACGTCGAGGACCTGGGGCGTCCAGACCGGGTCGGGGCCGTCGTCGAAGGTCAGGACCAGCCGGTGGTCGGGCACCTCGCGGCTGGTGCTGCGGCCGCCCCGGCTGTCGATGACCGGGCCGCCGTCCAGGATCTCGTCGGGCACCTTGTCGGCGGCCGCCTCGGGCTGCACGCGGTGGTCGGCCAGGATCTCGCTGTGGACATAACCGCGCACCATCAGCATCGCCATCATGGCGACCAGGACGAGGGAGGGCAGCATCAAGCGCATCGGTACGCGGCGGCGCCGGGCGGCGCTGTCACGGGCCGCGGCTGCGGGCCTGCGACGGCGGGCGGGGAATGCCATCGGAAAGTGTGCTCCAGAACAAGGCAGGAAGGGGAGTGAGCGGGGGCCGAGGGAAGGGAGGGTGAGCGGGGGCCGAGCGGAATCGGTGACCACAGCGGCCGGGAGGAAGGGGCGGCAACGGGGCCGGGCGGAAGGGGCGTCAGCGGGCACGGAGCACAAGAGGTGGCAACAGCGGCCGGGCGGAAGGGCGTCAGCGGGGCGGGCGCAGAAGGGGCGGCAAGGAGGGCCGGGCGGAAGCGGTGTCAGCCGCCGGAGGACACGGAGTTCGCCTCGCCGAGGATCTCGCCCGTCCCGCCGGTGTCGTCGACGGCGCTCGGCGAGGGGTCGGTCCCGGCACTGTCCGACTGGCTCGCCTCGGGTGAGGCGGCGGCGGAGTCCGACACGGCCGGACCGGACGCGGTCGCCGTGACGGTGGGGTTCGCGGTGGTCGTGCCGGTGGACGCCTCGGGCAGCGCGGACGCCTGGGAACCGCCGGGGCTCACGGTGGCACCGGGCACGTCGCCGGCGCCGCCCATGGACGACGCCGTGGGAGCGGAGCCCGCCGAGCCCGCACCGGGCGCGGCGCTGCCCGATCCCGAGGGGCTCTGGGAGACCGCGGGCACGGGCGAGGTCTCGACCTTCCCGGCGGGGGTGTCGTCGCCCTGTCCCGGCAGGGGCAGCCAGGGGGCGCTGGAGTTGCCGGAGACGAGCGTGGCGACGATGACGAGGGCGTACACCGAGCAGGCGATGCCGACGGCCACTCCGAGGCGGCGCAACCGGCGGCTGCGGCGGCCCGACTCGTCGACGAACACGGGCGTGCCGGCGCCGTCCTGGGACTCGAGCCGGCGGCCGGTCGGGGCTGCCGTGGACGCCGGGTCGACACCCGCGAGCTGCACCGTCAGCTCGTCCGCGTCGTGGAGGGGCTCGGCCGTGAAGGCGGGATGCACGGCGGCGCCGACGGGCAGGGGGGCCGTCGCCTCGGTGCGCGCGGAACCGGGTTCCTTCGCGGCCTCCCAGAAGCTCCCGGCTCGTACCGCTCTCGTCCGAATGCCGGTTCTGCGCCCGGCGAAGACGGTGTCGTGGGCCCCGGACGGATCGTCCGGCCCTTCGGGTTGGGCGTCATCCGGCCAACGTTCCACTTGGTCAACCCCCACGAGACTGCTGCGGGATGCGCAGACGATGCCGAGCACACGTCCACCGGACCAAGCCCCCACCTGGTCCGAGCGCCCCCAGATAGTTGATGCTTGGACTGTGACTATAGCCCACCTGATCAAAGCGTGAACTTTGTGTCGAAAGTGTGAAGAGATTGGTCTGTTGGAGGTGACTGAAAATGATCCTCGCACAGTCATCCGGGAGACATGCACATCCATCTCACAAGGCGGACGAGGCTCACGGGTTACGCATGGCCGACCGATCGGTGATTCCGGCCATCGGTCGCATGTCGTGGCACAACACCGACGCCCGGCGTTCAGCGGGCGTGCAGACCCCGTGCCGTCAGGGCGAGGCTGATCTCCACCAGATCGGCCGGCCGGGACAGGGAACGGCCCGTCAACTGCTCGTAGCGGCGCAGCCGGTTGAGGACGGTGTTGCGGTGGCAGTACAGCCGCTCCCCCGCCCGCTGGGCGGAGCCGTCGCAGGCCAGCCAGGTGGCCAGGGTGTCGAGCAGAACGGCCTCGTCGGCGGGTTCCAGACCGCTCAGCGGCCCGAGCACCCGCTCGACCAGCGCCGCGCCCAGGTCGGGGGCGGAGACCACCAGCGCGGCCGGGAGGTGCTCCGTCAGCCGGATCGCGCCGCCGGGCCGCGGGCACATGCCCAGTGCGATGTCCGCGAGACGACGGGCGTCGCCGACCGCGGCCAGTCCCGACACCGCCGTGCTGACGCCGGTCCGTGCGCTGCCGGGCGACACGGCGGACGACACGGACGGCGAGCCGGCGTCCGCGCCCCCGCCCCTGATCGTGGACCCGGACCCCGACCCCGACCCCGACCCGGACGCGCTCGCGCCCTCGCCTTCACTGCCGTTCTCGCCCTCGCCCAGGAGGACGATGCCGTAGTCCACCTCCACCCCCGTGTGCCAGTACGCGCGCCTGCCCCGGGCGTGGGCGGCCCGCGCCCCCGCGGCGTCGGAAGGACAGCCGGCCGTCACCGCCACGACGAGGTAGCGGCCCTCTTCGGGGAGGTCCAGCGCCTGGGCGGTCTCGGGCAGGTCCGCGATCCGGCTGGCGCCGTCGAGCAGGGCGCCGGCCAGCACCCGCAGCCGGTTCTCACGCCGCCAGGCGAGCTGCCGTTCGGCCTGCCGGTAGGCGTCGGCGACGAGGGTGCAGTGCTCGTCGACGAAGTTCCACACGTCGGCGGCGATGTGCACGAGCAGCCGCACATCCTCGGGAGCCGTCCGGCAGGTCTCCTCGATGAGGCCCTGCCACACCAGGGATCCGCCCAGCCGGAAGGCGTGCAGCAGGGCGTCCAGCGGAAGGCCCTGTTCCGCGCGGGTCGCGCCGATCTTCCACGAGCAACGGCGGGCCGCGTCCCGGCTGCCGCGCGGATCGATCAGCGAGGACACGCTGTGCCGCAGCGAGCGGTGCACCTCCTGCCAGGTCGCGGTCGGATCGCTCGTCACGGCCGCGCGATAGGCGGGCTCCTGGTCCTGGAGAGCGGTCACCAGCCGGTCGGTGAGATCGGGCAGGTCCGCCAGGAGCACCCGGGCGGCACGGTGCAGGACCCGGAGGGCGTCGGCGTCGATCAGCGACCGGACATGGTGCGGATGCGGCCGGGGACCAGGGGCCGCCGGTGCGCCGGGGGCGGGACGGAACACGGTCCGTGACCGTAGGGCCTGATGCATCGCGGTCCTCCCCCTGGGCAGTGTCCAGCCGTCCGACTCGTCCTGCCACGAAGGATGGCATACCGTCCGGTCGGTCCCTAGGGGTGTGCACCATTGTTTTCGCTCCGGTCAACCCTCCTGTCCGGCCTTCTCGACCATGCGCACCAGTTCGACGCGTGAGCGCACGCCCAGCGTCGCGAAGACCTTGCGCAGGTGGTAGTCGACGGTTCGGGTGCTGACCGAGAGGGTCAGCGCCACCTCCCGGTTGGTGGCTCCCTCGGCGACGCACCGGGCGATCCGCAGCTGCTGCGGGGTCAGTCCGTCGAGTCCCGGCCCCAGCCCCATCGCTCTCACTCCGCCGCCCGGTGCCACACCGCCCGCCCGCAGTTCGGCCCGGGCCTGGTCCGCCCAGGGGCGCGCGCCGCAGCGCTCGAACCCGACCAGGGCGGCGCCGAGACGGTCGCGGGCCTCGCTCAGCCGGCGCCGCCTGCGCAGCCACTTGCCGTGCAGCAGTTCGGTGCGGGCGCGCTCGAAGTCGCCGCCGCCGGCCGCGTCGTGCAGGTCGAGCGCGCGACGGTACAGCGCGTCGGACCGGTCCGCCGGGGCCAGCAGCGCACGGCAGCGCGTCAGTTGGGCGGGGGCCTGGGGGTCGGCGCCGAATGCGGCCCACCGGGCGAACTCCTCGACGACCTCGCTGACGCCGCCGTCGGCCCGTCCGGTCGAGGCGGCGGCCTCCACCAGGCACGGTACGGCGAGCATCCACACCGCGAAGTGCCCTCTGCGGGGCCCCGGGCACACGAGCGGCCCCAGCCGGTCCACGGCCTCCCGTGGACGCCCGCGGGCGAGGTCGGCGCGGGCCGTGGCCCACTCCGCCAGCGTCGCGGCCTGGACGAGGCCGTGCCGCCGGGCGGTGGCCAGCGCGGTGTCCGCGTGGGCGGCGACCTCGTCGGGAGCGCCCTCGATCGAGGCGGCGAGGGCGAGTACGGCGTGGTGGTGGGCGGCCGTGTTGCGCTGCCCCGTCCGGTGCGCGGCCCGCAGTCCCTCCTCCGCGTGCGTCCTGGCCAGCGTGTGCCGTCCGGCGCGCAGTTCGGCGTAGGCGAGGTACTCCCGGGCCCGCGCGAGGGCCGCGGCGGTCCCGGGGGTCCGGGCGGCGGCCAGGGCCCGCGCCCCGGCCCGACGGGCGGCCGCGAGGTCCCCCAGCAGCAGGGCGGCGGCAGCCGCGCGCAGTGCCGTGTCCGGCTCGTCCGCGCCGGCCGCACCCGCCACGCCGCCCACCGCCTCCGCGTCCGCCACCAGCCGCCGCAGGGGTCCCGCCGCCTGCGCGAACTCCCCTTCTAGCAAGGCCCGCAGGCCGGTGCGATAGTCACGCAGCACGGCACTGCCCCCGGCGCCCACCGTCACCTCCGTCGGCCCGCCCTGCGCCCGGGGCAGGACCGCCGAAACGTCCGGGGGCGGCTGTGGGTCGGTGTCCGGCGAGCCGTCGCCGGCGCTCAGCACCTGCAGGCACCCCTGGGCGTCGCCCGCTGCCCAGGCGGCGTCCGCTGCGGCCAGCAGGGCCGATTGGGCCTGGCGTGGGGACGACCCGGCCAGCAGGCGGGCTGCCAGGAGCAGGGACGCACGGGCCTCGTCGACCGCGCCGTCGTACAGGACCGTGGTGCCGCGTACCAGCTCCACGCGGCCGCGCAGCGCCGTGGGCGCCGTGCTGTCCCGCGCTCTGTCGAGCAGCCGCAGAGCCCGGTGCGTGCGACCGCCGAGCAGGGCCTGCTCGGCGGCGGCCGTGTACCACTCCGCGCGCCGCGCGCCGTCCTCGGTCAGTCCGGCGGCATGGGTGTACGCGGCGCACCGCAGGCGCCGCGGATGCGCCTGATCGCCCGCCGCCACGGCCAGTTCGGCCGCCGTCCCGCGCCGGGGCACGGCTGCGGACCGGGCCCGGTGCAGCAGCACGGGCAGACCTGCGGCCCCCGCCTCCTCCAGTGCCCGGGCCAGCGCGCGGTGCGCGGCGCGGCGCCGCTCGGGCAGCGCCCCCGCGTAGACCGCCCGGCGCAGCAGGTCGCTGTGGAACCCGACCTCGCCGTCGACCCGGACCAGCACCTCGGGCAGCGGATCGAAGGAAGGCGCGGCCTCCGCCCCGGGGCGGGAACCCCGCAGCTGCTCCGCTGCGCGCCGGGCGAGCGTCAGGTCGGTCCTGCGATCCTCCGCGTCGTCCGCGTCCCGTACGGCCGCCGCGACCGTCAGCAGCAGGTCCTCCTGCGCGGGCGTGCACCCGGTCAGGAAGCCGCCGGCCAGCCCGGTCAGGAGTTCCGCGTCGGCCGACGGGCCCGGCAGCCTGCGGTGACCGCGGATCTGGGCGGGCGACAGGCGCCGGACCATCGCCAGCAGCAGCGCCGGACTGCCCGCGGCCGCGTCCACCAGGTCGTCGCGCACGGCCCGGTCGAGGGCCCCGCCCGTCTCCTCGTCCAGAAGCGCGGCCGCCTCCGCCGGGGAGAGCGGGTCGACGCGGACCACCGGCAGCGCGGCGAACTCCCGGTCGACCGGACGGTGTCCGGACACGCTGAGCAACACGCCGACCCGGCCGTTCCCGCGCAGGTGCTCGGCGGCGCGGCCCAGCACGGCACGGGTGGGGGCGTCCCACAGATGCGCGTCGTCGACGCACACCAGCATCGGCCTGCCGACGGAGGCGGCCCGCAGGGCGTCGAGGAGCACCGCCCAGGGCGGGCCGGTGGCGGACCACGGGCCCACCGGTGCGCCGAGGGCGCGCAGCAGTGCGCGCAGACCCCCGAGGGGTACGGCCGACGCCACCGGGTCGGCCCGAACACCGACCACCAACGCGGCCGGGCACGAGCGGGCGGCGCGGGCCAGGAACGCCGTACGGCCGCAACCGGGTTCACCGGTCACCACCCGCACACCGCCGCCGTCGGTCGTCTGTCCGGTCATTCCCGTGACGTTACGTACGGGTAACGGGCGGCGGAAGCCGTGCGACCGGTTGCGCGACGACGCCGGTGCGGGCCGTTCTGCGCCCGCCACCAGTGAATTCGTGCGCGACGGGCGTGGCACACCTTGTGCCGGGTCCCAACGGCCGCCGCCGTGCCGCGTGCACGGGCACAGCGACGACGACGGCGGCGGGGGCCCCGATTCCCTCACGCTGTCTCAGGAGGTGTGCGGGCAGTTGCCCCGGTACTCGTCGATCGTCGTGCTCGGCCGCGGGAGCGGGCACAGGAACTGCTCGTAGCGCGTGTCGTTGTCGATGAAGCGCTTCAGCCACGAGATGCCGTACTTCGCGATCGTCGTGTTCGACGAGTTCGGGGTGAAGTGGGTGGCGTTGTTCAGTTCCAGGTAGGCACGGTCCAGGGAGGACGGCAGGCTGGAGTAGAACGGCTCGGCGTGGCTGCCGACGGGGGCGATCGTGTCGCCGTCGGAGCCGACGATCAGCGTGGGCGTGGTGACCTCGGGCCAGGTCTTGTCGAGGTTCCACGGCGTCAGCGGGATCGCGGCCTGGAGCGAGGGCCGTGACTTGGCGGCCTCCAGGGTGCCGCCGCCGCCCATCGAGTGGCCCATGACGCCGAGTCGGCTGCTGTCGACGCGGGTACGCACGGAGCTGACCTGCGTGAGGTGATCCAGGGCCGCGAGCAGCTGACGGCCCCGGGAGTCGGGCTGGTCCAGCGTGGTGAGGGTGTCGATGGTGAAGACGACGAAGCCCTGGGACGCCAGCCGCGGGCCCAGCCAGGCGATGGAGGACTGGCCGGCCGTGTAGCCGGGCGCGACGGCGATCGCGCCGAAGGTGCCGTCGCCGGTGCTGGTCGGGTAGTAGATCGTGCCGCCGCCGAAGCCGGTCACGGCGAGCGAGGAGACGGTGGTCTGGGATACCGCGTACGGGCCGCGCAGCGCCTCGATGCTCGCGGTGGTCGGCGCGGGGCCCCTCTCGTAGGGGTTGTCCGCCGCCTGCGCGCCGGGGCCGCTGAGCGTGGTGAGGCCGACGACGGCGGCGATCGCCGTCGCGAACCGGGCGAGCTGTCCGGACCTGCGGTGGGGGGAGCCGGTGGTGGCGCGGTGGGCCGCACCGGTGCGCACGTGATGCTGCACGACGAGTCGTCCTCTCGATCGGGCGGCCGCAGGGGGCGCCGCCGCTGAAGCTGGACTGGCGGTGCCAGCGTCGGGGCGGGTGCGGCGCGCGGGGATCGGCGATGTCACCGGTCTCGTGCCTTTTCCACCGGAGGAAACCGGGTGACGGGCCCGGCGCACGCCCGGTGCCGCCGTCCGGGACGCCTATCGTCGGCGGGGAGCACACGGGGTGCGTCACCGGGACGAGGGCGGGAGCTTCGGACGATGAACGAGGAGGAACCGGCCCCGCCGGAGGCCGCCGCGACGCTGCGGGCCCTGCTGGCCTTCGAGGACGGCAACGCGGTGCGGCTGCTGTGCGCGCCCGCCGCGCCCGACACCGTCGTCCGGCGGATCGCCGTCGGCCTGGACGACCTCGACGACTTCGGCCCCCCGGACGGCCCCGATCAACCGGGCGGCCCTCGGCCGGGTCCAGGTGCAGGGCCGGATCCAGGTCCAGGACCCGGGCCGGGTGCAGGACCGGGGCAGTCGGCGGGCGCGGGCGTCCTGCTGCTGGCCGTGGGCGCCGCCTCGGACGCCGGCACCGTGCGCGAGGCCGCCCGCCGCGGGGCCTGCGCCGTCGTACTGGGTTGCACGGGCGAGGAGATCACCGGTTCGCAGGGGACCGGTCCGCAAATCACCGGTCCGGTGCAGGCCGGTTCGCACGGGACCGGTTCACAGGTCACCGGTCCGCTGGAGGCCGGCCCCGAGGCCACCGGTCCAGCGGCGACCCGTTCGGAGGTCGCCGGTCCGGAGATGTCCGGTCCAGGAATGACCGGCTCGCAGGTCGCCGGGCCGATGGAGGCTGCCCGGGAGACCGGCGTCGCGCTGCTCGTCCGCGCCGAGGGCACCGGCTGGGCCGAGGCAGCCGCGCTGCTGCGTTCGGCGCTCGGCTATGTCCGGGCCGGTGGGGCCGACGACGGCGAGACGCTCCGGGGCCCGGAGACGGCGCCTTCCCTCGCGGTCCTCGCGGCGCGGGTCGCGGCGTACGTGCAGGGGTCGATCACCATCGAGGACACGCGACTGCGGGTCCTGGCGCACTCCGCCACCGGACCCGGCGCCGACCCGCTGCGCCGGACCGTCATCCTCGGCGGCCGGGTGCCCGACTGGCGGGTCGCCGAGCTGCGGCGCAGCGGTCTGCTGCGCGCCCTGTGGACCTCCGAGGACGTCATCCACCGGCCCGCCGACGGCGAGAACCCGGAGCGGCTGGTCGTCGCCGTGCGCAGCGGCCGGGAGGTTCTGGGCTCGATCTGGGCCGCCGCCGACGGCGCCGCCCTGGCCCCGGACGCCGCTCGTCATCTGCGAACGGCCGCCGGGCTCGCCGCCCCGCTGCTGGTGCGCGAGCGGCTGAGCGAGAGCGGTACGGCCCACCGCCGGGAGGCCGCGCTGCGCGGTCTGCTGCACGGTCTCGGGGACCGGCGTACGCACGCCTGGTCGCTGGGGCTGTCCCCGGACGCGCCGTGCTCGGTGGTGGTGGCCGAGCGGCGGCCGGGTGCGCGGCCCGACGACCGGGCCCTGGACGTCCTCGCGCTGGAGGTCTCCGCGCACCGTCCCGGCACCGGGATCCTGCGGGACGGCGACCGGCTCGCGCTGTTCCTCGCCGGGGACGCCTCCGCGACGGACCATGCGACGGCCGTACTCGGCCTCGCGCGCGAACTGGACGCTGCCGTCTCGTCGTTGCCGGGCCCGCCGGCGGTGTGGCTGGGGGTCGGCCCGGTCGTCACCCCGGAACGGGCCGACCTGTCGTACGGGCGGGCCGGGCTCGTCGTCCGGGCACTGCGGGAGCGGGAGGCACGGGCGTCGGCCGCCGGACGGCCCCGGCCCCCGCGGCACGCCGACGCGGCCGGTGCGGGCGCGGCGCTGGAGGTGCTGCGGATCCTGGACGCGGCGCGTCCGGTGTGGGAGTCCGGCGGCGGGCCGGTCCACGACCTGATCCGCACGGACCTCGCCGCCGGCGGTGAGCTGGTACGGACGCTGGCGGCGTACTTCGACGCCGGAGGCGACGTCCCCGAGGCGGCACGCCGCCTGGTCGTGCATGCCAACACGCTCCGCTACCGGCTGGGCCGGGTGCGGGACCGGTACGGCGTGGATCTCGACGACGCCGACACCCGGCTGCTGCTGACGCTCGCGACCCGGCTGGTCCCGCCCGGGACGTACTGAGCCCCCGGACCCCGGACCCCGGACACCCGGGTGCCGAGTCGCCGAGTGCCCGAGGGTCCCTTGTGCGAGGACACAAAGGTTCCGCTTCCCTTTGGCCGGTCCCCCGAAGACGGGCGACCGACGCGGGGAGGAATCTGGAAGTGTCACCCGACCGCGTGACACCCTTCCTCGCCCGAAGGAGACCAGCACGTGCCGCTCCCCACCGAGAACCAACGGACCGACCAGCGGACCGACGCTCGGACCGAACCGCTCACCGACGCCTCCCCCGTCGCCCTCGCCGTCCGGCAGGCCGTCGCGGACGGGCTGCTCGGCGAGGACCGGCCGCTGGCCGGGTTCGTCGACGTGCAGGGCGTGCGCGACAGCGTCGCCGGCCTGCACGAGGCGTTCGCTCAGGTGCCTGACGTCCTGCACACCTTCGCCGCCAAGGCCTGTTCCCTGGTGCCCGTGCTGCGGCTGCTCGCCGACGCCGGCATGGGCTGCGAGGTGGCGAGCCCCGGGGAGCTGCGCCTGGCGCTGGACGCGGGTTTCGCCCCGGCGCGCATCGTGCTGGACTCGCCGGCGAAGACCCGCCGGGAGATCCGGGAGGCCCTCGCCCTGGGCGTCGCGCTCAACGCTGACAACCTCGACGAACTGGACCGGATCGACGCTCTGCGCCCCGAGGACTGCGCGTCGGTGCTCGGAGTGCGGGTCAATCCGCAGGTCGGGGGCGGGTCGATCGGCGCGATGAGCACGGCGACCGCGCACTCCAAGTTCGGCGTGGCCCTGCGTGACCCGGGGGCCCGCGCCCGCGTCGTCGAGGCCTTCGCGCGGCGGCCCTGGCTGACCCGGCTGCACGCGCACGTGGGCTCGCAGGGCTGCCCGCTGCCGCTGATCGCGGAGGGCCTCGCGGCGACACACCGGCTCGCCGAGGAGATCAACGCGCACGTCGGCCGCCGCCAGGTGACCAGCCTCGACCTGGGCGGCGGGCTGCCGGTGAACTTCGCCGACGACACGGTCACGCCCACCTACGCGGAATACGCGGCCGCGCTCGACGCCGCCGAACCGGCGCTGCTGGACGGCCGCT
Source organism: Streptomyces rishiriensis (assembly GCF_030815485.1). Lineage (NCBI taxonomy): Bacteria > Bacillati > Actinomycetota > Actinomycetes > Kitasatosporales > Streptomycetaceae > Streptomyces > Streptomyces rishiriensis. Next base: position 7,607,118 of record NZ_JAUSWV010000002.1, on the reverse strand, counting down.
ACCAGGTGGTCACCGAGTTCGGCCGCTCCCTGATCGCGAAGAACGGCTTCACGGCGGCCCTCGTCGAGTACGTCAAGGACGCCGGCGGCCGCCGGATCGCGCTCACCCACGCCGGCGGACAGGTCGCCACCCGTACCGTCTTCATGCCGCAGGCCTGGCCGCTGCGGGTGTCCGCGTACGGCCCGGACGGCACGCCCAAGCGGACGCCGCTCGTCCGGCAGGACGTCGCCGGGCCGCTCTGCTTCGCCGGGGACGTCGTGGCGCACGACCGGCCGCTGCCCGCCCTCTCCGAGGGGGACCTGGTGGTGCTGCACGACACGGGCGGCTACTACTTCTCGGCGCACTGGTCGTACAACAGCCTGCCGAGGCCCGCCGTGTACGGCTATCGGCTCGCGGGCGGTCAGGTCGCGTTCGCCGTGATCCGGTCCGCGCAGACGGTGCGGGAGATCTCCGCGGAGAGCGGTCTGGCCCAGGCGGACGCCCTGCTCACGGGTTTCGCCGCGCCGCCCGGAACCTGAACCGCGCCCCGCAGGCATCATCGGCCCGATCCTGAGCACCCGGCATGGCGTCGCCTGCGGAGGAGAGAACCGTGCTCTGGGTCGCCGTGCTGCTGCTGCCGTTCCTGTCCGTGCTGATGGCGGTCATGGACCGGGTCGAGGAACACCTGCTCGCCCCGGCCCCCGCCAAGCGGCGCCATGCCGGACGCAGGCGGCATCTCCGCCTGGTCCGCGACCCGTCCGGCGCCGCCCCGACCGCGGACGACTCCGGCTCGGCGGACGACTCCGGCTCGGCGCAGGCCCGGGCGGCCTGACGGCCCGCAGGACCGCCCCGGGTGTCCCGGACGACGGCCGTGTGCGAGGCTCGCGGTCGGATCCGGCGTCCCGGCGAGGACGTCACTCGTTCACGTCACTCGTCACGTCACTCGTCACGTCGGTCGGCATCAGGGAGAGTCAGCGGTTATGCGCATCGGTCTGCTCGGCACCGGCCCCTGGGCGCGGATGGTCCACGCCCCCGTCCTGGAAGCGCACGGCGCGCTCGACTTCGTCGGCGTCTGGGGCCGGCGCCCGGAGGCGGCGAAGGAGCTCGCCGACCGGCACGGAACACGGGCCTACGACGACGTGGACGCCCTGCTCACGGATGTGGACGCGGTGGCCGTCGCGCTGCCGCCGGACGTCCAGGCGCGGCTCGCGGTGCGGGCCGCAGGGGCCGGCTGTCATCTGCTGCTCGACAAACCGGTCGCCGCGACGGTGGCGGGAGCGCGGGCCGTGGTCCGGGCCGCGCAGGACGCCCAGGTCGCCTCGGTCGTCTTCTTCACCACCCGGTTCGTGCCCGAGGCCGGTGCCTGGATCGCCGAACAGGCCGAGGCGGGGGGATGGTTCACGGGGCACGCGCAGTGGCTGGGCGACGTGTTCCACGGGACGGGCGACCACCCCTTCGCCACGCCCTGGCGCGGCGAGAAGGGCGCCCTGTGGGACGTGGGTCCGCACGCGCTGTCCGTGCTGCTGCCGGTCCTCGGCGACGTCCGCCGGGTCGCGGCCGCGGCCCGTGGCCCCCGCGACACCGTCCACGTGGTCCTGGACCATGTGGACGGTGCCTCCAGCACCCTGACGCTCAGCCTGACGGCACCGCCCGCGGCGACGGGCGCGGGCGTGGAACTGCGCGGCACGGCCGGCGTGACCCGGCTCCCCCAGGGCGGTGGCGACGCCGCCGACGCCCTCACCCGGGCCGCCGACGAACTGCTCGCGTCGGCCCGGGACGGCCGCCCGCACGCCTGTGACGCCGCGTTCGGCCTGCGCGTCACGGAGGTACTGGCCGAAGCCGAGGCCCTGCTGGCGGCCGGAGCGCGCTGACACCCCCGCCGCTGACACCCCCGCCTCGGCGCCCGCGGGACGGGACCGGGCAGGTCCCGTCCCGCGGGCTCGGTCGGCCGTCAGTCCAGCTCGAAGTTCACCCGTTCCCGCACGATCGGATAGCCGGCCTTCGCGAAGTGCGCCGCCATGGGGACGTTCCCCTGGTCGGTGGCCGCGGCGATGAACTCGGCGCCCTGCTCGACGAGATGGTGGGTGCACTCGGCGAGGAGGTCGTAGGCGTATCCGTGACCCCGGTGGTCCGGCAGCACGCCGATGAAGCCCACGCAGGGTCCTGACGGGTTGTGGGCCGGGATGTGGATGCCGGCCAGCTCGCCCTGCGGGGTGCGGGCGACCTGCCACCACTCACGCGGGGAGGGACACCAGCGGAAGAAGTCGATCTCCTCCTGGGCGGCCTGGTCGAGGCCTCCCTGCTCGATGGCCTTGCGGGCGTGGGCGTCAAGGGTGACGGAGTGGATGCGGCGCAGGGCGTCGAAGAACACCGCGTCGTCCGGTTCGGGGGCGAACCGCAGCCGGCCGGGACGGTCGGGCAGCCCGCACTCCGGGGTCCACCGGTACACGAAGCGTTCCACCAGCGGGGTGTGGCCGGCCGCGCGGGCGGCGGCGTACCGGGCCTCGGCGGCGGCCCGCATGGCGGGGTCGTCGCGCCAGCCGCCGGGCATGACGAGTTCCAGGCCGACCTGCCAGGGGGCGGTGCGCAGGAGTTCGGCCGCGGCCTCCTCCTCGCCGTCGGCGAAGTCGAACCACTCCACCACGAGCGGTTCGCTGTCCTCGGGTCCGCCCCACCAGACGGCACGGGCGACCACCCGGCCGTCGCGCAGGGCGACGCGCTTCCAGTCGGGCCGGTAGGTGATCCTGCCGAAGGCGTCGGCGGCGTGCAGCGGGTCGGGCAGGGCATCGAACAGATGGGCGTCGCTCTCGTCGAGAGCGCGGATGACCAGATCGGTCACGGATTCCTCCGGGTCGCGTACGGCGTGGTGCGCTCCCGGGGCGTCGGACGAGGGTCAGACGCGGCACGCGGGGGTCACGGAGTGGGAGCGCGGGGTGAATGCGGTTCGCATGGCGCTCGCCTCCTTCCGTGGGTGTCCAGGCGTGCGCTCTCACGGTAGGGGGGCCTCCTCGGTCGCGTCCACCGGTTTTCGGCGTGCGCCCGCCCCGCCCACGGTGGAGCGTGGGGTTCGTGGGAGGACTGGACGGGGACCGGCGGGGCTGGCTGCGCGGCGCACCGCCGCCGCGCTGGGTACGGGCGCTGCCGCTCCTGCTGATCGCGGGCGTCTGCGTCGCGACCCTGACCAGTCCCGAGCCGCTGGACATCGGGTTCGTGCTGGGCGCGATCCCGCCGCTCGCGGTGCTGTCGTACGGTCCGGCGACGACCGCGCTGCTCGGTGCGGCCGTGGTGGTGATACTGAACCTGCCCGCGTTCCAGCTCGACCGGCCCGGGCAGACCGATGTGCTGACGGTGTGTTTCGTCGCGGTGCTGAGCGTGTTCGTGGCGTTCGTCCGACGCCGCCGGGACGCCCAGCTGGACACCGAGCGCACGACCGCCGAGGCCGCGCAGAACGCCGTCGTGCCGCCGGTCCCCGAGCGGGTGGGTCCCCTGCGCTGCGCGGGCCTGTACCGCGCGGCGCAGCGCGGGACGCTCGTCGGCGGTGACTTCTTCGACGTCCGGACGAGCGACCACGGGGTGCGGGCGGTGCTGGGCGACGTCCAGGGGCACGGGCTGGCGGCGGTCGCGACGGTGGCGTCGCTGCTGGGGGCGTTCCGGGAGGCGGTGCTGGACCAGCCGGATCTGGGCCGGGTCGCCGCCCGGCTGGACCGGCGGCTGACGGTGGACTCGGCCCGGGTCAGGCACGCCGAGCTGTTCGCGACGGCGGTCCTGCTGGAGTTCACGCCGGACGCGGACGCGGTGAGCGTGGTCGTCTGCGGGCATCCCCCGCCCGTGCTGCTGCGCGGGGACACGGCCACCGAACTGGACGTCGTCCCGTGGACGCCCCTGGGGCTCGGTCTCCCGGAGGGCGCCCCGCTCACCGCCCGGGTGCTGCCGCTGCGTCCCGGTGACCGCCTCTTCCTGGCCTCCGACGGCGTCTCGGAGGCCAGGGACGCCGCCGGGGTCTTCTACCCCCTGCTGGACCGCCTGCCCGGGCTCGCGGCCGGCGCGGACCCGGCGACGGCGGCCGAGCGGGTGTGGAGGGACGTCCTGCGCCACTGCCCCGACGTCCGTGACGACGTCACGATGCTCGTTCTCGCGCCGGTGGGTCCGGCGGACCGCTGAGGGTCTCGGCGTCGCCCTCGGCGTCGATGTGCGGCAGGATCCGGTCCAGCCAGTGCGGGGTCCACCAGGCGCGCGCCCCCAGCAGGGTCATGACGGCGGGCACCATGAGCAGCCGCACCACGGTGGCGTCGATCAGCACGCTGACGGCGAGACCGAGGCCGAGCATCTTGACGACGATGTTGTCACTGACGATGAACGCCGCGAACACGCTCACCATGATCAGGGCCGCGCAGGTGATGACCCGGGCGGTGATCTCCAGGGCGTGGGCGACCGCCTCCTTGGCGTCTCCGGTGCGCAGCCAGGCCTCGTGCACCCGGGACAGCAGGAAGATCTCGTAGTCCATGCTGAGGCCGAAGATGATCGCGAACATCATCATCGGCACATAGCTCTCGATGGGCACCTTGCCGTGGACGCCCAGGGCGGGTCCGCCCCAGCCCCACTGGAAGACGGCGACGACGACGCCGTACGAGGCGGTGATCGACAGGACGTTGAGCACGGCGGCCTTGACCGCGACCAGGAGGCCGCGGAACACGGCGAGGATGATCAGGAAGGCGAGGGCGACGACCACGCCGATGATCAGAGGCAGCCGGGCGGCGACGAGGTCACGGAAGTCGACCTGGGCGGCCGTGGTGCCGGTGACGTAGCCCTTCGCGTCGTAGCCGGAGACCGCGTCGGGGAGGGTGTCGTCGACGAGACGGTTCGTCAGACCGGTGGTGCCCGCGTTCTGCGGGGACTGCTCCGAGTAGACGGTCCCGAGCAGCACGTCTCCGTCGCCGGTGGCCGTCAGCGGGGTGACCGTGGCCGCGCCGGGCACCGCGCCCAGCGTCTTCTGCGCCTGGGCGGAGAGGTCCGAGCGCTTGTCGGACGGGACGGCCGTCTGGTCGATGACGACGGTGAGGGGGCCGTTGGAGCCGGGCCCGAAGGCATCGGTCATCAGGTCGTAGGCCCGCCGGTCGGTGAAGGAAGTGGGGTCGGCGCCGTCGCCGATGTGGCCGAGCTGGAGGGAGAAGACCGGGATCGCCAGGATCGCGATGACGGCCACACCGGCGCCGAGGTACTCCCAGGGCCTGCGCTCGACGCGCTTGGCGTAGCGGTGCCAGGTGCCGTGCGGGACGGCGCCCGGTTCGGCGTCGGTCTCGGCGACCGGCTTGCGGACGTGGTAGCGGTCGACGTGTCTGCCGAAGAGCCCGAGGAGGGCCGGCACGAGGGTGAGGGCGCCGACGACGGCGGAGACGACGGTGACCGCGGCGGCGAGCCCGAGTTTGCCGATGAAGGACACGCCGGACGCGTACAGGCCGAAGAGCGCGATGATCACCGTGGTGCCGGAGACGAGCACGGCGCGGCCGCTGGTGGCGTTGGCGTGTCCGGCGGCCTCGGCCGGATCGGCGCCGTCCATCAGGTTCTGGCGGTGCCGGGTGATCAGGAAGAGGGCGTAGTCGATGCCGACGCCCAGTCCGATCATGGTGGCGAGGGTCGGCGAGACGGTCGCGAAGGTGAAGGCGGCGGCCAGCAGCCCAAGGCAGGCGAGTCCGCCGACCACACTGATCAGGGCGGTGACCAGGGGCATTCCGGCGGCGATGACACTGCCGAAGCCGACGAGCAGGACGACGACGGCGACCGCGAAGCCGATCAGCTCGCTGATCCGGTCGTCCGCGTCGGGCCGGGCCAGCTCGCCGAGCGAGCCGCCGTACTCGACGTCGGCGCCGGCCGCCCGCAGCGGCTGGACGGCTTTGTCCACGCCGGTCAGATAGTCGTCGCCGAGGGTGGAGGGCTGTTCGTCGAAGCGGACGGTGACGTACGCGGTCCTGCCGTCGCTCGACACCGGGCCGACCTTCGACGACGTCACGGAGAGCGGGTCGACGGCCGTGAGCACATGGGGGAGCTTCTGAAGGTCGCCGACGGCCGTGGACAGCGGTGAACTCAGCGAGCTCACGGACTGGTCGTCGTGCAGGACGATCTGGCTGCTGTAGCCGCCGGCCTGCGGATCGTGCTCCTTGAGCACGTCCAGGCCGTCCGTGGACTGGACGCCCGGCAGCTGGAAGTCGTCCTCGTAGGTTCCGCCGACGGAGCGGCCGACCACCTGGAGGGCGACGACGGCCACGAGCCAGGCGATGATGACGATCAGGAAGTGACGGGCGCACCAGGCGCCGAGCCTGCGCAGTCCCCCGCGGTGCGGGTCCCCGGCGGTGGTGGGTGCCATGGAGCCATTAGACGCCGGGATGATCTTTCCGGCATCTCGGGCCGGAGCTGATCGGGATTGCAGGGTGCGGCCGCAGGATGAATGGTGTTAGTGGACCCGATGACCGCACCGGGCCGAAGCCTCCCTTCGGACGCGAGGAGCAGACATCATGCCGACGTCAGAACCCGGCGCCGCCCAGCCCTCTTCGGACCGCGCCACTCCGGACAAACTGCTCCACACGCGTACCGGCACCGAGGTGTCGCCGGAGGACATGGTCCTCGCCACCGGCCGGGACATCACCCCGCGCAGTCTCGAGTGGGCGCGGCGCAAGCTCGCCGAGGAAGGACCCAGCGCGATCGAGAAGCTGCTGCCCTAGGACGGGAAGCCGCCGCCCCGGCGGTCGGGGCAATCGGGGCTCACCCTTTCGCGGTGGGCCCCGCGGCTGCCAGACTCCCGAGGATGCCCGACTTCGACATGCTCGTCCTCGGATCAGGTCCCGGCGGCCAGAAGGCCGCCATCGCCGCGGCCAAACTGGGCCGCCGGGTCGCCGTCGTCGACCGCCCCGACATGGTCGGCGGGGTCTCCCTGCACACCGGCACCATCCCCTCCAAGACGCTGCGCGAGGCGGTGCTGTACCTCACCGGTCTCACCCAGCGGGACCTGTACGGACAGAGCTACCGCCTCAAGGAGAACATCACCGTCGCCGATCTGACCGCCCGTACCGAGCACGTGGTCGGGCGTGAGATCGATGTCATCCGCAGTCAGCTGTCCCGCAACCACGTCGCCCTGTTCGCCGGCACCGGCCGGTTCGTCGACGCCCATACCGTCGCGCTGCGCGAGATCACCGGGCAGGAGCGGCTGATCAGCGCCGAGCACATCGTGATCGCCACCGGGACGCGGCCGGCTCGGCCGGACAGTGTGGAGTTCGACGGGCGGACCATCCTCGACTCCGACAACGTCCTGACGATCGAGCGGGTTCCGCAGTCCATGGTGATCGTCGGGGCCGGGGTGATCGGCATGGAGTACGCGTCCATGTTCGCCGCGCTCGGCAGCAGGGTCACGGTGGTGGAGAAGCGGGCCGGGATGCTCGACATGTGCGACGTGGAGGTCATCGAGTCGCTCAAGTACCACCTGCGCGACCTGGCGGTGACCTTCCGTTTCGGGGAGACCGTCGCGGCGGTGGAGCGGCATGCGCGGGGTGCGCTGACCGTGCTGGAGAGCGGCAAGAAGATCCCCGCGGACGCGGTGATGTACTCGGCCGGCCGGCAGGGCCTGACCGACGGACTGGACCTGGACAAGGCCGGGTTGGCGGCGGACCGGCGCGGCAGGATCGAGGTCGACGAGCACTACCGCACGCCGGTCCCGCACATCTACGCGGTGGGAGACGTCATCGGCTTCCCGGCGCTCGCCGCGACGGCGATGGAGCAGGGCCGGGCGGCCGCGTACCACGCGTGCGGTGAGCCCGTCGGCCAGATGCACCACCTCCAGCCGATCGGCATCTACACGATCCCGGAGATCAGCTTCGTGGGGCGGACGGAGGACCAGCTCACCGAGGACAGCGTGCCGTTCGAGGTGGGCATAGCCCGCTACCGCGAACTGGCCCGCGGGCAGATCATCGGTGACGCCCACGGCATGCTGAAGCTGCTGGTCTCGCCCGGGGACCGGACGCTGCTCGGGGTGCACTGCTTCGGCACCGGGGCGACCGAGCTCATCCATATCGGGCAGTCGGTGATGGGCTGCGGCGGCGCCGTCGACTACCTGGTCGACGCGGTGTTCAACTACCCGACGCTGGCGGAGTCGTACAAGGTCGCCGCACTCGACGCCACCAACCGGCTACGGCAGTTGGACCGCATCGGCGACTGAGGGGCGCGGGGCCGCTCACTCCTCGACGATGTGGACGGCGGCCTCCTCGGCGCCCGCGGCCCCGCCGTCGATGCCCACGTCCTCGGCGACCTCCTCCTTGGTGGCGTCGGGGTGGGCCCCCTCGTCGGGGGCGACGAGCCGGCCCGCGCGCCGGTCACCGGCCTCGGAGTCGACGGGTTCGCCCTCACCGCCGGGAAGGTCGCCGACACCGTCCCCGGCGGGTTCCGAGACGTCCGGGATCTCCTGGGCCAGGCGCTGGTCGAGGCTTTCGCCGTCGTGCTGCTCGGCCGCGGTGGTGCCGTACTTAGTCACTCCGAGCGGCTTCTCCGGCGGGGAGTAGCCCTCGTCCAGGGTGTCGTCGTAGGTGCGTTCGTCGATGGCGTCCTGGAGGTCGAGCGGGGCGGCGTCCTCCTGTTCCTCGTTCGTTCCGGTGGGCTGGTAGACGTCGTCGCCCATCGCCTCGGACTCCGTACCCATGGGCTCCTCCTCCGCTTCGGGGGTTGTTGTCTCCCCGTCCGCGTTTCCCGTGCGGCCCGCTCCAATCGCGGCACATGCCACCCGCACGGGCGGGCCCGGACATTACCGATCCGTCAATCTTGAAAGCTCAATCGTTGGGGCTATAGTCACTCGCACACTGAATGTGACCGTCCGTCGACGCAGTGCTCGGATGGTCCTCTCCGCGCCTTTCTCCGCCGACGTCCTGCGAGGTCATCCCCTCTCGACGCGCGGCGGCGCTTCACCCTCACCCCCCATACGCCGCCGGGCCGTCCCCGCTTCGGCGGCGTGCACGACGGAAAGCAGCGCAACCATGAGCAACAGCACGGGAAGAGGCCTCCAGGCGAACGTCCTGGGCACTTTCGACACGGTGGTGATGGCGGTCGCCGGCAGTGCGCCGGCCTACTCCATCGCCGCCACCACCGCGGTCCTGGCCGGCGCCGTGGGCCTGGCCGGACCGGCGGCGCTGCTGTACTGCGCGATACCGATGCTGGGCATCGCGCTGGCCTTCAGCCGACTCAGCCGGATCGACGTCAACGCGGGCGCCAGCTACTCGTGGGTGGGGCGCACGCTCCACCCCTTCCTGGGCTTCATCAGCGGCTGGGCGCTGGTGGTCTCGGCGACCATCTTCATGGTGGCGGGCTCCCTGCCGGCCGGTGCGATGACGCTCGCCCTGTTCGACGAGGGCCTCGCCGACGACACCGCGCTGTCGACCGTCGTCGGCGCCGCCTGGTTCCTGCTGATGCTGGCTGTGGTTCTGGGCGGGGCCCGGCTCACCGTGCGCGCCCAGCTGATCATGTCGGGTGTCGAGCTGGCGATCCTGGCGGTGTTCGCGGTGCTCGCCGTCCTCCACACGGACAACTCGCTGCCGTTCGACTGGTCCTGGCTCGGATTCAGTCATTTCGACGGGGTGTCCGGCTTCGCGTCGGGCGCGCTGGTCGCCGCGTTCTACTACTGGGGCTGGGACGTGACCAGCAACCTCAGCGAGGAGACCCGCGACAGCCGCCGTACGACGGGGCTGGCGGGGCTGATCGGGGTGGGCATCGTCTTTCTCCTCTTCGAGGTCTTCACCATCGCGGTGAACGTCGTCCTCAGCTCGCAGCGGATCGAGGACAACGGCGCGAACGTGCTGGCGGCGCTGGGCGAGGAGGTGTGGCCGGGCTGGGGCGGCAAGGTGCTGATCGTGGCGGTGATGCTGTCCACCGTCGCCACCCTGGAGACGACCCTGATCCAGGTCACGCGCTCACTGTTCGCGATGGGCCGGGACCGTACGATGCCGTCCGCGCTGGGCAGGGTGCACCGCACCTGGAACACGCCCTGGGTGGCGATCGCGGTGGTGGGCGCGGTGGCGCTCGTCCTGTTCGTCGCCTCCAACGCGCTGGGCTCGGTGGGCGACATCCTCGCCGACGCCATCTCGGCGATCGGTCTCCAGATCGCCGTCTACTACGGGCTGGCGGGCCTGGCGGCGGTCGTCGCGTACCGCAAGACGCTGCTGAAGTCCCCTTCCGACTTCCTCCTCGGCGGGCTGTGGCCGCTGTTCGGCGCCGTCTTCATGTTCTGGATCTTCGTGGAGTCGCTCGGTGAGCTGGCTCCCGCGGCGGTCGCCATCGGCATCGGCGGGCTCGCCGTCGGACTGGTGCCGATGCTCTGGTACTGGCGGCAGGGCAGCGACTACTACCGGCCCGCCCGGCTGGACGCCTCGCGCACCGTCGAGGCCGACTACGTGCCCGGGAGGCGCCCGGCCGCGCACTCCGCCGGTCACGAGGGTCTCTCCACCGACTTCTGAGAGGGGATCCGATGGCGCGCGACCGTTTCGCTCCCGATTTCGACCCCGACTGCGGGGACGCCCCCCTCTCCTCCACCCGGCACGACATCGTCATCGGCCGCTGGCAGGGCCTGCGGGACCTGCTGCGCGCCACCGGCCCCGACTGGCTCTCCCGCGGTCACCGGGTCCGGCTGCTGGCGCAGGCCTGCGCGGGCAGTTCGACGGTGGAGACCTGGCTGGCCGCCGAACCGCACAGTGCCGACGCGCTGGTGCTGCGGGCGGCCACGGAGACGGTCCGGGCCTTCAACCTGGCGATCACCGCCGGCCGCGGCGTGCCGATCGACCGGGCCCGGGTCGACGGCGCGGTGCTGGCGTGTCTGTCCGCCGCCGAGGCGTACCTGGACGACCCGACACCCTGGACCTCGCTGATCTCGGTCGCCCGGCTCTACCCGGCCGGGGTACGCCGACAGGAACTGGCCCGCTGGTGGGACGAGTTGTACCAGCGGGATCCGTACAGCATGGAGGGCCACCTGCAGGTGCTGCACTACTACTCCGCCCGCTGGCACGGCTCGCACGGGCTGATGTACGACTTCGCCCGTGACGCGGCCGGCTCCGCCCCACCGGGCTGTCCGCTGCCGGTGCTGGTGCAGTACGCGCGGGTCGAGGAGTTCCGCCACGCCCTCGACACCACGCAGGACCGCTCCGCCGCGGTGGGACTCGGCCAGCACTGGAACAACGACGGCGCCGTCAGCGACGTCCGCCGCACCTGGGACCGCTGGATCGCGGGCCGCAAGGAGGACGCCGTCCGCCCGGGCGAGCTGCGCGACGTCAACTACCTGGCCCACGCGGCGTGTTCCGCAGGCATCGCGGACGTGGCGACTCCCCTCCTGCGGATCCTCGGCCACCGGGCGACCCGCACGCCCTGGTCGTACACCGGCGATCCGGTCCAGCAGATCGCCCGACGGCGCAGGGAATGGGGCGTGCGCGACTGAGACCGGGAACCGCCCGATCGCACGGCCCGGGCCGCGCGGGGGCGGGCGATCCACCGGCGTCCGGCGGCCGGGAAAGACGCCGCCGGACGCCCGTCCGGTGGCTCAGCGGGTGTTGGGTCCCCGGTGCGGGGGCTGCCGGGGCACGGGCCGGTCCGGCACGGGCGGTACGGCACGGACGACGGGCCCGTCGCCGTTCACCAGCACCGGGTCGCCGTGGTGCCGGATCGTCAGGGGTGAGCCGGACAGCAGGGTGTACGCGGCCTTGTCCGGGCCGATCTCCACCCGCAGCCGGCGGCCGAGCAGTTGGACGCTGAAGGCGAGACGGCTGAACCTCTCCGGCAGCCGGGGTGCGAAACGCAGGCCCTCGCGGTCACCCCGCAGCCCGCCGAAACCGGCGACCAGGGCCATCCAGGTGCCCGCCAGGGACGCGATGTGCAGCCCGTCGCGCGTGTTGTGCTCCAGGTCGGCCAGGTCCATCAGCGCGGCCTCGGTCGTGTAGTCGTAGGCCAGCCCGAGATGGCCGGCCTGCGCGGCGATCACCGCCTGGCAGCAGGCCGAGAGGGAGGAGTCGCGGACGGTCAGCGGCTCGTAGTAGGCGAAGTTGCGGGCGATCTGCTCCTCGTCGAAGTGGTCGGCGCAGGTGTACATCGCCAGGACCAGGTCGGCCTGCTTGACGACCTGTTTGCGGTAGAGGTCGAAGTAGGGGAAGTTGAGCAGCAGGGGGTACTGGTCGGGGCGGGTGGCGGCGAAGTCCCACTGCTGGTAGCGGGTGAAGCCCGCGTGCTGTTCGTGCACGCCGAGGTCGTGGTTGTAGGGCACGTGCACCGCTTCGGCCGCGTCCCGCCAGGCCGCGCTCTCCTCCACGTCCACGCCCAGCCGGGCGGCCTCGTCCGGGTGCCGGGCGACGGCGTCGGCGGCGGCGAGGAGGTTCGCCCGGGCCATGAGGTTGGTGTAGGTGTTGTCGTCGGCGACCGCGCTGTACTCGTCGGGCCCTGTGACACCGTCGATGTGGAAGGTGCCCTGCGCGTCATGGTGGCCGAGCGAGCGCCACAGCCGGGCGGTCTCCACCAGCAGTTCCACGCCGGTGGCCGCTTCGAAGTCCGTGTCCCCGGTCGCCGTGACGTACCGGACCACGGCGTCGGCGATGTCGGCGTTGACGTGGAAGGCGGCGGTTCCGGCCGGCCAGTACGCCGAGCCCTCCGAGCCCTCGATCGTCCGCCAGGGGAACGCGGCGCCCCGCAGGCCGAGTTGGGCGGCCCGTTCGCGGGCGGCCGGCAGGGTGTTCTGCCGCCAGCGCAGGGCCTCGGCGACGGCGCCGGGCGCGGTGTAGGTGAGCAGGGGCAGCACGAAGGTCTCGGTGTCCCAGAAGGCATGGCCGTCGTAGCCGGACCCGGTCAGCCCCTTGGCGGGGATGGCGCGCTGTTCGGCGCGGGCACCGGCCTGGAGCACGTGGAAGAGGGCGAAGCGGACGGCCTGCTGGATCTCCTCGTCGCCGTCGACCTCGACGTCCGCGCGGGACCAGAAGTCGTCGAGGTAGGCGCGCTGGTCGTCGAGGAGGCCGGACCAGCCGCTGTGTCCGGCCGCCGCGAGGGCCGCCTCCACCTGGTCGCTCATCGCGGGCCGGGAGCGGGCGCCGGACCAGCCGTGGGCGACGAGCTTCTCCACGCGCAGGCACTCACCGGGCTCCAGCACGGAGGTGACGGTGAGCCGGGCCACGTCGACGTTGCTCTCGCTGTCGATGGTGGTCCGCTCGGGGCCGGTGACCTCGTGGTCGGCGGCCACGGCCACCCGCAGCCCGCTGCGCTTCGTGCGGTGCACGAGCCGCAGCCGCCGGCCGACGGCCACGTCCTCCTCCGGCTCCAGCGGCGACTTCAGCGCACGGGCCGCGCGCGGGTCGCCGTTGGGGTCGGGCAGACTCTCGTTGGTGACCAGCTCGGACTGGATCACGACCCGGGAAGTGCTGCCGACGGCCTCCACCTCGTAGGCGACGGCGGCCACGGCCCGCTGGGTGAGCGAGACCAGCCGGGTGGAGCGCACCCGGACCGTGGACCCGGCGGGCGAGGTCCACTCACAGGTCCGCTCCAGGACGCCCCGCCGCAGGTCGAGCACCCGCTCGTGCGTGACGAGCCGCCCGTAGCGCAGGTCGAACGGCTCGTCGTCGACCAGCAGCCGCAGGATCTTGCCGTTGGTGACGTTGATGACGGTCTGCCCCGACTCCGGGTAGCCGTAGCCGGCCTCGGCGTAGGGCAGCGGGTGCAGTTCGTGGACGCCGTTGAGGTAGGCGCCGGGCAGGCCGTGCGGCTCGCCCTCGTCCAGGTTGCCGCGCCAGCCGACGTGCCCGTTGGACAGCGCGAAGACGGACTCGCTCTGCGCCAGGACGTCGAGGTCGAGCCGCGTCTCGCGCACGCACCAGGGTTCGACGGCGTAGGACCGGTCCGTGATCACTGCCGCTCTCCCTCGTCCACGCCGTCGCCGCCCGCGAGGTCCGCGAGGTCCTTCACCACGATGTCCGCGCCGTGCGTGTACAGCGCGTCGGTCTGTCCCACCCGGTCGACGCCCACGACGTACCCGAATTTCCCGGCGCGGCCCGCGTCCATCCCGGCCAGCGCGTCCTCGAAGACGGCGGCCCTCGACGGCTCGACGCCGAGGTCGCGGGCGGCGGCCAGGAACGTGTCGGGGCGCGGCTTGCCCGGCAGGTCCCGCTCGGCCGCCACGACTCCGTCGATCCGTACCTCGAAGAGCTGCTCGGCGTCGATCGAGCGCAGCACGTCGCGGGTGTTGGCGCTGGAGGAGACGATCGCCGTCCGCAGGCCACGCGCGCGTGCCGCCGCTATGTAGCGCAGGGTGCCGTCGTACGGCTCGACGCCCTGGGTGCGGATCTTCTCCAGGAGCAGTTCGTTCTTGCGGTTGCCCACCCCGTGGACCGTCTGCGCGTCGGGCGGGTCACCGGGTTCGCCCTCGGGCAGTTCGATGCCCCGGGAGGCCAGGAAGGTACGGACGCCGTCGGCGCGGGGGCGGCCGTCGACGTACTCGGCGTAGTCGTGGGCCGGGTCGAAGGGCAGGAAGCCCGCTCCGTCGCGCGCCCGCAGGAACGCGTCGAAGGTCTCCCGCCAGGCGGCCGCGTGCACCACGGCCGTCCGGGTGACGACCCCGTCAAGGTCGAAGAGACAGGCCTGGATCGTTTCGGGGAGCCCGAGCGTCGTCGTCATAGGGCCCTCGTTCCCCCGCATCGGCTCCCTCACCGGTGTGTCGCGCGCCACATCCGGTCAGTCGTACGGGAAGGAGTGGTGCTCGTGGGCGATGAGCCAGCGGCCGTGCTCCTTGCGCAGGCCGAAGGTGAGCCGCAGCCGCAGGCTCGGGCACTCGGCGAGCTCCTCGGGCGTGCCGCAGCGCAGCAGGGCGTGGGCGTAGGCGACGTCGTGACCCGCGGTGACGTCGAGGGTGTCGATGTCGAAGCGGGCGCCCTGGGCCTGCCAGAGGAAGAAGGGCGGCCAGGTCGCGCGGTAGGCGGCCAGGCCCCGGATGCCCTCGTGGGGTGCGGGGACGTCGTACATCACCAGGTCCTCGGCGTGCTGGTCGAGGACGGTGTCCAGGTCGCCCCGGTGGACGGCGTCGGCCCAGCGCGTGATCAGGGTGCGGATCTGCCGCTCGTCGTCGGACACGGTCGTCCTCCTTTCCTTGCGGCCTTGCGGGTCACCTCCCAGGAGACTGCGACACTCTGCTGTGTGCTCACTTTCGACGATCTGCTGGTACGTGCCCGTGCCCTCGCCGGGGGCGGCCGCCGGCGCGCGCTGCTCGGGATCGCGGGCAGTCCGGGCGCGGGCAAGACGACGCTCGCGGAGCGTCTGGTGCGGGAGCTGAACGGCTGCGGGGATGCCTGGGTCGCGCACGTCCCGATGGACGGCTTCCATCTCGCCGACGTCGAACTGGACCGCCTCGGCCGGCGGGACCGCAAGGGGGCGCCGGACACCTTCGACGCGGCGGGGTACGCGGCCCTGCTGCGGCGGCTGCGGGAGGAGACGGACGGCGAGGACCTGGTGTACGCGCCGGGCTTCGAGCGGGAGCTGGAGCAGCCGGTGGCGGGGGCGGTGCCGGTACCGCCGACGGCCCGGCTGGTCGTCACGGAGGGCAACTACCTGCTCGTCGGCACAGGTGCGTGGGCGCGGGTGCGCGAAGCGCTGGACGAGGTGTGGTTCTGCGAGTCCGACGAGGACGAGCGCGTCCGCCGGCTGATCGCCCGGCACGAGGAGTTCGGCAAGGGCCACGAGGAGGCGGTGGCCTGGGTGCGGCGCAGCGACGAGCGCAACGCCGAGCTGGTCGCGACGACGCGGGACCGGGCGGATCTGGTGGTGCGGACACCCCTGTGAACCGTCCGGCCCCCGGCCCCCGCCGCGATGTCGGTGCCACGCGTTAGTTTCGAGCGCATGACCGACGGAATCGTGTGGCTGGTGGATCTGGACGGCTGGATGTCCAGCGTCGTGTTCGCGCGCGGGATCTCCCCCGAGGAGCTGGCCGTCCGTATGGGAGCCGACCCGGGCGGGGCCACGGAGCCGATCACCGACGCCGAGGTGTGGCAGCTCGGGATCACGCAGTGGCGGTCGGCCGAGTACGGGGACGGCGTGGTCCGGGTGGGCAGATCCGGGGACTGGTCGTTCGCCCTGGAGTACGGGGACTCGACCGGCGGGGACCTGCTCGTGGAGCTGTCACGGGACGGCGTGGAGGTCGTGCGGTACGTGCCGCCCCAGGAACACCCGCCCGCCGATTTCCACTACGCGCGCGACGGCGTGTTCGTGTGCGGTCACGGACTGCGGGAGGAGGTGTGGCGCTGGGGCTCGGAGCCGGATCTGCTGCTGCCCGACCTGGTCGCCGCGGGCATCCTGTCCTCCGACGGCAGCACCTTCCTTCCGCCGGAGGACGAGGACTACCGGACGGGCTACCGTCACAGCCTCGGTGTGGTGGAGCGGCGGTTCGGTCTGTCCCTCTCCCCCGCGGTCCTCAAGGACGCCCGGCTGCCCGCGTACGCGGTGCGCGGCACCCCGCGGATGACCCTCAGCCCCTGAGGGCGGCGCGCAGCGTCAGCGTGGGCTCGGCGTGCGCGTCGTCGGGGCCGAGGACGGCGGTGAAGGCGTCCGTCCGCACGGTCAGACCCTCCTCGGCCCACTCGGCCGACACCGTGAACGGCTCCTCGGTGCCGTGGCGCACCGCGAACACGTGCAGGTCGTCCGGCGCGTCCACGAGCGGTCCCGCCTCCAGTGCCGTCGAGCTGACCAGGTGGCGCCAGCCCTCGTCGGGGTTGCCGTAGCCGCGCGGGTCGGCGGCGAGCGCGAACGCGGCCCGCTCCTGGGTGAGTCCGGCGCGCGCGTCGAAGTGCTCGGGGCCCCGCGCGTCCGGGTGCGTGAGGCGCAGGCCGCCCGGTGCGAAGACCGCGCCGTGCGCCGTGCGCCGGACCCGGTCGCCGTCGTCCTCGGCGTACGGCAGGCCGGCCAGCAGGTACGTCGTCCCGTCGAGGCGCTCCACGGCGACCGTCGTCCACAGGGCGGCGCCGTCGGTGACGTACAGGGAGCGCACGCTACGCAGGACGTGGTCGCGGCCGACGACCGGCTGGGTGACCAGCTTGGCCGTCAGTCCGCCTGCGCGGGCGTCGCGGACCCGGACCTCGCCCATCGGCCGGCACAGCAGGAAGCCGTCGGTGACGGGGCCGAAGCCGTGCTGGCGGTCGACGGCGGCGGCCAGGTAGTAGGTCCCGGCCGCCTCGACGACCGCCGGGGTCATGTGGTCGTCGAAGGCCACCGAGACCGTGCCGGCCCGCAGCTGGTGCCGGGTGGGGCCGGCGGACGGCTCGAGGTGCCAGCGGCTGGTGTCCTGGATCTGCCAGACCAGCATCCACGCGAAGTGGCCGTCGACGCCGCCGTCCGCCTTGACGGCGTGCCGTGCCCAGCGGCTGTCGCCCCGGTAGCGGCCCAGGTCGGCGCCGATCCGGGCGCCGAAGTAGCGCAGGCCGAGGACGGACTCGAAGGCGGAGTGCTGCTCGCTGTAGCGGGGGCCGCCGTTGTCGAAGCCGCCGCCGGTGAGCCGGGCGTCCAGGTAACGGGCGAGGGCCTCGCCGTCCTCGGCGAAGACCTCCTCGCCGCTGACCCGGTGGGCCTGGGCGAGGAAGGAGAGGGAGATCGGGCCGTAGTTGTTGTCGTAGGCGCCGCCGTGCTCGGGGGGCAGCAGGGCGCCCCGGTCGCGGACCCGGTGGGCGCGGATCTCGTCGAGGTACAGCGCCAGTGCCCGCGCGCGGACCGGCTCGCCCTCCCGGGGAGGCAGCCGGCGGGCCAGCATCAGACCGCCGACCACGCAGCCGATCGCCTGGTTGCCCGCCTCCTGGGGGTTGAAGAAGGTCGCCTCGGTCAGCCAGCTCCAGTAGCCGCGCGCCACGTCCAGGAGTTCGGCGCGCTGCTCGTCCGGCACGAGGCCGTCGGCGGTGTCGAGGACGTTCACCGCCTGGAGCAGCGCCCACACCGTGCTCGGCCAGTCGCCGATCGGGGGCGCGCCGGCCGCCAGGGTGTAGCGGGCGTACGGGAGCCCGGAGTCGCGCACCCGCAGGTTCGGGTAGCCCGGGTTGTCGTCCCGGTGGACCCGCTCGCGGAGGTGGAAGGCGAGGCTGCGCCGTACCGCCTCCGGCAGCCGCGGGTCCCTGGTGCGCTGCCAGGCCAGGGCCAGCAGGGAGGTGATGCCGAGCGAGGTGTCGCCGATGTCGTCGACGCAGTCGGGGTGTTCCAGGCTGCCCTGCGGTGTCATGCG
Source organism: Streptomyces rishiriensis (assembly GCF_030815485.1). Classification (NCBI taxonomy): domain Bacteria; kingdom Bacillati; phylum Actinomycetota; class Actinomycetes; order Kitasatosporales; family Streptomycetaceae; genus Streptomyces; species Streptomyces rishiriensis. The sequence continues at coordinate 7,588,898 of NZ_JAUSWV010000002.1, read as the reverse complement.
GCGCAGCGCCTGTTCGGTGACGTCGGCGAGGACGGCGTCGTACGCCTGCGGGGTGTCGGGCAGATCGTGCAGTGGGCCGTGCTGGTGCGTGAGGTGCACGGGCGGGGACGTGAGGTGCACGGGGATCAGCCCTTCATACCTGAGATGGCCATGACGTGGGTCGTCGGAGTCACGCGCCAGGTGCGGGCCGGCGGGCACGCAGGGCGACGGTCAGTGTGCTCGGGCCGTCGCCACCGATGTAGACGCGGTTCCCGGTCGTCGCATCGGTGCCGCCCACCACGGTGTAGTCCTGCCCCGGGTCGTAGCGCAGTACGTCGCTGCGGTCCGGTCCGGCCGGCGGCTCGCCTGCCTCGACGTCGGCCTCGACCCGGATCTCGTCGTCGCCGACCCGGTAGGTCATCGGTCCGGTCGTCAGACTCCAGCGTCCGTCGCCGATCGGCACGGCGCCCTCTGTCACGCCGCCCGGCCGGAAGGTCAGTTCGAGCGCCCAGGGCACGCGCGGTCCGCTGATGTGGATCCGCAGGTCGGCGCCGTCCTCCTTCAGGTCCACCTCGACGCGGGTCGTGTGCGAGGCCTCGTCCCGCGGCCGGTCCGGGAAGGCCATCGCGCCCGAGAAACGTCCCTCGTCCGCCATCCGGTAGACGCCGTCGTCCCGCCGCCGGTCCGGTGGCAGGGGCTGGTAGTAGGCGGCCGTGAGGGTTTCGGTGAGCCGGTACCGGTGGGCGGCCAACTGTTGCATGTCGGCGGCGCGGAACGGGCCCAGGTCGAAGAATCCCCGCGAGAGACGGACCGCGTCGAGGACGGCGTCGCCGGCGAACAGGCGCAGGAAGGTCGGATTGCACGCGAGGCCCGAGCGGATGCGCCGGTGCCCGGGCACGTCGGAGCCGCCGTACACCACGGTGTGCGCGGTGGCCGCGGCGCGTACGGCGAGGCGCGCGGTGGTGAGGTACCGGTCGCGTGGAAGCGGCTCCGCAGCCGGGGCCGGCAGGGCGCGGCACAGGTCGGGGGTGAGCAGGGTCTCGGCGAGCAGGCCGGGGTCGTCGACGCCGCCGGCGGCCGCCAGCCGCGCCACCCGGGCGAAGTCGCCCCGGCCGGTGCGGATCGCGAGCAGCCGGTAGTGCGGCAGGTAGGGCGCCAGCGGGAACGGGTGGTTCTGGTCCTGCCGTCGCGAGTGGACGGTCTCCACCGTGCCGTCCGGCCTGATCAGGTCCAGGGTCGCGGCGAGATTGCGTTCGACGGCGTACAGCAGGTCGGCGCGGCCGAGCACTTCGGCCAGCAGCAGCAGCGAGGGGTTGGACACGTGGGCCGCGTAGTTGGCGCTCCGCTCCGAGTACAGACCCTCCACGTCGATGTCGACGCCCTCGGAGAGCCACTCCTCGACGCGGTCGAGCAGCCGGTCGTCGGGGAACGACCGGTGCAGCCGGGCCAGCGCCGCGCACAGCTCCCAGCGGTGGTTCGGCGTGTGCACCCCACCGGTCAGGAGACTGCCGGAGGCGGCGCCGGCGATCTCCGCGAGCGCGGCCGTGACCTCGTGCAGTTCCGGCCCCGCGGCCGCGGCGAGGACGTGCGCGTCGCACACGTCGTTGACGGTGAACGCGGAGTCCGGCGGTGACTGCACGTTGTCGCCGCCGGCGAAGAGGCCGGTGGGCGTCTGCGCGGCCCGCAGCGCGCGGAGGTGGGTCGTCGTGGCGGCGACGGCCTGCCCGCTGCCGTGCAGGGCGGAGTCCGGGGAGAGGTACGCCGCGACCAGCGTCTTGACCCGGCGTGCGAGAGCGCGGTGGGTCAGACCGGCGGGTTCCTCGCCGGGGTGGGCCGCCAGCGGGGCGGCGAGCCGGTCGGCGGCGCCGGCCGCCGCGCGGACGAACTCGTGGTCGAGCGGGGTGGGCACGGTCAGTCCTTCAGTCCGGCATTGATGTCGGCGCCCATGACGTAGCGCTGGAAGACCAGGAAGATGGCGATCAGCGGGATCATGGAGATGACCGAGGCGCCGAGCAGTACCGACCAGTTGATGTTCTGCGCGCCGACGATGCTCTGGATGCCGATCTGCACGGTGAACTTGTTGGGGTCGTTGAGCATCAGAAGCGGCCAGATGTAGTCGTTCCACCGCCACTGGAAGGACAGGATGGCGAGCGTCAGCATGATGGGCCGGGAGAGCGGCACCATGATCCGCAGGAAGATCGACAGTTCGCGGGCGCCGTCGATGCGTGCCGCTTCCACGAGTTCGTCGGGAACCGTCAGGAAGAACTGGCGGAACATGAAGCATCCGGTCGCGGTGAGCACGGCCGGGAGGATGATGCCGGCGAACGAGTTGTAGAGGCCGAGGTTGCGGACCACCAGGAACTCGGGGGCGAGCATGACCTCGGACGGCAGCATCGTGGTGGCCAGGATGCAGATGAAGAAGACCTTGAGCCATTTGTTGTCGTACTTGGCCAGTGCGTAGCCGGTGCAGCAGCTGACGCCCACCGTGAGGATCGTCGTGATCACGCACACGATCGCCGTGTTGACGAAGTACTGGGAGAAGTTGGCACTGCGCCACGCGGTCAGGTAGCCCGACAGGGTGGGGTTGTGCGGAACCAGCGTCAGCGGATAGGAGAACAGGTCACTGGCCGGCTTGAGGGAGCTGAGGATGAACCACAGCACCGGCAACCCGTACAGGCACGCCAGGACCCACAGCAGCGTCGTCGCGGGCACCGCCCGCCGGAGTCCGCCACTGGTGGCCCTGCGGGGCCGCTTCTTGGAGACGGCCCGTGCGGGACCGGCGTCGACCGGGCGTGGCATGTCTGTGGTTGTCATCGGTTCTCCACCCGCCGGTTGACGATCAGCTGAATGATCGCGACGGCCATCAGGATGAGCATGAGCACGAACGACGCGGCGCTCGCGTAGCCGATCTGGCCCCGTTTGAAGCCGGTCTCGTAGATGTACTGGACGAGCAGGTTGTTCGACGTGCCGGGTCCGCCGTTGTTGAGGGCGACGAACACCGGGTACTCCTTCATCGCGTTGATCGTGTTGAGCAGGATGACGATGAACGAGGTGGGCGCGATGCTCGGCAGCGTGATGCTGATGAACTGGCGCCATGGACCGGCGCCGTCGAGCGAGGCCGCCTCGTAGTACGACACCGGTACGTTCTTGATCGCCGCGATGAACAGCAGCATCGAGAAGCCCGTCCAGGCCCAGGACGCCGCCATCACGACCACCAGCAACGACAGGTCCGCGTTCGACTGCCACGGAACGGCACTTCCGCCGAGCTTCTCGATGACGTAGTTGACCAGTCCGAAGTTCTCACCGAACAGCCACCGCCACAGGACGCCCACGACGATGGGCGACAGAAGCCACGGGATGAAGAAGACGACGCGGGCGACCGACGCGCCCTTGGCGTGCTTGCTCACCAGCAGGTTGGCGGTGAGCAGCGAGACCGCGAAGTTCAGCGGTACGAAGAGCACGGCGTACAGCAGCGTCCGGCTCAGCGCATCGTAGAAGGCGGAGTCCCCGAACAGGTTGTGGTAGTTGTCCAGTCCGACGAACTGGAACACGCCCACACCGGTGTAGTTCGTGAAGGAGTAGACGAGCCCGATCACCGCAGGCCAGACGAAGAACAGCGAGAAGAGCACGACGTTGGCCGCGATGAGGACGAGCGGCGCAAGGGTGTACTTACTGCGTCTCCTGGGCGGGCTCGCGGACACGGCCGAGGCGCGTTTTGTCATCTTCCTGACTCCGTGCTGATCGAATGGATTTCTGTGGCTCAGGCCATGAGCCCGGCATTGCGCAGGCGCCCGGGCCGGGCGGCGGTGTCTCGACCCCGCCGCCCGGCCCTGCGGTCGACGATCAGCCGCCGACCTGCTGGTTGTAGCCGGCCACGATGTTCTCCAGGGCCTTGTCGGCCGACTGCTGGCCGTTGATCGCCTTGCCGAGCTCCGTCTTGGTCGGGTCCTCGGTGAGGCTCTTGCCCTTCAGCACCCAGTTCGTCTGCGCGCCGTTGAAGTATCCGGAGATCGGGGCGTAGAGCGGGATCGACTCGTTGTACAGCTTGAACGCCGCCTGTGCCGCCTCGGAGGTGAAGGGGTACTTCGGGTTCAGACCGCTCTCGACCGGCAGGAACCCGGACGCCTCGCACAGCGCCTGGTAGTGGGCCGGCTCGTACAGCCAGGACAGGAACTTCGTCGCGGCGGCGGCCGCGTCGCCGTTGTTGTTGAAGCCCACCGTCATGCCGCCGCTGTTGACGTCGCTGGCCTGCACCGGCTGGGCGGGAGTCGGGACGCTCGCCCACTCGAACTTCTTGATGCTGTCCGCGAAGGAGGCGACCTGCCACACGCCGGACCAGTAGGCGACCACGTCACCGCTCTGGAACATGGCCGACGGGTCGGCGCCGCTGGTCCACACCGACTTCGGCATGGTCTTGTCGTCGTTCAGTCCGACGAAGTAGTTCACGGCCTTCTTGGTCGCCGCGTCCACCGAGAACTTGCCGGAGGAATCCGCGTGGACGTACTGCCCGCCCATCTCGTACACCATGGCACGGAGCCTGGACGGCGACTGGTCGAACGTCAGCGAGTACTTGGCGCCGGTCTTCTCCCGGACCGTGTCCGCGGCCTTGACGAAGTCGGTCCAGGTCCAGGTGTTCTGGGGCGAGGCCGGGACGGCGACGCCGGCCTTCTCGAAGAGCGTCTTGTTGATGAACAGGCCGGACGCGGTGACGTCCGAGGGGATGGACAGCACCTTCCCGGACGAGTCCTTGGCGAGGAAGTTGGCGTTGATCTTCTTGGTCTTGTCGTTGGCGATGGAGCTGAGGTCGATCAGCTTGCTCGACCAGATCGGGTCCAGCGCCGGCACGGCCGCCACGTCGGGCAGGGAGTTCGCCTGCGCGGCGTTGTGCAGCTTCGCCGTGTAGCCGTCGTAGGGGATGTTGACGAGCTTGACGTTGACGCCGGTTTCCTTCTTGTACTGCGCCACCATCTTCTTCCAGCCCGCGTCCTGCCCCGGAACCGTGGAGATCCAGAACGTCAGCGACTTGGAGGTCCCGCCCGAGCCGGATCCCGACCCGCAGGCGGAGAGAAGCAGGGCACCTGCCGCGACCCCGGCAGCGAGGGGAACCAGGCGGCGTATGCCGCCGCGGCCGAGTCGGCGGGAGCGCCGCACACCCACAGTGGTCATCTTCGATCCCTTTTTTTCGTCGTAGGGGACGGAGCACGGCGCCGACCGAGGCGGCACGGGTGCATTTTGCAGGAAGGCTGCTTTCCGGTGGCGTCGGCCTCGCCCGGCCGCGTCGCCTCGACGGGTGGGATCCCCGGCCATGAGGGCCGTCGTCGCACAAGCACACCCTCGTGCGGCTGCCGTACTTCGCGTACGGGCTGGGATGCTCAACCCAAGCCGGCGTCCCGACCGACTTAGAAAGCGCTTGTCCGGACATTGGCAGACCGAGTCGCGGGCCGTCAATCCTCGGTCCGCGCGGTCTCGGTCACGGTTTGGACTCCCCGGGCCACCGCGAGCCGCGCGGCGCCCGCCACGGTTCCGGTGTCCCCGACCGTGCTGCTGACCACTTCGGTGGGCCAGCTCAACCGCGCCAGCTCGGCCCGCACCCCTGGCAGGAGCTGCGGATCCGCGCCCGTGCTGCCCCCCAGCACGATCAGGCCCGGGTCGAGCACGGCGGTCACGGCGGCGGCCAGCCGGCCCACGTCGGCGGCATGGCGGCCGACGACGGCGCGGGCCCGGGCGCCGCCCTCCCCCGCGAGGGCGAAGAGCCGCTCGGTGGTGCGCGGACAGGGGCCGTCGGCGCCCTGCCAGGCCGCCGCGGCGCGGCGCAGCAGGGACCGTGCGCCGATGTACTCCTCCAGGGCCTCCTGGCGCGGCTCGCGGCCGTCGTCCCAGGGATAGGGCAGCCGGGCGAGCTCTCCGGCGGCGCCGTTCGCGCCGCGCAGCACCGAGCCGCCGACGACGATGCCGAGGCCGATACCCACGCCGATCCGCAGATAGCCGAAGGTGTGCCGGCCGCGCGCGGCCCCCTCGTGCAGCTCCGCGAGCGCCGCGCAGTTGACGTTGTTCTCCAGGTGGACGGGCACGCCCGGCGGCAGTGCGACGGCCATGGCGTCGAAGACCGGGCCCGCCTTGGCGGTCGCGGGACGCATACCGCTGCCCTGCCGGTCCCGCGCCGCCACGTCACCGACGGCGACGACGATGGTGCGCAGCGGAATGCCGGCGGGCAGCGCGGCCAGCGCCTCGCGCACGGCGCCGGCGGCGTCCGTCCGGGAGGCGGTCGCCTCGGCGAGCAGCGAGCCGTCCAGGGCGCACCCGCGGACCCGGGTGAGGGCGGGGCCGAGATCGACGGCGAGCACGGCGCCGGCGGCCGGCCCGAGACAGTAGACGGCCGCGGAGCGCCCGGTGCCGCTGGAGGCGGTGCCGGAGTGCGAGGCGAGCCGGGCGCCCTCCAGCTCCGCCACGGCGGCGGACACCGTCGGCTTGGACAGCCGCGCCAGACCGGCGAGCTGCGGCCGGGTCGCGCTGCCCGCCTGGGCCAGCACGGCGAACACCGCACTCGCGCTCTCGGTCAGGCGGGGGGCTTCCGCCACGTCGAGTTCCACAGTTTCCCCCACACGGGTACAGGGCCGCGCGCCCTCGCCGATCGGCTCGGCGGGCTGCGGCGATGGGATGCTCCGACGTCGCGCGTTCCCGTCCCGCGGCGGCCCGGACGGGAGCCTGGACGGTCGAGTGCGCGATTACTCTTGACGCACTGTACTTCGTTAGTTAACTTCCTAACGAACTTCACGGTACTCGCCTGCCGTGCTCGTCAGAAGCCCGTCCCGGGGCTTCCCTAGTTCACCGATCCGCAATCCCTCAGACACGGTTCGCCCGCCGTCGCAGCTCGACGCAGCAACGACGAAAGAGGATCCGTGCAGGACTCTCCCCCTTCGGGCCCCCTCGTGGTCGGCGTCGACGTGGGCGGCACCAAGACCCATCTGCGCGCCCTCGCGGGCGACGCCCTCGTTGCCGACCATGTCCGCGCCAGCACCGGCTGGCGGCCGCACGACCCGGCCGCCGCCGCACGCTGGCTCACCGGCCTCGTCCGCGACACGCTGCCCGGTGACACGCGCCCGGCCGCCTTCGCCGTGGGCGCGCACGCGTGCGAGACACCACGCCAGTGCGCGGAGATCCGCGACGCCCTGCAGCTCTCCCTCGGTGTGCCCGCCCGGGTGGTGGGCGACGCCGAACTGCTCGTTCCCGCCGCCGGACTGGGCCGGGGCGTCGGCCTCGTGGCCGGCACCGGTTCTGTGGCGGTGGGCCGGCTGCCCGGCGGCGACCCCGTCCAGGTGGGCGGCTGGGGCGCGGTCCTCGGCGACGAGGGCGGCGCCGCCGGTCTGGTCCGCGAAGCGGCCCGGGCCGTATGGGCCGCCCACGACCGCGGTGAGGAACCCGGAGCCCTGGCTCTGCGCCTCCTCGCCGCGGTCGGCGTGCCCGAGGTCCCGGCGCTCGGCGCGGCCCTGGAGGGCGCCTCGGACGTCTCCGCGGAGTGGGGACGGCACGCTCCCGCCGTCTTCGCCGCCGCGGACGACGGCTGCGCGCTGGCCCGGTCCGTGATCGCCGGGGCCGGTGCGGCGCTCGCCTCGCTCGTCGCCCGCCTCGCCGCACGCGGTGTCGCCGTCGACGACGTGGTCGTGGCGGGCGGCACGGTGCTGGGCCAGCGGGCGCTCTACGAGGCGTTCACCGCCGGGCTCGCCGACACGGTGCCGGGGGCGCGGCCGCGGCCGCTCACCGTGCCGCCGGTCGAAGGGGCGGTGGCGTTGGCGCGCTCCCTCCTGTGAGGCGCGGGCCCCTCGTTCACCCGCAGGACACGCACCGGTCGCCGGGTCATCGCGCGAGCGACACGACTCGGCCGTAGATCTTCGCTCGTACGCCCCTTCCGGCCCACACGCCGAAGGACGGACGAGCCGCACCCGATCGCACGTACCCACGCACGTACTCCGCGCGTATCACCGCGGATACCCCGCACGTCCTTCCCGGCCGCACGGCCGAAGAACTCGAGAGAGGCCCACTCATGCCGTCACCCGCCCGGCAGTCCACCCCCTCGGCCGTGAACAGAAGGCGCTTCCTGAAGATCTCCTTCGGGGGCTCGGCGGCGCTGGTGGCCGCTCCGACGCTCGTCTCCTGGCTGGGCGCCGCCGACGCCAAGGCCGCCACGGGCCCGCTGCCCTTCGTCGACGACTACAAGACGAACATCACGGCGAACCTCACCCCCGAGACCAACGCCGTGGTGCGGATCCTGGGCGGCTTCGCCCAGGTGTGGAAGACCGGCGCCGCCTGGAACACCGGCACACCGCTGCGGCCCGACATCCTGCGCGCCAACATGCGCTACTGCATAGCGATCACCCGCACCCGTACGGAGGCCGAGGGCCGGCTGGCCTTCGTCCACGACCGTCAGCACCAGAGCTACGCGATGATCGCCGGACTCGGTCCCCTGACGGAGCTCTACAAGAGCGGCGCCAAGGCCGTCACCTCGATCACCAGCGCGCCGGACACCACTCCCGCCACCACGATCAGTGACTCCGTCCCCGCGGACGCGCCCGCCGGCTCCGCCATCGGCGCCGGCTCCTACACCTCCGACCTCGGCCGGGTCGCCCAGCTCGTCGACACCGTGCGCGGCCCGTTCGCCTCCGGCAACCCGGGCAAGTACGCGTTCCAGTACCCGCGTCCGTGGCGCATGAACGAGAACAGCGAGGTCGTCGACACCGGGAAGACCGATGCCCTCGGCTTCCCGGTGTACGACTCGAAGGTGGTCGTGGTCCCGCAGCTGCTGCGTCAGCGCGGTACCTCCGCGACCGACGACGGCGGATTCCCCAGCGGGCACACCAACGCCTTCCACCTGGCGTCGCTGGCGTTCGCGTACGCCGTGCCCGAGCGGTTCCAGGAGCTGGTGACCCGCGCCCTCGAACTCAGCCACACCCGGATCGTCTCCGGCATGCACTCCACCGTGGACGTCATCGGCGGCCGCATCATGGCCACCGCCCTCGCCGCCGCTGCGCTCGCCGATCCGGCCAACGCCGACCTCAAGGCGGCCGCCCGCGCCCAGGCCCTGGCCTACTTCACCGAGAAGACCGGCACCACGGCCGACACCCTTGCCGCCTACGCGCACTCCGACGCCTCGGACCCGTACGCCGACCGGGAGGCCAACACGCGTGCCAACCTGCCCCGCCTGACCTACGTCCTCGAGCGCCAGGGCCGCAGCACGCCGCTCACCGTGCCCAAGGGCGCCGAGGTGCTGCTGGAGACCCGGCTGCCGTACCTGACGGCGGCCCAGCGCCGCGAGGTGCTGCGCACGAACGCGCTGCCCTCCGGATACGTCATGCTGGACGGATTCGAGCAGTGGGGCCGGCTGAACCTGTTCGCCGCGGCGGACGGGTACGGCGCCTTCGACGGGGACGTCGCGGTCACGATGGACGCGGCGAAGGGCGGCTTCGACGCGGCCGACGTCTGGCGCCACGACATCGGCGGCGAGGGCGGGCTGACCAAGCGCGGCTCGGGCACGCTCACCCTGACCGGACACAACCGTTACCACGGCGGAACCGTGCTGGCGGAGGGGGTGCTCGTCGCGGGGCACGCCGACGCCCTCGGCCAGGGCGACGTGCGGCTGACCGGCGGCACGCTGCGCGCGGGCGCCCCGGTGCGGGTGCGGGGCGCGTGGACGCAGGAGTCCGGCGCGGCCTTGGACCTGACGTTGCGCGGGCACCACGGGCCCGTCCTCACGGTGTCCGGGCGGGTCCGGCTGGACCGGGGCGCCGTGCTGTCCCTGCGCCTCGACGCCGACCGGCCGCCGGCCGCGGGGACGACGGTCCCGGTGATCGACGCCTCGGCGCTGCGCGGTCGGTTCGACCGCGTCGAGCTGAACTCCGACCGGCTGCGCGCCGTACCCGTGTACACGGCAGACGGTCTGTCGGTACGACTCCTGAAGCGGTAGCACCCGTCGCGGCGGGAGCCGGTGCGGACGAGCCCCCGAGGCGGCTCCGCACCGGCTCCGGCCGCCGCCCGGCCGGGGTCACCGCAGGACGGACGATGGCAACCGAACCGCATCCGGTCCCGGAGACCACCCCCGACACGAACACGGCGCGGCCCCCGGCCCCGGCCCGCCGACGGCTGCTCGTCCCCGTCCTGGTGGCGGTCCTGCTGACCCAGATGGCCGTCGCGATGGTCACCACCGCGGTACGGCAGACCCCGACCATCGACGAGCCGGTGTACGTCGCCACGGCGGCCGACTACCTCCACGAGCACCGGGTGCGCCTCAACCCGGAGCACCCGCCCCTCGGCAAGCTCGTCGTCGCCGTCGGCGTGGCCGTCGCCCGCCCGCAGGTGGATCCCTCGTTCACCGGCGCCCAGGAGGCGGCGGGCCGGCACCTTCTGTACGGGTCCGGCAACGACCCCTGGCGGCTGATGCTGTGGGCCCGGCTGCCGGTGATCGCGCTGACCCTGCTCTTCGGCCTGGTCGTGTTCGCCTTCGCCCGTGACCTCGCCGGACCCGCACCCGCGCTGACGGCGCTCGCCCTGTACGCCCTCTCCCCCGACGTCGTCGCGCACGGCTCGCTGGCGACGCTCGACGTCCCGGCGGCGGGCTTCCTGCTGACCTCGGTGTGGCTGCTGTGGCGGGCCCGCCGGGCCGGCGCGGGCCGGTGTCTGCCGCTCGCCGGGGCCGCTCTCGGCGCGGCGCTCGCCACGAAGATGAGCACGCTGCCCGCGGTCCCCGTGCTGGCGGCCCTGGCGGCGGTGACGGTGTGCGCCCGGCGGCCCCGCGACGTCCGGCGGGCGCTGTCGGCGGCGGCGCTGGTGACGCTGACCGCCGTCGCCGTCGTCTGGGTCTCGTACCTCGTGGTCGATCCACTGCTGCGCTGGAACCCAGGGGCGACCCACGTGCCCGTCGTGCACGGCCTGCGCGGGCGCCTCGTCCGGATGCTGCCCTTCCCCGAGGCCTACCGGGACGGCATGCGGATCCAGTTCGGTCTGGAGAACCGGTCGTGGCGGGGCTTCCTGTTCGGGCACCGCTACTCCGGCGCCCGCTGGTACTACCTGCCGGTCGCCCTGGTCGTGAAGACGCCGCTCGGCACGCTCGCCCTGTGGACGGCCGGGGCGGTCGCGATGACCGTGGTGCGCCGGCTGCGGCCCGCGGCGCCGTACGTGCTGGTCCCGGCCGCCGTGCTGCTGGCCTCGGCCATGTCAGGGGCACGGGATCTGGGGACCCGGTACGCCGTCTTCCTGCCGATGTTCCTCGCGGTGGCCGCCGGATGCGTCCTGACGGTGCGCCGGCGGTGGGCGCCGGTCGCGGTGGCGGCACTGGTGGCGTTCGTCGCCGTCAGCTCGCTGCGGACGTACCCCTACTACCTGCCGTACTCCAACGAGGCGTTCGGCGGACCGGCCGACACGCATCTACGGCTGCACGACTCCAACGTGGACTGGGGTCAGGACCTGGGACGGCTGGCGGACCGGCTGCACAGCCGCTACCGGGGCGAGCGGGTGTGGCTCGTGTACAAGGGCAGCGGAGTGCCCGCCTACTACGGCATCCACGCCCGCGATCCGCGTCGGGTGCCGCCCGACGAGGTGCACGGGCTGCTGGTCGTGTCGGACTCCGCCGTCGCCGAGGCCAGGGACGGCCTCGGCGTGCTGCTGCGCTCCAGCCGACCGGTCGACGAGGTCGGCGACTCGATCACGCTGTACCGGCGGTAAGCCGTGATCACCGGGTGCGTGCGGGGGCGTCTTCGACCGCTCTGTCCGGCACGGCCCCTGAAGTATGTTGAGCCCGTGGAAGACAAAGGAGGCGCACCGGTGCCATCGCCGCAGCAGGCACGCGCACAGGCATCCGCGATCACCTCGGGCAGAACCGGTCCGGAGACGGAGGTGTCCCCGACCTCCCGGCTCAGGGCGCTCTTCGACGGACCCCATCTGTCGCCGGGGCAACGGCGCATCGCCCAGTATCTGATCGAGCACATCACCGAGGCGGCGTTCCTGTCGATCACCGACCTCGCGGACCGCGTCGGGGTCAGCCAGCCCTCGGTGACCCGGTTCGCCGCGGCGGTCGGCTTCAGCGGTTATCCCGCGCTGCGGGAGAGGCTCCAGTCGATCGCGCTGGGCGCCCTGGCCGGCGGTCCGGCGGCGGCCGAGGTGAACCGGAGCAACGAGCTCCAGGCGGCGGTCGAGGCGGAGATCGAGAACCTGGAGAACCTGCGGCGCGACTTCGCCGACCCCGACCGGGTCATCGACGTGGGCCGCAAGCTGTCGCAGTCGACTCCGCTGACCGTCCTGGGGCTGCGGATCTCCGTCTCGCTCGCCGAGTACTTCGCCTACGCCGCCCGCCGGGTCCACCCGGACGTACGGCTGGTCACCCGGGGAGGCAGCGTCGCCTACGACGCGCTGCTGCAGTCCCGGGAGGCGGGCGGGACCTGGGTGCTGGCGTTCTCGATGCCCCGGCACGCGCAGGAGACTCTGACCGCCGTACGGGTCGCGCGCAGCGCCGGTCTCAAGGTGGCGCTGATCACCGACCTGGCGCTGGGGCCGGTGGCCGACGAGGCCGACGCCACCTTCGCCACCGGCACCGGCTCCCGGCTGGTCTTCGACTCCTACGCCGCCCCCGGGGTGATGGCCGCGGCCCTGCTTCAGGCCATGACCGACGCGGGACCCGAGCGCACCCAGGCGCGGCTCGAGGAGTACGAGCAGATCGCCGAGCAGCACCAGTTCTTCCTGCGTGAGTGATCGTCCTTCCCCGATCTTCCTGCCGTTCCCCGCCCTTCCCTTCCGAGGCCACCCCCTCCCCCGGCAAGTAACAGAGGGATCATTGCGGGCATATCGCGCATGAATGTTTTCATACGTCTTGCAAAGACGTCGGCATATATAAATACTGCTCACGGCCGCATCCGCCCGCCAAGGGCTCATGTACGGGCACCCGAAGCCGCCGTCCCCTACCCGCGTCGGCGCCCAGGGTGTTCGGGGCATCGCTTGCGCGAGCGCCCGTGGCGGCCCCGGTCTTCCCCTGGGCCGGGGCCGCCCCGAACCGTCGGACCACCGTCACGACGCCAACACCGGAAGCGATGATCATGACCCTGACGACGACGCGCATCAGCTCGGACTGGCCGTGCCAGGTCAAGACTCCCGGCAGCTACGACTGGGAGCGCTCGGCGGCCAAGTGGCTGCGCGAGCTGGTGCCCGCGCGCTACGCGAGCTACCCGGCGCTGCTGCGCCACCCGGTACTGCTCGCCCGCCACGCGCAGATCCAGGTCCAGAACGAGGTCCGGGTGGCCCGCACCGCCCTGCAGACCGCCCGCGCCGACCTGCCCCGGCTCGGACTGCCCGAATCGGTCATCGAGCACACGATCAAGATGTACGCGGCCGAGGTCATGCAGCTCCAGCACATCGCCCGCAGCGTCCGAGCGGTCACCCAGGCCCTGGTGGAGCAGAGTCCCGGACGCTGACCGGGAAGAGCCGTCCGGGTCCTCCCGAGGGGCGTCACGCCTGACGGGAGCGTTGCCGCAAGACCGCGATCGAAGCCACGGCGGTGTGCCATGCTCAAGGTGTGACGAGCGACCCCGCCCTGCCTTTCCGGCCCGGTGACGTGCCCGACCTGGCGGCACTCACCCGGGTCGTGGCGCGCCAGCGCGCGGAGATGGACCGACTGCAGGAGCGAGCGGCCACCGTGGCCGTGCAGGAGCGCGCCAAGGGCGTCCTGATGGCACAGCTGGGCTGCTCGCCGGACGCCGCGCAGGAGGAGCTTCAGCAGCGGGCCAAGGCCGGCCGGCGGACGCTGCTCGAGGAGTGCTGGATCACCCTCGGCGCGCTCTCCGCGCAGCCCCGCGGCGCCGCCGACCCGGCTTCGGCCGAAGCGCCCGCACGGCCGACCACACCCGGCTCGGCCCACGAGGAGATCGACGCCGCCGCCCTCGGCCGCCTGAGCCGGGCCCTCGTCCGTGTCGGCACCCCGCACGATCTCGCCCGCTGCCTGCTCGACCGGCTCGCCCAGGACGTGGGCGCCGGCGCCGTGATGGTCTTCGCCCGGCGGCCGGGCGGCGGGCTCGAGCTCACCGGTCACGCCGGCATCGAGGGGACGCTGGCCGAACAGTGGGGCCGGGTGCCGCCGGTCAGCGGGATCGCCGCGCTGGACGCCCTCGACTCCGGGGAGCCGCGCTGGCTGGAGGACCCCGACGAGGACGGCAAGCGCTATCAGCTGATCGGGGACCCGCCCGAACGGTGGCCGTCCCGGGCCTGGCTGCCGGTGGTGACCGGCGAGTCGGCCGAGGTGGTGCTCGGGATCCTGCGCCGCCGCAAGGGCGCCTTCCCGCCCCCGGTGCGGGAACACCTGATGGCCGTCGCCCAGTTGTGCGCGGGCCCGCTGCGCTCGTTCGGCACCCGGCCGGGCCCGGCCGTCGGCGGGGCCGCGGACGCCGTACAGACGGTGCTCGACCGGCTGCCCGTCGCGGCGGTGCTCCTGACCCCGCTGCGCTCCCCGACGGGGGACGTCGAGGACTTCCGCGTCGACGCCGCGACCAGCGTGACGTCCGACGCCGTCGGCCGCAGCGGGCGTGAGCTGGTCGGCCTGCGCTTCCTGGAGTGCTGGCCGGAGGTCGCCCAGGATCCGTTGTGGGAGGGCTGTCTCGAGGTGCTGGCCTGCGACCGGCCCTACGAGAGCGAGCCGTTCGCCCGCCAGCAGATGGTGTCCGGGGTCAGCGAACTGGCCACCTACTCGGCGCGGGTGGTGCGGCTGGGCGACGGACTGGTCCTCAGCTGGGTCCGGCACGATCCCTCCGACCGGCAGGAGCAGCGGCTGGCGGACGTGCAGCGCCTCGGCAACCTCGGCTGGGTCACCTGGAACCTCGAGACGGGCGAGGGGACCTGGTCCGCCCAGGTCTTCAGCATCTTCGAGCGGGATGCCGAGCAGGGCGTCGTACCGCTCCACGGACTGCCGCGCATGGCCTCTCCCGAGGACGTGCCGACGCTCGCCCGCGCCGTCGGGGAGCTGGTGCGGCACGGGCGGCCGTGCGACGTGCCCTTCCGGGTCCTCACCCGGACCGGCATCCGGCATCTGCGGGTGGTCGCCGAGGCCGTCGCGGACGGCCAGGGCACCCCCATCGAGGTGCACGGCTTCGTGCAGGACCTCACGCCCCAGCGCAGCGCCGAACTGGCCCTCCTCGCGAGCGAGCGCGCCATGCTCACCCAGCACGGGGCGCTCGAGGCCGAGCGCATGGTGGCCGCCCGGTTGCAGGACGCGCTGCTGCCCCTGCCGAAGCAGGCCGTCCGGCTGGCCGGGCTGCGCGTGGACGTCGCCTACCTGCCCGCGCAGTCGGGCCTCAGCGTCGGCGGCGACTGGTTCAGCGCCATCGAACTGCCCGACGGCGACGCCCTGTTCGTCGTCGGTGACGTGGCCGGGCACGGCATGGGCGCCGTGGCCTCGATGGCCCTGCTGCGGTTCACCGCCAAGGGCATGGTCATCACGGGTTCGTCGCTGACCGGGGCACTCAGCCGTCTCAACGCCCTGCTGCTGCACTCCCGCGACCCGCACGGCTCGGCGACCATGGTGCTGGCCCGTTACAACCCGCGCGAACGGCGACTGGAGTGGGCACAGGCCGGTCACCCGCCCCCGCTGCTGGTGCGTGGCGGTGAGGCCCACTACCTCGAGCGTCCCTTCGGGATGCTGCTCGGCGCGACCGACACGGCTCGCTACGAGGCGGCGGAGGTCCGTCTGGAACCGGGCGACCAGGTCCTTCTCTACACCGACGGCCTGGTGGAGCGGCCCTTGGAGAGCATCGACCGAGGTCTGGAGCGACTGGCCAGGGCCGCCGCGCCCCGGCCCGGCGCCGGGCCGGGGCCGCTGGACCAGCTGCTCGGCGCGACGCTGGAGCCCGAGGGACGCGACGACGTGTGCGTGCTGGACATCCGGGTGCCGGACGCCGAGCGGTAGGACGGCTCCGTGGTCGCGGCGCCGCCAGTACCACGACGCCCCCACGACGACGGACGGCACGAACACGACGGGCGGCCTCCGGCCCGGGACGCGGGACCCGCTCATGGGGACGGCCTTCGTCTCGGCGACCCGAGGCGCCGAACGCCCACCGTCGGCCGACCGCAACGGGGCCACCGGCCATGGTGACACGCACCGCACTGCCGAGCGCGGCCCGTTCTCCCGGGGCTTCACCCGGTCATCCGCCGGCCGAGGCCGTACGGGACTCCAGATCACGGCGGGTGTCGTCGCCGTACACGCCGCTCTCGTCGCCGCGGATGCCATACCACAGCTGGAATCGCGCCACGGCCTCGGTGAGAGCGGTGCCGTAACGGCCGTCGGTGGGACCGTTGTCGTACACGTTCGGAACGCGCAGCAGGCGCCGCTGGAGGTCGGTCACCTCGGCACCGCTGTCCCCCTCCCGCAGCGTGCCGGCTCCGTCGGGGTCCGCCGGTCCGGTCGCGGTGGCGGTCGGGGCGGGGGTGGCCGCCGCCGGCGGGGGTGTCTGCGCGGCGGCCTCGCCGCCCCGGCCCGGCAGCAGCAGCGCGCAGACGAAGCCGACGAGGGCCGCCGCGCACACGCCGACCGTGACGGCGCCGCGCCGCAGCCCCGCACCGGACCCGCTGCGGACGCGTGGGCGCGCGCCGTCCGGCCCCGGTGCGGTCCCGGTTGCGCCCCGCTCCCGCGCGGCGCCTGCCCGGCCGCCAGGACCCTCGCCGCCGGGCAGGGGTCGCGGGCCGCCGCTCTCGCTCGCCCAGTCCCGGTCGCCGCGTCGCGTCGGCGCGGTCCTCGCCGCGCCGGGGACCAGCGGCGGGAGCTCCTGCGTCTCGGCCTCGTCCACGGCCGGCTCGGGCCGCAGGGGTATCGCCTCGTAGGCGTCAGGGTCCTGGGTCAGTTCGGACATCTCGCGGAACAGCTCCGCCAGGGCGTCGGTGTTGCGCGGCCGCAGGACCCGGACGGGTTCCAGGACCGGGCGCTCGTGCGGCTTTCCGGGTTCCTCCGGTGTCGGCACGCTCGTCTCCCTCCCGTGGGTCCCCCGGGAGAGATACGGGCGGACGGACGGGCGGGTTCAGCCGGCGAGGAAACGGCGCAGGGAGCGGGTCGTCGCGGCGACGAAGGCGTCCCGTCCGGCCTCGTCCAGGGCGTCGAGGGACAGGTACGGGTTGAGGTCCTCCAGTTCGACCAGCAGCAGTTCGCCGTCGGGGGCGCGGCAGGCGTCGACGCGCTGGATCCCGTGCGCGAGGCCGTTCCAGTCGATGAAGCGCCGGGCGAACTCCAGGTCCCGCACGGTGGGCCGGTAGGGCTCCAGCTGCCAGCGGCGCTCGGGATGCGGTGCGTACAAGGCGTACTGGAAGTCGTGGTCGACGTAGATGAAGGAGACCTCGTAGGCGAAGTCGACGCACGGCTGGACCAGGACCGAGCCGTCGGCCAGAGCGGGCAGCGCGTCGGGCGGCAGGATCCGCAGGCCTATGGAGTCGG
Source organism: Streptomyces rishiriensis (assembly GCF_030815485.1). Lineage (NCBI taxonomy): Bacteria > Bacillati > Actinomycetota > Actinomycetes > Kitasatosporales > Streptomycetaceae > Streptomyces > Streptomyces rishiriensis. The sequence goes on along the minus strand of NZ_JAUSWV010000002.1, from coordinate 7,571,473 downwards.
CGCCGGCCTTGGGCTTGACGACGTACCGGTCGGCCTCGGGCAGCCGGTGCAGGTCCTCGGAGCGGTCGACGGTGGGGATGACGGGGTGGCCCGCGGCGCTCAGGTCGACGAGGTACTGCTTGCCGGCCATGTCGGCGCGGCCGGTGAGCGGGTTGTAGACGCGCACGCCGTCCTGGAGCGCGCGCTCCCGGAAGGCTTCGTACTCCTTCGGATAGCCCAGGACGGGGCCGCTGTTGCGGACGACGACGCCGTCGAAGGAGTGCATCAGGGCGGCGGCGTCCAGCGGGTGGCACAGGGCCAGGTCGAACTCCGCGCGCAGCCGGGAGGTGAGGAAGACGTCCTCGTCGCAGTAGCGGCGCCCGCGCGCCTGATAAGCGAGGTCCGTGACGTAGAGGAGACGGGGGCGGGTGGCGGACATACGGTCTCCTGATGACGGTCGAACGGTGCGGAAAGGTTACGTCAGACGGCGTACGGACGGTCCCGGGCGGAACCGCCGCGGTCGGAGGGACGTCCGCGGCCGCCGGGACTCCCGGGGGGCGGCGGGCGAGCGGGTCGTACGATGACAGGACCGTCGTTTTTCTCCCGAAGGGCCCGACGACTCCCGTGACCACCGCAACACTGCTCGACGGCAAGGCCGCCGCGGCCGACATCAAGAGTGAACTCGCCCTACGCGTCCAGGCGTTGAAGGAGCGAGGCATCCATCCCGGGCTGGGCACGATCCTCGTCGGCGACGACGCCGGCAGTCGTTCCTACGTCGGCGGCAAGCACCGCGACTGCGCGCAGGTCGGCATCGCCTCGATCCGCGTGGAACTCCCCGCCGACGCCTCCCAGGCCGACGTCGAGGCCGCCGTGCTGCGGCTCAACGCCGATCCGGCGTGCACCGGCTTCATCGTGCAGCTCCCGCTCCCGGCCCATATCGACACCCATGCCGTGCTGGAGCTGATCGACCCGGTCAAGGACGCCGACGGACTCCATCCGACCAACCTCGGCAGGCTGGTGCTGGGCATCCCCGGCCCGCTGCCCTGCACCCCGCGCGGCATCATCGACCTGCTGCGGCGCAACCGGGTCGAGATCACGGGCCAGCAGTTCTGCGTCATCGGCTGCGGTGTCACCGTGGGCAGGCCGCTGGGCCTGATGCTGACCCGCAGCACCGAGCACGCCACGGTGACCCTGTGCCACGAGGCCACCCAGGACACGGCGGCGCACGCCCGGGAGGCGGACGTGGTGGTCGCCGCGGCCGGAGTGGCCCACCTGGTCCGGCCCGACTGGATCAAGCCCGGCGCGACGGTGCTGTCCGTCGGCCTGACGCGCACGGTCGAGGGCATCCTCGGTGACGTCCACCCCGACGTGAGCGGTGTCGCCGGTTCCTTCTCGCCGCCGGTCGGCGGGGTCGGGCCGATGACGCGCGCGATGCTGCTGACCAACGTGGTCGAGGCGGCCGAGCGGATGTGACGTCGGCAGGTACCGGCCGGCGGGTCGGTACCGGCTATTCGGCACCCGGAGCTCGGCGCTCGGTGCCGGACGTCCGATGTCCGGTGTCCGGCACTCGGTTCCCTGGCAGAGGGAACCGAGTGCCATCCGTGGCGCTCAGGTGTTACGTTCGCGTCCATGAGCGCCACTCACAAGGCGGAGGCCAAACCGCCCATGCGGGACGCCCTGGTCGCGGCGGCCTTCCGGCTGTTCCTGGAGCGGGGCTACGAGCAGACGACCATCGACGACATCGTGACGCTGGCGGGCGTCGGCCGGCGGTCCTTCTTCCGCTACTTCCCCTCCAAGGAGGACGTGGTCTTCCCCGACCACGAGCGGTGCCTCGCCGACATGACGGCCTTCCTCGCCGCGAGCGGGACGGAACACGAGCCGGTGCGGCGGGTCTGCGACGCCGCCCGGCTCGTCCTGCTGATGTACGCCGAGAACCCTTCCTTCTCCGTGCAGCGCTACCGGCTCACCAAGCAGGTGCCCGGGCTGCGGGCGTACGAACTGTCGGTCGTATGGCGCTACGAGCGCGCCCTGGCCGCGTACCTCCGGAGCCGCTTCACCGGCCGGCCCGACGGCAACCTGCACGCCGACGTGATCGCGGCCGCGGTGGTCGCCGCCCACAACAACGCGCTGCGCTCCTGGCTGCGTTCGGACGGCGGGGGCGACGCCGGCTCGACCGTGGACCACGCGCTCGGGTACGTGCAGTCGGCGTTCGCGCCGGCCCCGGCAGCCCCGGATCCCGCGGCCCGGCCCACGTTCCCGGCCCTCCCGCCGTCTCCCGCCGACGGGCTGCCGGAGGACGTCGTCGTGGTGGTCTCCCGGCGCGGGGCGCCGCTGTGGCGGGTGGTGCAGGAGATCGAGACGACCCTCGGCCGGGACTGAACCCCCGGCACCGGGCCGGCCCCCGCCGGAGCCTCGCGGAACTCCCGCCGGGCCCCCGTCGGCGCGGAACTCCCGCCGGGCCCCCGTCGGATCCTCGCCGAACCCTCCCAAGATTGTGGGTACGCAGTGCCTTTACGAGTGGCACTGAGTGCCATACCCTGTGGGGCGTGCACGGTGGCACGGCTGACCGGGCACGTGCGTGCACGGGCGAGCCGCGCACGTGGATTCCGGCCGAGTGCAGGGAGTTGACCCGCGTGTACCACTACTCAGGAAACGCCGTTCAGCAGGCCGCCGGCTCCGCGGCGGGCGTCCTCGACCGCGCGGACACCGACGGCGACACGATCCTCTTCCAGCGCTGCACCTGGTGCGGCACCGCCATGTACCACCGGCTGCTGTGCCCGGTGTGTCAGGGCAGCGACCTCCGCACGGAACGCAGCGAGGGCGCCGGCACGGTCCGCCACGCCACCGTGGTGAACCGCAACACCCCGGCCGCCCGCAATGTGTCACTGGTGGAGATGGCCGAGGGGTTCGTCGTACGCGGCCGGGTCATGGGCCCGCTCATCGGCATCCACAGCGGCGATCGCGTCCGGCTGTCCACGGTCAAGGACCCGGTACGCGGCGAGCCGGTCTTCCAACTCCTCGACGAGCCGTACCGGGCCTGGCACTAGGGCACGTGCGCGGGATGGTGGTCGCCTGACCGGATCCTTGCGCTCGGCCGACCGGATTCCGGGACACAGGCAACCCACAGAGGTGCATTCGCTTCCTCCGGGACGTGAGGGGCTCCCGATACGGAAGGGGTCCCCACGCTCCGAGTGTTGAGGAGTGGACCTTGATCCGTGCCCGGCGAATAGGTGTCACCGCCGTGGCCGCGCTCGCGGCCCTGGCGGGAACACCGGGACTGGCACAAGCCCGACCACCGTCCGAGACAGGACCGTCGACCCCGTCGACCGCGATCGCCGACAGCGGGCTGCCCCAGGGGTGGCGGGTCAGCGGCGAGGGCACCGCGCGGGAGCTGGTGTGGCGATCGCCGACGCCCGTGCCCTTCGGGGACGCCCGCGTGGAGTTCCACACGGGTGACCGACTGCTCGGCGTCCCGAGGACGGGGAAGGACGGGCGCACGTTCCGGCTCTCCCTCGACGGCGTCGGCGACACCCCCCTGAAGGACCTGCGCGTACTGGCCGGTGGACGCCGTCTGGACGCGACCGGCGGCAACTCCGTCCCGGGCCAGCGCCGTTCCCCCGGCCACCAGCGGCCCTCGGCCGAGGCCCCGGCTCCGGCCCCGGCCAACTCCGTCGACCCCGGCAAGCCGGGCGCGTACCGCACGGTGAGCGGCGAGTACGACCTCGCCCCGGTGAAGCTGCCGGGCTTCGCCCAGCCGGTCGAGATGCAGGCGGTCGTGGTGGCGCCGAAGGGGGCCCCCGGCAAGCGGCCGCTCGCGCTGTTCCTGCACGGCCGGCACACCACCTGCTACCGGCCGGGCAGCGACGACTTCGACATCTCCTGGCCCTGCCCGGCCGGTGCGAAGCCGATCCCGAGCCACCGGGGCTACCTCCAGGACCAGGAGCTCCTCGCCTCGCAGGGCTACGTCACGGTGTCGGTCTCCGCGAACGGCGTCAACGGCCAGGACGGGGAGGCCGAGGACGGCGGCGCTCAGGCGCGCTCCTCGCTGGTGCGCCGGCATCTCGCCCAGTGGGCCGACTGGGCCGCCCACCCGGCCCATGCCCCGGCGGCGCTGCCCGGCGCGACGAAGGCGGACCTCTCCCGGGTCCTGCTCGTCGGCCACTCGCGCGGCGGCGAGGGCGTCAACCGCGCCGCCCTGGACAGCCTGTACCCGCCGCCCGCCGCACAGGACGGCTACCGGGGCCCGGTCCGCTGGAAGATCCGCGGAACCGTGCTCGTCGGACCGACCATCTTCGGCCAGAATCCCGTCGCCGACGTCCCGTCCGCGACCATCCTGCCCGGCTGCGACGGCGACGTCTCCGACCTCGAGGGCGAGACCTACCTCGACGGGACGCGCGGCATCAGCAACGGCGCGGCCCTGCACAGCGCGGTCTACGTGGTCGGCGCCAACCACAACTTCTTCAACACCGAGTGGACGCCTGGCAAGGCCGTCGCGCCCTCCTTCGACGACTTCTGGGAGGACCCGGACGCGCCCGGCCCCGACCCGGTCTGCTCCACGGGCGCCCCCACCCGGTTGACCGCCGACCAGCAGCACCGGGCCGGCGCGACGTACATCGCCGCCGCGGCGCGCCTGTTCGTCGCCGGTGACGACCGGGTGCGCCCGCTGCTCGACGGCACCGGCAGGCGCGCGCCCTCCGCCGACCCGGCCCGCGTCCTGACGCACGCGGTCGGCGCCCGCCGCACGGGCGGCTTCGTGCCCGACGGCGGTGTCGAGGTGACGGGCGGCCGCGTGTGCCGGGCGGACCCCGATCCCGCCAGGGCATGTCTGGACGCCGACGCCACGGGGAGATCCCCGCACTTCGGCTGGTGGGACCTGGAGAAGGACTCCGCCAAGAGCGCGGTCGCGCTGAAGTGGTCCGCGCCGGGCACACCGACGAGGATCTCCTCCCTCGTCCCTGTCTCCCTCACCGGTGCCGGAAGCCTTGCGCTGCGGGTCTTCGTGCCGCCGAACACCACCGGTACCGAGCTGGACGTGTCCGTCACCGACGCGGCCGGCCGCCGGGCCACGCTCGGCCGGGTCACGGCCGACGGCCTGCCGGGCTCCGACCGCACCGCCTCGTACTGGGCCCGCGAGCTACGGGTCCCGCTGACCGCAGCCACCCGCGCCGGCCTCGACCTGAGGCACGTCAAGTCCCTTGCGCTGACCCCTCGTTCGGGTTCCGGGCAGGCGTGGTTCATGGACGCCTGGGGCTGGGCCCCCGGCACGCCCGCGGTGCGGGCGGCGGCGCTGCCGCGCGTCGACATCGGCCGTATCACGGCCAAGGAGGGCGACTCCGGTACCCGCACCTATCACGTCCCGGTGCGGGTGTCCGGCCACGGCAGCGGCCGGGTCCGCTTCTACGTCGTCGACCCGGAGACCCTCGAGGCCACGGAGAAGCTGGTCACGGTCCGGCCGGGCAGCACCCCGATCGACGTGCCGATCGAGGTGAAGGGCGACACCCGCTTCGGCTACGACGTGACACGGGACCTCCTCGTGAAGGCCGTGCGCGGCGCGGTCGTCGGCTCCTACCGGGGCGGGGTGACGGTGCAGAACGACGACCCGGCGCCGGAGGTGACCCTGACGCCGGTCGCCGGCCGGGTGACCGAGGGCGAGACGCTGAGCTGGCGGATCACGCTCTCCGAGACCGCCGACGTGAACTTCTGGCAGCCGGTCCGGGTACTCCCGGTCGCCGAGGGCGCCGAGTTGTCCACGAAGGACGTGGACCCGCAGTGGCTCGCGGACTACTCCGGTGACGTGCCCGACCCGGAACGCCCGCTGTCGGATGCGAACCTGTGGGTCTGGCTGAACATCCCGGCCGCGACCACCGGCGTCGACTTCACCGTGCCCACGGTGCGGGACCAGGTGGCCGAGCCCGCCGAGTCCATGCGTCTCGCGCTGACGGACGACAGCGCCGAGCCGCTGCCCGACCGCCCGGTGCTGACGGGGACGGTCGTGGACGCGCCGTAGCAGGCACGCTCCGCGCGAAGGGGGCCCGGACCGCATGGTCGGGGCCCCCTTGCTCCGTCCCGGTGCTCACAGCGTGACGCGGATCCCGACGGTCCCTTCCGCCCCCCGGCGGAGCCGGCTGCCGAGCAGGGTGAGGCGGCCCACGACGCCGTACTTGCGGGCGAGCAGGGTGCGGTAGCGGGCGGTGGTCTGCGCGTCGCAGATCTCGGCGGTGGCCGGGATCTGCTCGCCGGTCGGGTTGCCGCGTACGTCACAGGGACCGACCAGCACGTCGCCGCGGGCCCGGATCCGCTTCACCTTCCACGCGTCGGCGACGGTCCAGACGCCGAGCGCGTCCCCGTCCCGCACCACCCACACGGGCGTGGCCACTCCGGTTCCGTTCTTCCGATAGCTGGTGATCAGCAGGTACTTGCCCGCCGCCAGCCGGTCCAGCGCGTCGTCAGCCATGACCGCAGTCTAGGCACCGGGCCGCCGCACCACCCCGGCAGCCTCAGCCGGTGATCCGGCTGGATCCGTCGCATGTACCCGGTGTCGTCGGGCCGCCGCACCCCGAGTCGAGGGAGCGCCGGTGCGGCCGGTCGAGGGCCGCCGCCCCACCGGAGGAGTTCCGGTGGGGCGGCGGTTCGGCGGGAGGACTCGCGGCTCAGCGAAGGGCGGCCGCCATGCGCCGTACACCTTCGGTGAGGATCTCCGGCGAGGTGGCGATGTTCAGACGGACGTGCCCTGCCCCGCCCGTGCCGAAGTCGAGCCCGCGGCTGAGTGCCACCCGCCCCCGCTCCAGGAAGACCGCGGCCGGATCGTCTCCCAGGCCCAGCGCGCGGCAGTCGAGCCAGGCGAGATACGTGGCGTCCCCCGGCCGGTACCCGACGCCGGGCAGGTGCTCGGCCAGCAGCGCGGTGAGCAGACGCCGGTTGGCGTCGAGGCCGGCCAGCAGGGCGTCCAGCCATCTCGTGCCGTCGAGCAGGGCGGCCGTGTGACCCAGCACGCCGACGTGACTCGGTCCGTGGGACACCTCCTCGGGCAGCAGGGCCAGGTCGGCCGCCGCCTCGGGGCCCGCGACGGCCAGCGCCGCCTTGAGCCCGGCCAGGTTCCACCCCTTGGAGGCCGACATCAGCGACAGGCCGTTCTCCGCACCGGGAACGGCGAGGTAGGGCACGAAGCCGGCCCCCGAGACGACGAGCGGCGCGTGGATCTCGTCGACGACCACGCGAACGCCGTACCGCCGGGCGAGCGCGGCCACGGCGGCCAGTTCCCCCGCGGTGTGCACCGTGCCGGTCGGGTTGTGCGGGCTGCACAGCAGATGCGCGGCACGGCCGCCCCCGGCGGCGGCGCGCCGGTAGGCGTCCTCCAGAGCGCCGAGATCGAGCCGGCCGTCCGCGCCGAGAGGCGCCTCGGCGATCCGCCGGTCCAGGTGCTCGACGAACGGGAAGAACGGCGGGTACACGGGCGGGTTGACGACCACCGGATCGCCGGGCCCCGTCACCAGCTTCAGCATCTCGACCACGCCCAGCATCACATCGGGCACGATCGCCGTCCGCTCGACCGCGAGCCCGTCCCAGGCCCACCGCTTCGCGGCGAACAGGGCCAGCGCCTCGGCGTAGGCCGTGCCCGCCGGGTAGCCGGTGTCGCCGAGCGCCAGCGCCCGCGTCACCGCTGTGACGACCGGTTCGGCGAGGGGCACGTCCATCTCCGCGACCCACAGCGGAAGGACGTCGGCCGGATACGTACGCCACTTCATGCTCGTACGACATCGGAGCCGGTCGAGCGTGAGGGCCTGTAAAGGATTCGGTTCACCGGGCGTCTCGTGCGGGATGCTGGTCATGGGGCACAAGATAGGGGGCTGTGGTGTGACCTGGGATCACGTGAACGGGACAGCTGTGGCGGACGCCGGGGGCATCCCGGAGATCGCCTGCGACGAATCGGGTTCGGACGGCGAGAACCTCACCGGCGGAAACACGGACGTGTTCGCCCACGCGAGTGTGCTGCTGCCGGCCGATTCCGCCGCCGGGCATCTACGGGAGATCCGGAACCGGATCCGTTCGCCCGCCGAGGAGTACAAGGCGAACCATCTGCTCCGGGAGAAACACCGGACGGTTCTGGAATGGCTGCTCTCGGCATCGGGACCGCTGTACGGACACGCCCATGTGCACCTCGTCGAGAAGTCCTTCTTCGTCGTGGACCGGGCCGCCGACCTGCTGCTCGGTGACCCCGGGGCGGCCCTCCCGCTGTTCCGGCAGGGGCGGCGGACATTCACCGAGACGGAATGGCGGCAATTCCTGGAGGCGGCCAACCAATTGCTGTGGGTGCGCCACGCGGGAAGCCCGGACGCGCCCGTCGAGCGCTTCTTCCGTACGGTCGAGGAACTGCGGCTGCGGTATCCGGGGACGGCGGCGGCCGAGACCCTCTCGCGGCTCTCGGAGGAACGCTCGCGCGCGCTCGCCTACCGGGCCGGAATCCAGGACGGGCCGTTCGTCCTGACGCCGGTTCTCAATCCTCTTCTCCCCTCGATCCTGCACACGGCCGCCCATTGGAGCGCCGGCGGGCGTCCGGTGCGGCTCGCGCACGACCGGCAGAACATGCTCACCCCGCAGCGGATCGCCTGGATCGAAGGAGCGGCCCGGTTGCGGGGCATCCGCCTGGCCGGGCTCCGGCTCGTCGTCTCGCGGCTCGACGCCCGGGTGCAGCTCGCGGACTTCCTGGCCGGCATCGCCCGCCGGATCGCCTCCGACGAACTCAACGGCCGCGGCGACCCGGCGCTGACCGCCCTGCTGCGCCCCTACACCGGCGAGGCCGCCGTGTGGGGCGACGAGCGCAGCTGGGCGCGACTCGGCCCCGCGGGGGAATCAGGAGGACGGTCCGCACAGCTCAACTCCCCGGTCTAGATTGCTGGGTCGAGACCTGCCGCCGCCCTTCTCCCGCCCAGGAGCCGGCTGGCGCCCGGAGCCCGTCGCGGGCGGGGCGGAACCGGAGGAGGTCGCGATGTTCTGCGGGTGGCACGCAGACACTGAGGCGGTCGGACGCGCACTGAACGCTGCGGGGTCCTCGCACGTATGGAGGTGCGGGCACTCAACGACCGGAGCGCCCCGCGGTGTTGAGGCCGTGCGTTCAGGGTTTCGGGAGCCATGACATGAGGCATGTACGACGACGGACCGTCCGGCGGGTGTCACGGCTGGCGGCCGTCGGCGGACTCCTCCTGGGAGGCGCCATGGTGACGCAGGCGGCCATGGCGAGCGAGCCGGGCGGCACGGCCGCGGTGCCGCGCAGCAATGCGGAGTCCGTCGTCACCAATCCCGGGGCGTCCCTCGTCGAGAAGCTCGGCACCTCACGCACGGCGGGGACCTGGCTCGGCGCGGACGGACGTCCGGTCGTCGCCGTCACCGACGAGGAGACGGCCGACACCGTCCGGGCGGCGGGCGCCGAGGCCAAGGTCGTCCCGCACAGCTTGAACGAGCTCAAGTCGGCCACGGCGACGCTCCGTTCGGCGCCCAAGGTGCCCGGCACCGCCTGGACGGTGGACTACCGGACGAACCAGGTCGTCGTACAGGCCGACAGCACCGTGTCGGCCACCGACTGGTCACAGCTGACGCGGACGGCCACCGGCATCGGCAGCTTCGTCCGCATGGAGCGCACCGCCGGTGAGTTCACCACCCGGATCAACGGCGCCCAGCCGATCCTGTCGACCGGCGGACGCTGTTCGGCCGGCTTCAACGTGACCAACGGAACGAACGACTTCATCCTGACCGCCGGGCACTGCGGGCCCACCGGGTCCACCTGGTTCGCGGACAACCAGGCCAAGCAGCAGGTGGGCCGGACGGTGAACTCCAACTTCCCCGGCAGCGACTTCTCCCTGGTGCAGTACGCGAGCGGCAAGGCCGGCGCGGGCGCCGACGTGGTGGCCATCGGCAACGGCAACGGGGTGCGGATCACGGGCACCGGCGACGCGGCCGTGGGCCAGCGGGTCTTCCGCAGCGGCAGCACCAGCGGGTTGCGGGACGGCGAGGTCACCGGTCTCGACGCGACGGTGAACTATCCGGAGGGCTCCGTCAGCGGGCTCATCGAGACGAGCGTGTGCGCCGAGCCGGGCGACAGCGGCGGCCCGATGTTCTCCGACGGGATCGCGCTCGGTGTCACCTCGGGCGGCAGCGGCGACTGCACCACCGGGGGGACGACGTTCTTCCAGCCGGTGACCAAGGCGCTGGCGCAGCTCGGCGTCCAGCTGATCGTGGCCGCTCCTTCCGACAACGCCGGCACGTCCACGTCGTCCGCCGATCCCGCGCCGTCCGCCTCCTCCCCCCAGGCGGGGCTCTCTCCGGGCTCGGCCTCGCCGGGCACGACCACTCCCGTGACCGGTGGCGGCGTCAGCGAGACACTCGCCGCCAGGCTCACCGACCCCAGGAACATCGGCCCCGGTCTGCTGGTCATCGCGGGCAGCATGGTGGCCCTGGTCGCGACCCGGTACATCCGCGCCGAGCAAGACCGCAAGGCCTACCAGCGGTACTACTCGGCGACATGGGGGTGACGGCGCCCGGGCGCCGTCGGTACGGGGTCACGGGGAGGACGGATCGCGGCCGTGAGGGCTCGCGCGGTGAACAGGGACGACGGGAACGGCGGCGCGGCCGACGGGCGCGTCAGGCCGCTTCGACGGAGGTCGGAGCGGCGGCCCACTCCAGGACGAGCCGCTGGTATTCCGCACGCTGCTCGACGCTCAGTGTCCCGCCCGACCGGAGCCACAGGGCCCGGATCTCCTCGTTGACCTCTGCGGCCGATCGCTCGGTGAGGGATTCAACAGTGGTGGACATGGCGTGAAGCTTACGGCTTCGGAAGTGAAGACCACGTGAGTCATCACGAACGAATCGGACATAACGGACGTGTCACTGATCACGTCCATCTGCCCCCTCCGGAGCGCATGGGGACGCGCCCAAGGCGTGACGCCCGGAGGGCCGGGCGCCCACGCCGCTTCGGCGACCTGGGGGGCTCAGGTGCCCGGCTTGCGGCCGTACACGAAGACGTCGTCGCCGTTCTTCAGCAGCGACCAGTACTTCTTGGCGGTCGTGGTGGTCATGTTGACGCAGCCGTGGGAGCCCGGGGGGTTCCACATGCTCAGGCCGACCGAATGGAAGGCCTGGCCGCCGTCGAAGAACTGGCTGTAGGGCATCGGCACGTTGTAGATGCTCGACACATGGTCGATGTGCCGCCAGTAGATCTTCTTCAGACCGGTGCGGGTCTCGTACCCGTTGCGGCCGGTGCGGACCGGGACGGGGCCGTAGACGAGCTTGCTGCCGTCCTGGATCCAGCTGATCTGGAGGGTGAGGTTGACGCAGGCGATGCGGCCCTTGTTGGTCGGGCACTTGCCGGCCTTGTTGGGCTTGGTGCCCACCGCCTTCTGCTTGTTCATGAGGTCCATCACGCCCCAGGTGACGGGCCCGGCGTAGCCGATGTTCGGGGTGATGCCGTGCTTGTTCTGGAAGGCCCGGATGGCCTTGCAGTCGGTGGTCGACTGCTTGCCGTCCACGGGCCGGCCGAGGAACTTCTCCACCTGCTTCTGGTACGGCCCGGCCTGCGTCGTACAGCTCGCGGCCTGCGCCGGCGCGGTCCCCAGCGCCAGCGTCAACGGCGCGATCAGGCCGGTGAGCCCGAGCACGACGGCCCCTCGTCTGCGTATGTCCCCCATGGCTGCCCTCTCCCTGGCACATCTGTGGCGATCTCTCCCTACTAGACAGCGCTGGGCGGGCGTCGGTTGTAGTCCGGTCCGGGCTGTGACAGAACGGTGAACTCCTGCCGACCAGTTCGTCCGGTATGCCCGCGCTCTTCCGTTTCCTCCGAGAGGGCCGCGCACGGCGTCCGGTCCACTTCCCGTCGATTGGATCCGGCGCCGGCCGGTCTCCCCGTCCTAGGTTCGCCTCATGCATCGCATCCTCGCCGACGATCTCGCCCGGCTTCCCCAGCTCCTCCAGTCCGCCCGTGACGTCGCCGTCCGTGAGGTGACCGGCCTGGCGGAGCGGCCGGTGGTCCGCCTCGACCGGGCGCCCGACCGGGCTGCCCTGCCCCGCGAGGGGGCCGGGGCCGAGGGCGCGCTCGCGCGGTTCACCGAGGACTGGGCGCCCGGCTTCTCCGGCTCGGCCGGGCCGCGCTACCTCGGCTTCGTCACGGGCGGGGCGACGCCCGCGTCGGTGGCCGGGGACTGGCTGACCGGCGCGTACGACCAGAACGTCTCCGGGTCGGGCGGCTCGTGGGCGGCGGCGCTGGAGAGGGAGACGGTCGCCTGGCTGCGTGAGCTGTTCGGGCTGGGCGAGGAGCACAGCGGGGCGTTCGTGACCGGCGCGACCGTCTCCAACACCGTCGGCCTCGCCGTCGCCCGTGAGTGGCTGGGCGAACGCCTGGGGGTGGACGTGTCCCGGGAGGGCGCGGCCGCGCTGGGGCCCGTGGAGGTGCTCTCGGGCAGCCCGCACTCCAGCGTCGCCAAGGCGCTGTCCGTGCTGGGCATCGGCCGGGACCGGCTGCGGCCGGTGCCCGTGCTCGACGGCCGGGAGGCCGTCGACGTCGACGCGCTCGAGACGGCGCTGGCCGCGCTGGAGGGGCGGCCGGCGGTGGTCGTGGCCAACGCGGGCACCGTCAACACCGTCGACTTCGACGATCTGCGGGCGATCGCGGCCCTGAAGGAGCGGTACGGCTTCTGGCTGCACGTGGACGCCGCGTTCGGCGGTTTCGCCGCCCTCTCCCCCGCGTACGCGCATCTCGTCGACGGGCTCGACGCGGCCGACTCGGTCTGTGTGGACCTGCACAAGTGGCTCAACGTGCCCTACGACGCGGCCGTGCAGTTCACCCGCCGCCGTGACCTCCAGGTGCGGGTCTTCCACAACGCCTCGCCGTATCTCGGACCGCCCACCGGCGAGCCCGACTTCCTCCATCTCACGCCGGAGAACTCACGGCGGCTGCGGGCGCTGCCCGCGTGGTTCTCGCTGGTGGCCTACGGGCGGGCCGGGCACCGCGAGATCGTCGAGCGGAGCGTGGATCTCGCGGCCCGGCTCGGCGAGGGTGTCGCCGCGCTGGACGGGCTGCGGCTGCTGGCCCCGGTGCGGCTGAACGTCGTCTGCTTCACCCTCGCCGACGATCCGACGCAGACGCGGGTCGGCGCGCTCGCGGAGGCCGTGGCCGCGTCCGGGGAGGCGTTCCTGACCCCGACGGTGTACGGCGGGGCGCCGGCGCTGCGGGCGGCGTTCAGCAACTGGCGCACGTCGCGGGCGGACGGTGAACGCGTGCTGGCGGCGCTCGCTTCGGCGCTGCCCACGCTGCCTGACTGACCGTGATGGCGTGCGGACGGCGCGGCGGTTGCCGACGGACCCGGACGCGCAGGACGAGACGGTCGGCTCGGTGGGACTCTGCACGGCCGCCCGCCGCCCGACGCCCGGCGGGCAGGACAAGTGACATCATCTGTCCGGGCTGTCCAGCGCCTCCACCACGTCGTCGACAGGACGGAGCTCGTGCGGAGATGACCGCGTTCCTCCAGCAACTCCCCGCTCTCATCGGCGTCGTGGTCGGCGCACTCGGCTCGTACCTGGCGATCGTGCGCAGCGACGGGGCCCGGTTCCGGCGCGAGACGGCGGCCCGGTGGGAGGAGCGGCGGCTGAGCGTGTACGGCGAGTACGCGCGGGCGCTGAAGAGGTCGGTGAACCTGACCTACCGCGTCGCCTCCCACCTCGGCAACGACCCGCACCCGCATCCCCTGTCCCCCGCCCTGGCCGAGCCGCTGCTCGCGGAGGCGACCGACGGACGCGACCCGGCCGGAGAGGCGCTGATCATGCTGGGCAGCCGGGAGGTGGTGGAGCGGGCGCGGGTGTGGGTGACCACGGTGATGGACATGGAGCGGTTCATGCGCGAGGGGACGCACGACCCGCAGGCCTGGCAGGCGCTGCTGGAGCGGCAGCGGGCCGGCCGTGAGGGCTACTACGCGGCCGTACGCGAGGATCTCGCACTGCCGCCGGGGCACCCGGCGCGCTGGCCGACCGGTCCGGTCTCCGGCGCCTGAGCGCTCAGCGGTAGCCGGTGGTGTCCGCCGCCTTCCCGGGGTCCTGCACCTCGACCATGTACCGCCAGGCGTCCGGCCGGCTGCCGTCGAGGTCGGTGAAGCCGTACACCGGGGCGAGGCCGCCGCTGGACAGGGACCGCCCGTTGAAGCGGGCGACGTCGGGGTCGGCGGCCAGGGCGGCGACCGCCCGGCCGACGTAGCGGGGTGTCTCCGAGATGGCGAAGTGCGGGACGCGGTCCAGGGCGTCCCGCCAGTTGTCCTCGCGTACGCCGAACTGTTCGAGCATCAGCTCGGACCGCAGCCAGCCGGGGGTGAGCGCGACGGCGGTGGCGCCGCGCGGCCCGAGTTCGTGACCGAGGGCGAAGGCCATCCGCAGGACGGACGTCTTGGCGAGGTCGTAGAAGAAGTTCACGCGATAGGTGTCGCGGTTGTACTCGGTGGTGCCGTCGGTCATCTCGACGACCAGTCCGCCGGGCCGGCGCAGCAGCAGCGGCAGCGCGTGGTGGCTGGTGATCGCGTGGGTCTCGACGGCGAGCCGGAGCAGCCGCAGCCCGTTGTCGAGGTCGTGCTCCCAGACCGGGGTGTCCCATGCGAAGAGGTGCTCGGCGCCCCAGATGTCGTTGACGAGGACGTCGAGGCGGCCCTGCTCGTCCGCGACGCGGTCGACGAGGGCACGGACCCGGGCCGGGTCGAGGTGGTCGGTGGGCACCGCGATGCCGTGGCCGCCCGCCTCGGTGACCAGGTCCGCGGTGTCCTCGATCGTCTCGGGGCGATCGGACTCGGAGCGCCGGGCGCGGGTGGTGCGTCCCGTCACGTAGACGGTGGCCCCCGCCGCCCCCAGTTCCACGGCGATGCCGCGTCCCGCGCCCCGTGTCGCCCCGGCGACCAGGGCGACCTTGCCTTCCAGCGGACCGGACATGTCCGACCTCCTGCGCGTGTTCCGTCGGTGTCGTCATCGAAGGATCGATGGCGTGGACGAGCATCGCGCGGAAGCCGGACATCTCCTGTCACCATTCGCCCGCCGGGTCACCCGGTCGGGCGCGGTGCGGCGCTCGCCTTCAGTGCCCCCGGGCGATCCACTCCTCCAAATGCGGCGCCTCCGCGCCGATGGTCGTCCCGTCGCCGTGACCGGTCAGCACCTTCGTCTCGGGCGGCAGGGCGAGCAGCCGGTCCCTGATCGAGGTGATGATCGTCGGGAAGTGCGACCACGAGCGGCCGGTGGCGCCCGGTCCGCCCTGGAAGAGGGTGTCGCCGGTGAAGAGCACCCCGAGGCCGGGGTCGTGCAGACACACCGCGCCGGGCGCGTGCCCGGGAGTGTGCAGGACGGTCAGATCGGTGCCGGCGGCCTCGATGACCTGGCCGTCGGCCAGGTGGGCGTCGGGCTCGCGGTCCGGGTGGGTGAGCTTCCACAGCGGCAGGTCGTCGGGGTGCAGCCAGATCGTGGCGCCGGTCGCGTCGGCGAGGGCCGGCGCGGCGGAGACGTGGTCGTTGTGGGCGTGGGTGCACACGATGGCCGTCAGCCGGCGGCCACCCACGGCGGCCAGGATGGCGTCGGCGTCGTGCGCGGCGTCGATGACGATCGCCTCGTGGTCGTCGCCGACGATCCACACGTTGTTGTCGACGTCCCAGGTGCCGCCGTCGAGGCTGAACTGGCCGGAGGTGACGAGGCGTTCGATGCGCGCGGCCATCACAGCACCACCACCGAACGAAGGACGTCACCGTGGTGCATCCGCTCGAAGGCCTGCTCCACCTCGTCGAGTCGGATGGTCTCGGTCACGAACGCGCCGAGATCCAGGCGGCCCTGGAGGTGAAGGTCGATCAGCATCGGGAAGTCACGCGAGGGCAGACAGTCGCCGTACCAGGAGGATTTCAGCGCCCCGCCGCGCCCGAAGACGTCCAGCAGCGGCAGTTCGAGCTTCATCTCGGGAGTCGGCACACCGACCAGGACGACCGTGCCCGCCAGGTCACGGGCGTAGAAGGCCTGCTTGTAGGTCTCCGGACGGCCGACCGCCTCGATCACCACGTCCGCGCCGAAGCCGCCGGTCAGCTCACGGATCGCCTCGACGGGGTCGGTCTTCCTGGAGTTGACCGTGTGCGTGGCGCCCATCTTCCTGGCGGTCTCGAGTTTGCGGTCGTCGATGTCGACGGCGATGATCTTCGCGGCGCCGGCCAGGTTGGACCCGGCGATCGCCGCGTCCCCCACCCCGCCGCACCCGATCACCGCGACCGTGTCGCCGCGGCCGACGTTGCCGGTGTTGATCGCCGCGCCGATACCGGCCATCACCCCGCAGCCCAGCAGCCCCGCCACCGACGCGGACACCGACGCGTCGACCTTCGTACACTGCCCGGCCGCTACCAGGGTCTTCTCCGCGAACGCCCCGATGCCCAGCGCCGGCGACAGCTCGGTGCCGTCGGTCAGGGTCATCCGCTGCTTCGCGTTGTGGGTGTCGAAGCAGTACCAGGGCCTGCCGCGCAGGCACGCCCGGCACTGCCCGCACACCGCACGCCAGTTCAGGATCACGAAATCGCCGGGAGCGACGTCGGTGACGCCCTCCCCGACCGACTCCACGACGCCCGCCGCCTCGTGACCGAGCAGGAAGGGGAACTCGTCGTTGATCCCGCCCTGCTTGTAGTGCAGGTCGGTGTGGCAGACACCGCAGGCCTGCACCTGCACCACGGCCTCACCGGGACCGGGGTCGGGGATCACGATCGTCTCCACCCGTACCGGCTCGTTCTTCCCCGGCGCGATCACTGCGCGCACTTCCTGCGGCATGGTGCTGCCCCTTTCGTCGGCGGTCGTCCGTCCCGCTGCCGACCCTACGCGTGACTGATCGGTAAGAGCACGGGCGGCAGGGCCGACGCTGCCCCGGACACGCCCTTCCCGGCCGCACGGCGCGGCGGCCGACGTAGCCTGAGGCCTGCCACCCGACCTCCCGAGGAGCCCCGTGACCATCGCAGAGACCGCCGGCGGCCGGCCCCCGTGGCGGTTGTTGCTCGACTACGTACGGCCCCACCGCTGGTCCTTGCTGGCGGGTGCGGCGCTGTCGCTCGTCACCGGCGCCACGGGGTTGCTCCTGCCCCTGGTGGCCCGGAAGCTGATCGACGACCTGGGCCACGACCGGTCGATATCCGGCGCGTTGCTCGCGCTGACGGCACTGGTCGTCGCCAACTCGGCGGTGGGCGCGCTCGGTTCCTTCGTGCTGCGGCGCACCGCGGAGTCGGTGGTGCTCGGCGCGCGGCGGGCGCTGTCCTCGTACCTGCTGCGGCTGCGGATCACGGCCGTCGACCGCAGCGAGCCCGGCGATCTCATGGCCCGCATCACCTCCGACACGACGCTGCTGCGCGAGGTCACCACCGACTCGCTGGTGGGCCTCGGCACCGGCGGGCTCACGCTGGCCGCCACCGTCGCGATGATGGGCCTGGTCGACCCGGTGCTGCTGGGGGTCACACTGGCCGTGATCCTCTGCGCGGGGACCGTCCTCGGCGTGATCGTGCCGCGGATCAACCGGGCCAGCCGCCGGGCGCAGGACGCGGTCGGCGTGATGGGCGCCTCGCTGGAGCGGGTGCTCGGCGCGCTGCGCACGGTGAAGGCGTCGGGCGCCGAGCACCGCGAGGAGGCGACGCTGCACGCGGCGGCCGAGGAGTCCTGGCGGCAGAGCGTGCGCGCCGCCAAGTGGTCGGCGGCCGCGGGCAACACGGCCGGGCTGGCCATGCAGACGGCCTTCATCACCGTCCTCGCGGTGGGCGGGGCACGGGTCGCGACGGGCGCCATCGAGATCGGCACGCTGGTGGCGTTCCTGCTGTACGTCTTCTATCTGATGTCGCCGATCCAGCAGGTCGTCGGCGCCATCACCCAGTACCAGACCGGTTCGGCGGCCCTGAGCCGCATCCAGGAGGCCCTGCGGCTGCCCGCCGAGCCGGCGTCCCGGCCCCGGCCGCTGCCCACGCCCGCCGCCGAACCGGCCTCGCTGGACTTCGCCGACGTCCGGTTCCGGTACGCCGACGACCTGCCGTACGTCCACCACGGGGTGACGTTCACCGTGCCGGCCCGGGGCATGACCGCGTTCGTCGGTCCTTCGGGCGCGGGAAAGACCACGGTGTTCTCGCTCATCGAGCGGTTCTACGACCCCGAGTCCGGCACGATCGCCCTCGACGGGCGTGAACTGGCGGAATGGGACCTGTCCCTGCTGCGCTCCTCCATCGGCTACGTCGAGCAGGACGCCCCCGTCCTGTCGGGCTCGCTGCGCGACAACCTGCTGCTCGGGAACCCGTCGGCGGGAGACGACACCGTGCGGGGCGTCCTGAAGACGACTCGTCTGGAGACCCTGGTCGAACAGCTGCCGCAGGGGCTGGACACCCTGGTCGGCCATCGCGGGACGAAGCTGTCCGGCGGCGAGCGGCAGCGGGTGGCCATCGCCCGTGCGCTGCTGCGCCGCCCGCGGCTGCTCCTCCTGGACGAGGCGACCTCCCAGTTGGACGCGGTGAACGAGGCGGCGCTGCGCGACACCGTCGCCGACGTCTCCCGGACGACCACCGTCCTCGTCGTCGCGCACCGGTTGTCGACGGTCACGATGGCCGACCGGATCGTCGTCATGGACGCGGGCCGGGTGCGCGCGGTGGGGACCCATCGCGAGCTCGTGGCGGGCGACCCGCTCTACGCGGAGCTGGCGGCGACGCAGTTCCTGGCGACGGTCGAGTGACCGGGCCCGGACGCGGGTGGGGGCCGCCCGGTCGTCCGGACGGCCCCCGCGGGGCTGGGTGAGACGCTCAGCCGATCGCGGGCAGCAGCCCGGTCACCGGCGCGACGAGGTCGGTGACCTGGTGCAACTCGTTCAGCTGCTGGAGTCCACCGACCTTGTTGAGCTCGCCCAGCTGCCGGGAGACCGGCGGGAGGTCGGCCCGGTGCTCCGCGGGAATCTGGCTCGTGGCGAGCGAGTCCAGCACGGACATCGGGTTGATTCGGCCGGCGGCCGGGGCGTCGGCCGCGCTCGCCAGGGGCGCCGCGAAGCCCGTGACCCCGGCGGCGAGTGCGGCGATTGCGGCGATGCGTCGAGTGGAGATCATGTCTGAGCAACGCCGTGGCGCCCTCGCGGACACGGGTGGGCGGCGCCGCTCACCCGACAGGCGGACGACACCGGTTGCGCTTGCCGAGCCCGGCATGCCGGAGGAGCCTCGAAGGTGAGGGTCGGGCGGCCGACCTCCCCTCGGCCGCGGCCCTCTCAGGAGGTCACCATGGGTACCGCGGCAGGTTCCGCCTTCGACACCGAGACGCTGCGCGCGGGCGTGGAGGGAAGCACTGCGACGACTTTGCTGTCGCTCTACGCCGACGACGCGGAGATACACGTCATCGACCACAACACCCAGCCCAGCCGGCCCAAGGTGCTGCACGGCCGGGACGAGATCGGCCGGATGCTCGACGACGTCTACAGCCGGGACATGACCCACAAGCTGGAGGAGTGCATCGTCCAGGGCGATCGCGCCGCCTTCAGCGAGTCCTGCCGGTACCCGGACGGCGTGCGCGTCCTCGCCGAGTCGATGATCACGTTGCGGGACGGCAAGATCGTCGAACAGACCATGATCCAGGCATGGGACGAGTAGGGAGGAGGACCGCAGGGGTCCAGGTCACTTCCCGGCTCACCTGGACGTTCTCGGTGCGAGCGGTGCGGGGGCGGTCGCGTCCGGCCCGGTCCGCACTGCCGGTACCGGTTTCGGCGGCAGGCCGGCGCGCGTCCGTCGCGCTGCTGTGGTCGGCGCTGCGAGCCGTACGCTCCCGTCCGGGTCCGCCGACGCCGCCCGCCGTTCGCACGCGGTGCGGCCGGCGTCGCTGAGGCTGAGCCGCGGCCCCACGCGCGGCCGGTCGCGATCGCCTCGTGGGGGCGGCTTCAGGCCCGCGCCGGCGCGCTTTCCGCGCCGGGCGGGGCGGCTTCGGCGGCGATCCGCCCGAGGCGTCGGACCACCGTGCCCAGGCGCGCCAGCGCCACTGCCGTACCGGCGCAGACGGGCACGGCGGGCCAGTACGCGAGGACGTGTCCGAAGGCCGCGTACCCGAGGAGCCCGAGCAGTGCCGCCGCGCCGACGGCCGACCCGAGCGCGCAGGGACCGAAGCGGTCGTCGCGGCCCGCCGGGACCCGGCCCGTCCGGGCCGCCAGCAGGGCGGCGGCGGACACGGCGAGGGAGATCAGCCAGGCCGTCGTCACCGGGCTCAGCACGATCAGCGTCACGTCCAGCGTCCCGAAGTGCCAGCCGGGCCACACGTCCCGGCCGTCGATCTCCACGATCCGGTCGTGCCACAGGCCGACCACGACGCGCTTGCCCTCCCAGAGATCGTGCCCGACCCGGTCCGTCACGTCGTCGATCCTCTTCCGCCTTTCGCCCACGGCGAGTTGGACGGTGTACTCGGTGTGGCTGAAGTACGCGCCGCTGCCGCCGGCCTGCCCGCCGCCCGAGTACCCGGACACCGTGTGGGAGGTCAGCCCCGTCACGCTCGCCTCGGCGGTGCGCAGGGAGCCGTCCGACCGGGCGAGGGCCACGGCCGTCTCCTGGTAGGTGCGTCCGGCGAGCAGCAGGACGAGGACGGCCATGACGAGGCGGAACAGCACGCGTCGGACGGGCCCGCTTCCGGTCCGGGCAGGCTCGGCCTCGCTGGTGTCCGACATGGTCCCCCCTGGTCCCGCGCGTCGACTGGTCCGGCACGTCGACAGACACGGGAAACGCCCGGCCGGTTCCCCGCGCGGCCCCGGGCGTCCGTGCCCGGGGGCCGCGGGGGCCCGACCCGTGGGTGGGGCCCCCGGTCCGGAGGATCAGGTCAGCGTCCACTTCTGGTTGTCGGCGGTGCCGCAGGTCCAGAGCACGATCGGGGTGCGGTTGGCCGTGCCCGCCCCGTTGGCGTCGAGGCACAGCCCCGCGTTGACGTTGGTGATCGTGCCGTCGCTGTTGACGTTCCACTTCTGGTTGTTCTGGCCGTTGCAGTCCCAGATGACGACCTTGGTGCCGTTGGTGGTGCCGAGGTTGTAGGCGTCCAGGCACTTGTTCCCGTACACCACGAGTTCCTTGCGGGAGGTGTACGTCCAGGCCTGGTTGGAGCCGCCGTTGCAGTCCCACAGCTCGGCCTGGGTGCCGTTGGTGACGGTGCTGTCGTACAGGTCCAGGCAGCGGCCGGACTGCTTGCCCACGACGAGGGCGCCGTTCGTGCCGGCGAGGGGCTTGACCGTGATGTCGGCGAGGGTCGGGGCGCCCGTGAAGACGAGCGTGTTGGACGAGCCCTTCGACAGGGCCACCTGGAGGCTGACCGTGCCCTGTGCGGAGCCCGTCGGCGGGAAGGAGACCGTCGTCGCGGTCTGGCCGTTGACCTTCAGCGTCGCGGTGCGGGCGGTGGCGGCGGTGTTGGTGTAGGCCACGTCGACGACCTTCAGGCCGGTGTTCCCGGCGACCACGCCGGAGAAGCCCGAGGTGCCGGTGTAGGTGCTGCCCGACGCCTCGGTGCCGCCGGTGACGGTGAGCATGACCGAGCCGCCCGCCGGGACGCTCGCCGTGTAACCCGTGGCGTACGAGCCGACGTCGGCGCGGGCCCACAGGTCACGGACGGTGGCGGAGGCGTTGGTCAGACCCAGGTCGGACCAGCGGACGGTGATGTTCTGGGCGGACGAGGTGCGGTTGAGCAGGACGACGGCGCGCTTGCCGGTGCCGGACAGGACCTTGCCGTACACCTGCGCTCCGCTGGTGTCCTCGGCGACCTTGACGCCCTGGAGGCCGCGCGCGTCCTGGTCGACGGCGATGACCTCGGGGTTCTTGAGGATGTTCGCCGTCTCCGTCGTCATCGTGGTCAGGTCGTTCCCGGCGAGGAGCGGGGCGCCGGAGACCGCCCAGAGGTTCATGTGGGTGCGGTTCTGGGCGGCGGTGAAGCCGGTCATGCCGACCATGAGCATGTCCGGGTCGTTGTAGTAGCCGGTGTGCTGGGCGGTGGGGTGCAGGCCCTGGTCGAAGTTGGACAGCAGGTTCGTCATCGACGGGTTGTTGCCGTAGTAGATGATGTCGGTGCTGGTCCGGAACATCGGGGCGAGGCCGGGAGCCCAGTTCCAGGTGTTCTGGTAGCCCCAGTTGCACAGGGAGAGGGTGAGCGGGCGGCCGGTCGCGGCCGTCGCCTTCGTGACGGCGCCGCTGATCGCGGTGTACGCCGTCGCCGCGTCGAGGCCCTCGGCGTCACCGCCGCACCAGTCGACCTTCACGAAGTCGAAGCCCCACTGCGAGAACCGGAGCATGTCCTGGTCGTAGTGGCCCTCGCTGCCACTGCCCGGGGCCGCGGGCCGGCCGGTCGGGAAGTAGTAGCCGCAGCCGTCCTTCCCGGCGTCCGTGTAGATCCCGGCCTTGAGGCCCTTGCTGTGGATGTAGTCGGCGATGGCGCTCATGCCGCCGGGCCACTCGGACTCGTCGACGGTGATGTTGCCCGCGCCGTCGCGGGTGCCCTGCCACCAGCCCTCGTCGATGTTGATGTACTTGTACCCGGCCGCCGGCAGACCCGCGGCGACGAACGCGTCGACCTGCCGCTTGATGACGTTGTAGTCGATCTTCGCGGCGAAGCTGTTCCAGGAGGCCCAGCCCATCGGGGCGGTGGGCACGGCGATCTGCCGTGAGGTCGCGGCCTGGGCCGTGCCGGGCTGGACGAACAGCAGGGCGGCGGTCATCGTCAGCAGCAGGGCGAGGACCTGCGCGGCGACGGATCTCCGGCGCCGGACCGGGCGCGCGGGGCGTGGGGGAAACATACGGCGGCTCCAAGCTTCGAAATATCGAACACGGGTCGGTGAACCGAACGCGTTGCGCGCCGAAAGTAGAACCGCCGACGAGCGAAGTCAACGGCTGCGACAGAAGTGATGTGACCGCTCTCAATGTGCGAAGTGGCCGCTTCCGCGGGCACGTTCGCACCGCACCGGGCCTCCCGCCGCCATACTGTGCGTCGTGCGAGTGGCGATCATGACAGCGGGCTCCCGGGGCGACGTGGCCCCGTTCACCGGACTGGGCCACGGGCTGGTGCGGGCGGGCCACGAGGTCACGCTCGTCACCCACGCGCGGTTCGCGCCGTTGGTGGCGGGTTCCGGGGTGGGCTTCCACGCACTGCCGTTGGATCCGCGGGCGGAGCTGGAGTCCGAGCGGGGACGGGGGCTGCACCGCAGCACCACCGGTCCGGGCAAACTGTTGCGCGTGGCCCGGATGGCGCGGTCACTGGTGGGGCGGATGACCGACGACCTCCTGGCCGCCGCCCACGCGAACGACGTCCTGCTGCTGTCCGCCTCGGTGGCGCCGCTGGGGCACACCATCGCCGAGGGACTCTCCCTGCCGAGCCTCGCCCTCTTCCTCCAGCCCGTAGCCCCCACCAGGGAGTTCGCTCCACCGCTGCTGGGTGGCGGCTCATGGGGAGCGGTCGGCAACCGGCTCGCCGGGTACGGCGTGGGGATGGCCGTCGAGCAGATCTTCGCCCCGGTCGTGCCCGGTGTACGGGCCAGGCTGGGGCTGCCGGCCGTACGCCGTCCCGGCATCGACCCGGGTGGCCGGGCCCGGCGGTGCCGGCCGGTCCTGCACGGTTTCAGCCCGCTGGTGGTGCCCCGGCCCCGCGACTGGCGGGCGGAGCTGGACGTCACGGGATACTGGTGGCCGTACGACCGGGAGACCCGACTCCCGGACGCCCTGCGGGAGTTCCTCGACGCGGGACCGCCGCCGGTCTTCGTCGGCCTGGGCAGCGCGACGGTACCCGACCCGCGGGGGCTGAGCGCCGAGATCGTGCGGGCGCTGCGGCGGGCGGGGCTGCGCGGGGTGATCCAGCGCGGCTGGGCGGGCCTCGCGGCCGACGGCGACGACATGCTGACCGTCGACGAGGTCCCGCACGCGCTGCTGTTCCCGGAGACGGCCGCGGTGGTCCACCACTGCGGGGCGGGGACGACGGCGGCGGGCGTACGGGCCGGGGTCCCCGCCGTCCCGGTACCGATCCAGTTCGACGAGAGCTTCTGGGCCGACCGCCTGGTCCGCCTCGGCGTGGCGCCGTCCGCGGTACCGCTGCGCCGACTGACCGCGGACACCCTGACCACCGCACTCCTGCGAGCCACCCGGGAGCCCGGATTCGCCCGGCGCGCACGGGGGTTGGGCCTGCGGGTGGGCGAGGAGAACGGAACGGCCCGGGTGGTGGCCGTGGTGGACCGGCTGGAGAACGGTGACGGACGGCCTCACTCGGCGTAGTGCGGGCAGGATCTGCGGACGGTCTCCACGATCTCCGGCAGGTGGGGAGCGGGCACGCGCGGCAGCCCCCATGCCGCCCGGGTGTCGTCCAGAAGCCGACGGGCGCTGTGCGGCGACAGCGAGAGCTCTCCGCGCACGACCGCCAGCCGCTCGAGGCTTCCGTCCGGTCGGTGCACGTGTGCCTGCGTACGGCGGCGCTCGAACCCGGGAACCGCGAACACATCGAGGAGGGTGACGCAGAAGTACGCGTAGGCGGCGACCTCCTCCAGACGCTCCAGGGTGTCGGCGGGCAGGTCCGCCCGCAGTTCGGCGCCGCCGGGACCGTCCGCCCACTGCGCGAACCGGCCGATGTGCCCTCTCATCCTGTCGAGTTCGCACAGACAGTCCGCATGCAGGAATTCCGCCAGTCGCCTGGTCGCCCCGAAGACCATGTCCGTGCTCCGGGTGGGCAGGGCGCCCTCCTTCGCCCCGGCCCTGAAGGCGTCGACCGTCTCCCGCATCGCGCGGGTGACGAGCCGGCCGGCGATGTTCCGCAGCTCGACCTCTCCCCTGCTCTCGCGCAGCGCCACCATCTCGCGGGAGTACCGGATGAGGTCCCGCGGCACACCGCCGGCCAAGGCGTGGGCGAGCGCCACGAACGGCTCCGAGACACCGGCGGCGCGCCGGTCCAGTATCCGCTTCGACTCCTCGAACGAGCAGGGTCGCACATGGACGACGTCGTCGAAGGTGCTGTCCGCGACATCGCGCCCCGGCAGCCCCCGCCGGACGAAGGACGCCCCCACGTCCTCCGAGACCGAGATCAGGAAGTGCACGCCGGTGACGCCCAGGATGGCCTTGATCTCCCCGAGGAACTCCAGCGCCTGGGCCGTGGAACCCAGCCGGTCGATCTCGTCGATGGTGACCACCAGGCGCCGTTCCTGCGGCCGCAGTTCCGCAGCCACTTCGGCCAGGGTGCGCCTCAGCTGCTGGACGAGCTCGGGCAGAGTCAGAGGGGACGCGGTGAACGAGGTGCCGTAGGTGGATCCCAGGCTCAGCAGCCCACCGGCCGGGGCTCCGCTCGCGCCGTACGTGACGCTCTGCACCGTCTGGAGCCGGTAGAGGTGGTCCCGGCACCGCCCGGCCAGGGTCGGCTCCCGCGTCACGCGCTTCCACCCGGACAGCCGGACCATGACGGCGCCCAGGCAGACCAGCGCCACTCGTTGGGACAGGTCCCATCCGAAGGCCGCGTGCCGCATCCGGTCGTCGGCGAACCCCCCGGCGAGCCCGAGCACGAAGACCAGGACCGCGACCCGCGCGGTGGTCCCGTGCACGTATGGCCAGAACGGCGTGACCACCATCCACACCGCGATGACGGCGAGCACCGCCACGACCGTCATCGTCGGGTAGTAGACGGCCGGTTCGTCGTACCGCCAGTCCTCGAACCAGGCGATCACCGGTCTCGGCGACCACGTGGTCACCAGGGCCAGCACGATCAGCAACCGGCCGACCGGGGCGAGAAGGACCGTACGCAGCACGCGGGTGAAGCCGCTGAACCGCCACTCCCGGACGTACTTCCAGACCACGAGGCCGAGGACGACCGCCGACAGCGCCGGCCACGGCCGCCTGCCCTCCAGAACGGCCGCCAGACCGTCCCCCAGCCACTGGGCAGCGTCGTCGCCGGCCCGCGCGACCGCTGCGGAGTGGTGCTCGACGAAGCCGCGCACGGCAGCGAAGACGCCCACCAGGAACAGCCCGAGCGCCAGCAGGCCGACGAGGAAGCGGCGGGTGAGCGCCCGTACGGCGGCGCCGAGCCTGCGCAGCACGGTGCGCAGCGGGCTGAGACGCCGGAACTCCGGGAACCGGTACCCGTGGTCCTTCAGGTAGCTCTGGCACAGGTCGACGAAGAGCGAGGTGAGGAACTCCAGAGGGGCATAGGAGGCGGGCGCCTGGACGGAGACCTTCAGGTCGTCCGGGCCCAGGCACGAGGCGAGCAGGGTCGACTTCCCCGAGCCGCGCGGTCCGCACACGGCGATGGTGCCGTCGACCAGGGCATCGAGTTTCTGCTTGATCTCCGCCTTGGCCTGGTTGTCGACCACATAACGACTGTCCCGGTGGTCTCTGATGCCCTCGTACTCCGTGGTGACGAGCAGACAGTGGGCATCGTCACCGAGGAGTTCCGAGACGACGTTCTGCACCACCGAGGGCATGACGTCCCGCACCGCGACGCACATGAGGCCGGCGGACCGGTGCCGCACCGCACGCACCCCGCCTGCCCTGGCCGTCAGTGCGAACACGCAGCCCAGGAAGGCCCGCACCCGGGCGCGGGACGCCGGCCGCCACAGGACCCAGCCCAGAGCGCTCAGCACGGCGCCGAGCCCGGTGGGCCACCAGCCGTTCCCGGTCAGGGACAGGACGACCAGAGCCGCCCCGGACAGGGCGGCCAGCGCCAGGGGCAGGTCCCAACCCAGACCGGGCAGCAGCTGCAGAACGCGGTCCTCGGCCTGGTCCCGCTCCTCACACGCGTTCTCGTAGCGCCGCAAGGCTTCCTGGTACAGCGGCGCGCCACGGACCCGGGCGACGTTCCGCGGCAGCCGCATCGCCCCGGCGACGTCGTTGCGGAGCGCCCCGGGGCGCCGGTCCAGGCGGCTCGCCACCTCGGGGGCGGTCAGGCATTCCTCCAGGGCCTGTGTGTAGACCGCCCACTCCCGTTCGTCTTCCAGACCGGGCGGCGCAGGCGGTTCACGGGACCCCTCGTCGGCCGGGCCGGCCGGCGGCGGTTGCACGTCCCCGTCGAACGCCCCCGGCACCTGGCCGTCCCCCGGCGTCGGTTCAGGAGGAATGCCGTTCCCACCCTTCCGGCCGCAGGATTCCCAGCAGTTGCCGCACCAGTTCGTCCACCACCTCGTCCAGGGTCGCGTCCACCCACCCGGCGCTCCAGTCGTGGAGGAGGCCGTTGACACTGCCTATGAAGGCTGTCGCCGCCAGGCGGTAGTCGCGGGGCGCCGCCTCGCCGCGGGCGGCGGCCGCCGACGCCTCGGCGCAGATGAGGTCGACCCAGCGGGCCCGGCGGGCCAGTCGCTGTTCCTCCAGCCGGGGGCTGACCCCGACGATCTCCACGAAGGTGATCCGGATGCGGCGCGGGTCGGAGGTCACGTCGGCCGCGTAGGCGTGGAAGATCGCGGTGACCCGCTCACGGAGCGGCAGGTCCTGGGCGGCCGCGAAGGCGGCCAGCACCGCCTCCTCGGCCCAGTCGTTGACCTGGAGGTGCAGCGCCGCCAGGACGTCCTCGAGGGTGCGGAACTCCTCGTAGAACTGGCGGGTCGACAGGCCGGCGGCCTCGCTCAGCGACGCGACCGTGGTGCCGCGGTAGCCGGGGACGTCCCCGAACAACCGCAGCGCCGCCTCCAGAAATCTCCCGCGTCGCTCGACCTGCCGCTGTTCGGCGGACTTGCCGCCGTACCGGCCGGTCGGCGCCCTGAGCCTGCCCGCCACTGACCCTCCCTCGTCGTTCCGTGCTCCCCCGTCGCCAATTTTGTCGTGTACGGAGTCTTGTGGCGAAGGGCCTCTCTTCCTTACTTTCCAGTAAGGAAGGTCTGAATGCTTCCGTGTTCAGATTGGGCGGGCCCCTCCCGCCCTCCCCCACACCTGCCACCCCCAGAGGAGAGAGCAGCCATGCCTGCCTTCAGATCCAGGCACCTTTGCTCCGTAGCCGCCGCCCTCGTCCTGACCGTCACCGCTCCCGCGACCGCCGCCACGGCCGCCGCCGCCGACTCCGACGTCTCGACCGCCGCCGCACTGCGCGAGGTGCTCTTCGTCGGCAACAACTGGGAGGGCACCGCGGACGTCGTCGAGTCCAGCGGCGCCTTCGCCAAGGTCGGCCGGATCAACGTCATCCCCGACAAGAGCGCCCGGATGGCGGAGATCAACGCCGACCCGATCAAGTGGATCTACTTCCAGGCCATCCGCAACGGTGTCGGCGAGGGACACGACCAGTTCGTCGATGACATGTACACCACGCCGGACGGCGCCTCGGTGGTCGTCTCCCGGCCCAGCTTCACCGACGTCGTCTCCATCGACCTGGCCACCGGGAACATCAACTGGCGCTTCCCGGTGTCCGGTTACCGCTCCGACCACATGGCCGTCTCGCCCGACGGCACCCGGGTCGCGGTCTCCGCGTCGATCTCGAACACCGTGCACGTCCTGGACATCGGCACCGGCAAGCAGCTGGGCTCGTTCAAGACGGGCGACAAGCCGCACGAGAACATCTTCACCAAGGACGGCAAGTACATCTACAACATGTCGATCGGCGACGTGAACACCTCGCAGGACGCCCCGTGGCAGGACTTCACGAAGGGCGACCGGCGTATCACCGTCGTGGACGCGACCACGTATCAGCAGGTCAGAGTCATCGACATGCGGCAGCGGCTGGACGCGATCGGTCTCACGGGCTACTCGGACGCGGTGCGCCCGGCGGTCTTCTCACCGGACGAGTCCAAGCTGTACTTCCAGGTCTCGTTCTTCAACGGCTTCTTCGAGTACGACCTCGCCACGGACCGCATCACCCGGACGAAGACGCTGCCGAAGAACCCCGCGACCAGCGACGACCGCACCACGTTCGTCAACGACTCACGCCATCACGGCATCTCGATGAGCCCCGACGGCGGCAAGCTGTGCGTGGCGGGCACGATGGACGACTACGCCACGGTCGTCGACCGGGCCACCCTCCAGGAGGGCCCGCTGGTCACCGCCTCCAAGCCCTACTGGGCCACGGTCAGCGGCGACGGCAGGAGCTGCGTGATCTCCGAGAGCGGCGCCGACCAGATCACGGCGATCGACTTCGCCACCGGGCGGAAGGTCGTGTCGGTGCCGGTGGGCGACCATCCGCAGCGGGTCCGGATCGGCCATGTCGCGCCGAACTGGACGGGAGCGAAGGCGAACTGACGGCTCCTCGGGACGCCGGGGCGGGTGGCGGCGACCGCCACCCGCCCCGGCGCCGTGTCCGGCCCGGTCACCCCACCTTCTGCGCCACCCACGCCGACAGCTCCGTGCGGGCGGCGGCCAGCAGGGTCGCGGACGGCGCGGTCGACCCGTTGGCGACCAGGGCGTAGTGCACGGCGCCCGAGTCCGGCGCACTGAGCAGCAGGCGCCTGCTGCCCGTGCCGCCCGGCTCGGCGGCGGCGCCGATCCTGGTGGTCGTCGTGTACGCGGGCGGGGCGTACACCGCGCCCAGATCGGAGACGACCGTCGTCGTGGCGGTGGGGAAGGAGGCCGGCAGATGCAGTTCGGTGGGCGCCGTGCCGCCGTTGGAGCGCCACACCAACAGGCCGTACTGACCGGAGCCGACGAGCTGTTTCGTGTTCGGCAGGGAACCGGGAACCGGGTTCCAGGTGAGCGTGGTGGAGCCGTCGCGGGAGCGGTCCTCGTAGGTGAAGGCGACGGTCGTGCCGGAAGTGGCGCTCGGGTAGAGACGGTCGAGCAGCCGGGCGTCCTGACGGAGGGTCGCCGTGCCGCTGTCGTCCAGGCGTACGGCGGAGAGGTCCTCGTCGTTCCAGGCGTCGCCGGTCGTGAGCACCTTGTCGGCGTTGCCGTTCATCAGCTCGTGGTGGCGGCCGTTGTAGATGTCCCACTGCCACTGCGAACCGGAGAGGACCGGACCCGAGGTCGCCGGGGTCGTCCACCAGTCGGCGCCCTTCACCCGGGAGTCGAGGGCCTGGTACATCGCCTTCAGGACGGTCGGGGCCTTGCCGGCGGTCGTACCGTTCAGGGGATGGCCGAACTCGCTGACGACCGCCGTCGTCCCAGTGGCCGAGGCGCGGTCGCGGACGTTGCCGAAGTCGGTCACGTACTGGCCGTCCTGCGCGTTGCCCCACATCAGGACGCCGGAGATGGCCTTCTGATCGTAGAAGTGGGTGTTGAAGACGTAGCGGGAGCCGAGCGTGCCCGCGTCGAGGAGGCCGCCCTCCTCCTTGCTGACGTTGCCGTTCCAGAACAGGTTCGGCTCGACGAAGGCGGGCTTGTCGGTCCAGCCGGCCGCGTCCATCCGGGCCCGGAACTTCACGTAGAAGGGCCACAGCAGGTCGCGTTCCCAGGTGCGGCTGGTCTGGCCGGAGTCATAGGAGCCGGCGTAGGGCTCGTTGTAGGGGTCGAAGCCGAGGACGCCGTTGAACTCCTCCGTGGTCAGGTTCGTCCTGAGGTACGCCATGGTCTTCTGGGCGGTGGCCAGGAAGGAGTCCTGCAGACCGTGGTTGTTGTGCCAGAAGTCGTACTGGGCGGCCTTCACCGCACCGTTCTGGGTGATGTTCTGACCCCAGAGGAAGCAGATGCCGCAGGACTCGGCGGGGTAACCGCCGAGGGCCACCGCCCACGCGGGGGCGCCGTCGCCCGTGTACCAGCTGCCCGGGTTGAACAGGTGGCGCGAGTAGAGGTCCTGGTGGAAGTCGGGGTAGACCCGGATGCCGGCGGCCAGGAAGGCGCGCATCTGTGCGGTGGCGGCGGCCAGGTAGGTGGTGTCGACCTGGCCGCGCACCGGTTCGGCGTAGGCCCAGGAGAGCAGGAAGCGGACGGAGTTTCCGCCGCCGAGGGCGCGCAGGGCCGTCGCGGACTTCTTGGCGTCGGCGACGGAGGCGAAGGGCAGGCCCTTGTTCTCCGCGAGCTTGGTCTCGCCGGAGACGTTGTAGCCGCGCAGTACGACCTCACGGCCGCCCGCGTCGACGAAGCGGCCGCCCGACACGGTGAGCGCCGTGCCGTCGAAGGAGAGGGAGTCGGGGAGCGTGGCCGCGCCGGCGGTCGGAGAGCCCGCCACCGTCAGGAAGCCACAGAGTCCGCAGAGGACCACCAGAACAGCGAGCAGACGAGCCCGGATATTCGGCATGTCCACTACAGTCCGGTGATTTCCGGACACCGTCAATACCTTCTGACCCACGAGTAAGTTCATTCCCTGTCAGCGCAGTTGGCAACCGGCCGGGCCCGTGCACCAGGCGCCCCGCGCGGCGCGGACCGGCGGGCCGAGCCGCTGCGGATTACCGTTCAGGAGAAACGGCCGACACGGCCGTCGCGGCCGGAAGGGAACCGATCGTGCGCGAGATTCTCCCGGTGCTGAGCGGGTGGTACGCGGCCGGTGCGCCGTTCGGACTCGCCACCGTGGTCGCCGTCAGCCGCAGCGCTCCGCGCGATCCCGGCGCGGCGATGGCGGTGGGGCCGGACGACGAGGTCGTGGGCAGCGTGTCCGGGGGCTGCGTGGAGGGCGCGGTCTTCGAACTGGCGCGGGAGGTCGTGGCCGACGGGGCGGCCCGGCTGGAGACCTTCGGCTACAGCGACGAGGACGCCTTCGCCGTGGGCCTGACCTGCGGCGGCGAGATCACGCTGCTCGTCCGCCCCGTCACGCCCGGCCTCGACCCGTCCTTCGGCTCCGTCGCGGAGTCGGTCGCCGCGGGCGAGCCGGTGACGGCGGCCACGGTGACCGACGGCCCCGCGCCGCGCGGAGCCACCCTCGCCGTCTGGCCGGACCGGACCTCCGGCACGCTGGGCACGGAGGGTCTGGACGCGGCCGTCACCGCCGACGCGCGCGGCGAACTCGCGCTGGGCGTCACCGGCGTCCGGCACTACGGGCCGCGCGGTCAGCGGCGGGAGGACACCGTCGCGGTGTTCCTGCACTCCTTCGCGCCGCCGCCGCGCATGCTGGTGTTCGGCGCGATCGACTACGCGGCCGCCGTGGCCCGGGTCGGCGACTTCCTGGGCTACCGGGTCACGGTGTGCGACGCCCGCCCGGTCTTCGCCACCCCGAAGCGCTTCCCACCGGGCGTCGAGGTGGTCGCGGAATGGCCGCACCGGTATCTGCACGGCACAGAGACCGACGAGCGCACGGCGATCTGCGTGCTGACCCACGACCCGAAGTTCGACGTGCCGCTGCTCGAGGTGGCTCTGCGCCGGCCGGCCGCGTACATCGGGGCGATGGGCAGCCGCCGCACCCACGACGAACGCCGGGCCCGACTCGTCGGGGCCGGGCTCACCGACGCCGAACTGGCCCGGCTGCGCTCACCGGTCGGGCTGGACCTGGGGGCCCGTACACCCGAGGAGGTCGCCGTGTCGGTGGCCGCCGAGATCGTCGCCCTGCGCTGGGGCGGCAGCGGGGCCCCGCTGACCGCGACGGCCGGGGCGATCCACCGCGCGCGGTGAGGTGGGTCCACCGCCTTCAACCCCCTGGAAGCGAATGACGCAGATCGCCCTGATCACACCTATCGACCGAATCTTGATGATTTTGACCTAAAGGTGTGAAGTGCGTGTGAACGGGTAGGCGCACTTAACGGACAGGCATGCATGTCCTCTGTCCTTCGTCTCACGAAGGAAGGAGGTCCGTTGAAGCAACGCACACTCGCAAGTTCCGGGCCGCCCCCGACCAGCTCGGCCGGGCGCGGCCCGGTTCTCTGTCCCGGCTCCGTCATCGGCGCGGGGGCAGCCGGTGCAGGACGAGGTCGGTGAGCCTGCCGTCGGCCGCGGTGGCGGTCAGGTAGGTGCAGTACGGCTGACGGCGGCGGTCGGTCGGGGAACCGGGGTTGAGCAGGCGCGGTCCACCGGGGGCGGTGGTGTCCCAGGGGATGTGGCTGTGGCCGAACACCAGGACGTCGAGGTCGGGGAAGCGGGCGGCACAGCGGGCCTCGCGGCCCTGGGCGGGGCCCGTCTCGTGGACCACCCCGAACCGCAGTCCGCCCAGTTCGGCGAAGGCGGTCTCGGGCAGCCGGGCCCGCAGGTCCGGGCCGTCGTTGTTGCCGTACACGCCGACGACCCGACGGCTGCGGCTCTCCAGCAGGTCCAGGGTGTCCGTGTCGACCCAGTCGCCGGCATGGATCACCACGTCCGCGAGCGGAAGCTCGTCGAGCAGCGGGGCGGGCAGCGCCTTGGCGCGCCGGGGGAGGTGGGTGTCGGACATCATCAGCAGGCGCACGGCGCCAGACTACAAAATCCCCGACTCGGATCAATCCGGACAGGTGGGGCGTCGGCGGCGGGGTTAGCATCGGGCCACGCGCACCCTCCGTCGCGCGCACGGCAGAGCGATCCAGCACGGCAGAGCGATCCAGCAAGGGGGCCAGGAGCCCGATGCCGGTCAAGGTCAGCGTCATCGTCCCCGTCTACAACCCCGGTCCCTACATCGAGGAGTGTCTCGCCTCGCTGCTCAGGCAGTCGCTGCCGCCGGACGAGTACGAGGTGATCTTCGTCGACGACGGCTCCACCGACGCCACACCGGCCCGGCTGGACGCGGTCGCCGCCGAGGACCCCCGGGTCCGGGTCGTCCACCAGGAGAACTCGGGCTGGGCGGGCAAACCCCGCAACGTCGGCATCGACGTCTCCAGGGGCGAGTACGTGATGTTCGTCGACAACGACGACCACCTCGGCGACGAGGCCCTGGAGCGGATGTACGCCTACGGGGTCGCGAACGACGCCGATGTCGTGGTGGGCAAGATGGCCGGCAAGGGCCGCGGGGTGCCGGTGGAGCTGTTCCGCACCAACCGTCCGCACGCCACCGTCGAGAACGCGCCGCTGATCGACAGTCTCACCCCGCACAAGATGGTCCGCCGGGCGTTCCTGGACCGCACCGGCCTGCGTTTTCCCGAAGGCCGACGGCGCCTGGAGGACCATGTCTTCGTCACCGAGGCCTATCTGCGCGCGGACAACGTCTCGGTGCTCAGCGACTACGTCTGCTACTACCACGTCCGACGCGACGACGCCGCGAACGCGGGCTTCCAGCGGTTCGACCCGGTGGGGTACTTCAAGAACCTGCGGGAGGCTCTCGACGTCGTCGAGCGGTACACCGAGCCGGGTCCGCTGCGCGACAAGCTGTTCCGGCGGTGGCTGCGCGTCGAGATGGTCGAGCGGCTGCGCGGCACACGCTTCCTCGGCCTGCCCGAGGACTACCGCAGGGACCTGTTCGAGGAGATCCACGGGGTCGTCGTCGAGCGGTTCGGGCCGGGTGTGGCGGCGCCGCTGCAGCCCACCCAGCGGGTCGTCGCCGCGCTGGCCGCCGACGGACGCTACGAGGACCTCGTCGCGTTCGCGGAGTGGGAGGCGGGCGTCGCGCTCGCCGTCGACCCGGAGGACGTCACCTGGCAGGGCGGTGTGCTGCGGATCGTCTTCGCCGCCGAGCTGACGCACGACGGCGGGCCGATGACCTTCCCGTCCGCCGGGGGTTCCCCGCAGTGGCCGCCGCGGGACGTCGCCGAGGCGGTCCGGTGGCTGGGCACGGACACCGTGGGCCGGTTCGACCGGGCCGTGCCCGATCTGCTGCTGCGGGAGCGGGCCAGCTCGGCGCAGTACTTCCAGCCGGTGGGCGTGGTCCGGGAGACGGTCCCGGCCGGCGACGGCAGCCAGGTGCGGCTCGTCCTGCGGGCGACCGCCACCATCGATCCCGCCACGGCGCTGAGCGGCGGGCCGGCGGGCGAGGGGCTGTGGGACGTGTACGTGCGCGTCGGCCTGGGCGGCTGGACGAAGGAGCTGCGGCTCGGTCCGGCGCCCCGGCACGGCCGTCCGGCCCCGCCCGCGGGGGTGGTCGCCGGGCGCGTGGTGCTGCCGTACTGGACCGACCGGTACGCGAGCCTCGCGCTGGACGTCGGTCACGCGGGCGAGCGGCTGGGCCTGGGCCGGGTGGCGGCCGGGGACGTCGCCGTCGCGGAGGACCGGCTCCACGTGGTCCTGCCGCTGCACGTGCCCGAGCCCGCCGATGTGCTGCTGCGGCTGACCGGGACCAGGTCCGGCAGTTCGCGCGAGGTCTTCGGGACCCTCTCGCCGGGCGGCCGGCTGGCGGCCGTCCTGCCGGTCGGCGATCTGCTGGGCGGCACCTGGCTCGCGACGGTGTGCCTCACCCCGGACGCGGACGGGGCGCGCTTCCGCCCGCTGCCCTTCGCCCTGCACGTGGCGTCCGACGGCGTCCTCGTGGTGCCGGCGCCCCAGCCCGCCGGACCGCGGCGCCTGGCCCGCCGGGTGCGAAGGGCGCTGTACCGGGCACTCCAGAGCATCACGCCCCGCAGGAGGTAGACATGCGGCCACTGGACATCGAGGGGGCCTGGGTGCTGGAACCCAAGGTGTTCCCCGACGGGCGGGGCAGCTTCCACGAGTGGTACCGGACGCCGGAGTTCCGCGAGGCCACCGGTTACGACCTGGAGCTCGCCCAGGCCAACTGCTCCGTCTCGCGCCGGGGCGTGCTGCGCGGGATCCATTTCTCGGACGTGCCGCCCGGGCAGGCCAAGTACGTCACCTGTGTCCACGGGGCGGTGCTCGACGTGGTCGTCGACCTGCGCGTGGGCTCACCCCTGTTCGGCCGGTGGGAGGCGGTCCGGCTGGACGACGACACCCGGCACGCGGTGTTCCTCGCCGAGGGCCTCGGCCACGCCTTCCTGGCCCTGACCGACGAGGCCACCGTGGTCTACCTCTGCTCGACCGGGTACGCGCCCGGGCATGAGCACGGGGTGCATCCGCTCGACCCGGCGCTGGGCATCGACTGGCCGCGGGGCGTGGAGCCGGTGCTGTCGCCCAAGGACGCGCGGGCGCCGTCGCTGGCCCGGGCGCGGGCGTCGGGCCTGCTGCCGTCGTACGCGTCCTGCCGGGAGCGGTACCGGGAGCTGAGGATCAGCGGCTGACCGCCGCCCGTTCCACCGCCGAGCGCAGCGGCTCCCAGCCCCGGGAGCGGTCGAGGCCCCGGTTGCGGGCCCGCACCAGCGGCTTCCAGAAACCCGCCCGCAGCAGGGTCGCGGGCCGCACCGCCCGCACCCGTTCCAGAATCGCCTCGGGGACCTTCTGCGGGTCGGGGACGTCGTACTCGGCGACGATCTCCTGGTACTTGTCGCGCAGCACGGGGTTGCGGGGGTCCGCGCCGAAGACGACGAGCTGTCCGGTCGGCTGTGTGTCGACGGGGACCGCCACCAGGTCGGGCCGGTAGCGGGCCAGGATCTCGACGATCTTGTAGACGTCGCCTGTCCAGGCGGTGGTGTGCCGGTCGCGGGCGGCCTCGTCGACGCCCCGGGGCAGCATGTCGTCGAGGACGATCACGCTGGACCAGTCGGAGTGCCTCTCGACGTTGATGAAGTCGCGCAGCGCGTACTCGAAGAGGTGCATGCCGTCGATGAAGGACAGGTCGAGGGTGGTACGGCGCCAGTGGCCGAGCGGGTGGCGGCCCCGGGCGAGGTTGCGCAGCGGGTTGCGGCCGCCCCTGAGATGGGCGAGGGGGTCGCGGCGCGCGAAGAAGTCGTCGCTGGTGGCCTTCACCAGGTGGACGTCGCAGCGGATCTCCGTGGTGACCTTGAACGCCGGGTCGACCGCGATGCTGGGCACCCGGGACAGCCGCAGACTGCGGCCGTCGTTGACGCCGATCTCCAGGTAGTTGCGGTTGGCGGTGGCCTTGTGCAGTTCCCGCAGGAACTCATGGCGTTTCACGAAGGGACTCCTTGAGGGACACCGGGTCGAAGGACGCCTTGCGGATCAGGGGAAGCGCCTGTCCCAGGGCGGCGCGCCAGTCCCGTGGCGGCGACAGGCCCACCTCCCGCCACCGGCCGTGCGCGAGCACGCTGTACGCGGGACGGGGCGCGGGCCCGGGGAAGGCGTCGCCGGTGGTGGGACGCACCCGGTCCGGATCGGCGCCGACGGAGCGGAACACCTCGCGGGCCAGGTCGTACCAGGTGGCCTCGCCGGCCGAGGTGGCGTGGAAGACACCCGTCGCGCCACGGCCGGCCTTCGGTCCCAGATCGGCGATGCGGGCGGCGACGTCCGCGCTCCAGGTGGGCTGGCCGCGCTGGTCGTCGACGACGTCGACGGTGTCGCGGCGGGTCTGGAGCTCCAGCATCGTGCGGACGAAGCTGCGGCCGTGGGCGCCGTAGAGCCAGGCGGTGCGCACGATCACGCCGGCGTCCGGGAGCGCGGCCCGGACGGCCCGTTCGCCCGCCAGCTTGGTGCGGCCGTAGACGGTGCGGGGGGACGGCGGGTGGTCCTCCCGGTAGGGGGCCCGCGCCGCACCGTCGAAGACGTAGTCCGTGGAGACGTGGACCAGACGGGCGCCGTGCGCGGCGCAGGCGGCGGCCAGCAGCCCGGGACCCTCGCCGTTGACCAGCAGCGCGCGGGCCGCGTCGGTCTCGGCGTTGTCGACGGCCGTGTAGGCGGCGCAGTTGACCACCAGGTCGGGCCGGTGCGCGGCGAACGCCCGGGCCACGGAACCGGGCCGGGTGATGTCCAGGCCGGCACGGTCGAGGCCGGTCACGTCCTCGCCGCGCCGCACCAGTTCCGCCACCGTGTCCCGGCCGAGCATGCCGCCCGCGCCGGTGACCAGCCATCTCATGTCGAGCGCGCTTGTCGCTTCAGGGGCTCCCACCAGTCGCGGTGGTCCCGGTACCACGCGACCGTCTCGGCGAGACCGGTGGCGAAGTCGTGGCGGGGCCGGTAGCCGAGCTCGGTGCGGGCCTTCGTCCAGTCGACGCAGTAGCGCAGGTCGTGGCCCTTGCGGTCCTCGACGTGGCGGACCCGGTCCCAGCCGGCCCCGCAGGCGTCGAGGAGCAGAGCGGTCAGCTCGCGGTTGCTCAGCTGGGTGCCGCCGCCGATGTTGTGGACCTCGCCGGGGCGGCCCTTCGTGCGGACCAGGTCGACCGCCGCGCAGTGGTCCTCTACGTGCAGCCAGTCACGGACGTTGCGTCCGTCGCCGTAGAGGGGGACCTGCTCGCCGTCCAGGAGGTTGGTGACGAAGAGCGGGATCACCTTCTCGGGGAACTGGTGCGGGCCGTAGTTGTTGGAGCAGCGGGTGACGCGGACGTCCAGGCCGTGGGTGCGGTGGTAGGAGAGGGCGATCAGGTCGGAGGAGGCCTTCGAGGCGGCGTACGGGGAGTTGGGGCGCAGCGGGTGGTCCTCGGTCCAGGCGCCGGTCTCGATGGAGCCGTACACCTCGTCGGTGGAGACGTGCACGAACGGGCCGACGCCGTGCCGCAGGGCCGCGTCGAGCAGCGTCTGGGTGCCGAGGACGTTGGTGCGGACGAACGTGCCCGCGCCGTCGATGGAGCGGTCGACGTGGGACTCGGCGGCGAAGTGGACGACCTGGTCGGCGGCGGCGGTCAGCTTGTCCACGAGAGCGGCGTCGCAGATGTCGCCGTGCTCGAAGTCCAGCCGGGGGTGCCCGGCCGGCAGGTTGGTGCGGCTGCCCGCGTACGTCAGCTTGTCCAGGACGGTGATCCGCACGGCGGGGTCGCGGTCCAGCAGGCCGCGCACGTACGTGGAGCCGATGAATCCGGCGGCCCCGGTGACGAGGAGGTTCATGTGTGGATCTGTACCTTGCTGTGGTCGCCGAGGACCAGCCGGTGGGCGCTGGACACGCCGGCCGCCGGAGTGACCTCGACATACCGGCCGATCAGCGAGTTCTCGATGCGACCGACTCCCTCGATGGAGGAGCCGCGCAGCACGATGGAGAACTCCAGCTCGCTGTCGGTGATCCGGCAGTTCTCGCCGACGGAGGTGAAGGGGCCGACGTAGGAGTCGCGGACCTCGCTGCCGGCTCCGAGGACGACGGGCCCCACCAGGCGTGAGTTCACCACCCTGGCGCCGGCCTCCACGACGACCCGTCCGACCGCCTCGGAGGCCTCGT
Organism: Streptomyces rishiriensis; assembly: GCF_030815485.1. Taxonomy (NCBI): domain Bacteria; kingdom Bacillati; phylum Actinomycetota; class Actinomycetes; order Kitasatosporales; family Streptomycetaceae; genus Streptomyces; species Streptomyces rishiriensis. The sequence goes on along the minus strand of NZ_JAUSWV010000002.1, from coordinate 7,532,653 downwards.
CGACCTCGCCGTCGATGCGGCGCTCGAGGCTCTCCAGCACGGTCCGGTTGACCTCCAGCATGTCGACGACGTTGCCGGTGTCCTTCCAGTAGCCCTTGATGATCGTGGAGCGCACCCGGGCGCCGGTGTCGATGAGCCGCTGGACGGCGTCGGTGATCTCCAGCTCGCCGCGCCGGGAGGGGCCGATGGCGCGCACGGCGTCGTGGATCGCTGACGTGAAGAGGTAGACGCCGACCAGGGCGAGGTCGCTCTTGGGATGCGGGGGCTTCTCCTCGAGGCCCACGACCTGGCCCGCGGCGTCGAGTTCGGCGACTCCGAAGGCGCGGGGGTCGGGGACCCGGGTGAGCAGGATCTGGGCGTCGGGCCGGTTCCTGCGGAACTCGTCGACGAGGTCGGTGATGCCTCCGACGATGAAGTTGTCGCCGAGGTACATCACGAAGTCGTCCTCGCCGAGGAAGTCGCGGGCGACGATCACCGCGTGGGCGAGGCCGAGCGGCCTGTCCTGCGGGATGTAGGTGATCTCCAGGCCGAACCGGGAGCCGTCGCCGACGGCCTCCCGGATCTCCTGCGCGGTGTCACCGACGATCACACCGACCTCGGTGACACCGGCGGCGGCGATGGACTCCAGGCCGTAGAACAGCACGGCCTTGTTGGCCACCGGTACGAGCTGTTTGGCCGAGGTGTGGGTGATCGGCCGCAGGCGCGTCCCCGCGCCGCCGGACAGCACAAGAGCCTTCATGAGCCCCACTCCAGCCCCGGTCGCCCGGCAGCGACCGCTTCCGTCCCTCTGCGCGCACTGTGCGCCGGTCAGTCCTCACCCCTGACAATGTTCCATTCCGGGCCGGACTGCATCCCGACGACCGCGCCGGGCACGGCGACGGCCGGCAGACAGGTGCGGGGCGCGGCCGCGGCGCGGCGCAGCCGCCGGGCCCTGGCCCAGCCGGTCTCGGCCCGGCGGGCCTGGGGTTTGTCCTCGGTGTGCGCGGTCATGACGGTTCATCGCCCTTCTCGGTCACCGGGCGCTCGCCTCGGCGACCCTTCTGGTCAGCGGGCTCTCGCCCCGGTCAGGGGCCACCCTGGCCGCCGCTGCCGAACGAGCCGCCGGAACCCTCGTCCCAGCGGGGGCGGCGCTGGTCGGCGCTGTCCCGGCTGCCGGTGGGCCGCAGCTCGTGCGGGGTGAGGCGTTCGCTCTCGTCGGTCGCCGACGGCATCTCGTTGGGCTCGCGGGCCCGGCGGGCCTCCTGGGCCGGGCCGGAGCCGGGCCTGCGGGGCTGTTCGTGCGGCTTCGGCGGCGCGGGCTCGCGTTCGCGGACCTTGATGCCGAGCCGGAAGGCCCAGATCAGGCCGCCGACGAGCACGACCCCGACGACGATGAAGGCGGCAGTGGCCAGCACGGACTTTCCGGATGCCGCGAGATACGCGGAGGCGAAGGTGTCCATGGGGGGCGGGTACCCCCTTCGCGCTCCGGGACACTCGGCGGCCCGGTGGCTCAGTGGTCCAGCGAAAGGTCGCTCCACACCTGCTTGCCGCCGCTGACCGGCACCGTCCCCCAGGCGTCGGACATGGCCTCGACGAGGAGGATGCCCCGGCCGCCGGTGGCCTCCCAGCCGAGGCTGCTCGGCTTGACGGGGCTGCGGGGGGAGGCGTCGGTGACGGCGACGCGCAGTCGGCGGCCGATGAGGACGAGGTCGAGACGGACCCGGCCGTCGGTGTGCACCAGGGCGTTGGTCACCAGTTCGGAGACCACGAGCAGGGCGGTGTCCATCGCGTCGGCGGGCACGCCCCAGACGCGCAGGGTGCGCCGGGTGAAGCGGCGGGCCTGCCGGGCCGCCTCGGGCACCCGCCACACCGTCCAGCCCTCGCGCAGGGGTTTCACGGCCATGCCGTCGTAGCGCATGAGGAGCAGGGCGACGTCGTCGCCGCGGTGGGCGTTGCCGAGCAGGGCGTCGGCGAGGGGACCCAGGCGTGCCGGGTCGGAAACGCTCAGTTCGTGGGCGAGGCGGCCCAGGCCGGTGTCGATGTCCATGTCGGCGGACTCCACGAGTCCGTCCGTGGTCAGGGCGATGACGGTGCCGGGCACCAGGCGCAGCGGGGTCATCGGGAACTCGGCCCGGGTCACCACGCCGAGCGGCGGGCCGCCGTCCGTCTCGGCGATGTCGGTCGATCCGTCCGGGTACCGCAGGACGGGTGGCGGGTGGCCCGCCCGCACACACCAGGCGGTGCCCTCCTCCATGTCGACGTCGACATAGCAGCAGGTGGCGAAGAGGTCCGTCTCCAGCTCCATCAGGAGCCGGTTGGCGTGGGAGACGACGACGTCCGGCGGGTGCCCCTCGGCCGCGTAGGCGCGCAGCGCCGTGCGCATCTGGCCCATGAGGGTGGCGGCGCCCGCGCTGTGTCCCTGGACGTCGCCGATGACGAGCGCGACGTGGTGGTCGGACAGCGGGATCACGTCGTACCAGTCGCCGCCCAACTCGAGGCCCGCGGTGGCCGGCAGGTAGCGGGCGACGGCGACGGCGCCGGGGAGCTCCGGCAGGCGGCGCGGGAGCAGCTGGCGCTGGAGCATGCCGACGAGCTCGTGCTCGGCGTCGAAGGCGCGGACGCGCGACAGGGCCTGACCGGCGAGACCGGCGGAGGCGGTGAGCAGCGCGCGTTCGTCCGGGCCGAAGTCGTGCGGCTCGTCCCAGCCGATGAGGCAGGCGCCGGCCATGCGGCTCCCGGCGGACAGCGGCAGGACGGCGAGGCCGCCGGGGCCGACCTCGGCGAGGGCCGGTTCCAGGGCGGTGCCTGCGGGCCAGATCCGGGCGCGGCCCTCGTGCAGCGCGGCGGCCAGGGTGGGCATGGCGCGCACGGGCGCGTCGGGCCACTCGGCACGCCACTCCAGCTGCCACAGCTCGGGCCAGGCCTCGGGTTCGGGCGGGTCGAGGACGGTGACCACGAGGCGGTCGTTCTCCAGCTCGGCGAGCGCGATCCGGTCGGCCCGCAGCGGCTTGCGCAGCGCGGCGACGACGGCCTGTCCGACGTCGCTGACGGTGCCCGCGGTGGCGAGCGCGGCGGCCAGCCGCTGGACGCGGGCGACGTCGTTGACCTCGCCGCGCAGGGTCGAGGCGTCGGTGACGGTGCCGACGAGCCGCGCCGGCCTGCCGTCGCCGGGCAGCAGCCGGCCGCGCAGCCTGAGCCATCTCGGCGGCCCGGCGGGCTGGAGGACGCGGAACTCCAGCTCGCGCTCGCCGATCGACATGTGGTCCGCCTCGACGACGGACATCAGCGAGGGCAGGTCTTCGGGGACGGTGAGCCCGAGCAGTGTCTCCACCCGGCCGTCGAAGCGGTCCCGGCTCATGGCGAACAGTTCCAGGAGCGCGTCGCCGACCTCGACCCGCCCGCTGTCCATGGCCAGGCTGAAGGCGTGGGGGCGCAGTTCCTCGTCCTCGGCGGGGAGGGCCGGAGCGGGCAGGACGACGGCCTCGGCGACGAGCTGCAGACAGGCCCGGTCGTCGGCGCCGAAGCCGCCGGGGCGCTCGCTCACCGCGAGCAGACAGCCTCCGGTGCCGCCGTGCACGGGCAGGACGGCCAGGTGGATGTCCCGGGCGGGCATCCGTCGCGCCTCCGCGCAGTCGGCGAGTTCCGCCGGGCCCAGCCACAGCGGCCGTCCGGCGCGGTGGGCGTCGGCGGGCGGCGAGCGCCCGTCGAGCGGGTAGCTCTCGCGCAGGCCGTACAGGGTCCTCGGCACGCCGGCCGACTCGACCAGCCGGAGCAGGTCGCCGTCCCCGTCGGGTGTGTAGACCGCGGCGAGGACCGCGCCGGCGAAGACGAGCGCCTGTTCGAGCGTGCGCCTCACCCGTTCGGGTGAGGCGGGATCCGCCGCGATCGTCTTGAGCGCGATTTCGGCACACAGGGGCCCCGTTCTGCGCTCCGCGGCACCCTGACTGACCACGTCCGCCATTACAGCGCCAAAGGTGTCCCCGCGCAGCCCCTGCGGCCGTTTCATGGCGCCGGCGAGGGGTAGCGGGCGCCGGCCGCGCTCGAAACCGACCGAACATGTCTTGACGCATGCGTTCCGCACAGGGATGTCGTGACAGGCGTGACTGTCCACGGCCCTCGTCCTGTTGCGAGTCTCTTGGCGGGCCCACCGGCCGGCCGAGGGAAGGGGACGCATGGACAAGCGGTACGAGGTGTACGCGTTGGCGGACGCGCACTTCTACGAGACGCCCGACCGGCTGACCGGCGACGGGCCCGCGCCGCTGTTCGACACGGCGCGCCGCCCGGTCCCCGAGGGCTGGACCTCGGCGCGCATCGGCGACTGGCTGACCCTGACACCGCTCGCCGCGGACGGCTCCCCCGCGCCGGGTCCCGCCCAGGGCTGGAAAGTGCACGCCTCGGCCACCCGGGCGAACGCGGAGCGGATCGCGGCCATCGTGTGGGACTACTGCGTCCCGCGCCGCGTCCCGTTCAAGTTCGTGCCGGGCCCGCATCTGCTGCATCTGCGCAACACCAAGTACGCGGGCCGCGACACCAGCGGCAAGTTCGTCACCGTCTATCCGTCCGACGAGGAGCAGCTGCACACGGTGCTGCGCGAGCTGGGCGCCCTGCTGGAGGGCTTCGAGGGCCCGTACATCCTGACCGACCTGCGCTGGTCCGACGGCCCGCTCTACGTCCGCTACGGGGCGTTCGCACGCAGTTTCGTCGTCGACGACCGGGGCTCGCTGGTGCCGGCGGTGCGCGACGGCGCGGGGGTCCTGGTCCCGGACCGGCGGGCGCCCTCCTTCCAGGTGCCGGAGTGGGTGACGCTGCCCCCGTTCCTGGAGCCCCACCTGACGGCCCGCAACACGACGACGACGGGCGAACTGCCCTACCGCATCGAGAAGGCGCTGCACTTCTCCAACGGCGGCGGCGTCTACGCCGGCACCGATACCCGGGACGGACGCAAGGTGGTCCTCAAGGAGGGCCGGCCGCACGCGGGACTGGCCTCGGACGGGGCCGACGCGATCACCCGGCTGGAGCGGGAGAAGCGGGCGTTGGAGGCGGTGGCGGGGACCGGGGTGGTGCCCGAGGTCCGGGACTGGTTCACCCTCGGCGACCACCGCTTCCTCGTCATGGACCTCGTCGAAGGGCGTCCGCTCAACTCCTTCTTCGGGGAACGGCATCCGCTGCTCTGCCCGGACCCCGATCCGCGGGCCGTCGCCGCTTACACGGCATGGGCGGTACGGATCCACGGGGCGGTGGAACGGGCCGTGCGCACGGTGCACGCGCGCGGGATCGTCTTCAACGACCTGCACGTCTTCAACATCATGGTCGCGCCGGACGAGGAGTCGGTGTACCTGATCGACTTCGAGGCGGCGGCGCCCGCCGGGGAGAACGGCCGCCAGGTCGTGGCGCATCCCGGCTTCTTCGCACCGCCCGACCGCCGGGGCGCCGACGTCGACCGGTACGCCCTGGCCTGCTTACGGCTGGCCCTGTTCCTGCCCGTCACCACGCTGTTCGTGGTCGACCGGGGCAAGGCGGCCCATCTGGCCGAGGTGATCGCCGAGCAGTTCCCGGACGTGCCCGGGGGGTTCCTGGACGAGGCGGTCGCCGAGATCACCCGCGACATCGGGGTGGACCCGGGTCTCCCGGACGACGGCCGGGCCGGCGCGCCGGTACGGGCCGCGGGCCGTGTGCCGTCGGCGCCGGCCTTCCGGGTGGAGCCCGGCGACTGGCCGCACAGCCGGGACTCGATGGTCAAGGCGATCCTCGCCTCGGCGACTCCGGAGCGCGACGACCGGCTCTACCCCGGGGACGTCGCCCAGTTCTCCGACGGCGGCGGTCTCGGGCTGGCGCACGGCGCGGCGGGCGTGCTGTACGCGCTGGCGGTGACCGGCGCCGACCGCCACGACGACGGTGAACGGTGGCTCCTCGACCACACCGCCCCGGCCCCCACCGGCACCCCGCTCGGCCTGTACGACGGGCTCGCGGGCGTCGCCCACGTGCTGGACCTGCTGGGTCACCGGCAGCGGGCGCTGGACCTGGTCGACAACATCCTGCGCGAGCGGTGGCAGAACCTCTCCTCGGACCTGCACGGCGGGCTGGCCGGACTGGGGCTCGTCCTCGCCGACCTGGCGCGCCGGACGGGTGAGCCGGGCCTGCGCGAACGGGCCGCGGAGGCCGCCGACATCGTCGTACGCCGACTCGCCGAACCGGTGCCGCAGGCGCCCCGACGACACCGGGCCGGGCTGCTGCGGGGCGCGAGCGGACCCGCGCTCTTCCTGCTCAGGCAGTACGAGGAGACCGGCGACCGCCGGTTGCTGGAGGCGGCCGGTGTCGCCCTGCGCCGGGACCTGGCGGCCTGCAAGGAGCGCGAGGGCGGGGCGCTGGAGGTCGACGAGGGGTGGCGGACCCTGCCCTATCTCGGCGACGGGAGCGTGGGAGTGGGAGCGGTGCTCGACGACCACGCGGCCCACGCCGGGGACGCGGCGGAGGAGTTCGGGCGGGCCCGCGCCGGCGTCCTCACCGCGGCCACCTCGCGCTTCTACGCGCAGCCCGGCCTCTTCCAGGGCCGCGCCGGCATGATCCTGCACCTGGCCCGCACCACCACGCCCGGCGCGACCCGGGCCCGGCTCGACGAGCAGATCGCCGGGCTGGGCTGGTTCGCGATGCCCTACCAGGGCCAGCTCGCCTTCCCCGGGCACCAGATGATGCGGCTCTCCATGGACCTCGGCACCGGAACGGCGGGCTGCCTGCTCGCCCTCGCCGCCGCCCTCGACCCGGACGGCACGGGCGCCACCGCGCACCTGCCGTTCCTCCCGCCGCTACGGCGGCCCTCATGACGCGGCTCCGCCATGCATGGACGGAGTCGTGACGCAACCCGTCCCCACGGGACGTGACATCCCATTGATGAACCGATGAGAGGACACACCATGGCCCTGCTCGACCTTCAGACGATGGAATCCGACGAGCACACCAGCGGCGGCGGCGGCAACAGCACCGTGAGCCTGCTGTCCTGCATCAGCGCGGCCAGCGTTCTGCTCTGTCTCTGACACGCACGACACGCTGAAGGTTCCGGGCGGTCCGCTCCCCAGGGAGGGGCCGCCCGGGCCCGTCCTCCCCCATACCTCCGATAAAAGCGCGGGAGCAGGATGCCGATGGACCGGACGACCGGTGAGCTGCTCGGCGCGGCCACCCGGCACAGCGGATCCCGCTGCGCGGCCCTGGCTCTGGTGGGCGTGGCGTCGACCGGCGCCGCACTGCTGCTGCCCGCGGCCCTCGGCCGGGCCCTGGACCTGCTGCTCACCCACTCCCCCGCGACCCGCTGGGTGCTGTGCTGCGCGGGGCTCGCCCTGCTGCTGACCCTGCTCGACGCGTGCGAGACCGTCCTCGGCGGCACGCTCGACGCCCGGTCCACCGCGTTCCTGCGCCGCCGGGTCACCGGCCACGTCCTGGCCGTGGGCCCGCGTGCCACGGCCCGCTTCGGCGCCGGGGACCTCGTCGCGCGGGTCGTCGGCAGCGCCGCCCAGGCCGGTACGGCGCCCCATACCCGGGCCGCGCTGCCGGCCGCACTCGCCGGCCCCGTCGGCGCGGTGGCCGCGCTGGCCGTCGTCGACCCGTGGCTCGCGGCCGTCTTCCTGACCGGTGCGCCGGTCCTGACCCTCCTGCTGCGGTCCCTCGCCCGGGACACCTCGGCGTGCGTGGCGGACTACCAGCGGGCCCAGGGGCGCATCGCGGCCGCGCTCACGGAGGCGGTCGGCGGGGCCCGCACGATCCGCGCGGCGGGCACGGCGGCGCGGGACACCGCGCGGATCCTGCGGCCGCTGCCCGACCTGTCCCGGGCGGGCCGGCGGATGTGGCAGGTCCAGGGCCGGGCCGCGGCGCAGGCGACCGCGGTGGCGCCCCTGCTGCACCTCGGGGTCGTCGCCGTCGCGGGCCTGCTGCTCACCCGGCACCGGCTGTCGCCGGGCGACGTCCTCGCCGCGTCCCGCTACGCGGTCCTCGCCACCGGCGTCGGCGTGCTGGTCGGACAGCTCTCCGGCCTGGTCAGGGCCCGGACGGCGGCCGCCCGCCTCGGCGAGGTCCTGACGGAACCGGCTCCCCCCCACGGTGACCGCCGCCTGCCGCACCAAGGCCCGGGCCGGCTCGAACTGCGGGGCGTGACCGCCCGCCGCGGCGGCCGTACGGTGCTGGACGGCGTCGACCTGGTGGTGCCGGGCGGCACGACCCTGGCCCTGGTGGGCCGCTCGGGCGCCGGCAAGTCGCTCCTGGCCGCGCTGGCGGGCAGGCTCACCGACCCGGACGACGGCGAGGTCCTGCTGGACGGCGTGCCGCTGCCCGCCCTCCCCCGGGCCGAACTGCGGGCCGCGATCGCCCAGGCCTTCGACCGCCCGGCCCTGCTGGGCACGACGATCGAGGACACCGTCTCCCTCGGCCGCGCCTCGCCCGCCCGGGTCCGCGAGGCCGCCCGCGCGGCCTGCGCCGACGAGTTCGTCCGCCGTCTGCCCGACGGCTACGCCACACCTTGCGCGCACGCCCCGTACTCCGGCGGTGAAGCCCAACGTCTCGGCCTGGCCCGGGCGTTCGCCCACGGCGGCCGGCTCCTCATCCTCGACGACGCCCTCTCCAGCCTCGACACGATCACCGAACGCCAGGTCACCCGGTCCGTGTTCGGCCGCGCCACGGCCGCCACCCGGCTGGTGGTCGCCCACCGCGCCTCCACGGCCGCCCGCGCCGACACGGTGGCCTGGCTGGACGGGGGCCGGGTGCGGGCGGTGGGAACGCATGACCAGCTGTGGCTGCGGGCCGGGTACCGGGCGGTGTTCGGGCCGGCCGAGGAGGCCGGAGCCGGTGCGCGGCCGGAGGCCGAGGCAGGCCCGGAGGCGCGGCGGTGAACCGGGCGGCCGGCGCGAACGGGCTGCGGGTCAGGGGACTGCGCTTCCTGCTCGGCCGGCGGCGGGCCCTGTGGCGGCTCGTGGGCTGGTCGGTGCTGGAGACCGGGCAGACCTTCCTGCTCGGATACGCGGTGGCGCGCGCGCTGGACGACGGATTCCTGGCCGGGCGGTCCGAGGCGGGACTGCGATGGCTCGCGGTGGCCGGGCTCGGGGTGCTCGTGGGCGCCTACGGGACCGGGCGGGTGTACGGGGCGGTCGCCGCGCTGGTGGAACCCCTGCGGGACCGGCTGGTCACCCGGGTGGTGCGCCGGGGGGTACGGGAGGCGGACGGCGGAGCGCTGTCCGGGCTCACCCAGCAGGTGGAGATCGCGCGGGACAGTTTCGCGGGCCTGGTGATGGTCTCGCGCTCGTTCGTGTTCACGTCAGCCGGCGCGCTGGTGGGGCTGAGCGCGCTCGCGCCGCGGCTCCTGCTGGTGGTCGTGCCGCCGCTCGCCGCCGGTGTGGGCCTGTTCGCGGTGACCCTGCGTCCGCTGGCACGACGGCAGGAGGAGTTCCTCGCCGCCGACGAAGCACTGGCGGGGCACCTGGGCGTCGTCTGCCCGGGGCTGCGGGACGTCACGGCGGCCGGCGCGGAGGACCGGATCGCCCTGGACACCGGCGCACTCGTCGACGCCGAGCTGCGCGCGGCCCGCGCCCTGGCCCACTGGGGCGTGGCCCGGGTGGCGTGCCTGGCGCTCGGCGGCCATCTGCCGCTGGTCCTGCTGCTGGCCTGCGCTCCCTGGCTCCTGGACCACGGTGTGACGCCCGGCGCCCTCGTCGGCGCGCTCGCCTATGTCACCCAGTCGCTGCTCCCGGCCCTGACCGCCCTGGTCCACGGTCTGGGCACGAGCGGCTCCCGGCTGACGGTCGTCCTGCGGAGGCTGGCACCGCCCGGCGAGGCTCCGGAACTTCCGGCCGACGGCGGTGAGTTGACGGTGCCCCGGAACGACCCGTGCCCCGAAGGACAGCGACCGCCCGGCCCGCAGGACTCCCCCGACCCACAGTGCTCCCCCGACCCACAGTGCTCCCCCGACCCACAGCAAGCACCCGCGACAGGGCGACCGAAAAGCACCGGCCCGGCTCTGCCCCGGCCCCGCGAAACCCCGGGCCGCTCGACCGCCGACCGCTGCCCGCCCCCCGGACGTGTCCCCGCCACCGGCCCTCCCGCCCTCTCCCTGACCTCCCTCACCTTCGCCTACGGTCCCGCCTGCGCACCCGTCGTCGACGGCCTCACGCTCACCCTGCCCCAGGGGGCGCATCTGGCCGTCGTGGGTCCGAGCGGGGTCGGGAAGTCCACCCTGACCGGGCTGGTCGCCGGGCTGCTGGAGCCGGTGCGCGGGGCGATACGCGTCTGCGGGCGGCCGGTGCCGAGCGGCGCCGCGGCCGCTCAGCGCGTGCTCATCCCGCAGGAGGCGTACGTGTTCAGCGCCACCCTCGGCGAGAACCTCACGCACCTGCGGGCGGATCCCGTGCCCGAGGAGGAACTCCTCGCCGCGGCCGAGGCGGTCGGGCTGACCCCGCTGCTCCACGCGCTGGGCGGACCGGCGGCGCCGGTGGATCCGGCGGTGCTGTCGGCCGGCGAGCGCCAGTTGATCGCCCTCACCCGCGCGTACCTGTCGCACGCCCCGCTCGCCCTCCTGGACGAGGCGACCAGCCATCTGGACCAGGAGGCGGAGGCCCGCGCCGAGCACGCCTTCGCCGCCCGGCCGGGCGGCACCCTGGTGGTCGTCGCCCACCGCATCGGCTCGGCCCGGCGCGCCGCCCGGGTGCTGGTCATGGACGGGCCGCGGACCACGTACGGCACTCACGACGAGGTGCTGCGCCGCTGTGCCCTGTACCGCGATCTCGTCGGCGGCTGGGAGGAGGCGGGGGAAACAGGAGACGCGGGAGACCCTCGGGAAGCCGAGGGAGCAGAGGGAGCAGGGAATGCTCGGGCGGCGACGGGGGGCGGCTCACAGCCAGCCCTGCCCCTGGGAGATGCGGATGGCGTCGACCCGGTTGCGGGCGCCGGTCTTGCGGGTGATCGCCGCCATGTAGTTGCGCACGGTCCCGTGGGACAGATGCAGGTTCCCGGCGATCTCCGCGACGGAGGCGCCTTCGGCGGCGAGGGTTAACACGCTCAGCTCCCGACGGGTGAGCGGCATCTCCGCGGCCTTGAGGAAGCCGAAGCCCAGCGAATCATTGACGAAACGTTCACCCTGGGCCACCTTCCGGATGCCGCGCAGCAACTGCTCCGGCGAGCCCGCCTTGTCGACGTAGCCGAGCGCCCCCGCTTCCAGGGCCCGTTTCAGCAGGCCCGGCCGGTGCGCGCTGGCGAGGACCAGCAGCCGCGGCGGCATCGGGCCGCCGCCGCGCGGGCACAGGTCGCCCAGGGGCGGAAGGCCGTAGGAGTCGGAACAGTCGAGATCCGCCGCGCACACGTCCGGTCGCACCGCCCCGACGCGGCCGGCCGCGCTGCGCCAGGGGACGTCCTCCACCCGGAGATCGGGTTCCCTGGAAAGCCACTGTGCGAGGACCGATCTGACCAGACACGCGTCGTGCACCAGTAGTACCCGGATCACTGCCGCCCCTTCAGCTGTCGCCGTACGCCGGTTCCGTGGTGTTGTCCGTGGTGTTGTCCGTGGTGGTGAACGCGTGCCCATTCTTCGGCTCCGGGACCGTTTCTCAGCGCGAAGATCCGGCCATCGGGATGCGCGGGGGCGCACGCGGGGCGCCCGTACGCCGTCGCGCGCTTCGGACGAGGAGGCATGAGGGTGGCCCGACGGGGTACCGCGGCAGCTTTCGGCGGGCGGGCCGCTCGCCGTGCGCGCCGGGCCGCCAGGGGGCAGATTTGGACCCTGAGGCTCGGGCGGCACCGGGCGAGGAGGTGGTCGCCGTGTCGGACGGGCAGAAGTCGTCCGGTCAGGCGCCTGCGACCGTCTGTGCGCCGGTCGGCCAGCCGCTGCTCTCACTGGCGCTGACGTCGATGATGGACGCCGTCGGCGCGCACTCGGGCGCCGTGTATCTGCGTCCGGGCGACGAGCCGCTGCTGGAGATGGCCGTGACGGCGGGGCTGCCGCGGTCCTTCGTGGCGCCCTGGGAGCGGGTGGGGCTGAGCGCGCCGATCCCGGTCGCCGAAGCGGTGCGCGAGCGGCGGCTGGTGTGGGTGGGCGGGGTGGAGGACATGGCCCGCCGCTATCCGCGGATCGCCGTCGTGCTGCCCTATCCCTTCGCGCTGGCCGCGCTGCCGGTGCTGACCGAGACCCGGGTGTACGGCGCGGTCTACGTCACCTGGCCCGGCTCGCACCCGCCGGAACTCTCCGACCGGGAGCGACAGGAGCTCACGGCCGCCTGCGAGCGGCTCGCGCTGCGGCTGGAGCGCGCCGCGTCCACGAACCGTTCGGTGCGGGCCGAGACCGATGTGCTGGACACCGGCCCACTGGGCGGTTTCGCCGACGCGCTCGGCACGCTCGAGGCGGCACGGATGGTGGCGCGGCTCCCGTACGGAATGTGCTCGATCGACGTGAGCGGACGGGTCGGCTTCGCCAACGAGGCGGCCTCCCAACTGCTCGGCGTCCCGGTGGGCGGGCTGCTCGGGTCGCAGTTGTGGGCGGCGGTTCCCTGGCTGAACGATCCCCTGTACGAGGAGCGCTACCGGGCCGCGCTGCTCAGCCACGAGGCCACCTCCTTCGTGGCGCTGCGCCCGCCCTCGCAGTGGCTGTCGTTCCGGCTGTACCCGGACACCACCGGGATCAGCGTGCGGATCAGCCGGGCCCGGGCGGTGTCGGAGATGAGCCCGGCCGATCCCCGCTCGGGCGACGCGCCGACCCGGCTGGTGTCGATGTCACAGGCGCTGAGCATGGCCGGGGCGCTCACCGAGACGGTGAGCGTGCAGGACGTGGTGGGGCTGGTGGCGGACGAGATCGCACCCGCGGTGGGCAGTCAGGCTCTGGCGCTGCTCGGCGCGCACGGCGGCCGGCTGCACGTGCTGGGGCACCACGGATACCCCGACCCGCACGTCGTGGAGCGGTTCGACCGGACGCCGCTGTCCTCCCCGACGCCGGGCGCGCACGCGGCCGCCCACGGCGTCCCGGCGTTCTTCGACTCCCGGCAGGACCTGGAGCGCCTGTACCCGGCCCGGCACGCCACCCCCGACGGCTTCGCCGCCTGGGCCTTCCTGCCGTTGATCGCCTCCGGCCGCCCGGTGGGGGCCTGTGTGCTGGCCTACGCCGAACCGCACGTGTTCTCCACGCACGAGCGCGCGGTGCTGACCAGCCTCGCCGGGCTGATCGCGCAGGCCCTGGACCGTGCCCTGCTCTACGACGTCAAACACCAGCTGGCGCACGGGCTGCAGGCTGCGCTGCTGCCGCACTCGCTGCCGTCGCTGCCCGGCATCGAGGCGACCGCCCGCTATCTGCCCGCCACGCGGGGCATGGAGATCGGCGGGGACTTCTACGACCTGGTGCCCTCGCACCCGCACGCGGCGGCCGTGATCGGGGACGTGCAGGGACACAACGTGACCGCGGCCGGGCTGATGGGGCAGATCCGCACCGCCGTCCGCGCCTACACCACGGTGGGGCAGGAGCCGGCGGAGGTCATGCGCAGCACCAACCGGCTGCTGATCGACCTGGGCTCCGACCTGTTCGCGAGCTGTCTGTACCTGCGGCTGGATCCGGCCCGGGGGCGGGCCGTCATGGCGCGGGCCGGGCATCCCCCGCCGCTGCTGCGCCGGGCGGACGGCCGGGTGCGGGTCCTCGACCTCGCGGGCGGTCCGCTGCTGGGTATCGACGGCTCGGCGACGTATCCGACGACGGAGGTCGAGCTGACCGAGGGCTGTGTCCTCGCCCTCTACACCGACGGGCTCATCGAGACGCCGGGGGTGGACATCGAGGACGCGATCGCCGACCTGGGGCGGCGGCTCGGCGAGGCCGGGGACCGTCCGCTGGCGGAGCTGGCCGACGAGCTGGTGGGTCACTACGCCGCGGCGGACGAGCGGATGGACGACGTCGCGCTGCTGTTGCTGCGGGCCCGGGAAGACGGCTGAGAATCGTCCGCGGACGCGGACACGAACGGTCCGGCCCCCGCCGGAGGGCCGGACCGTTCAGGTGCTGCGGGGTCAGTGCGACTCGTTCACACCCGAGCCGTCCTGCTGGCCGTCGCCGGCCCCGTCCTGGCCGTCGCCGGCCTCGTCGGCGCCGCCCACGATGGCCTCGCCGGTCTGGTCGTCGATGCCGTCACCGTTCTCGTCCACCGCACCGGCGCCGGCTTCCCCGCCACCGCCCACGATGGCCTCGCCGGTCTGGTCGTCGATGCCGTCACCGTTCTCGTCCACCGCACCGGCGCCGGCTTCCCCGCCACCGCCCACGATCGCCTCGCCGGTCTGGTCGTCGATGCCGTCACCGTTCTCGTCGACGGCCCCCGCGCCGGCTTCCTCGCCGCCGACCGCGTCACCGGCGCCGACACCGCCGTCGCCGAGCGTCGCGCCGACCGCCGCGAGCGCGGTGGTCACCGGCTGGAAGAACGTCTCGCCGCCGACGGTGCAGTCGCCGCTGCCGCCCGAGGTCAGGCCGATGGCGAGGCCGTCCTGGGTGAAGAGCGAGCCGCCGCTGTCGCCGGGCTCGGCGCAGACGTCGGTCTGGATGAGGCCCGTGACGGTGCCCTCGGGGTAGTTCACGGTGGCGTCGAGGCCGAGAACCTGACCGTCGTTGAGACCGGTGGTGCTGCCCATCCGGAAGACCTGGGTGCCGACCGTCGCCTCGGCGGCCGCGGTGATCTGGAGGGTCTGGTCGCCGAGGTTGACCTCGCTCGCGGCCACGGTGGCGGGGTCGTCGTACTTCACGAGCGCGAAGTCGCCGTCCCCGGGGAAGGTCGTCTGGTCGACGGTGGCGATCGGCTCGCCGTCCTCGGAGTCGGACCACTGCTCGGCCGCGACGCCGCAGTGACCGGCCGTCAGGAAGGCCGGGGATCCGTCGCCCGCCGTCACGTTGAAGCCGAGGGAGCAGCGGGCCCCGCCGCCGAATATCGCGTCGCCGCCGGCGACCTTCGTCGTGAAGGTGCCGGCCGCCTTCTGGATCGTCGCCATGCCCGTGCCGAGTGTCTTGACGGTCGACTCGATCCGGTCCCACTTGCTGCCGGTGACGGTGGAGTCGGCGGTCACGAGGATCTTGTTCGTCTTCGGGTCGACGGCCCACGCGGTGCCCGTGACGGTCGCCTCGGTCTTCAGCGTCTTGGCGGCCGCCTCGAGTTCGGCCGTGCTGTTCTCGACCTCGCGGACCTTGGCCCCGGCCTTCTTCGCCTGCACGATGACGTTGTTCTCGTCGCCGGAGACGTTCACGACGTTGACGACCAGCTGCTGGCCCTCGGTGTCGTAGTAGGAACCGGCGAAGGCGTCACCGAGCTGCTTCGCGAGCTGGGACGCGAGATCCGAGGCGTCGCCCGCCTTGAGCGTCTTCACCGTGGCGGCGTCCTGGGAGCCGCCGTCCTGGGAGGCGTTGGCGTTGGGAAGCAGGATGGCCGCCGCTCCGAGCGCCGCCACACCGCCTGCCGCGATGATGGCCTTGCGCTTCGTAACTCGCTTGTGACTCAAAAAACTCGACCTCCTGGGGGACGGGGTCTGGCTGCCGGGGTCCGGCAGCTCCGTACAGCGGCGCCTGGTTGGCCATGAGTACGCAGGGGTCACGGGGTGCGTTCAATCGCGATTGCCAACTTCCTTTGCTCAAACCTGAATCGGCCATGACCGGAGTCCGACCTCACGGCCCCGGAAACATTCGCCCATAAGGCGATGACGACCACCGAAGCCGACAGGATCCTTCGGGTCGGCTCCGCGCTGCGGGCGCTCGCCCCGCACCTGTTCGCCGAAGTCGCCGACGGGCACCGCCCGTTCGGCCTCCTGCCTGGTCAGGGGTGCCCGATCGGGAGGTCGGAGGACTTTCGGAGCGGCCGTCGGCGGCGGCCGCGAGCCGGGCTGCCGCGGTCGCCGCCCCGGCCGTCCGCCCGGCCCCGGAAGCAGGAAGACGGAGGGCCGGCCGACTTCGTTCCAGCGGACGATGTCCGATTCGGATGTCCTGAACCGAGCGGTACGGAGGAGGCCCGGCCTCCGGAAGCGGTTGCCGATCTGTGCGGCGGCTATGTGCCTTCCGGACCGGCGCCCACCGGCCGGCACGTGACGTGTTCGACCGATGACGCTCCGTCGAGGATCGTCGGCCGAATCCCCGCTGCGGAGAATCTGCACACCGAATGCCCAAGCGGGTCACCGCGAGCAAGGGTTCTGCACAACTGCTCGGCGCCCGCCACGCCTTTGGGGCGGGAGTGTCGGATTCGCCGCGACAGCGCCCGGCGCTCGTCCGGGCCAATCCCGCCCATGGTGTGAAGAAGTCGCCGACAAGCAGTGGGCGCGCCTGCACCGTTCCCGCTCTCCTGACACGACTTCCCAGGTGAGCGCGGTGATTGATTGGCTGCGCCGACCACGGACCTGCTTTGATCCATCGCACCGCAGGGTCATCGCGGTCTCCCGGAAACGGGTGCCCGGTGCCCGTGCTCGCGGCCGTCATCTGTCCCCAGAGGGGGCCGCTCCCCCCTGATGAGATATCCATGTGAAGGGATGTTCCCCCATGAACTCCACCCCCCAGGTTGAGACCGTCGAGATCTCCGACGCCGAGCTGGACAACGTCTCCGGCGGTCTGTCCCTGAACGCCGTCGGCACCGTCACCGGCCTGGTGGACGGCGTCGCCCCGGTCTCCGGCCTGGTCAACACGGTGGTCGGCACCGTCGAGGGCGTCACCGGCCTGAACACGGCCCCGGTCACCAACCTGGTCGCCGGTCTCTGATCGCACCCTTCGTGACCCCGATGAGTCCCGGAGCCGGCACCCGGCTCCGGGACTCATCGGCGCCCTGAACTTCCGAGGTAGGCCCGTGCAGTTCCGCCAACAGGCCCTTGCCAAGCTCCAGTCGCCGGAGGAACTCGACCTGCCGGTGCGTTTCGCGCGCCCTCAGGGCTGGCTGGCGCTGTCCGTGACGGTGGTCGTCATGGCGGCCGCTTCCGTGTGGGCGGTGACCGGTTCGGTCGCCTCCACGGTGAGCGCGCCCGCCGTCCTCACCCACGGCGAGGGCAGCTACATCCTCCAGAGTCCCGCCGCGGGCCAGGTCACCGCGGTCCTCGCGAAGGAGGGCGAGCGGCTGCCGGCCGGCTCGCCGGTGCTGAAGGTGCGTACGGCGCAGGGCGACGCCGTGGTGCGCACAGTGGCCGCCGGCCGGATCACCGCGCTCGCCGCGACCATCGGGCAGATCATCTCCACCGGCGCGAACGTCGCCGCGGTGGAGAAGGTCGCCGGCGCCGACGACCCGCTCTACGCCACGGTGTACGTCCCCGCCGAGAACGCCGCCTCCGTCCCGTCGGGCGCGGCGGTCGACCTGACGGTGCAGACGGTGCCGACGCAGCAGTACGGCGTGCTGCGCGGACACGTGAAGTCGGTGGACCGCGCGGCCCAGTCGGCCCAGGCGATCGCCGCGTTCCTCGGTGACAGCCAGCTGGGCGAGCAGTTCACGAAGGACGGCCGCCCGGTGGCGGTCCTGGTCCGCCTGGACAGGTCCTCGGCGACGAAGAGCGGCTACGCGTGGTCGTCCGCGGACGGACCGCCGTTCGCCCTCACCTCCATGACCATGGCCACCGGTTCGATCCGGCTGGCCGACCAGCGTCCCGTCGATTGGCTGCTCCCGTGACCACCACCGAGCGGCCGCGGACCCGGCGGCGCGCGGCACCACCGCGGCGCACGGTCCCCAAGAGCCGGACGAAGACCGTCCGCACGCCCACCGTGCTCCAGATGGAGGCCGTGGAGTGCGGGGCGGCCTCGCTCGCCATGGTCCTCGGGCACTACGGACGGCACATCCCGCTGGAGGAGCTGCGCATCGCTTGCGGTGTCTCCCGGGACGGCTCGCGGGCGAGCAACCTGCTGAAAGCGGCCCGCGGTTACGGCCTCACGGCCAAGGGCATGCAGATGGACCTGGCGGCCCTCGCTGGGGTGAAGTCGCCCGCGATCCTCTTCTGGGAGTTCAACCACTACGTCGTCTACGAGGGCCTCGGCCGTTGCTTCGGCCGCCGCGGCGTGTACATCAACGACCCCGGCAAGGGCCGGCGTTTCGTGCCGCTCGAGGACTTCGACGGCAGTTTCACCGGTGTCGTGCTGGTGCTGGAACCGGGCGAGGACTTCGAGCGGGGCGGCCGCAGACCGGGGGTGCTGGGCGCGATGCCGGCCCGGCTGCGGGGCACCGCGGGCACCCTGCCGGCGGCCGTGCTGGCGAGTCTGCTGCTGGTCCTGGTCGGTGCGGCCGTGCCGGCGCTCAGCCGTACCTACATCGACATGTTCCTGATCGGTCGGCAGACCTCGCTGCTGAGCGTGCTGTTCGTCTCGATGGGCACGTGCGTGGCCCTCACGGTGGCCCTGACCTGGCTGCAGCAGGCCAACCTGCACCACGGCCGGATCATCTCCTCGACCCTCTCCAGCGCCCGCTTCCTGCGCCATCTGCTGCGGCTGCCGGTCACCTTCTTCTCCCAGCGCAGCCCGGCCGACCTGGTCCAGCGGCTCCAGTCGAACGACGCGGTCGCCGAGACGCTGGCCCGCGACCTGGCGTCGGCGGGCGTGGACGCGATCGTCGTCGTCCTGTACGCGGTCCTCCTCTACACCTACGATCCGCAGCTGACGTTCGTCGGGATCGGCGTGGCGCTGCTGAACATCGTCGCGATGCGGATCGTCGTCCGGCTGCGCGCGACCCGGACGGCGAAGCTGCGCGCGGACAACGCCCGGCTCACCAACACGGCGTACACCGGGCTTCAGCTGATCGAGACGATGAAGGCGACCGGCGGCGAGGAGGGCTACTTCCGCAAGTGGGCCGGACAGCACGCCACCACGCTGGAGGAGCAGCAGCGGCTCGGGGTGCCGAGCGCCTGGCTGGGCGTGGTCGCGCCGACGCTCGCGACGCTCAACAGCGCGCTGATCCTCTGGATCGGCGGCATGCGGGCGATCGAGGGCCACATCTCGGTGGGGCTGCTGGTCGCCTTCCAGGCGCTGGTCACCCGTTTCACCGCCCCGCTGACCCGCCTCAACGGGGTCGCGGGCCGTATCCAGGATTTCGCGGCGGACGTGGCCAGGCTCAAGGACGTGGAGAACTTCCGCGCCGACCCGCTCTACGACCGCCGCTCCGGCGCCGACTCCACGCGCCGGCTGCACGGTCATATCGAGCTGGAGAACATCACCTTCGGCTACAGCCCGCTGGACAAGCCGCTGCTGACCGGCTTCGACCTGGCCGTCGGGCCGGGACAGCAGGTGGCGCTGGTCGGCGGCTCGGGCAGCGGCAAGTCGACGGTGTCCCGGCTCATCTCGGGTCTGTACACGCCCTGGGAGGGCGTGATCCGCGTCGACGGGCAGCGTCTGGAGGACATCCCGCGCGGGGCGCTCGCCTCCTCCGTGTCCTTCGTCGACCAGGAGGTGTTCCTCTTCGAGGGCTCGGTACGGGACAACGTGGCGTTGTGGGATCCCTCGATCCCGGACGACGCCGTCGTCGACGCGCTCAGGGACGCGGCGCTCCACGACACGGTGATGCGGCGGCCCGGCGGCATCCACAGCAGGGTCGAGCAGGACGGCCGCAACTTCTCCGGCGGTCAGCGTCAGCGTCTGGAGATCGCGCGGGCGTTGGTCCGCCGGCCCAGCATCCTCGTGCTGGACGAGGTGACCAGCGCGCTGGACGCGGAGACCGAGCAGGTCGTGATGGACAACCTGCGCCGGCGCGGCTGCGCGTGCGTGGTGATCGCGCACCGGCTCAGCACGGTCCGTGACAGCGACGAGATCGTCGTACTGCAGCACGGCACGGTCGTGGAGCGCGGGCGGCACGAGGAACTGGTGGCGCGCGGCGGCTCGTACGCGGCGCTGGTCAGGGAGCGATGAGATGACTGCCGTGTCCGAGGGCGATGTCGTGCTCACCGCGCTGGGGCAGCTGGGCGCGCGGATCGACTGCGCCGGGTTCAGCCGCCTGGACCTGGAGGGGCCGCAGGTGCTGTGGCTCGTCGCGTCGGGCGCGCTGGACCTGTTCGCGGTGGACGCCGGACAGCAGGGCCACTGGCACCACTTGGGCCGCCTGGAGGCGGGCGCCCTGCTGCTCGGTCCGGTCACCGGCCCCCACCACACCCTCGTCGCCCGCCCGTTGCGCGACTGTGTCGTGCACCGCGTCGGGCTGCGTGAGCTGTACCAGCCCGCGAACACCGAGACCTGGTCCTACGACGAGTACGGCAACCCCCAGTACGTGCCGCCGACTTCGAGCCCGCTGGAGTACGCGCTCGCCCTCGGCGTCGGCCGCGGCCTGTCGATCCTCTTCCAGGCGCCGATGGCCACCGAGCGGGGGACGGAAGGCGGGGGCACCCCGGGGCGAGTTCCTTCGGGCACGGGGGACGACGACGTGTTCTGGATGCAGGTGCCGCCGGGCAGCGTGCAGTACGGCTCGCTGTACGGCGCGGAGGCGGCCGCCGACCTGCTGATGGACCCCGTGGTGTGGCAGAGCATGGTCGACCAGCAGTACCGGCTGCTGACCACGCTGGACCGCTGGATCGAACAGCTGGAGCACACCCACGAGACCCGCACGGCCGCCGGGATCAAGGCGGGCGAGGCGGTCCGCGCCCAGGCCGACCGGACGCTTCTGGCGTCGATCGGCAAGGGCGGCAGAGGCGACCGCAACGGCAGGAGCACGGACCGGCGCGCCACGGCCGCCGACGCCGACGCCACCTACGCGGCCTGCAGGCTCGTCGCCCGGGCCGCCGGGATCACCCTCGCCGAACCCGCGCAGATGGGCGCGGACAGCGAGCGTCTCGACCCGGTCGAACGGGTCGCCCTCGCCTCCCGGGTGCGCGCCCGGGCGGTGCGTCTGGACGGCCGCTGGTGGCGGGACGACGTGGGGCCGCTGGTCGGGCACCGGGCGCTGTCCGGGGCGCCGGTCGCACTGCTGTGGCGGCGCGGCGGCTATGTCGCCGTGCATCCCGCGACCGGGCGCGAGACCCCGGTCGAGAAGGCCAACGCGCAGGAGTTCGAGCCGCGGGCGGTCATGTTCTACCGTCCGCTGCCGGAACAGGGCCCCGGCCCCCTCGGCCTGCTGCGGTTCAGCATGCGGGGCACGGCGGGGGACCTGACGAACCTGCTGCTCAGCGGGCTGGTGACGGTGGTGATCGGAGCGCTGGTGCCGATCGCGACCGGGAAGGTGCTGGGCGAGTACGTGCCGAAGGCGCAGCAGGGGCTGATCGTGCAGGTGTGCCTGGCGGTGATGGTCAGCGGCGTGGTGGCGGCGGCGTTCATGCTGCTCCAGAACCTGACCATGCTGCGCCTGGAGGGCCGGATCGAGGCGACCCTCCAGCCGGCGGTGTGGGACCGGCTGCTCAGGCTGCCGACGAAGTTCTTCGCCGAGCGTTCCACGGGCGAGCTGGCGAGTGCCGCCATGGGCATCAGCGCGATCCGCCGGCTGCTGGCGGGACTCGGTCCCTCGGTCGCGCAGTCCGTCACCGTCGGCGCGATGAACCTGGGGCTGCTGCTCTGGTACAGCGTGCCGATGGCCCTCGCCGCGATCGGCATGCTGGTCGTCATCGCGTCCGTGTTCCTGGCGCTCGGGCTGTGGCAGGTGCGCTGGCAGCGGCGGCTCGTGGTGCTCTCCAACAAGCTCAACAACCAGGCGTTCCAGACCCTGCGGGGGCTGCCGAAGCTGCGGGTGGCGGCCGCCGAGAACTACGCGTACGCGGCCTGGGCGGCGCAGTTCGCGCGCAGCCGCGAGCTCCAGCAGCGCCTCGGCCGGATCAAGAACCTCAGCACGGTGCTGGGTTCGGTGTATCTGCCGCTGTGTTCCCTGCTGATGTTCATGCTGCTGGCGGGTCCGGCCCGGGGGGCGCTGTCGGCGGCGGACTTCCTCACCTTCAACACCTCCATGACGATGCTGCTCACCTCGGTGACCTCACTGACCGGCGCGTTCGTCTCTGCGGTGGCCGCGCTGCCGCTGTTCGAGGAGATCCGGCCGGTGCTGGAGGCGACGCCGGAGGTCCGCACGGCGAACACCCGCCCCGGCCCGCTGACCGGCGCGCTCGAGGCCCGTCGGCTCTCCTTCCGTTACTCCGACGACGGCCCCCTCGTCCTCGACGACGTCTCCTTCGAGGTGCGGCCGGGCGAGTTCGTGGCGATCGTCGGCCCGAGCGGGTGCGGGAAGTCGACCCTGCTGAGGCTGCTCATCGGCTTCGACAAGCCGGTCTCGGGCAGTGTGCTGTACGACGGCCAGGATCTGGCGGCCCTCGACCAGTCGGCGGTGCGCCGGCAGTGCGGGGTGGTGCTCCAGCACGCCCAGCCGTTCACCGGCTCCCTGCTGGACGTCATCTGCGGCACCGAGGCCTACACGCCGGAGGAGGCGATGGCGGCCGCCGAGCTGGCCGGCCTCGCCGAGGACATCAAGCGCATGCCGATGGGACTGCACACGATCGTCTCCGGCAGCGGGTCGGTCTCGGGCGGCCAGCGTCAGCGGCTCATGATCGCCCAGGCCCTGATCCGACGGCCCCGCATCCTGTTCTTCGACGAGGCGACCAGCGCCCTCGACAACGAGACGCAGCGCACGGTGATCGAGAGCACCCGCAAGCTCAACGCGACCCGGGTCGTGATCGCGCACCGTCTGTCGACGGTGATGGACGCCGACCGGGTCGTGGTGATGGAGAACGGCAAGGTCGCCCAGCAGGGCCCGCCCGCCCAGCTCCTCGCGGACACCGGTGGCCGTCTGCACGAACTGGTGCGGCGCCAGCTGGCCTGAAGAACCCGTGCGGTCCGGGAGCGGCCGGCGAGGTCGTCGGCCGCTCCCGGGCCGTTCGGAGGCCGTGCCTGAACACCCTCACTAACGAAACTTTGCCGTTTCGCTGAAACTGGTCTAGCCTCGATGTGTACGAAACCGTTTCGTTTACGTGTCCTTTGCCTTCACGTCCCTGGAGTGGTTCCCCATGTCTCCGAAGACCTTGACGGACGGCACCCGCACGGGCGCCGACCAGGGGCCGTCCGCGGAATCCACCAAGAAGTGGTGGATCCTCGCGGTCGTCGCCCTGGCCCAGCTGATGGTGGTCCTCGACGCCACCATCGTGAACATCGCCCTGCCCTCGGCCCAGGCGGACCTCGGCTTCTCCGACGGCAACCGGCAGTGGATCGTCACCGCGTACGCGCTGGCGTTCGCCTCCCTGCTGCTGCTCGGCGGCCGGATAGCCGACCTCTTCGGCCGTAAGACGGCCTTCCTGATCGGGGTCGTCGGCTTCGCCGCCGTCTCCGCCCTGGGCGGTGCCGCCACCAACTTCGAGATGCTGGTCACCGCCCGCGCGCTCCAGGGCGCCTTCGGCGCGCTCCTCGCGCCCGCCGCGCTCTCGCTGCTCAACACCACGTTCACCGACGCCAAGGAACGCGCCAAGGCGTTCAGCGTCTACGGCGCCATCGCCGGCGCGGGCGGCGCGGTGGGCCTGCTCCTCGGCGGCATCCTGACCGACGCGCTCGACTGGCGCTGGACGCTCTACGTCAACGTGGTCATCGCCGTCGTCGCCTTCGCGGGCGGTTGGATGCTGCTGTCCAACCACCGCGACGCCCGGAACTCCAAGCTGGACGTGCCGGGTACGGTCCTGGTCGCCGCGGGTCTGTTCTCCCTGGTGTTCGGCTTCTCCAACGCGGAGACCCACGACTGGGACTCGCCGCAGACCTGGGGCTTCCTGATCGCGGGCGGGGCGCTGCTCGTGGCCTTCGCCTGGTGGCAGACGCGGGCCGCGCACCCGCTGCTGCCGCTGCGCATCCTCCTCGACCGCAACCGGGCGGCCTCGTTCCTGGCCGTGCTGATCTCCGGCGCCGGCATGTTCGGCGTGTTCCTCTTCCTCACCTACTACCTCCAGCTGAACCTGGGCTTCAGCCCGACGAAGACGGGTGTGGCGTTCCTGCCGATGGTCGGGGCGCTCATGGTGGCGGCGCAGGTCGGCACCACGGCCCTGGTGCCGCGACTGGGCCCGAAGGCGGTCATCCCGCTGGGCTTCGCGATCGCCGCCGTGGGCATGGCCTGGCTCAGCGGGATCGACGTCGGCTCCGACTACCTGAGCGCGGTACTGCCGCAGCTGGTCATCATCGGTGTCGGCCTCGGCCTGGTCATGCCGCCCGCCATGCAGCTGGCCACCGGCGGGGTCGCCGCCGAGGACGCGGGCGTGGCCTCCGCCACGGTCAACGCCATGCAGCAGGTGGGCGGTTCGATCGGTACGGCCCTGCTGAACACGTTGGCCGCGAGCGCCGCCGCCGACTACCTGGTGGGGAAGAACCCGGCGAACAAGCTGGTGCAGGCGCAGGCGACCATCGAGAGCTACACCACCGCCTTCTGGTGGTCGGCCGGCTTCTTCGCCGCGGGCGCGGTCATCGCGTTCCTGCTCTTCCGCCGCGGAGTGCCGGAGCAGGACGCGGACGCGGCACCGGTGGTCCACATGTGACGGACCCGCAGGAGCCGCACCGGGGAGAGGGCCGCCGTCCGCGAGGACGGCGGCCCCTGCGCGTCATCGCCCCGAGGGACCGGGAATTGCGAGGTTTAGCCCTGGGTACTCGCGGTCCATGAGAATAAGCGTGCTGGATGTGGGGTCGAACACCGTGCGGCTGGTGGTCGCTGACGCGGCGGGCGGGGTCCCGCTGCCGGTGCACACCGCCAAGTGGCGGCTGAGACTCTCCGAGCAGGTCGCGCCCGGCGACCCCATCCCGGAGGAAGCCGTCGAGCGGCTCGTCCGAGCCGTCGCCGCGGCGGCCCGGACCGCGGACCAGTGGGGAGCGGCGGGCCCGCTGGCCTTCGCGACCGCCGTGGTGCGCTCGGCCCCCAACCGACGCGAGGTGCTGCGCGCGGTCCGGGCGCGGACCGGCGTCGCGCTGTGCACCCTGCCGGGTGAAGTGGAGGCGGAGCTGACGTTCCTCGGGGCCCGCCGCTGGATGGGCTGGCGCTGCGGGCCGCTCGCCCTGCTGGACATCGGCGGTGGATCCTTCGAAGTGGCCTTCGGCCGGGGCCGGTTGCCGGACTTCGTGGCCTCGCTGCCCCTGGGGGCGGGCCGGCTCACCCATGACTTCTTCACCGACCACGACCCGCCGCCCCCGGAGGCCCTCCGCGCGGCCCGGCGCAGGATCCGCCACCAGCTCAGGGACGTGGCCGCCCGGATCCGCTGGGAGGGGCCCCGTACCGCGGTGGCCACCTCCCGCACCTTCCAGCAGCTCGGCCGGCTGTGCGGTGCCGCCCCCGGACGGCACGGCCCCTTCATGGACCGCACCCTGCGCCGTGCCGACCTGCGCGAGGCCGTCTCCACTTTGGCCGCCCTGCCCGCCGCCGAACGCGCCCGGTTGCCCGGCATCTCCGCGCCGCGCGCCGCGCAGAGCCTGGCCGGCGCGGTGATCGGGCACACGGCGATGAAGCTGACCGGACTGACCTCGGTCACCGTCTGCCCGTGGGCGATCCGCGAGGGCGTCATGCTGCGGCACATGGAGGACGGCCCGGCCTGGTGGGCCGAGGTCACCCGGCTCATCGACGACGAGCAGGAGGCGCCCGCGGAGCCGGTCCCCCTGCGCCTCGCCCAGCACGGCCCCTGACCCCGTCGCGCACCCTCCGGCCCCGCGCCGCACCTGCCGAAGCGGCTCCCCTCCGGCCCCCGAGGACGCCCTGACCACACGGGCCGGCACGCACCCCGACCCCGACGACCGACCACCTGTTACCGACCACCGACCACCGACCACCGACCACCGACCGCCGATTGAGCGGAACCCAGCGGAAGGAACGCACCGTGCCCGATGACGACAAGCACCTCGAGACCGGCCAGGACCGCCCCCGTACCGCACTGGGGGAGGTCATGCGGGAGGTGGAGGACGCCGAGACCCGTGTCGACGACCCGGAGGGCGAGCGGCACCAGCCCAAGGGGCGGCCGACGCCCTGACCACCAACCGGCGCGCCCAGGAGGAGTCCCGGGGCGACTGACCCGACCCGTCGCGGACCGGCCGTCCGGCGGATCAGCCTGCCGGACGGCCCGCCCGGCGACGCACGGGCGAGCCGAGCAGGTCGGACGTACGGCCCGCCCGTCCGGTGACCGCCCATGACCGCCCTCCCCCGTGAGCCGGCCCGGTGAGCCGTGCGTCCCGAGGGGGCGCGGTCGGGCAGCAGACGCCCGGTCGGCGCCCTTGCGGACGTTTCGCCACGCCACCTCGCGGGCGATGCCCAGGTCCACCCGGGGTGTCCCACGGGTGACCCGGCGCCTTCGGGGTACCCGCCACGCATGGCACATGACTCACCAGGGCCACAGCTGCCGGCCGCCCGGGGTCCGGTCTCCGCGGCCGTCCGCGGGTACCTCTCGGGCACCGGCCCGCTCCCGGCCGCGCGGACGGTCGCGTCCGCGACCCCGTACGGCGACGACCTCCAGCTGGCCCTCTACCTCTGCTACGAGCTGCACTACCGGGGTTTCGCGGGCGTCGCCCCGGACCTGGAGTGGGATCCCGGTCTGCTCCGGGTGCGGGCCGCGCTGGAGCACCGGTTCCTGACCGCCCTGCGCGAGGACACACCGGTCCACGACTCCGTCGAGGATGCGCTCGCCGAGCTTCTCGTCGAGCCCGTCGAGGGCTCGGGCGTAGGCCATTTCCTCGCGGCGCAGGGCGAGTTGTGGCAGGTGCGCGAGTACGCGGCCCAGCGGTCCCTGTACCACCTGAAGGAGGCGGACCCGCACGCGTGGGTGCTGCCGAGGCTGTGGGGCCGGGCCAAGGCGGCGATGGCCGCGGTGGAGTTCGACGAGTGGGGCGGCGGCCGAGCCGACCGCGTCCACGCACAGCTGTTCGCGGACCTGATGACGGACCTGGACCTCGACACCACCTACGGCCGCTATCTGGACGCCGCGTGCGCCGAAACGCTGGCCACGGTCAACCTGATGTCCCTCTTCGGCCTGCACCGGTCCCTCAGGGGCGCCCTCGTGGGCCACTTCGCGGCGGTCGAGATCACCTCCTCGCCCGGTTCCCGGCGGCTCGCGCAGGCGATGCGCCGCGCGGACGCCGGCCCCGCCGCCGAGCACTTCTACGACGAGCACGTCGAGGCCGACGCCGTGCACGAGCAGGTCGTGCGCCACGACGTCATCGGCGGCCTGCTGGACGAGGAACCTTTCCTGGCCCCGGACATCGTCTTCGGTCTCGACGCCACCGGACACCTGGAGGACCGTCTCGCCGCCCGCCTGCTCACCGCCTGGCGTGCGGGAGAGTCCTCCTTGCGTACCCCGCTCAACGATCGCGTAAAAGCCCATATTTCCTGAAAGGTGGGGTACTTGGTCGCCGTGAACCCACTCGCACTCCCGGGCGTGTACGCCCCTCAGGAGGACACCGCCCTGCTGGCCGGGGCACTGTCCGAAGAACCGTTGCTTCCGGGCGCCCACGTTCTCGACGTGGGCACCGGTACCGGCGCGCTGGCGCTGGAGGCCGCACGACGCGGCACCCGGGTCACCGCCGTCGACGTGTCCTGGCGCGCGGTGTACTCCACCCGCCTCAACGCCTGGCGTGAACGGCTGCCGGTGCGCGTGCACCGCGGCAACCTCTTCACGCCGGTGCGCGGCCAGTCCTTCGACCTGATCCTGACCAACCCGCCGTACGTGCCGGCGCCGGCCGGCGCCCGTACGGGCCGCGGAACGGCCCGGGCCTGGGACGGTGGCGGCGACGGCAGGCTCCTGCTCGACCGGATCTGCGTCGAGGCACCCCAGCTGCTGCGGCCCGGCGGGGTGCTGCTCATGGTCCACTCCGCGCTCAGCGATCCGGCGAGCACCCTGACGGTCCTGCGCGCGTCCGGTCTGAAGGCGTCCGTGACGCGACGTCGTCGCATTCCGTTCGGTCCGGTGCTGCGCGAGCGCGAGGAGTGGCTGCGGGAGCGGGGGCTGCTGTCGGCCGACGAGGAGAACGAGGAGCTGGTGGTCGTCCGTGCCGAACTCCCCTGCTGACAGGCCCTGCCGGATCAGCGTCCAGCGCCGCGGCCCCCTCCTCGTCGAGGGGCCGGTCGAGGTCGAACTGGAGGACGGCACCACGGTCGCCTCCGACCGCTTCCGGGTCGCCCTGTGCACCTGCCGGCGCAGTCGCCGCTACCCCTGGTGCGACACCAGCCACCGGGAGCGGTCCTAGCCGGCCTCCGGCGCCTTCCGCCCGGCACGGTCTGCCCGGCGTCTACTCCGCCGCACCTTCCGCCCGGCACCTCCTGCCCCGCACGTTCCGCCCGGCGCGTTGCGCCCGGGCGAGGTGCACCGGAGGCCGGGCGGGCAGCCCCACACTGCCCGACCGGCCTCCGGGTAAGGGATCACGCTGCTCCCGTGTGACGGCTCGCACTCCCCACTTCACGAGCCTTACTCGGCGTCCACGGGGGACCACGCGACCCCGGTCTCAGAACGCGAAGAGGCTGCTCCCGGCAGCGTTCTTCACGCACTCGTTCGAGAAGGTGCGCTCGAAGGCGACACGCTTGCCCCGCCATACGCCGTCGACGGTGACGACCACCGGGTCGTACTGCCTCGTACACATGGCGTCACCCGGTCCCGCCAGGGCATCGAGATCGCCGTCGGCGGCGCGCAGTTCGGCGCAGGCGAGGGCGGGCGCGGGATGGGTGCCGGAGGGCGCCGGAGCGCAGTTCAAAGTGACGGCCCGGGCCGCGTCGGCGGTGGCGGCGTTCTCTCCGTGGCCCACGGTCAGCACGAGGGCCGACGGGGCGTAGAGGGAGGTCGGCGCTGCGGCCGGGGCGGCGAGCGCGGATCCGGTGAGGGATCCGCAGACGGTGGCGGCCGTGAGGCCGAGGGTCGCTGCCCAGCGCGCGGTGTTCCGCATTGTGTGCATCCTTCCGCTCGATTCGGTGTGCCGGTCCGGCTCGGTCGGTGTCGAACGCGGCGAGCGCGAGTCTGCCGAGTCCGCCGCCGAATCTCACATCGACCCCATGGGTTTCAGTAACCTTGCGTATTGAATCAGTGGCGAGAAGTAACGGAATTCGAACGTTCCAACGCCGAAAGCAAGCGCTTCATGATCCCTCTGATCGGTTCGATGACCGGTTTGCATAGCTTCGTTAATCGGCCTGAAACATTCCGATCCCGCACCCGGATCCCTCCGCACACCCCTTCGCTTCCGCTCTCGGCGGACTTCTCCGCGGCCCCTTGTGTTCATGTACCAGCGGAGTAATCGTCATTACATGATTACGACCGAAGAGAAAGAGAAGCTGAGGGGCTGGTTCGCCGGCCGTCTGCCCGACGACCTCTTCGAGGAGCCTGCCGAGGTGACGGTCGACCGGGAGGAGATCACCGTGATCGGCCGCATCCCCGCGCCCCGGTCGGCCGAGGACGTGTCGGCCGCCGAGCGGGAGGCGGCGGTCACCGCCCGGATCCAGGAGTTCCGGGAGCGCACCCGGGAGACCCGGATCGCCGTGGCGCGCGACGCCGAGCACCGGTTCCGCCGCAAGGTGTCCTGGGGTGTGGTGTGCGATGGGCAGCGCGCGCTGTTCACGCACGTGGCCGCGCCCGTCATGAGCCGGCTGCGGCAGCCCGAACGCCAGGTACTCGACACCCTGATCGCCGCGGGCGTGGCCCGCAGCCGCAGCGACGCGCTCGCCTGGTGCGTCCGGCTTGTCCAGCGCCACACCGACGACTGGCTCACCGAGCTGCGCGACTCCCTCGAACAGGTCCAGCGGGTGCGGGCCCAGGGACCCCACGCGGACACCGGCTCCGGTTCCGACTCCCCCTCCGGTGCCGGTGCCGGTGCCGGTCGCGCTCAGGGAGAGGCGGCGGATTCGTCCACGGACGACGCAGAACAAGGGTGACTCGTCCGCTGGTCGGGGGCCTGCCCCATGCTTCGCACCCGGCGTGGCGGTACGTCCCCCGCCGTCCAGGTCTTCGACCGCCGTGGAACGCGGCGGGGGGCAGCGGTTCGCGGACGGCGGTCATGTCGCGCCGGTTCCGGCGAACGGGAGGCCTCGGGCTACCGCCGTCCCTGGTCGACTCGCCGTCCCTGGTCGTCGCCGTGCTCCACCCGCGTTGCGGCGGCCGTAGCCCGACCCCGGGCGGCGTACGGGTCTCCAGGGACGCGGTCGGCCAGGACGATGGAGGTTCCGGCACCGCCGCTCACCGGTCCGGGCGCGCACGTCGGCGTACCCGCGCCGTACCGTCCGGGCCGGCCGGCCGTCGGCCGAACCCCCTGACCGCCGCCACCGACCCGCCGGTATGGTCGCCCTGCGACGGCGAGGTCGGCCACGGCACGGCGAAGGGTGGGACGTACGGATGGCGAAGCACTGGGCGGACTTCCAGTACGAGATCTATCTCAACGGGATGACGGGCGCGGTCCCCCGGCTGCCCACCGATCTGACCCGGCTCGAGGAGCTCACCGAGCAGCGCCTCGGGCCCGGCCCGGTCGGCTATGTGGCGGGCAGCGCGGGCAACGGCAGCACGGCACGGGCGAACCGTGCGGCTCTGGAACGCCGTCGGATCGTGCCGCGCATGCTGCGGGACGTGCACGAGCGGGACCTGTCGGTCGAGGTGCTGGGCCGTCCCCTGCCCGCGCCGCTCGCTCTCGCGCCCGTCGGCGTGCTGTCGATCATGCATCCGGAGGCCGAGTCCGCGGCGGCCAGGGCGGCGGCCGCGCAGGGGGTGCCGTTCATCCTCTCCTCGGCGTCCAGCACACCGATCGAGCAGGTGGCCGAGGCGATGGGGGACGCCGAGCGCTGGTTCCAGCTGTACTGGTCCAAGGACCGCGAGGTGAACCGCAGCTTTCTTCGGCGGGCCCGGGAGAGCGGGTTCACCGTGCTCGTCGTCACCCTGGACACCCCGCTCCTCGCCTGGCGGCCCCGCGACCTCGACCAGGCCTATCTGCCCTTCCTGCACGGCGTGGGGACCGCCAACTACTTCACCGACCCGGCCTTCCTGGCGGGCCTGGCCAAACCGGTGCACGAGGACCCGAACGCGGCCGTCCTGCACTTCGTCGGCCTGTTCGCGGACCCCGGCAAGACGTGGCCGGACCTGGCGTTCCTGCGGGAGCACTGGGACGGGCCGATCGTCCTCAAGGGGGTCCTGCACCCCGACGACGCCCGGCTGGCCGCCGACGCCGGGATGGACGGCGTGGTGGTCTCCAACCACGGGGGCCGGCAGGTCGCCGGTTCGGTCGCGGCCGCCGACGCGCTGCCCCGGGTGGCGCAGGCGGTCGGCGACCGGCTGACGGTGCTGTTCGACAGCGGGGTGCGCACCGGCGACGACCTCTTCAAGGCGCTCGCTCTCGGCGCGCGGGCGGTGCTGCTGGGCCGTCCCTACGTCTACGGCCTCGGCCTGGACGGGCAGCCGGGCGTCGAGCACGTGATCCGCTGTCTGCTCGCCGAGTTCGACCTCACCCTGGCGCTGTCCGGCCACGCCGGGCCGGGGAGCGTGGGCCCGGCGGACCTCGTCGAGGACGCCGGGTGACGCCCGGCGGGCGCCGTGAGGGACGGTTCCCGCGGGCCGGCACGGGGCCGGGAACCCGGTCCCTCAGGCGGTACCGTCCGCCAGGTCGACCGGCTGGGCCGACGCGGGGGCGTCCGTGCCGGTGACCGCGAGGGAACCGGGCGTGGCGGAGGCGACGTCGGTGAGCCAGCGCTGACCGGTGGTGTGGTCGCGGACCTTGACGACCACGTCCGAGCCCGGGGCCTCCCCGGCCGGGGCGAGGGCGAGCGCGTCGTCCCAGCGGGGCAGCAACTCGCCCTGCACGGTGAGGTCGTAGCGGACGTCGCCCCCGCGGGCGTCGGCGGCGTCCACGCACGAGCCCAGGATGACCACCCCGGCGTCCGCGTGGGAGTCCACGCACAAGCCGGGCCCGGCCACGCTGCGCAGCTGCCCGTCGTCGTCGTACGACCACTGCTGGGTCGCGTCGGAGGAGCACTCCGACAGTTCGACGGAGGCTCCCGGCCGAGCCTCGCCCCGGACGTCCAGGCAGAGGTCGGCGGCGGCGTTGCGCAGCCTGGTCTGCCGTGGGGCGGTGGGCAGTTGGGCGGTGTCCGGGGCGGTCGGCGAGGCGGTGGCGGCCTGCGAGTCGACGCCGGGCACGCTGCCGCTGGTGGAGGCGGCCGGGTCGGCGCCGCCGTCGTCCGACCACATACCGGCGGCGAGCAGCGTGGTCAGCAGGCCCGCCGAGGCCAGGCCGACACCGGTCAGCAGCGCGCGCGGCGAGCGCCCCTCCCCCGACGACCGCCGACGCGGCGAGGGGATGCGCGAGAGCAGGTTGCCGCCCCGGCCGCGGGTGCCTCGGCCGCGGTGCCGTGCGGAGCCCTTGAGGCGTACGGTCTGCTGTTTGGCGCGGCCGGGGCGGGTGTCGTGGTACCGGCGGGCGCCCCAGCCGAGCACCGCCTCGGCGAGCAGCACGCCGAGGCCGTTCTCGAAGTGGCCGAGCTGTTCGGCGGCGGCACGGCAGTAACGGCACTCGTCGAGGTGCTTGCGCACGTCCGGCAGGAGGTCGCCGCCGCGGCGGATCGGGACGTCGAGGAGCCGGTTGTAGAAGCGGCAGTCCTTGCCCGGCGCGAGTTCCCGGTGGGCGCGGACGACGCCCTCGCGCAGCTTGTCCCGGGCCTGTTCCAGGGCGGCGGACACGGTGTCGGTGTCCATACCGAGCAGGCCGGCCGCGGCGGTGACCGGTTCGGCCTCCACCTCCACGTGCCACAGGGCGCACCGGGCGACCGCGGGCAGACCCTGGAACGAGCGTTCCGCCAGGACGCGGTTCTCCGGGATCATGGATTTCGCGGTCCGCATCCCACGGGCGCCGGCCGGCTTGCGCAGCACCGGCAGCACGCCGGACAGTTCCTCGTCGGCGGACCACAGCCGGGCCATGTCCCGTACGGTCACCAGCAGTCGGGGCCGCAGCGCGGTCCCCGGCTCGCCCAGCTTCAGCCGGTCGAGAACCTGGTGGAACGCGGCCGCGGTGACCATGGACGCGACGCTCCCGGAGGAGGCGAGGCAGATGACCGCGTAGTCGTGCACCGGCCGCCAGTGCCGGGCGATGAGCAGGGCGGTGGACTGGGCGACCTCGCTGTCCGCGCCGCCGCGTATTCCCGCGGCGAGTGACTCGTCGGATTCTCCGGGACCCCCGCCCGGCGGAGGATAGGGAGGACGAGGAGGCTGAGGGGTGGGCACTGAGCGCATTCCTTTGGTACGTACCTGTCCGGTGCGGCAGGGAGCGTGAATTCGCCTCCGCCGACGGACGCGGGGGATGTGGTCATGACCCCCCGCACGGGCGGTTCACCTTTGCACAACTGAGTCGCGCACAACAAGGCGAGGGCTGAAGCTGCGCCTTGTTGATGGAAAGTCGATAAGCGGGACCGGCATCCCGCCTTTTCCCGGCCTCTGCCGACCCGGCCGGAATCCGCCCTTGCGCCCCGTGTGAAACACGCGCACACGGTGGGGCGTCACGCACGCTCCCGGCACACGGGGCCGCGTAGTTGGCTGAAACCGGCCACTTCCTCGGAGGCCCCGCGCAGGACGGCGGCTCTCCTGCGCGAAACGGCCGCCGGCCTTGTTCCTCCCGCCCTCGGCCGGCGGCCCCGAACGCTTTGCGTATGCCTATATCTGCCAGGACCGCAGCCGGTCCGCCGCGCCGTAGACGTCCGTCTTGCCGTCGAGCAGATCGCGGGCGAGGTCGACGAGCGCGCCGTACGGGGGATCGATACCGACCCCGCTGGTGAACATGTACGCCACCGCCGTCGCGCAGGCGAAGCGGGCGTTGGCCGCGGGCAGCGGTTTGAGCAGGGTGAGCGTGTGCAGCAGCGCTGCGGCCCGCCAGGCCGGGTCGGAGTCCACGCCGAGTCTGGGCGGGTCGACCCGGTGCCGGGCGACGGCGGCGACCAGCGCCGAGAAGTCGTTGACGGTCGGCTGCTCCGGCAGAACCTCTTCATGGCGCTGGAGCAGCCAGGGCACGTCGATGTGGATGACGGAGGTCATCGGTCAGGCGACCCGCCCCTCGCCCCGCACGGAGCGTTCGTCCTCGGGGAAGGCGGCGGCGAACTCGTCCGCGTGCGAGGCGAAGAACCTGCGGAAGGCCTCCGCGCCCTCCTGGAGCGCCCGGTGCCGCGCGATGTCGGCCGCGGCCGCCTCCCGCACGAGCGCCTTCATCGACGTACCGCGTTCCTTGGCGATCTGCCGCAGGTCCTCCAGCTCGCGATCGCTGAATTCCACATTGAGGGCTGGCATGCCCTTCACGGTACCGCGCGGGTACTTACTCGTAAATATCCCCAGGTCAAACCGATGACCACGCGGTACCGGAAGGTGTCCGACCCTGTGCGTTCCTGATCAGGAAGGGTCTATTGCCGATCCCGGCCCTATCCCTGATCCGCCACGAAGGAGGCCAGTCGGGCCAGCGCCGCGTTCCAGTTGATCGCCGTCTCGTTCGTGGACCACGACTGGATGTCGTCGACATAGCAGAACTGACCCACGCAGCCCTGGAGCTTCCCCTGCGCATAGGGATCCTGAATGCTCGAGTTCGCGCCGCCCGCCAGGGTCCCGCGCGGCGGGTCCGGCAGATCGGGGTCGAGCTGGCCCGCGTACCAGCGGCTGTGCTGGTGATGGGCGTTCACCTCGCCGTAGCCGGTGACGTACGACAGGTTGAGCGCGTTGCGCCCGAGGACGTAGTCCATGCTCTGGACGGCCCCGGCCCGGTACTTCGAGGCGCCGGTGAGGTCGTAGGCCGTGGCGATGACCACGGCGTTGTTGAGGACCTGGTGGCTGGAACCCCAGTCGTAGCGGTTGCCGTCGGGGGCGTAGGGCATGCCGTACGGCTGTCCGGCCAGCGTGGCGAGATAGGTGTCGGCGCCCCGCACGACCGACCCGCGGACCTTGTCGCGGCCGGGCAGCCTGCTGGGAACGGTCGCGAGGTCGAGGCGGCCGGCGGCGGCCGTGCGGGACCAGTCGAAGCCGTTGGGGACGAAGACGTCGGCCGTGTGCACCGGGGAGTTCAGCACCCGGTCGGCGAACTGCTTCTCCCCCGTGCTGAGATACAGCTCGGCGGCCGCCCAGTAGAACTCGTCGCTTGCGTCGTCGTCGTTGTAGGCGCCGCCGCCGGTGGCGTCGTTCGGGTCGGCGTACACGTCCGGATGCGCGAGAGCCGCCGCGAAGGCCTTGCGCGCGGCCACCAGCGCCTTCGCCGCGAAGACCTTGTCGTAGGGCCGGTACAGGCGGGCCGCCTGGGCGGCCGTGGCGGCCAGGTTGAGGGTCGCCGTGGTGGTCGGCGGGTGCAGTTCGCGCTTCTGCGGGTCGTCGCCGGGCAGCAGCGGCAGACCGGTCCACTGCTCGTCGTGGATCTTGTGGTGGGCCATGCCGGCCAGCGGCTGCCCGTCCGGTACCTGCATCTTCAGCAGGAAGTCCAGCTCCCAGCGGGCCTCGTCGAGGATGTCGGGCACCTTGTTCCCGCTCTCGGGAAGGGCGAGCGTGCCGTCCCCGAGGGCGGCCGGGTCGCCGGTGCGGGCGAGCGTGGAACGTTCGTAGGTGCTCAGCAGTTCCCAGGTGGCGATGCCGCCGTTGACGACGTACTTGCCGTGGTCGCCGGCGTCGTACCAGCCTCCGGTGACGTCGAGGGTGTAGTCGCACACCCCGGGCCGGCACGGGACCGCGGAGTCGCCCTGGTTGGGGGGAGCGTTCACATGGCCGGCCGCCCTCCCGTAGCCGGGCCGCAGGTCGTCCCGGATCGCGATGCCGCTGCGCTGCGTGTAGTAGTACTTCACCGCGTCCAGGCGCAGCCGGTCGTAGTCGTCCGTGCCGATGTCGAAGGGACGGCTGGTCTCGCCGTCGGCGACCAGCGTGAAGCCCGTCCCGCGGGTCCGGTAACCGCCG
Organism: Streptomyces rishiriensis; assembly: GCF_030815485.1. Lineage (NCBI taxonomy): Bacteria > Bacillati > Actinomycetota > Actinomycetes > Kitasatosporales > Streptomycetaceae > Streptomyces > Streptomyces rishiriensis. The sequence goes on along the minus strand of NZ_JAUSWV010000002.1, from coordinate 7,496,920 downwards.
AAGTCGATGGAGTGGACGCGCTGCCCGGAGGAGACGTCGAGGCCGCGCGGCGCGCTCCAGCCGTGCGCGACCGTCACCCCGGAGTCGTTCCTCAACTGCCACGGCAGCTTCGCCCCGGCGTCGGTGACCAGCGTGGCGTTCTTGGGTCCCGCGGGCAGATAGGCGACCTGGTTGACGCGCACGCGCGGGCCGGTGTCGGGCTCGTACACCTCCGGCGGCACCCCGCCCAGCAGCGACACGTCGTCCAGGCAGAACCGCCAGGGATCGGCGCTCCCGCCGACCTGGAAGGCGACCTGCCCCTGCGCGCTGTCGACCGGCGAGGTGAACGTGTACGTGTAGGCGTCACCCGACTCGTTCAGCACCGGGGTCGCCTCGTACCAGGTGTCGTACGGGGAGACGCCGAGGCCCACGATCGCGCGCACCACATGCCCTTCGGGTACGCCGGAGGCGCTGAAGGAGAATCGGTACGACGACCCCTTCACCAGGGTGATCGCGTCCTGGCCGACGGCGGAGTCCCAGCGGTTGACGGTGCCGCCGGGCACGTCCGCGCACAGCCGGCCGTCAGCGGGAGCGGCGGTGACGTTGCTGGTCCACCACGGGTCGGCGGTCGTGTCGAAGCCGCCGTTCCTCACCTGTTCCACCTCGTCGGCCCCGGCCTGCTGCGCGGGCAGCGCGGTGAGCGCCGCGCCCAGCAGGGCCACGAGGGACAGCAGGGTGGTTCTGCGTCGTTTCACGTCCGGGCTCCTCGGGGGGTGCGGGACGCTCCGTACGGGATCCGGTAGCCATCGCGTGGGAGCGCTCCCAAAGCGGGGTCGCAGGACATGTTTGTTGGATTCATGACACCCCGTCAACGGTCCGGACGAGATGGCTTCGGGGCCGTTGTCAGTGGTGGGTCCTAACGTGGACCGTCCGGGCGCCGCTCACACCGACGAAGCCCGCACGACGAGGAGAACCCGGAGGTCTCCATGACCACCCTGCCCGACCGGCCGAACACCGCCCTGCTCGTCATCGACGTCCAGAAGGGCGTGGTGGCGGGCGCGCCCCGGCGGGACGAGGTGATCGCGAACATCCGCACCCTGATCGACGCCGCCCGCGCGCAGGACGCCCCGGTCGTCTGGGTCCAGCACTCCGACGACGACCTCGAACGGGGCAGCGAGAACTGGGAGTTCGTCGATGAGCTGGTCCGCCTCGACGCCGAGCCCCTCGTCCACAAGAACTACCAGGACTCCTTCGAGGCCACCGGGCTGGAGTCGGTGCTCGCCGAGCGCGCGGTGGGCCGGGTCGTCGTCACCGGGGCGCAGACCGACGCGTGCATCCGCTCGACGCTGCACGGCGCCTTCGTACGGGGATACGACGTGACGCTGGTCGGCGACGCGCACACGACGGAGGACCTCAGCGCGTACGGCGCTCCGGCGCCGGAGCAGGTGATGGCCCACACCAACCTGTACTGGTCGTGGCAGAGCGCGCCCGGGCGCGACGCGGGCACGGTGGACACCGCGAAGGTGACCTTCGAGGCGGCCGACGCGGGCTGAGGCGCCCGGAGCGCGGGGCGATCGGACGGCGGCGGCGCCGAGCCCGGACCGGGCGGTGCGCCGCCGCCGCGGGATCGCTCTCAGTCAGCGGCAGGCGGTCGGCTGTAGGCGGTCATCAGTCGGCGGTCGGCGGACACCAGTAGGCGGTCAGCGGTAGGCAGTCGGCCGTCATCGGTCGGCGGTAAGCGATCAACAGTCGACGGTCGGCGGTCATGACTGCCACTTGGTGATGCGGACCGACCCTTGGGCCGTACCGGGTGCGCCGCTGGTCAGGGTCAGCCGGAGCCTGGAGCCGCGGACCGGGTCGAAGCTGACCACCGTCGGCGCGTCCGACGCGGTGGCCCGGTCCACGGTCGCCCCGGTGACCGGGACATAGCGCTCGCCGTCCCAGACCTCCGCCTCGACCGCCGCGGGCAGGCTGTGGGTGGCGTCGACGGTGAAGGACACCTCCACCCGGTCGAAGTCCCGGACGCGCCCGTAGTCCACGCAGACCCAGTCCCGCGGCCGGGCCCCGCCGAAGGCGGGCAGCAGGGCGGTGGCGGCCTTGGCGAAGGCGTTGGACCAGCCGGTGGCCGGGTCGCCGTCCAGCACGGCCGCGGGCAGGGTGTCCGGGCGTCCGGAGTAACTGGCGTCCGCGTAGGGGTGGTTCACGGGCGCCGGCAGGTCGGGGGCGAAGCCGGCGGGCGCGGTGACCGCCTTCGAGCGGGCGGCCGTGGTGCGCAGCGTGACGGTGCCCTTGCGCAGACCGTCCACGCGGGCCGTCACCCTCAGCGCTCCAACCCCGGTGCCGGAGCGCACGACGGCGAGGGCCTTGCCGTGGAAGGCGGTGCGCGTACTGGCCTGGTAGCGCTCGGCGCTCTCCTGCCGCCCGTTGTCGAGGCCGGCGAGGGAGCCGCCCCTCACCTCGAAGGAGATGAGGTGTTCGGCGTCGGGCACCACGGTCCCGTGCGCGTCGACCACGTCGGCGGTGACGAAGGCGAGTGAACGCCCGTCCGCCGGAAGGGACTCGCGGTCCGGCGTGAGGCGTATGGCGTGCGGGGCGCCGGCGGTGCGCAACACGTCGGTGGCGACCGTCCTGCCGCCCCGGCGGGCCACCGCCCTCAGCTCGCCCGGCCGGTAGGGCACCCGCCACGTCAGGTGCAGCTTGCCCGCGCTGCCGTTCGGGCTCGTGTAACTACCGGGCCAGGGACCCGTGGTGAAGGTCTTGTCGTCGCCGGTGGCCTCGGTGGTCTCCAGGTAGGCGCGGCCGTCGGCGGTCTTCTTGGTGTCGAACCCGCGCACGCCCAGGGACTTGCCGTTCAGGTACAGCTCGACGGTGTCCACGTTGGAGTAGGCCCACACCTCGACCGTGTCGCCCGCCTCGTGGTTCCAGGTCATCGGCAGCAGGTGGACCATCGGCTCGTCGACCCACTGGCTCCGGAAGAGGTGGTACATGTCCTTGGGGAACCCGGCCGTGTCGACCGCGCCGAAGAAGGACGCCTTCACCGGGAAGACGTTGTACGGGGTGGGCTCGCCGATGTAGTCGATGCCGGACCACAGGAACTGGCCCGTGAACCACTTCCGGTCGCGGTCCTTCTTGTGCCCGTACTCGCCGCTCATCGTCCAGGAGGCGAGGTTGTTGTCGTAGGAGGAAACCGCGCGTCGGCCGGGGGTGTGGTTCTCGCCGGTGTTGAGGTGCTCGGGCTCCTGGTAGGTGCCGCGGGTCGAAGTCTCCGAGGACGACTCGGACTCGAAGAGGAACAGGTGCGGGTAGGTCGCGTGCAGGGCGTCCACCGACTTGGCGGTGTTGTAGTTCAGGCCGAGGCCGTCCAGCTTGGCGAGCATCAGGTCGGCGGCGGAGCCCTTGGCGGGCGGGGTGCGGTACTTGTCCGAGCCGATGATGAGCGGGCGCGTGTCGTCCGCCGCCCTGATCGCCGTGATGATCCGGTCCGCCATGGCGAGACCGGCGGTGGAGGTGGAGTCGGTGATCTCGTTGCCGATGGACCACAGGAGGACCGCGGGCGAGTTGCGGGCGGCGAGCACCATCTCGGTGGCGTCCCGCTCGCACCATTCGTCGAAGAACCGCCCGTAGTCGTACCGGGTCTTGCCGGTCCGCCAGCAGTCGAAGGCCTCCACCAGCATCACGATGCCCAGTTCCTCGCAGACCCGGATCATCTCCGGCGACGGCGGGTTGTGGGAAGTGCGGAAGGCGTTGACGCCCATCGACTTCATGATCGTCATCTGTCGGCGGACCGCGTCGACGCTGATCGCGGCGCCGAGCGCGCCCAGGTCGTGGTGCAGGTCGACGCCCTTGATCTTGGCGTACCTGCCGTTGAGGTGGAAACCCTCGTCCGGGTCGAAGCGGAAGGTGCGGATGCCGAACGGGGTGCGGTAGGTGTCGGTGACCCGGCCGGCGACGCGCAGCTCGGTCTCCAGGCTGTAGCGGCGCGGTGTCTCGAAGTCCCATCGCTGCGGATCGGTCACGGTGAGTTCCTGGGTCTCCGTGGCCCGGTCGGCGACGGAGACCGTGGAGGACGTACGGGCGACGGTGCGGCCGTTCGGGGCGACGACGCGGGAGACGACCTCGACGTTTGCGCTCGCGCCGGACGCGTTGGCCACGGTGGTCGCCACCCGGACGACGGCCCGCTCGTCGGTGACCTCGGGCGTGGTGACGCAGGTGCCCCAGCGGTCCACGTGGACCGGTTCCGTGACGACCAGGCGGGCCTCGCGGTAGATGCCGCTGCCGGAGTACCAGCGGCTGCTCGGGAGCCGGTTCTGCACCTTGACCGCGATCACGTTCTCGGTGGTGCCGTCGGTGTGCAGCACATCGGTGAGGTCGAGGGCGAATCCGGTGTAGCCGTAGGGGTGGCGGCCCACCTCGGTGCCGTTGCAGTAGACGTACGAGTCCATGTAGACGCCGTCGAACTCGACCGAGATGCGCCGGCCGGCGTGGCCGGGCGGCAGCGTGAAGGCGATGCGGTACCAGCCCAGGCCGCCGGGGAAGAAGCCGGTGCCGCTGGTCGTGCCGTTCTGTGTGGTGGGCGTCTGCTCGATGCTCCAGTCGTGCGGCACCGCCACCGCACGCCAGGTCGAGTCGTCGTGACCGGGGTCGGCGGCGTTCGCGTACTGCCCGGTGGGGTCGGTGATCCCACCGGGGTCGACCAGCGCGAAGCGCCAGCCGTCGCGCAGCGCGACCGTGCGGCGGCCGGAGGCGCTCACGGCGTCCGCGGCGGCCTGCGCCGCCGGTGTGCCGAGGAGCGCTCCGGCGGCCGGGGCGGCGGCGGACGCGAGAAGGACCGATCTGCGAGTGACCGTCATGGTCGGCTCTCCCTCATCAGGAACCAGAAGTACTCACAACTGATCGTTAACAAACAGAATCTGACGACGGCTCGCTCTTGCCGTCAAGGGGGCCGGGGGCGCCGCCCGTCCCGGCGCCGCGGAGGGCTCACCCGGGCGGCGTTCGAGCGGACAGGCCGGTTTTGGCCCTTGACCTCGGCGGGAACTCGCTGTTCGGCCGAGCTGTGGGGGTTCCCGTCCGCGTAAGAGGGGGACACACTAGGCTGGAACGGAAGTGACGCGCCCGTTCACTGTGAGTGTCCGCGATGGAGTGCCGAGATGAGCCCGGAGTATCCGTTCGACGAGGCCGCGACGGCCCGGGCGGTCGTCGACGACTCCGGAGCGCTGATCGGGTGGAACGAGGGCGCCCGGACCCTGCTCGGCTGGGCCGAGGCCGACGTCCTGGGCCGGCCCGCCATGGAACTGCTGGCCGACGGGACACCCCACCTCACCGGTGCGCGCTGGGCCGGAACGGTCACTTTGCGCCATCGCGACGGCCGTCCCCTCCGGGTGTGGCTGCTCGCCCACCGCTCCCCCGCCCGGGCCGGCGACCCGGGTCACTGGCTCGTCGTCACCCCGCTGGCCGGGGCGGGCCCCGGCTCCTCGGACGCCCTTCTCGCCGCGGCCGGACTGGTCCAGTCCCCATGCGCCATCGCCGTCTACGACGAACGGCTGCGGCTGCGCCGGATCAACGAGGCGATGCGTGAGGTGATCGGGCTGCCCGAGGAGCGCATCCGGGGACTGCGGCTCGCCGAGATCGGCGGCGGACCGCAGAGCACGGAGCTCGAACAGCACATGCTGCGGGTGCTCACCAGCGGCGAGCCTCAGGACGTGCAGACGTACGTCCGCACCGGCGGCGAGTCACGGGCCCACGCCTGGCTGGCCCGGATGGCACCCGTCACCGACGCCGAGGGCCGGATCCGGGGCGTGTGCCTGTCCGCCCACGACTTCACCCAGAACTACCTCGCACGCGAGCGGCTCCAGCTGGTCAACGAGGCCAGCGTGCGCATCGGCAGCACCCTCGACGTCGTCCGGACGGCTCAGGAGCTGGCGGAGGTCTGCGTTCCCGCGCTCGCCGATTTCGTCAGCGTCGACCTGCTCGACCCGCACAACGGCGGGGAGCTGCCGAACCGGTTCAGCCCGCCCGTGGGGCTGCGGCGCGCCGCACACCACTGGGTGAACGCCGGCAGCCCGGAGGCGGTGGCCAAGCCCGGAGAGGTACAGGAGTACCCGGCCGGGTCACCGCAGGCCGACTCGCTGGTCGCGGGGCACACCATCATCGGCTCCCTGACGGGGGGCGGTCTGGACGCGTGGCTCGCCTGGGACCCGGCACGCGGCGCCCGGGTGCGCGAGCTCGGCATCCACTCCACGATGTCCGTGCCGATCCAGGCGCGCGGTATGACGCTCGGCGTCGCCGTGCTCAGCCGGTTCCGCCGGCCGGACCCGTTCACCCCGGACGACGTGCTGCTGGCCGAGGAGATCACGGCCCGGGCCGCCGTCTGCGTCGACAACGCCCGCCGGTTCTCCCGCGAACGCGAGACGGCCCTCGCCCTCCAGCGCAGTCTGCTGCCGCGCACGCTGCCCCGCACCGCCGCCGTCGACGCCTCCTCCCGCTATCTGCCGGCCGCCCGCGCCGGGGTCGGCGGCGACTGGTTCGACGTGATCCCGCTGTCCGGGATGCGCGTCGCCATGGTCGTCGGGGACGTCGTCGGACACGGCATCCAGGCCTCGGCCACCATGGGAAGGCTGCGCACCGCCGTACGCACCCTCGCCGACATCGACCTCGCCCCCGACGAGCTGCTCACCCACCTCGACGACCTGGTCGTCCGGCTGTCGGAGGAGGCGGGCGGCGAGGGCAGTCCCGGGGAGGTCGGCGCCAGTTGTCTCTACGCGGTGTACGACCCCGTGTCGCGACGCTGCACGCTGGCCCGGGCCGGCCACCCCGCGCCCGTGGTGCTGCGGCCGAACGGCGCGGCCCGGGTGGTCGAACTGCCGGCCGGCCCTGCGCTCGGCCTGGGCGGGCTGCCGTTCGAGTCCGCCGAGCTGGAGCTCGCCGAGGGCAGTGTCCTCGCCTTCTACACCGACGGCCTGATCGAGTCCCGCGAACGGGACGTGGACGGCGGTCTCCGGCTGCTGAACGAGACGCTGGCGGCGTACTCGGACTCCCTGGACGAGACCTGCGACCGGATCCTGCACGCCCTGCTCCCGTCCGGCGGCGCGGCGGACGACGTGGCCCTGCTGCTCGCGCGCACCCGGGGCCTGCCCGCCTCCCAGGTCGCGACCTGGGACATCCCCGCCGACCCCTCGCTGGTCGCGCCCATCCGCAAACAAGCGGTCGACCAGCTCTCCCGCTGGGGACTGAGCGAGGCGTCCTTCACCACCGAGCTGGTGGTGAGCGAACTGGTGACCAACGCCATCCGCTACGGCTCCCACCCCATCCGGCTCCGGCTGATCCACGACGCGACGACCCTGATCTTCGAGGTGTCCGACACCAGCCACACCGCCCCGCACCTGCGCCGGGCGAAGACCTGGGACGAGGGCGGCCGCGGCCTTCTGCTGGTCGCCCAGCTCACCCAGCGCTGGGGCAGCCGGCACACCCCCGAGGGCAAGACCATCTGGGCGGAGCTGAGCCTGCTCGACGAGGAGTGAGGCCGCCCACCGGTCACTTGGCGGGCGTTTTACCCTCGCGTGTTTTCATGGACCGACACCCGGACCAGTCAGCTGGGCGGGCACCACCGCACCCCGCTCCCGGAGAACCACATCAACGCCCCGCTCGCCGAAACGCTGTCCGTCGTCCTGCTCGCCGCCGCTCTCGGCTGGGCCGTGCTGCGCCCCGCCGGGCGCTCCGAGGCCCTCGTCGCCGTCCCCGCCGCCGCCCTGGTGATCGCCCTGGGGGCGGTCGCGCCGGAGCACGCGCTGACGGAGGCCGAGCGGCTCGGACCGGTCGTCGGCTTTCTCGCGGCGGTGCTGGTGCTGGCGCACCTGTGCGATGTCGAGGGCCTCTTCACGGCGTGCGGGGCGTGGATGGCCCGGCAGTCGGCGGGCAGCCCGCGGCGTCTGCTGGTCGCGGTGTTCGGGCTGGCCTCGGTGATCACCGCCGTGCTCAGTCTGGACGCGACGGTGGTGCTGCTGACGCCGGTGGTGTTCGCCACCGCCGCCCGGATGGGCGTGCGCGCCAGGCCGCACGTCTACGCGTGCGCACACCTGTCGAACACCGCTTCGCTGCTGCTGCCGGTCTCCAACCTCACCAATCTGCTGGCGTTCGAGGCGAGCGGGCTGAGCTTCACCCGGTTCGCCGCCCTGATGGCCCTGCCCTGGGTGGTCGCGATCGGCGCCGAGTACCTGGTCTTCCGGCGTTTCTTCGCCGACGACCTGCCCGCGGCCGAGCCCGCCGCCGACGACGGCCCGGCGCCCGAGCTGCCGCTGTTCGCGCTGGTCACCGTCACCTGCACCCTCGTCGGGTTCGTGGTGGCGTCCGCCGTCGGGATCGAACCGGCCTGGGCCGCGTTCGCCGGCGCCCTGGTCGTGGCCGTACGGGCGCTGGTACGGCGGCGGGTGACACCGGTGGCCGTGGTGCGGGCCGCCGCGCCGGGCTTCCTGGCGTTCGTGCTGGCACTCGGCATCGTGGTGCGCGCGGTCGTCGACAACGGGCTCGCCGACGCGCTGCGGCACGTCCTGACCGACGGACCGGGCCTGCTCGCCCTGCTCGCCGTGGCCGTGTCGGCCGCCGTCCTGGCCAACCTGATCAACAACCTGCCCGCGGTCCTGGTCCTGGTACCGCTCGCCGCCCCGGCCGGGACCGGGGCGGTGCTCGCCGTCCTGCTCGGGGTGAACATCGGCCCGAACCTCACCTACGCCGGATCGCTGGCGACGCTGCTGTGGCGGCGCGTGGTGCAGTCACGTGAGGAGCGGGTCGAGCTCGGGGAGTTCACCCGGCTCGGTCTGCTCACGGTGCCGGCCGCGTTGGTCCCGGCCGTCGTGGCGCTGTGGGCCTCGCTCCAGGTGGTCGGCGTCTGACCGTCCGGGTCAGTTGCGCCCGCCGCCCGCCCCGGAGCCCGAACCGTAGCCCCCGTACCCGCCGTAGCCGTATCCCGAGCCGCCGGACGAGCCCGGCCGGCCGCCCCACGAGCAGTAGTAGTAGGTGTAGTACGAGCAGGACGTGGTGTTCGGGCCCGAGGAGGAGCCCGTCGGGTCGGCGGTGGTCGGGGCGGCGGACGGTGCCGGCGTGGCCGCCGGGGGCTTCGCCGCCTCGGGCGTCGGGGTCGGCGCCGGTGCGTCCGAGGAGGTGCTGTCGGCGCCCCAGTTGACGAACTGCATCTGCGGGTCGGGCTGCGAGGTGTCGATCACCCAGTGCTGGGCGGCGCTGTCCACCCGGTTCTTCAGGACGAGGGCGCCCGATCCATCGGTGGCGGCGGGCGCCAGCGCGAGGTTCTGACCCGAGCGCGGGACGAGCGTGCCCTGGAGCGTGAAGTCGTACCGGACGTTCTTGGGCTCGGGCTGGGAGGCGCCCGCGCACGGGGCCAGCCGTACCGAGAAGCCCAGGTGGGAGTCGAGGCACAGATCGGCGTCGGCGGCGCTGCGCACCAGCCCGTCCGGCTCGTACGACCACTGCTGGCCGGCCGCGGAGGAGCAGGCGGCCAGTCCGGTCTCGGCGCCGCTGACGGCCTTGGGGCCGACGATGCCGATGCACAGCCCGGAGGCCGCGTTGTGCAGCCGGCCGCGCAGGGTGCCCTGGGCGTCCTCACCGACGTCGACCCAGGACGGGTCGGAAGTGGCCGTGTCCGTGCCGGGGGCCGGTGTCTTCGCCGACCCGCTGCCCGCGGGCGCGGCTCCGTCCCCGGAGCCGACGGCCGCCCACACGCCGAGCGGCAGCACGACCAGTCCGCTCACGGTCAGCACGGCGGCGGCGAGGTTGCGGCGGCGGGCGCGGCGGGCCGCCTTCTGGGCCGAACGGCTCGCGCCGGGACGGGAGTCGGCGCCGGACACCGCCCCGGCCCGCAGGGCGGCGCCGGCCCGCGATCCGATACGGGCGATCGCCCCGGCGCGCAGCCCGGCACGGGGCTCCGGGCCGGCTCCGGCTGCGGTGCCGGGCGCCGCGGGGGCGGGCGTCCCGTCGGTGAAGGCCTCGCCCGAGTAGCCGCGGCCCTGCTCCGCGGGCATCTCGACGGGTTCGCCGTCGCCGGCCATCCTGACCTCCACGTAGGCCGCGGCGGCCCAGCCCAGGAGGCTCTCGGCCAGTGCGGCGCCGAGCAGACCCTCGAACTGGCGCAGCTGGTCGGCGGTGTGCAGGCAGTGGCGGCACCGCTCCAGGTGGCCGCGCAGATCGGGGTCGAGGTCGGCGCCGCCGCGGCGGCAGGTGACGTCCAGCAGCCGGTCGTAGCGGTGGCACTCGTCGTCGGTGGCGAGTTCGCGGTGCACCTGGAGGCATTCCTCGCGCAGCCGCTCGCGGGCCCGGCGCAGTTCGACCCTGGCTCCCTCCTCCTCGAGGCCCAGCAGTCCGGCCGGGACCGCGAGGGGCTCGGCCTCGACCTCGATGTGCCAGAGCAGGCAGCGCGCGGACTGGGGCAGCCGCTGGAACGCCCGGGACAGGATGCGCCGGTTCAGCGGCGGCAGCAGCCGGGCGGCGGCACGGTCGCCGTCCTCGCCCTCGGAGCGCAGGTCCGGGTGCAGCAGGTCACGGCGGCCGTCGACATCCCATTCACCGGCGATGCGGCGCACGGTCACCAGCAGATGGGGGCGCCACGCGGCGGTCGGCCCGTTCTGCCGCAGGCTCTCACCGAACAGCCGGGTGAAGGCGGCCGTGGTGAGCATGCCCGCCGCGCGCTCGCCGTCGGTGCACAGCCGGGCGTAGGCGAAGGCGGCCGCCCAGTGGCGGTCCAGCAGTTCGCCGACGGGATGCAGTGCGGGTGACGCCCCCGTCCACTTCTTCAGCTCGGAGCTCAGCTGTTCGTCCGTCGCGTCGAAGCGGCGCGCCGAAGGGGAATTCGACAGGCCTGCGTCATTCACGGTCTGCATTCCTTCCGGGGGCATGCGGCATAAAGTCCATACCATCGGGTATGCGATCCCGCTCACGAAGCGGGATCGACTCGCACAGGGTTCGGCACCTCTGACGTCCGCGGGGGTACCGCTCTTTTGAAGCGTGGGGGGTGTGAACGGGAGGTGTCTCGCGCGCACCGGGGAAATCGTTGTCCGTGCGCCGACAGGGCTCACCTTTGCACAGCCGGACCAGGCGGAACAAGGGATCTCGCGGTTTCGTGCTTTGCCTGCGGGCCGGATTATTTTGACGGAACGTCAATAGCGGAAGAATTCTGGGGTGGTCACTGTATCGGTGTCCCTTTTGGCGCCTCTTTCGGCATGCCTTTCAGGACGTGATTTCCGGACGCATTCCGTCCCGGTACGCGCCCGGCGGCATGCCGTGACGGGCGCGGAAGACGCGGCTGAAGTGGAACGCGCTCGCGAAGCCCGAGGCCGACGCCACGCGTTCCACGGACAGGTCGGCGCCCTCAAGCAGCCGGGCGGCGTGCCGCAGTCGCGTCTCGAGCAGGGCCCGCATCGGGGAGTGGCCGACCTGCTCGGTGAAGAGATGGGCGAAGCGCGAGGGCGACAGCGCGACCTCGGCGGCGAGCGAGCGGACGGTGTGCGGGGCACCGGGATCCGCCGCCATCCGCGCCTGTGCCCGGCGCACACGGTCGTCGAGGCCCGGCGGGGCCGCGGGAGGCCGGGCCGAGGCGGCCGCCAGCAGGACGGCCTCCTCCAGCCCGCACAGCGCGAGTTCCCTGGCCGCGGAGCCGTGGGCCACCACGATCCCCAGCTCGCCGGCCGGTGTTTCGCCGCCGGTCCACCGGGCGTCGGCATGCGTCCGCCGCCAGGCCCCCTCCATCCGGTCGTGCAGAGCGGCCGGGACGGGGCCGATGGCGTACAGACCGTCCGGGCCGTCGTCGGTGGCGTACGGGCGGAGCCAGGGGGTCCAGGAGGGCCGGGCCTGGCAGTGGGCCCACCAGAACCGCCAGTGCCGGGCGCCGGGTTCGACGGCGTAGGCATGCGGGACGCCCGGCGCGAGCACCACCAGGTCGCCCGCGCCCGCCCGTGTCTCGCTCCCGCCCTGCCGCAGCCGGCCGCGCCCGCCCGTCGTCCAGGTGATCAGCCAGCTGTCCGACCCCTGGGGCCGGTCCACGCCGTACCCCGCCCCCTCGTCGAAGTGACCGACCACCACGAGACCGGGCGGCGGGGACGGATCGGCGGGGCCGGCAGTCCCGGGCAGGTCGTCAGCACGCATGGACATCCTCCCGGGGGCCGCGTCGGCCTAGCGTGACGGTCGAGACCAGTGGACCGAGGAGGCAAGTATGACCGTCACGGACACCGGCGCCGCCGGGGCACCCGTGCTGACCCCGGCGGGGCTGCGGCAGTACCGGGAGGACGGCTTCACCGTCGTACGCGGGCTGTTCGGGAACGACGAGGTCGACAAACTGTGCGCCGAGTTCGCACGGTTGCACGCGGCCGGGACGGTGCCCGGGCACTTCGAGCCGCGCCCCGGCTCCGCCGACCCGCTGCACGCCTACCCGAGGGTGATGCACCCGCACGAGATCAGTCCCCTCGCCCGGCAGGTGCTGCTGGACGCGCGGCTGCGCGCCGTGCTGGAGGACCTGCTCGGCGAGGAGGTGCTGGCCGCGCAGAGCATGTTCTACTTCAAGCCGCCGGGCGCCCGGGGCCAGGCGCTGCACCAGGACAACTTCTATCTGCGGGTCGAGCCGGGCACGTGTGTGGCGGCCTGGCTGGCCTGTGACGTGATCGACCGGGACAACGGCGGCCTGGAGGTCGTGCCCGGCACCCACCGGATGGACCTGTTCTGCCCGGAGGAGGCGGACGCGCAGGTGTCGTTCGCGCGCGAGTACGTGCCGCCGCCGCCCGGCCTCGCCGCGGCGCCGGTCGACATGACGCCGGGTGACGTGCTGTTCTTCAACGGCAGCCTGGTGCACGGGTCGGGGCCCAACCGCAGCGGGGACCGGTTCCGGCGGTCGTTCATCGGGCACTACACCGGGCAGTCGGCGCTACGGATCGGCCGGTACTACCGGACGCTGGCCATGAACGGGGAGCGGGTGCCGCTGGCGGTCAGCGAGGGGGCGGGTCCCTGCGGTACCGAGTTCGCACCGCAAGGCCCGCACTAACGCTCCGCTCGTACAGTCGCTCATCGACCGCGGGTCCCCCGGGGCTGATCGCGCGGTCGCCCGCCTTCTGCGGGGACGCGCTTCAGTGACCGGCGATCGGATGGGGCCTGTAGGGCTCCTCCAGTTCCGCCAACTCCTTTTGGGTCAGGGTCAGTTCGGTGGCGGCCACCGCGTCCTCGAGGTGCTGGGGCTTCGCGGCCCCGATGATCGGGGCGGTCACCGTGGGCTGGTGGAGGAGCCAGGCGAGGGCGATCCGGGCGCGGGGTACGCCCCGGTCGGCCGCGATGCGGGTGACCGCCTCGACGGTGGCCCGGTCGCCCTCCGGATAGAGGGAGCCGCCGAAGTCGTCCGTGGAGCTGCGGCCGGTCTCGGTGCCCCAGTCGCGGGTGAGGCGGCCCCGGGCCAGCGGGCTCCACGGCAGCACGCCGACGCCCTGGTCCGCGCAGAGCGGCAGCATCTCGCGCTCCTCCTCGCGGTAGAGGAGGTTGTAGTGGTTCTGCATCGACACGAACCGGGTCCAGCCGTGCCGCTCGGCCGTGTACTGCATCTTGGAGAACTGCCAGGCGTACATCGAACTCGCCCCGAGGTAGCGGACCTTGCCCGCCTTCACCAGGTCGTGCAGCGCCTCCATCGTCTCCTCGACCGGGGTGTGCGGGTCGAAGCGGTGGATCTGGTAGAGGTCGACGTGGTCGGTGCCGAGGCGGCGCAGACTGTGGTCGATCTCGGACAGGATCGCCTTGCGGGACAGTCCGGCGCCGTTGGGTCCGGGCCGCATGCGGCCGTTCACCTTCGTCGCGAGCACGATCTCGTCGCGGCGGGCGAAGTCCCGCAGGGCCCTGCCGACGATCTCCTCGCTGGTGCCGTCCGAGTAGACGTTCGCGGTGTCGAAGAAGGTGACGCCCGCGTCCAGGGCCTGCCTGATGAGCGGGCGCGACGCCGCCTCGTCGAGGGTCCACTCGTGCGCGCCCCGGTCGGGGAGTCCGTAGGTCATACAGCCCAGACAGATCCTGGACACGTCCAGACCCGTCGAACCGAGCTTCACGTACTGCATCGCGGCCGCTCCTGACATCGGTGTGGGTACGCAGTGGAGCGTATGCCGGTGGGCGGGGCGGGCGGGACCCGCCGGTCACACCGCCGCACGACTCATTCGATCAGGTCCAGCGCCCGCTCCCAGCCGAACTCCTCGCCCTGGGCGCCGTCGTACGGGTACCCGAACCTGACGCCCATGCCGCGCAGCCGTATCAGGCTGTCCTGGTAGGCGGGGTGGCCCGCGAGGGTCTCGTTCACACAGGGCAGCACCCCGACGGGGACGCCCAGCCCGGCGACCTCGCACAGGGTCCCCAGGGCGAGGGTGTCGGCGATCCCCGCCGCCCATTTGTTGATGGTGTTGAAGGTGGCCGGGGCGACGACGACCGCGTCGGGAACGGGGAACGGCCGCGGCTCTCCGGGGCGCCGCCAGGCGGAGCGGATCGGGCGTCCGGTCCGCGCCTCGACGGCGGCGGTGTCGAAGAAGCCGTTCATGGCGTGGGGCGTCGCGATGACGCCCACGTGCCACTCCCGTTCCTGGGCGGCGGCGATCAGCCTGCCGACGTCCGCGGCGATGCCGGCGGCGCAGACGACGACGTAGAGAAAGGGCGGCTGTTCGTCCTGTGCGGTCACCCGCGCACCCTACTGAGGCGGGAAGGGCAGCCGCCGTCCGGCCTCGGGGCGCGGCCATCGAGCGGGTGGCGCGCGGTTCGTCGGTCCGATCGGCCAAGGGGCGGTTCGGCGGGAACCATTCGCCCCGAAGCGGCGCTCCCGGGACGGCGACGGGAAAACCGGTTGCCCTCGTCCGGTCCTCACCCGCAGGATCCGGCCATGTCCACATTCGACGCCCTCCTGCCGCTGACGCCCGCCACCGTGATCGCGGCGCGTGGCCGGCAGCAGCCCGGCCGTCCCCGGAGGCCCGATACCGCGCGACCGTGACGGCCGCGCTCGTCGCGGGCCTGGTCGCGGGCTACGGCATCGCCGTACCCGTCGGCGCGGTCGCGACCTACCTCGTCTCCCTCACCGCCCGCACCTCCCTGCGCACCGGCGTGTGCGCGGCGCTCGGCGTCGCCCTCGCGGACAGCCTCTACGCCCTGGTCGCCACCGTCGGGGGCTCCGCCGTCGCCGCCGTGCTGCGGCCGGTGCTGACGCCGTTGCGCTGGGCGTCGGCGCTGGTCCTGCTGACGCTGGCGGTACGCGGCGCGGTGACGGCCGTACGCCATGATCGGGCCCGGCGGCTCAGCACCCGGTCCGCGCCTCCTCCGCCGAGCCCGGCCCGGGCCTGTCTGAGCCTGTTCGGCATCACCCTCCTCAACCCGACGACCGTGATCTATTTCGCCGCCCTGGTTCTCGGCAGCGGCACCACCGGATCCGTAGGGCCGCTGGAGCAGGGAGTCTTCGTGCTGGCGGCCTTCCTCGCGTCCGCGAGCTGGCAGGTCTCGCTCGCCGGTGGCGGCGCCCTGCTGGGCCGTGTGCTGACCGGGCACCGGGGGCGGCTGGTGACGGCGCTCGTCTCGAGCGCGGTGATGACGGTGCTGGCCGTGCGGATGGTGACCTAGGCAGTCCCGGCGCGGATGAATCTCGCGGCCACCGGTGTTGAACCGGGTTGCGAGTCGGACGTACGTGACGCGGACGACGCGGCACGATGAAGAAGGGGACGGATGCCATGCCTCTCGAGGGCGAATACGAAGCCAGCCCGACGCAGTGGGTGCGCGAACAGGTGGAGCGGTACGAGCGCTCCGGCGGCACGGAGGCGACGACGCTGCTGGACACGGGACTGCCCGTCATCCTGCTGACCACTCGGGGCGCGAAGACCGGGAAACTTCGCAAGACGCCTTTGATGCGGGTCGAACACGACGGCCGGTACGCCCTGGTCGCGTCGCTGGGCGGAGCGCCCAAACACCCGGTCTGGTACCACAACGTCAAGGCCGACAACCGGGTGGAGCTCCAGGACGGGCCCCTGAAACAGGACATGACGGCCCGTGAGGTCACCGGCGCGGAGAAGGCCGAGTGGTGGGAGCGCGCCGTCGCCGCGTATCCGTCGTACGCGGACTACCAGAAGAAGACGGACCGGGAGATCCCGGTGTTCGTCGTCGAACCGGTCGACGGCAGCTGAGACGGCCTGCGCCCGGGCACGGAAGACGTGCCTCCGGGGATCGCCGAGAGGTGTTCCCCGGAGGCCGCGCGAGCCGTCCTCGAGGACGGCTCGGGGTTCTCGTAGAAAAATCTGTCGCAGATACCGCATGACGGCGCCCCTCACCGGGCACCCGACAGTCAGGCCCCGCCGCGTTCCCCCGTCGCGGCGGGGCTTTCCCCTGCCTCGCGCGCGCCGCGGTCGGTCACATCGAGGAAGATCTGGTCCGCCTCGGGCACGGTCGCCGCGATCGAGCGCTTGATGCGCACGGCGATCTCCTCGACCCGCTCGCTGTCCAGACCCGGCATGAGGTCGACGCGGGCGGCCACCAGGGCAGCGTCGAGGCCCATCTGCATCGTGAACAGCGCTTCCACGCTGTCGATCTCGGGCTGGGCGTCGAGCAGCGCGCGGATCCGCGCCCCCGTTTCCGGGTCGGCGGCCTCGCCGATGAGCTGGTCGCGGGCTTCGCGCCCGAGCCGGTAGGCGACGTAGACGAGCAGTGCGCCGATCGCCAGTGAGGCGGAGGCCTCCCACACGACCTGACCGGTCACCATGTGCAGGACCATGCCGATCGCGGCCAGGGTGACGCCGAGCACGGCGGTGCCGTCCTCGGCCACGACCGTGCGCAGGGCCGGGTCCCGCAGGCCCGCGACACCGCCGCCCTGCTTGCGCACCTGGTGCAGGGCCCGCAGCAGTGAGGCGCCCTCGGCGACGAGGGCGACGCCGAGCACGACCAGGCCCGCCACATAGCCGCTGAGCTTCTCGTCCACGCCCGATCGCAGGGCCTCGACGCCCTGGAAGAAGGAGAAGCAGCCGCCCATGACGAAGATCCCCACGGCGGCCAGCAGCGACCAGAAGAAGCGCTCCTTGCCGTAGCCGAAAGGGTGCCGTGCGTCGGCCGGACGCCGGCTGCGGCGCAGCGCGGCGAGGAGGAAGACCTCGTTGAGACTGTCGGCCACGGAGTGCGCCGCCTCCGACAGCAGCGCGGGGGATCCCGCGAACAGACCGCCCACGGCCTTGGCGACGGCGATCAGCAGGTTGGCGGCGAGAGCCACCAGGATGGTGACGCGGGTCCTGCGGTCGGCGTTCGACGAGGCGGAGCGGTCCCCGCTCCCTCGCGCCTTCTCCTCGACCGCCTGTGCGGTGTTCGTCTCGGCGTTCCGTTCGGTGGCCTGCGCGGTGTGGCGCTCTGGCGGTGTCCCTGTCACCTTCAGCCGACTGCCCGGGCCGGTCGGGCTCATACCGTGCCGTCGGCGGAAATCGGGGAACGCGTTCAGGGACACGCACGAGAACGGGACACGCACGGGAACGGCGACACCAGCGGGAGGAACCATGAGCGACGGGGGCGGCGGCAACAGCGCGTACGGCCACAAGGCGTTCCACCGGTCCAAGAGCCGATTCACCGACCGGATCACCGCGGACGGCCGGGAGGGCCGACCGGTGACGGCGGGCCGTTACCGCCTGGTGGTCAGCCGTGCCTGCCCGTGGGCGAGCCGGGCGGTGATCTCCCGGCGCCTCCTCGGTCTGGAGGACGCGCTGTCGATGGCGATCGCCGACCCGATCCAGGACGACCGCAGCTGGCGCTTCACCCTCGACCCGGACGGTCGCGACCCGGTCCTCGGCATCCGCTACCTCTCCGAGGCGTACGACCGCCGCGAACGCGGCCACGAGGGCGGCGTCAGCGTGCCGGCGATCGTGGACGTGCCCAGCGGCGAGCTGGTGACCAACGACTACCAGCAGCTCACCCTGGATCTCGCCACCGAGTGGACGGCCCTGCACCGCCCCGGCGCCCCCGAGCTCTACCCCGAGCGGCTGCGCGACGAGATCGACTCGGTCATGGCCGACGTGTACGAGGACGTCAACAACGGGGTGTACCGGGCGGGTTTCGCCCGTGAGCAGGGCGAGTACGAGCAGGCGTGCGCGGGTGTGTTCCGGCGGCTGGAGCTCCTGGCCTCCCGGCTGGCACAGCGGCGCTACCTGGTGGGCGACACGATCACGGAGGCGGACATCCGGCTGTTCACGACGCTGGTGCGTTTCGACGCCGTGTATCACGGTCACTTCAAGTGCAACCGCTGGAAGCTGACGGAGAATCCGGTTCTGTGGGCGTACGCCCGGGATCTCTTCCAGACGCCCGGCTTCGGCGACACCGTCGACTTCGACCACATCAAGCGCCACTACTACCAGGTGCACACCGGCATCAACCCGACCCGCATCGTCCCCCTCGGCCCGGACCCGGCCGGCTGGCACGCCCCCCACCACCGCGAGGAACTCGGCGGCCGTCCGTTCGGCGCCGGGACCCCGCCCGGTCCGGTCCGTGCCGCCGAGGAGGTTCCGGCGCGGGGACGACCCTGAGACCCCTCATCCACGCAGCACCGGAAGAAGGAGTGAGAGACACGTGGCCAAGAAGAGGAAGCTCCCCCTTGCCTACAAGCCCGTCGGATTCGTGCTCGGCTGGGCGAGCGGCGCCCTGGCGGGAGTCGCGTTCCGCAAGGCGTGGAAGGCGATTCGACACGAGGACGACGCTCCGGACGCCCTGGACCGGGACCGCGGCTGGGGCGAGATCCTGCTGGCCGCGGCGGTCCAGGGCGCGATCTTCGCGGCTGTCCGCAGCGCCGCCGACCGCACCGGCGCCAAGGCGATCGAACGGTCCACGGGCGTGTGGCCGTCCCAGGACAAGGGGGGCCGGGACTGAGCGGCCCGCCCGGCGCCGGTCACGGTCGGCGGTGACCTCGCGGCGGCCCGGCGGCGGCCCCACGGCCTCGCGGGGCCGCGGGGCCGCCGTCGGCTTCCACGGCCCGGTCCGGCCCGGCGACGTCCTGGCAGGGGCCGGGCCGCTCCCGTACCCGGCTTCAGCCCTGCTTCGGCGCCGTGGAGGGTTCGAGGCGGATGGTGAAGGAGTGGCCGGACGGGTCGGAGTAGCCGCGCTCCTCGTGCGGTCCGGGCGCGCCCTTGGTCTCCAGGGGGCGGCCGCCCAGACCCACGACCCTGCGTTCCACCTCGTCCAGGTCGTCGACGAGGAAGTCCAGGTGGGCCTGAAAGGAGTTCTCGGGGCGGGGCCAGCTCGGCGGGGTCGCGTTCACGTCGCGCCGGAAGGCCAGCCGGGTCCCGTCGGCGCCCCGGATCTCCACGCGGTTGGCGGACGCGACGATCTCCTCGGCGTCCAGCAGCCCTTTGTAGAACTCGGCGAGCTTCTCGGGCTCGGCACAGTCGAGCACCACGACGCCCGCTTTCACCAATGCCATGTCGTCGTCTCCTCCGCGAGATCCGGACGGGGCGGGCGCGTCCCGCCCCCGGACCTTGCGGATACCCCGGTTTCAGTCGGCCACCAGCCACGCCCCGTCCCGCATCAGTTCCCGCCCCTGGATCTCGTTGGCCGCCCGCCAGGCCTGGATCCGGCCGGGGAGGACGCGGAAGTACAGGTAGGGCGCGGCCAGTTCGCGCGGGTCGAAGCCGGTCTTGCCCGCGAAGATCTCGGCGTCCTCCTCCGGCAGTTCGACCGGCGGCACGGCCACGACGGTGCCCTCGATCATGACGACGTCCTGGGTCGGGCCGACGGCGATGCGCGCGACGCCGGTGGCCAGCAGGTTGCGGCCGGTGGGGCTGGTGGCGGGCGTGGCGAAGAGCAGGGTGGCGCCGTCCCAGACGAAGG
Source organism: Streptomyces rishiriensis (assembly GCF_030815485.1). Taxonomy (NCBI): domain Bacteria; kingdom Bacillati; phylum Actinomycetota; class Actinomycetes; order Kitasatosporales; family Streptomycetaceae; genus Streptomyces; species Streptomyces rishiriensis. The sequence continues at coordinate 7,477,099 of NZ_JAUSWV010000002.1, read as the reverse complement.
AGAGGGGGACCAGATGGGGGGCCGCACCGCTCTCGGCCGCGGTGGCGACCCACGCGTCGACGTCGTGTTCCAACCGGTGGAGGGTGTCGCGTCTGCGCTGCTCGGCGGGGCGTGCGGGTGCTGGCGTCATGGTCTCAGTGTGGCTGCCGCCGTCCGCTTCGCACGAGGAGTCGCGCCGGAGGGCGGTACCGCCGGGGGCTGGACTTCTTGGACAGGTGTCCCGTTATAGTGGACACCTGTCCAAGAAGTTGAGGGAGACCGTGGAGATCCTGGCTGACGTTCTGGTCGTTCTGGTGGCCGCGCTGCATCTGTACATCCTGGTGCTGGAGATGTTCCTGTGGCAGAAGAAGCCGGGGATGTCGTTCCACGGCCTGGACGCGGAGATGGCGCGGCGGACCGCCGCGCTGGCCGCCAACCAGGGGCTCTACAACGGCTTTCTCGCGGCGGGCCTGGTGTGGGGGCTGATCGCGGCCGACCCGACCGGCTTCCGGGCGCAGGTGTTCTTCCTGTCCTGTGTGGTCGTGGCCGGCGTGTACGGAGCGGCCACGGCGAACCGCCGGATCCTGGTCGCGCAGGCCCTGCCCGGCGCCCTCGCCCTGGCCGCCGTCCTGATCGCGCGGTGACCCGCGGCGAGCCCGAGGACCCGCGCGCGGCCCGCACCCGGGCGAGGCTGCGTTCCGCGCTGCTCGAGGAGTGCGCCGAGCGGCCGCTTGAGGAGGTCGGCGTCGCCGCGCTGGTGCGGCGGGCCGGGGTCGGCCGGGCCACTTTCTATGTGCACTATCCCGACCTGGAGGCGCTCGCGGTCGACGCCTGCGCGGACGTCGTGCGCGAGGCCGTGGAGGCACTGCACGCCTGGCGGGGGCGGCCCGACCCGGTGCGCGCGCCGGCCGCGCTGCCGGAGTTCTTCGGCTCGCTGACACCGCACGCCGCGCTGTACCGCGCCCTGCTGACGCCGGGCGGCGGCGGACCGCTCGGCCGGGTGCTGCACCGCGATCTGCGGGCGTACAGCCTGCGGGAGCGGGAGCGGGCGGGTGCGGCCGACGCGCCCCTGGTCGCCTCGGCCGTCGCCGCGACCTTCGCGGGGGTGCTGGCGGACTGGCTGCACGGCGACCTGCAGGGCACGCCCGGGGAGATCGCCGACCAGGTGTGGCAGCTGCTGGTCGCACTGCACGCGAGCCGCTGACCGGCGGTCACATGCACGCCACGGTGTCCTTCGCCAGCGGCCAGGCCTCGACTCCCCCGGAGGTGCGGACGTATGCCGTCGAGGCGTCCTCGGTCAGCCACAACCGCCAGTCGCCGTAGCGGTAGCCCGTGTCGTGGGCGTCGGCCGGCAGGGCGGCGTCGCCGTCGTACGGCGAGGTCAGCAGCTCCTCCTCGATCACGCCGTCGGGGTCGCGGACGTACTGGCGCATGTCCTCGCCCCGGCCCGTTGCCAGGAAGTGCGCCGTCCGCCAGTCGCAGTGCTCGGCACCGGGGTAGCTGCTCAGGATCGTGGTCGCGACCCGCTCACCGTGCCGGTCGGTCCAGATCTCCTGGTCGCCGGAGTCGGTGACGCTCGCGGGAAGTTCGGCCGGATCGCAGGAGGCGGCCGTCTCCGGACCCCAGCCCGGCCGGTCCTCCTGGTCCCGGGCGACGACGACGGCGACCTTCGTGCGGCCGTCCACGTCGTACGAGAACAGCACCCGGTCCGCCTCCTCGCGCTCCACCCGGAAACCGGAGCGCGGGCCCGCCGGCTCGAACAGGTCGAAGTGGAGCCGCAGCCCCTCCTGCGGCGAGTCACCGCCGTCCCGGGCGCTCCAGCCGTCCGGCCCGCTGCCCCAGAAGATCTCTCCGTCGCACTCCAGCGCGCGGCCCGCGGCGCCGGACGCGCTGCGCAGGGCCTCGGGCGTGCTCTCGTCCAGCTCCTTCGTGGCGATGTCCAGCGGACCGGCGTACGGCGTCGCCGGTGGTGTTCCTTCGACGACGACGTCCTCCTCGTCCCCGGCTCCGCATCCGACGGCCGCCAGTACCACCAGCAGCCCCGACGCCACCCATCGTGCGCGCATGCCCGTCCCCGTTCCCCGCTGCCCCGGCCGCCCTGTCGCGCCCGCTCCTGTGACGCGGCGGCGGTCCGGAACGTTCAGCGGGCCGTCTGGAACGTCCTGCGGTACGCCTGGGGGGAGACCCCGATGGCCGCGTGCAGGTGCTGGCGCAGCGAGGCGCCGGTGGCGAAGCCGACCCGGCCGGCGATCTGGTCGACGGAGAGGTCGCTGGCCTCCAGCAGGTGCCGGGCGTGCACCACGCGCTGCTGGATCAGCCAGCGGCCGGGGCTGATGCCCACCTCGTCGTGGAAGCGGCGGGCGAACGTGCGCGGGCTCATCCGGGCGTGCGCGGCGAGGTCGGCGAGGGCGAGGGGCTCGTCCAGGCGCCCCAGGGCCCAGGCACGGGTGGCCGCCGTGCTCGCCGCGCCGGTCTCGGGAACCGGCTGTTCGATGTACTGCGCCTGGCCGCCGTCACGGAACGGCGGGACCACGCAGCGGCGGGCCACCTTGTTGGCGAGTTCGCTGCCGTGGTCCTTACGGACGAGATGCAGGCAGATGTCGACCCCGGAGGCGGCGCCGGCCGAGGTCAGCACACGGCCGTCGTCCACGAAGAGGACGTCCGGGTCGAGGTCGACCCGCGGGTACATCCGGCTGAACGCCTCGGCGACCTGCCAGTGGGTGGTGGCCCGGCGGCCGTCGAGCAGACCGGCGGCGGCGAGGACGAACGCGGCCGTGCAGATGGAGACGAGGCGCGCCTCGGGGCGGATCAGGGAGAGCGCGTCGGCGACCCCGTCCGGCAGCTCGGCGGCGATCCGGTCGGAGGCCACCGGGGCGACGACGACCGTGTCGGCCGTGGCCAGCACCTCGGGACCGTGCTGCACGCCGATCGTGAAGTCGGCGTTGGTCTGCACCGGTCGGCCGTCGACCGAGCAGGTCAGGGTCTCGTAGTGACCGTCGGCCGCGCCGAGGATCCGGCTGGGGATGCCGAGTTCGAAGGGGTAGACGCCGTCGAGGGCGAGGACGACCACCCGGTGCTTGCGTTGCTGTGCCTGCATGGCACGATCTTATCGAAGGTTGGCAATCTTGCCATTTCCCGGTGGGGCGCGGCCCGGCAGGCTGGTTCACCATGAGCACTGTGAACACCATGCGCGTCATCGGCCAGAGCGTCCTCGGCGGTCCCGAGGTCCTGAAGGAGACAGAGGTGGAGCGGCCCGCGCCGCGTCCGAACGAGGTACTGGTCCGGGTGCGCGCCGCCGGCGTCAACCCGACCGACTGGAAGCACCGCGCGACCGGCGGGTTCCTGGGCGAGCCGCCCTTCGTCCTGGGCTGGGACCTCTCCGGGACCGTCGAGGCGGTCGGCATCGGCGTGGCGGCCTTCGCGCCCGGCGACGAGGTCTTCGGCATGCTGCCCTACCCCTACGGCCACGGCTCGCACGCCGAGTACGCCATCGCCCCGGTCCGCGCCCTGTGGCACAAGCCGGCCGCGATCGACCACGTCCAGGCGGCCGCGCTGCCGCTGGTCTCGCTGACCGCCTGGCAGGCCCTGGTGGAGAACGCCGGCCTCGAAGCCGGGCAGCGGGTACTGATCCACGCGGCGGCGGGCGGCGTGGGCCATGTCGCCGTGCAGATCGCCAAGGCGCGCGGCGCGTATGTGATCGGTACGGCCAGTGCGGGCAAGCACGACTTCCTGCGGGAGCTGGGCGTCGACGAGGTGATCGACTACCGGGAGAGCGACGTCACCGAGGCCGTGAAGGACGTCGACGTGGTCCTGGACACGCTGGGCGGGGACACCTCCGTGCGGTCCCTGCGCGTGCTGCGGCCGGGCGGGATCGTGGTGTCCATCCTGCCGGTGGGCTCGGACGAGTTCTTCGCGGAGGCGGAGCGGCTCGGTGTCCGGGCGGTGCGGATGCTCGTGGACGCCGACCGGGCCGGGATGCGCACGATCGCCGAACTGGCCGCGTCCGGGAAGCTGAGCGCCACGATCGCCGGGACCTTCCCGTTGGCCGATGCCGCCGAGGCACACAGGCTCGGCGACACCGGCCGGACCACCGGGAAGCTGGTCCTGACGGTCGGCTGACGAGACGTCAGAAGACGAGCACGGGCTTGATGGTCCGGCCCTCGGTCATGTCCCGCACCGCCTGGTCGATGTCCGCGAACGGATAGGTGCCGATCAGGCGGTCCAGCGGGAGCCGTCCCTCCTTGACCAGCTCGACCAGGGCCGGGACGAAGGACTGCGTCTCACTGTCGCCGAGGGTCAGCCCCACGACCCGCTTGCCGCCCAGCAGCCCGTTGACGTCCAGGGCGACCTCGCTGCCGAACGGCGGCGCGCCCACCACGACGAGGGTGCCGCGGGCGGCGAGCGCGTCGACGCCCTGGCGCAGGACGGCCGTGTTGCCCGTGGTCTCCACGATGCCGTCGGCGCCCTGCCCGCCGGTGATCTCGGCGATCGCCTCGGCCGGCGTGGCCCCGCCCGCCGCGACGGTGTGGGTGGCGCCCAGCTCCTTGGCCAGCTGGAGGCGTTCGGCGACCCGGTCGACCGCGATGATCGTGGTGGCCGGGGTGAGGGCGGCCGCCATGACCGCCGACAGACCGACGGCTCCCGCACCGAGGACGACGACCGTGCTGCCGGTCGCCGGCTTCAGCACGTTCCAGACCGCGCCGACACCGGTCTGGACCCCGCAGCCCAGCGGGGCGATCGACGCCAGCGGCACGGCGGGGTCGACCTTGACGAGGCTGCGCTCGTCGACCAGGGCCCGCTCGGCGAAGGAGGACTGGCCGAAGAAGTGGCCGCCGAGCGGCTCGCCGTCCCGGCTGATGGTGCTGGTGCCGTCGGCGCGGCGGCCGCCGGTGAGGTTCAGCGGGAGCCAGGTGGCGCAGTAGGCGGGGTGGCCTCCGTGACAGTTGCGGCAGTCGCCGCAGGAGGTGAAGGACAGCACGACATGGTCGCCGGGCGCCACACCGGTGACGGCCGAGCCGACCGACTCCACGACGCCCGCGCCCTCGTGGCCGAGGACTCCGGGCAGCGGGAACGGCAGTCCGCCGCTCGCCGCACCGAGGTCGGTGTGGCACAGTCCGGCCGCCACCAGCCGGACGACCGCCTCGTGCGGGGCGGGGTCGTCGAGGACGACCTCGGACAGGGTGAAAGGGGCTCCGCCGGACTCGACGACGGCGGCGCGTGTGGTGATGGACATCGGTGGGACTCCCTGTGTTTCGCGGCGCGTTCAGTCGAGCGAGACGACGACGGACTTGACCCTGGTGTACCCGTGGAGCGCCTCGGGGCCGTACTCGCGGCCGAAGCCGGAGTCCTTGACCCCGCCGAACGGGACGGCCGGGTCGAGCATCGCCCAGTCGTTGACCCAGACGATGCCGGCCTGGAGACGGTCGGCGACACGGTGCGCGCGGGCCAGGTTGCCGGTCTGGACGCCCGAAGCCAGGCCGTATGGCGTGGAGTTGGCCAGCGCGACGGCCTCGTCCTCGTCGTCGAAGGGCTGGACGGTGAGGACCGGTCCGAAGATCTCCTCCTGGACGACCCGGGAGTCGTTCGCGAGGTCGGCGATCACGGTGGGCTTGTAGTAGTAGCCGCCGTCGAGGTCGAGCCGTTCACCGCCGCAGACGATGCGGGCACCCTCCTTGCGGGCCAGCTCGACATACTCCTCGACCTTGCGCAGGTGCTTCTCCCCGGCCATCGGGCCGACGACGGTCTCCGCCTGCCGGGGGTCGCCGACCGGCACCCCGGGGACCGCCTCGGCGAGGATGTTCAGCAGGGTGCCGTAGACCGGCCGGGCCACCAGCAGACGCGGGCCGCCCATGCAGAACTGGCCGGTGTTGAAGACGAAACCCTTGATGACCGCGCCGACCGCCCTCTCCAGGTCGGCGTCCTCGAAGACGAGGTGCGCCGCGTTGCCGCCGAGCTCCATGGTGACCGGCTTGAGGTGCTCGCCGGCGACGCTCGCGGCGTGCCGCCCGACCGCGGTGGAGCCGGTGAAGGCGATCTTGTCGACGCCGGGGTGCCGCAGCAGCGCCTCACCTGCGACCGGCCCTGCGCCGGTGACGACGTTGACCACCCCGTCGGGAACGCCGGCCCGCTGGAACAGGCCCGCCATGTACAGGGCGCTGAGCGGGGTCTCGTCGGCGGGCTTGTGGACGACCGTGTTGCCGGCCGCGAGCGCCGGGGCGATCTTCGAACCGGCCAGGATCAGCGGGAAGTTGAACGGCGTGATCGCGGCGACCACCCCCATCGGGCCCCGCTTGGTGTAGGCGAGGGCGCTCATCGGGGTGTCGCGCGTGGCGCCGTCCAGGGAGAAGGCGAGGGAGGCGAAGTACTCGTAGTCGTTGGCCGCGTTGGTGACGTCGACCGCGTGCGCCAGGGTGATCGGCTTGCCGACGTCCAGGCTCTCCAGCCGGGCGATCTCGTCGGCCTCCGCACGGATCAGCTCCGCCACCCGGAGCAGGACGCGACCGCGCTCGCGGCCGCTCGTTCCGGACCACGTACCGGCGTCGAAGGCCGCGCGCGCGGCCCGTACGGCGGCGTCGACGTCGGCGGCGCCCGCCTCCGCGACGGTGGTGACGACCGCGCCCCGGGACGGGTCGACCACCTCGGTCCGCGCCCCGTCCGCGGCCTCGCGCCACTGTCCCCCGATGAACAGTCGACCGGGGTCGATCTCGAAGGTGGTCATCACCACTCCTCAGCATCCTCGCCAAGATTTCAACAAACAGGATTCCTGTTGGTTCGCAGTCTCATTACAGCCAGGTTTCCTGTCAATGCTCTAGGCTCGGGCTCATGGTCGGCACCCAGACAACCAAGGCAGCGTCCGCACCTCAGCCCCACCGGGCGCCCCCGTCCCTGCTCTACATGGTGAAACAGGTGGAGCTGGTCGTGCGATCCCACCTGGACGAGCTGGTCAGGCCGTCGGGGATCACGGCCCTGCAGTACACGGCGCTCACCGTGCTGGAACGGCACGACGGCCTGTCCGCCGCCCAGCTGGCCCGGGACTCCTTCGTGACCGCCCAGTCCATCGCGGACCTGGTGCGCTCCCTGGAGACGCGCGGCCTGATCCGCCGCGAGCGCAATCCACGCAACCGCCGCGAGCTGCTGATCGCGCTCACCGCGGAGGGGCGCGAGCTGCTCGACCGGCACGCGGGGCCGGTGCGGGAGCTGGAGGAGCGCATGGTGCGGGAGCTCACCGCACACCAGACGGAGCAGTTGCGCACCGCGCTCTCCAAAGCCTGGCACGCGCTGTCGTAGCACTTCCGCACGCCCCCTCCACAGCACGGCGTACGCCCCTTCGCTCACGGCGCGAAAAAACTCCGACAGAGTCGGTTGCATTTCGAAGACATATGTCAATCGAACATGCTGGAATTCACTCGATCGGGGGTAGCTTGCTGGGGCGGGGAACTGCTGTCCGTTCCCCGGCCGTTGGAGGCTCCCGACCGGTGGAGCGGGTTGGAGGCGATGTCGTCGTGCTGGAGGAACCCGCGGCGGACACCCCGCATCTGCGCGTCCGCGAGGACCGGGGATACACGGTGCTGGAGTTCCGCGGCGAGATCGACATCGTCGCGGCGACGGAGATCGCCCCGCACCTCGACGACGCGACCGGCGGCCCGGCGCCCCGGATCGTGATCGACCTGAGCCGGATCGAGTTCTTCGACTGCTCCGGACTGCGCCTGCTGTACCGGGCACGCGGCCGCGTCCTCGCCCACGGCGGGCATCTGCACCTGGTCTGCACCCATCGGCTCACCCTGCGCATCCTGCGGGCCACCGGGCTGTACCGGCTGCTGCCGCCCGCCACGACCCTGGACGCGGCTCTGGAACAGCCCGAGTCCGCCTCCGGCACGTTATGACGGCGCTCGAGGCGCTCCTCCTCGTACCGCCTCCCGGCACCGCCTCCGGGTACCGCGGTCCCCCGTTCCGCACGCCCCCCGTCTCCGGTCTCCGGTCTCCCGTCCGGTCCTCGGTCCCCCGGTCCCGGCCTATGGGCCGCGCGCCGCGTCGAACAGGGCGCTGACGGACTCACCGTTGTGAATACGGCGCACGGCCTCCGCGAGGGCGGGCGCGATGGACAGGATCCGCAGCTTGTCGGTGTGCTCCTCGGCGGGCACCGGCACGGTGTTGGTGCACACGATCTCCAGCACGTCGGGCTGCTCACTGAGCCGCTTGAGGGCACCGGCCGCGAACAGGCCGTGCGTGCACGCCACCCGTATCGACCTCGGCTCCGACTCCCGCAGCCGGTCCAGTAGTTCCAGGACCGTGCTGCCCTTCGCGATCTCGTCGTCGAGGACGATGACGTCCCGGCCGGCCACCTCGCCGATCACGGCGCTGATACTGACCCGGTCGTCGGCGTACCGCTGTTTGGCCCCGGCCGCCACCTGGGCGCCGATCATCCGGGCGAAGGCGGCGGCCTCCTTGGCGTTGCCGAGGTCGGGCGAGACCACAGTGGTGCGGGTGAGGTCGTAGCGGCGGAAGTGGGCGGCCAGCTCCCGGTGGGCGTGCAGGTGGTCCACGGGCATCGAGAAGAAGCCGTGGACCTGGGGCGAGTGCAGGGTCATGGTGAGGAGGCGGTGGGCGCCGGCCGCCGCCATCAGGTCCGCGACCAGACGTCCGCCCAGCGAGATGCGGGGCGCGTCCTTCTTGTCGGAGCGGGCGTACGAGTAGTGCGGCATGACGACGGTGATCCGGCCCGCCGACGCCCCGCGGGCCGCGTCGCACATCAGCAGCAGCTCCACGAGGTGCTCCTGCACCGGCCGGACCAGAGGCTGGACCAGGAAGACGTCCCGCTCCCGGCAGTTCGCCTGGAGCTGGACCTCCAGGCAGTCGTTGGCGAACCTGCTGAGTCGGGTGGGGCTCAGGGGCACGCCGAGGTGGGCACAGACCTCGGCGGCCAGCTCGGGATGGGCACTGCCGCTGAACACGGAGATGTCTCGCACGATCGGCTCCTCGCTGATCATGTCCGGCTGGGGCGGGAGCTCTCATGCTACGGACCGGGTCCGTTTTGCCCACCCTCAGGAGTGCGCGGGAGTCCCGCCCGGTCACTCGACGTCACTCGCAGCCCCCCGGGCTCCCGGGAATGCGGTCGTCGCCCGCCGCCGGGTCCCGGACCGCTCGGAGCGGCCAACCGGGTGGACCGGCCACGACCGCGCCGGTCGCGGCGGCGGACGCGGTCGTCACGGCCGGCCGGCCACCCTACCGGCGGCCGGGGGCCGCCACCGGGCGTGCCGGGGCGACCTCGCGGCAGCCCCGGCACGCTCGCCCGGGCGGCCCGTCATCCGTGCCCGCACTGTCACAGGTTGCCAACAGCGCGGTCTGACAGGGCAATCGACGGGCATCCGCACAGGAGGAAGGAGGGCCGTCGTATGACGACCGACACCAAGCCCGAGAAGCCCGCCACACGCCTGCCCCGGCGCATGCCCGGCTGGGCCAAGGTGCTCACCGCCGTCGTGGTCGTACTCGTCGTGATGTTCGCCGGGATCCGGCTGAGCCTGCTGCCGGGACTGCGCGACTTCTTCGGGACCGAGACCCACGACCGCTCGGGCCCCGCCCTGCTGGAATCCATCCAGGACATGAGCCGTTACGACGCCGCCTCCGGCAACTTCCAGGTCGTCGTCGACCTGGAGAAGGACGCCAAGTACCTTCCCGACGCGATCCGCGGTACCCGCACCCTGTACGTCGGGGCGGGCACCGTGGACGCCTATGTCGACCTCGGCAAGGTCGGCGACCAGGACGTGACGGTCGACGACGACCGCACCTCGGCCACCCTCCGGCTGCCGCACGCCCTGCTGGGCAAACCGGCGCTCGACCCCGACCGCTCCTACGCGGTCTCCAAGCAGCGCGGGCTGTTCGACCGCCTCGGCGACCTCTTCTCGGACAATCCGAGCGGTGAGCAGGCCGTGCAGAAGCTGGCGGTCAAGCACATCGGCGAGGCGGCGAAGGAGAGCGAACTGATCGCGCGCGCCGAGACCAACACCACCGACATGCTCCAGGGGTTGCTGCACTCCCTCGGCTTCACGGAGGTGAAGGTGACCTACCACGCCTGACCGCCTTCCGGGGCGCCGTCCCGCCGCGCCGTCCGCCGAACCCGCCCGCCCGCGCCGCCGCGCCGAGCAGTGCCGTGCCGACCGGCAGCCGGGCCGCGTGGTCCCCGACGCGCCCGGACCGCGGACGGCGCGGCGGGAGCGCCCGGCCGGGCCGTGAGCAGGCACGGCAGGGCGACGGTCACGGCCGCCGAACCCCCACGGCCGGGCCGGCACGGTCGCCGGCGGCACCGACGCGGAAACGGGCCGCGGGCCGCGGCCGGGCGGACCGCATCCCTCGGACGTTCGGGGGTAATCGCCCTACCACTCAGGGAAGTTGCCGACTGGAGGACCGAATGGCCCGTGCAGCTCTACGTCCGCTCGCCGTGTTCCGCCCACGCGCCACCAGGACGGAGGAGCCCGCCCCTACGAGGAACGGGGCCGGGAAGACGGGGTGGAAGCGCGGTTTCTCCTTCCGGCCGCGCTCGAAATCCGGCCCTGCGTCAGACCCGCGGCCCGGCTCCGGGCCCCGCCCCGAGTCAGGCCGGAAGCGCCGTGCGGCCAAGAAGGCGGCACGCGCCGAGCGCCGGCCGCTGCCGCTGCCTCTCCGGCTGCTGGCGGTGCTCTGCGCCTTCGCGTTCATGGTGGCGTTCGCCGTCGTGCTCGCCCGGCTCACCCTGGAGCCGTCACCCGCGTCCGCGGCGCTGGTGCACTCCAACCTGCGTCCCGGCGACTCCCTGCGCGCCTATCTCGACCAGCCCGAACTGCGCGACGCGGTCAAGCAGATCGGCGGGAACATACTGCTCGGCGTGCCCTTCGGCGTCCTGGTGCCGGTGGTCGCGCCCCGGGCCCGCGGAGTGCTGCGCGTACTGCTGCTGACCGCGACCGTCATGCTGATGGTGGAGTTCGCCCAGGGGGCGGTGGTGACGGGACGCGCCTTCGACATCGACGACGTCATCCTCAACACCACGGGGGCCCTGATCGGCTACCTGCTCGTGGGCCGTCGGATGAGCCGTGCGGTGCACGCACGGGAACGGCACCTGCGCCGGGGCGCCCGAGAAGAGGTCTGACCGCCGTCAGCGCGGGGTCCAGGTGTACCGGTCCCCGCCCACCCATCGCACCACGTCGGGGTCGTCGAGGTCGTGCACCGTGATTCCGTACGCGGCGGCGATCTCGAGGACGTCGGTGACGTCCCTCGCCTCGCCGACCACCTCGGAATCGATTTCCACGATGCGGAACGGCGCGGGGCCCGGCTGCACCCCGAGCACCATGATCCGCGGGTGAGAGATACGGAGGCTCGCGATTTCGGTCATGACATAGAGGGTAAAGCGGAATCTGTCATGACGAATCATCCGATTTCCTGGTGCGTTCCGCGCCCCGGTAAGGAACTCTGGAGCCAGGAGGTGGCGATGGATCCCGTCGAAGCACTGGACCGGATCGCCTTCCTGCTGGAGCGGTCCCTGGCGCCCTCCTACCGGGTGAAGGCCTTCCGCACGGCGGCCCGGGTGCTGTCGCGACTGCCCGAGGCGGAGGTCCGCGAGCGCGCCGCGGCCGGGACCCTGGAGACGCTGAAGGGCGTCGGTCCGAAGACCGCCCAGGTGGCGCGCGAGGCGCTCGCCGGGGAGACGCCCTCCTATCTGCGCACGCTGGAGGACGAGGCGGGCAAGCCGCTCACCGACGGCGCCGGCGAACGGTTGCGGGAGCTGGTCCGCGGGGACTGCCATCTGCACTCCGACTGGTCGGACGGCGGCAGTCCCATCGAGGAGATGGGCCGGGCGGCGGCCGCGCTCGGCCACGAGTGGGCCGTGCTGACCGACCACTCACCCCGCCTGACGGTGGCCCGCGGGCTCTCCCCCGAGCGGCTGCGGCGGCAGCTGGACGTGGTCGAGGAGCTCAACGCGACCTGGGCGCCCTTCCGGCTGCTGACCGGCATCGAGTGCGACATCCTCGACGACGGGTCGCTGGACCAGGAACCGGAGCTGCTGGAGCGGCTGGACGTGGTGGTCGTGTCCGTGCACTCCAAGCTGCGTATGGACTCCCGTGCGATGACGCGCCGCATGGTGAACGCCGTACGCGACCCGCACGCCGACATCCTCGGCCACTGCACCGGGCGGCTGGTGACCGGGCGGGGAAGGCCGGAGTCGCAGTTCGACGCCGACGCGGTGTTCGCCGCGTGCGCCGAGTCCGGCACGGCCGTGGAGATCAACAGCCGGCCCGAGCGGCTGGATCCGCCGCGCCGGCTGCTGCGCCGGGCCGTGGAGGCGGGCGTGCTGTTCTCGGTCGACACCGACGCGCACGCGCCCGGCCAGCTGGACTGGCAGATCCTGGGCTGTGCGCGGGCCGAGGAGTGCGAGGTGCCGGAGGAACGGATCGTGACCACCTGGCCGATGGCGGACCTGCTGGCCTGGACGCGGGAAGGCCGGGTACCGGCGGGCGTGGCGGGTGCCTGAGGTGGTACCCGGGAGGCTCGAGAGAAAGGACCCCTGATGACGCGCGCTGCCGTGTTCGACGTCGACGGCACCCTGGTCGACACCAACCACCTGCACGTCACCGCCTGGTGGGAGGCTTTCCGGCAGGCGGGCCACCGGATCCCGATGCACGCGGTGCACCGGGCGGTCGGGCTGGGCTCCGACGATCTCATCGCCCACCTGCTCGGCGACGACCGGGACAAGGACGAGGACGCCGGGATCAGCGCCGCCCACAAGGCCCTCTACGGTCAGTACTTCGACCGGCTGCCGGCGCTGTCGGACGCCGGTCCGCTGCTGCGGAGACTGCACGACGACGGCTGGACGGTCGTGCTCGCCACCTCGGCGAGCGGGGCCGAGCTGTCCGCCCTGCGGCGCGCCATCGACGCCGACGACGTCATCGCCGCGACCGCGAGCTCGGACGACGTCGAGGAGGGCAAGCCCGCTCCGGAACCGGTGGAGCACGCCCTGGAGCTGGCCGGGGTGCCCGCCGAAAGGGCGGTGTTCGTCGGGGACACGGTGTGGGACATGCAGGCCGGCCGCCGGGCCGGGGTGCGCTGCGTGGGCGTCCTGTGCGGCGGCATCCCCCGCGCCGACCTGCTGGAGGCGGGCGCGGAAACGGTGTACGCCGACCCCGCCGACCTCCTGGCCTCCCTGCCGGACAGCCCGCTGGCCTGAGGGACGGTGGTCCGCGCGGGCCCCACGGACCGGGTGACACACATCACCGCGGGTGGCCAGGGGCCCGGGAACACCCATAGGAAGTTCTCCGTTGAACCATTCGTGGGTGTGGCTGGGACAGTGTCCCCGGGCCTCACCTTCTGCCCACAGGGACGATCGTCCGGCTGAAGCCCTGTGGAGCGTTCCGCCGAGAGGCGACCGCCATCCGCGCCCACACCCCTGAACCGCCCCGACCGTGATTCCCCCGTCCGGTCGGGGCTTCCTTTTGTCCGCACGCCGCGACCCGACGGCCGCGCCGCCCGCACAGGAGCACGTGCCTTCGAGCGCGCTGCGATCCGTAGCGTTCCGGAGTCGCCGGGGCCCTGGGCCGGCTCCGGCAGGGGCCCGCGTGCGCCGGGCGGGGCCGGGTACTCGGCGGGTTCCTGCGAGGACCGGCGAGAGGAGCCGAGGGTGAGCAGCGCAACGGGCAGCAACATCGTCGTCACCGGTGCCACCGGCAATGTCGGCACGAGCGTGGTGCGGCTTCTGTCGGAGGACCCGGACGTCGCCTCGGTACGGGGTCTGGCCCGGCGGATCCCGGACTGGACGCCGCGGAAGACCGAGTGGACGGCCGTCGACCTGGCCTCGGAACGGGCCGATCTCGCCGCGGTCTTCGCCGGCGCCGACGCGGTCGTGCATCTGGCGTGGGCGTTCCAGCCCACGCACGATCCGGCGGCGACCTGGCGTACGAACGTCCTGGGCGGCATCCGGGTCTTCGAGGCCGTGGCCGCCGCGCAGGTGCCCGTCCTGGTGCACGCGTCCTCGGTGGGCGCGTACTCGCCGGGACCGAAGGATCACGCGGTGGACGAGTCCTGGCCCACGCACGGCTGGCCGGACGCCGCCTACTGCCGGGAGAAGGCCTACCTGGAGCGGACCCTGGACACCTTCGAGCGCGACCACCCCCTGACCCGGGTCGTGCGGATGCGGCCCGCGTTCCTGTTCAAGCGGGAGTCGGCGAGCGAGCAGCGGCGGATCTTCGGCGGCCGGTTCCTGCCCGGTCCGGTCGCCCGCCCCGAACTGCTGCCCTTCCTGCCGGACATCCCGGGCCTGCGCGTGCAGGCGCTGCACACCGACGACGCGGCCGAGGCGTACCGGCTGGCCCTGCGCACCGAGGTGCGCGGCCCCTTCAACCTGGCCGCCGAGCCGGCCGTCGACGCGGAGCTGCTGGGCGAGATGTTCGACGCCCGTCCGGTGCGCCTGCCCCGGACCGCGGCCCGCTCGGCGATCGCCGCCGCCTGGGGCCTGCGCCTCCTCCCGGCCTCGCCGCACCTCTTCGACGCCGTCCTCAGGCTCCCCCTGATGGACTGCACCCGTGCCCGCGTCGAGCTGGGCTGGCATCCGCAGCACACGGCGCCGGAGGTCCTGGAGGAGTTCCTCCTCGGTCTGCGGGCCGGTGAGGGCGAGGCCACGAAGCCGATGCGGGGGCGCAAGGCGGGCTGAGCGACCGGCGCCCACCGGCGGCCGGGGAGTGCCGGTGGGCGCCGGACGGTCAAAGGGGGGCGTCAGAAGGTCAGCGGGGGGCGTCGGAAGGTCAAAGGGGGGCGTCGGAAGGTCAGGCGGTCACGGCGGGTCGCTCGCCCTCGTCGCGGCGTGAGGCGCTCCTCAGTCGGACGGCTCGTCGGGCAGAGGATGGTCGGACTGACCGCTGCCCGCGCTGGGCGCACCCTGCCGGCCGGTGCCCGCCTCGTCGGTGTCGGGAACGTCCGGAGCGTTCTCCACGTCCCCACCGGACTCGTCCGACCCGCCGGATCCGCCGGACCCGTCGGCTTGCTCGGGGCTGCCGATGTCCCAGGGGTCCTCTCCCCCGTCGGCCTGCTGGTCCGGCAGGTCACGCGGGATGGGCGTGCCGTTCTCGCCGGGGCTCTCGGGGCGCTGTACGGCCACGACGTCCTCCCTCCACCGTCGCACCGCGCCGGGCGCGGACGACTTTCCCGGGCGCCGATCGCCCGGGCGAGGAGGCGAGTACCTCCACGGCGAACACCGAAACGTGACGCGCGGGTCGGGAGCGCCGGCCCGGGGGGAGCGCCGGCCCCCGGGTGCAGGGGCGGGTCGGGGGCAGGGGCGGAACGGGGAGCGGGGGTCAGCGCGGGGCGCGTTCCTCCAGAACCGTGCGCCAGGCCGGAGCCGGACCGGCGGGGACGGGCTCGGGGCGTCGGCCGCCACGGGCGAAGAAGTCGGCGAGCGGGAGGATCGCCGCGCCGACGGTGACCGCGTCGGGGCCGAGCCGCCCGAGCTCGACGGTGACCTTCTGCGCGGGGTGGCGCAAGGCGTACGCGGTCGCGTGGTGGCGTACGGCGGGCAGGAAGCGCGCGCCGAGCTGCAGTCCGGCCCAGCCGCCGATGAGGATGCGCTCGGGCTGGAAGAGGTTGATCAGGTCGGAGAGCCCGGCGCCGAGGTACTCGGCCGTCTCCTCCAGCACCTCGAGCGCCACGGGGTCGGGGGCCTCCGTGCCGCCCTGGGGGTAGGCGGCGCTCAGCATCGCCGTCAGCGCGCTCTCCTCGTCGGCGCCCTCCGGCGGCCGGCCCCCCTGCTCCCGCCAGCGTTCCAGCAGCGCCTCGGCACCCGCGTACGCCTCGAGACAGCCGAGGGCGCCGCACCGGCAGCGGCGGCCCCGCACGCGCACGGTGAGGTGCCCCCACTCGACCGCCCGGCCGTGCTCCACCTCGGACGTGACGAGACAGGCGCCGACCCCCGAGCCGAAGAGGACGACGACCGCGTTGTGCGCCCCTCGACCGCCGCCGAACCACATCTCGGCCTGGCCGAGGGTCTTGGCGCCGTTGTCGATGAAGTACGGCACGCTCTCGGGGAGGAGGGAGCTCTCGCGCAGCAGCGCCTCCAGCGGGACGGCGTCCCAGCCGATCGTCTGGCCGTGCACCACGGCGCCCTGCTCCGGGGTGTGCTCGATGATGCCGGGGACGCCGATACCGACCCCGAGCAGCTGTTCCGGGGCGATGCCCGCGGCGCCCAGCACCTCGGCGACGCCGTCCCGGATGTGTCCGACGATCCCGTCGACCTCGTACCGCCGGTGTTCCAACGGCCTTTCCACCCGCGCGAGTTCGGTGAGCGTGAGGTCGAACAGCTCGATCCGCACCCGGGTCTCGCCGACGTCCACGCCGATCATGTGCCCGCTGGCGGGGACCACGCGCAGCAGGATGCGGGGGCGACCGCCGTCGGAGTCGACGCTGCCGGCCTCCTCGACCAGCCCGTCCGCGACCAGATCGGCCACGACGTTGCTGACCGAGCCGGAGCTCAGGCCGGTGGTCGGGCCGAGTTCGAAGCGGCTGAGGGGTCCGTCGAAGTAGAGCCGTTGCAGCACGGCCGTTCGGTTGGCCCGCCTCAGGTCGCGTACCGTGCGCCCGTTCCGCCCCGTCATGTCGCTCCCCTTTGCACCCTGCCCGACCTGCAACATACCCCTGCGGACGGGCCGCACGCGATATTCCTCCAACCCTTAGTTCACGATGTGAGCTAAGAGACGTCCACCGATTCGATCTCCTCCGGTGCCGCGAGGAGCTCCGGGTCGACCGCCTCGCGCAGCCGGCGGTCGCGCTCCGCGCCGTACGCCCGCGGGACCGTCTCGACGAGCATGATCAGGGAGAGGCAGGCGCGGTACGGGGCGAGACGCAAGCGGGCGGACGGGGCGAACACCGCGTGCCCTCCGGCCCCGCGACAGCCCTCCGGGAACGGCTCCTCCTTCTCGATGTCACCGAGGAGGGCCGGCGAGACGAAGTCCGCGCGCGGGCCGCCCCGGAACATGCGCTCGCCGTCGATGAGGCTCCCGATGCGGGGCGCTCCGCCGGTGTGGTGACCGCCGTCCGTCGGGCGGAGTTCCGCGACGGTGTGGTACGCGCCGCCGCCGAGCGGCCCCACGTGGGCCGGCCGGCCGGGCGGGATGCCCGCCGCCTCCAGGACACTCCGGGCACGCTCCCGGGAATCCGTCACCTTGCCCGCCCCCCTGCCGGTCCCCCGGCCGCGCAGACGTCCGCCACGTACCGGCCGTCCGCGATCCGCTCGTCGCGCCACGCCTCGGCGGCCGGGTCCGCGGCGCCGGGTGTGCGGTCCCGGTACAGAGTACGGAACGCCGCACGGACGCCCGGCGCCATCCGTGAACTCGCCCGGGCGAGGGGCCGTGCGGTGATCACCGGGCCGGGGCGGCAGGACGCCCGTCCCGCCGCCCCTCTCAGGACGCCGGCGGTGACCAGCGCGGGTCGCGGCCGAGGAAGGCCAGCAGCGTCGCCGACGGGTCGTGGCCGTCCGGGGTCTCCCGCGCCGGGGCGAAGACCTTGAACGCGTCGCGCAGATGGTCCACGAGGCGTTCCGCCGCCGGCCGGATCCCGATGGCCGTCGCGGCCGGGAGGGGGCGGTCCTGGCCGGTGGCGACGGCGATGTCCCAGGCGTGCACGGCCGCGTCCATCGCGGCGGCCCCGAGGGCGAGGGACAGCGGCAGCGGGCCCAGCGGCGTGGGCACCTCCTCGGTGTCCGCGGGCAGCGCGGCGTACGCATCGGCCACCGCGTCCAGCACCTTCGCCAGCTCGGCCGCCGGGTCGCCGTCCAGCGCGTCTTCCGGACGGAACGGGTCGCTGCCGGGCCGGCCGCCGGTGAGCGCGAGGCCGTAGCCCTGCTGGTCGATGCGGGCGTGGTTGAGCACCTGGCGTACCGTCCACCCCTCACAGGGCGTCGCCGCTCCCCACTGCTCGTCGCCGACCGCCGCGACCGCCTCCCGCAGGTAGGCGTGCGCTCCTGTGAGGACCTCGATGCCCGGCGTGCCCGCGCCGTCGGCCCGGTCGGCCGCGGCTCCCGCTTCCGTCCCTGCTGCCTCTTCCCCCATGAACTTCCCCCTCTGCTTCAGGTATCCGGTGTCTGCCCTGGCTGACGTGAACAATCTAGGGGTACTTGCGGACAGAAACAGTCCTCAATGCGGCCGATCGACCCAGGCGGTCCTGGTCGTGTGCCGCGAGGTGGTGAAGAGACGTTCGAGGTCGCGGGGTAAGGGGAACTGGACTGTCAATGCAAGAAGTACGTGAACGAGCGGCACCGCTCGTCCGATTGGTACAGCGCCATCGGGAACCCGTCGTCGTCCAGGCACTGCGATCCGCCACCGCGGCGACGATCGCCTATGTCATCGCTCTGCGCCTCAGCCCCGAGGCACTGCCCCTCACCGCACCGCTGACCGCGCTGCTCGTCGTCCAGGTCACCCTGTACGCGACGCTCACCAACGGGATCCGCCGGGTGAACGCGGTGGTGGCCGGCGTGCTCGTGGCCATCGCCTTCAGCCTCCTGGTGGGTCTGACGTGGTGGAGCCTGGCGTTGCTGATCGTGGCATCGCTGGGGGTGGGGCATCTGGTGCGGGTCGACGAGTACGTGCCCGAAGTGGCGATCAGCGCCATGCTGGTGCTGGGCGTGACCACCGTCGGGGACACGGCCTGGGCACGCGTGGTGGAGACGCTGATCGGCGCGTTCGTCGGGCTCAGCTGCAACCTGCTGCTGCCGCCCCCGGTGTGGGTGGAAGAGGCGGGCGAGTCGATCGAGGGGCTGGCCCGTCGGCTGCGCCAGCTGATGCTGCGCATCGGCGAGGAGGCCTCCGGCCGCACCCGGGTGGAGCAGGCGGCCGCCCGGCTGCACGAGGCACGCCGTCTGGACCACGACATCGTCGAGGTGGACGCGGCCCTGCGGCAGGCGGAGGACAGCCTGCGGTTCAATCCGCGCGTGCGCGAGGGGCTGCTGCACCGGGTGGTGCTGCGCACCGGCCTGGACACGCTGGAGATCTGCACGGTCGTGCTGCGGGTGTTCGCCCGGACGCTCACCGATCTCGCCAAGGAGCGCGAGCCGGAGCCGCTGTTCCCGGACGGGACCGGCGAGGTCGTGGAGCGGCTGCTGTCCGAGATCGCCGACGCGGTGGTCAGCTTCGCGGTGCTGGTCACCACGAGCGTCAGCCTCAACGCGGACGCCGCCGAGGAACGGCTCACGGCCGAGCTGCGACAGGCCGCGGCCACCCGCGACAAGCTCGCCCAGCTGATGCTGGAGCAGCTCCAGCACGACGCCCGCCAGTGGCAGCTGCACGGCGCGGCGCTGACCGAGGCCACCCGCATCATCGACGAGCTCGACACCGAGCACCGCTCCCGCCGGCTCCTGGAGGAACTGGACCGCAACAGCCGTGAGGAGCGTGCCCGGCTGCCACGGCTGTCCCGGCTGCGCGAGCGTCTGGGCGTGCAGGACGAGCTGTGGCGCAACCGTACGGGGTTCGGCCGGCGTTCTTCCTGACGCGGCAGGACGGCTCCCGGTGGCCGGTCCTCGCGCCCGTCCCCGCGCCCGTCCCCGCCCCCGTCCCCGCGCACCGGCGCACCCGCCCGGTCCTCGGCACACCCGCCCGCCCGCCCCGCCGGGGTCCGCTTTTGCGTTCGACGGCCCGTCCGGGTCAAGGTGGCTGTCACGGCGGAGGCGTACGACGACCTGAGGTGCGGGCATGGGCAGTGGGACGGAAGCGGCGCGCCGGGGGTTGTCCCGGCCCGGACGAAGCCGGGAGCCCGGCGGAGGCTGGAGCAGGCGCCGTTTCGTCGCTCTGCTCGGCGGCGCGGCCGCCGCGTCGGCCCTCACCGGGTGCGGCGGCGACGGCGACGGCGACGGGGGGCAGGCATCGGCCCAGGACTCACCGCAGGCCGCACCGCCCGGACAGCCGTCGGCGTCGCCCGCCCCGGAGGCCTCGCGGGGTTCCGCCGGCCCCCGCCCTCTCTACCTCGGCACCTACACCTCCGCCGAGGGCGGCGGAAGGGGCATCGGGGTCGCCTCGTACGACCCCCTGTCGGGGCGGATCACCGGCCGGGGCACGATCACCGGCGTCGCGGACCCGTCGTATCTCGCGGTGCACCCGGACGGCGCAACGCTGTACGCGGCCGACGAGCGCGAGCGGGGCGCCGTGACCGCCGTGCGGCTCTCCGACGAGAAGGTGCTGGGCAGCCGGCCGACGGGTGGGGCGCACACCTGCCACGTGTCGGTCCATCCGGGCGGGCGGTGGCTGCTGAGCGCCGACTACGGCTCGGGCAGCGTGAGCGTGCACCCGATCGACGCCTCGGGGGCGCTCGGTGAACGCACCGACCGGGTGACACACCGCCGCCCGGCCCCCCGGTCGGGCCAGCAGGGGCCGCACGCGCATCAGTTCGTCACCGCTCCGGACGGCGGTCACGTCCTCGCCGTCGACTTCGGCACGGACACGGTGTACAGCTACCGCCTGGACGAGCGGGCCGGGACGCTCACGGAGGTCGCGCAGGCGCACACCCGGGCGGGCGCCGGTCCGCGCCATCTCACCTTCCACCCCGGCGGCCGGTACGCCTACCTCGCCGACGAGGCGGACGACACGGTCTCGGTCTGCGCGTACGAGCCGTCGAGCGGCCGGCTGACGATCGGCAGGCCCCGGTCCACGGGCGCGAAGGCGGACCCCAACTACCCGGCGCAGCTGGCGGTGACGCCGGACGGCCGGTACGCCTTCCTCGCCAACCGCGGTGACAACACCCTCGCCCGCTACGCGGTGGAGGCGGACGGGGCCCGGCTGCGGCTGCTCGGCACGGTGCCGGTGAAGGGCGACTTCCCCCGGCAGATCGCCCTCTCGCCGGACGGCGGCCTGCTGTTCGCCGCCAACCAGCGCTCCGGAACGGTCAGCGTCTTCCGGGTGGACGGCGCCGACGGTGCGCTACGGCCGGCGGGCGAGCCGTTCGCGTCACCCGTCGCCGTCTGTGCGCTGCCGCTGTAGGGCGCGGGGACAGGCGGCGGCCGCCGCCTGGGTGAGCAGGACGTGCATGCGCTCGGTGAGCTGGCCGACGTCGTCGGCGGGCGCGTGGAAGGGCAGGCGTACGTCGCCGTGGGCGCGGGTGCGCTCGACGCGGAGCGTCAGCCCGTGCCGGTCGACGGCGAGCGGCTGGACGCGGACGGCGCCGTGCAGGCTGTCCGGCCGGACGAGCCGGGTGAGGCGCTCCACCGCGTCGGGGTGGGCGTCGGCGAGATGCGTGAGCAGGTGCGCCTCGGCGGCGGCGAGCGGGTCGGGCTCGGCGGCGGCGAACTCCTCGAGGTCGACGACGACCGCGCCGGTGGCCTCCTTCAGCACGACGCGGGTGGCGTGGAAGGCGAGGTGGCCGTCCTCGGGGGTGAACCAGCCGGCCAGCCAGAGCCGGGCGCGGATACGGCCTCGTACGGGAACGGGCGCCACGTCCGCGAACTCCAGCACGGCGGACGGCTCGCCGCGGGGCGCGCAGATCGCGGCCGTGAGCAGGGCGCTGTCCTCGGGCACGTGCAGGATCACCCGGCCGTCCCGGTCGACGGTGTGCGCGCCGACGAACTCCTCACGCCCGCCGTCCGCGGTCACCGCGCACGACCATGAGGCCGCGAGTACCGAACGGGCCCGTTCGGCGGCGGCAGGCACGGCCGCCCAGCTTTGGCTGTCACCCATCCCAAATCCTCCTTAGGTAAGCCTTGCCTAACCTATCGGAGATCGGGATGTTCGCCAACCACGGCCGCCTTGCGGTACCGGGGATCCGCCCACCGGGCCCCCCGGGGCCAGGACGTGGACCGCCCGTCGACGATCACGCGGGACCGGCGATGACCCCCAGCAGCGCCCGCGCGCACAACTCCCCCACCTGCTCCCGCGACAGGTCCGACCCCCGCAGCCACTCCAGGCAGACCGCCGTCGTGAACGCCAGCCAGCCGCGCACGGCCAGCCGTACGTCGGCGCGCTCCTCGAAGACCGGGCCGAACTCCGGGTCGGCGCCGAGCGCCGCGAGGATCTGCCGCTCCTGTGCCGCGAGCGCCCGCCGGTAGACCCGGCGCACGGCCTGGTCGCCGGAGGCGTCGGCACGGTGGAAGGCCCGGTAGCCGTGGGCGTGGGCCGCCACGTACGCCAGGTAGGTGTCGAGGCCGGACGCCAGCTGTTCGCGGACCGGGACGCCGGGGACCGCCGCCGTCATGCGCAGCATCCGCTCGCTCTCGCGCTCCACGACCGCCGCGAAGAAGTCCCGCTTGGTGGGGAAGTAGTGGTACAGAAGCCCACGGGAGACCCCGGCGATCTCGGCGACCTGCTCGATCCACACCTCGTCGTACGGACTCTCCGAGAACAGCCGCGCGCCGACCGACAGGAGCTGCTCCCTGCGCTCCCCGGTGCTGAGTCGGCGCCGGGTGCGCTCGCCCTGATTCGCGGCCATCCCCGCACTTTACTTGACGCCGGTTCAACAGCGGCAGCAGACTGAGGCCGCTATTGAACCCACGTACAACATGCTCAACCTGCCGCTGCATCAAGGGAGATCGCGTCATGGCGGAGACGACGGGGACGACGGGGACGACGGGTGTCCCGGCCACGGCGGTGACGGCGGACACCGCGACGGTGGACGCCCTGCCGAAGGGGTTCCGCAGCGCGGAGCTCGGCTGGCCCGAGCTGGCGCGCATACCGCATCCGCCACGCCGGCTCCCCCTGCTCGGTGACGTCCTGGGCGCGAGCCGGCACACGCCCCTGCAGGACTCCCTGCGGTACGCCGGGCGGCTGGGGCCGATCTTCCGCCGCAAGGCGTTCAACCGGGAGTTCGTCTTCGTCTGGGGCTCCGCACTGGCCGCCGACATGGCGGACGAGACGCGGTTCGCCAAGCATGTGGGGCTGGGCATCGCCAATCTGCGGCCCGTCGTCGGGGACGCCCTGTTCACGGCGTACAACCACGAGCCGAACTGGCAGCTGGCGCACGACGTCCTGGCGCCGGGGTTCAGCCGTGAGGCGATGGCGGCCTACCACCCGATGATGCTGGACGTGGCGGAGCGGCTCACCGGCCACTGGGACCGCGAACTGGCCGCGGGCCGGGCGGTGGACGTGCCCGGCGACATGACCAAGCTGACCCTGGAGACGATCGCCCGCACCGGCTTCGGCCACGACTTCGCGTCCTTCGAACGGGCCCGGCCGCACCCCTTCGTGACGGCGATGGTGGGCACCCTCACCTACGCGCAGCGCCTCAACACCGTGCCCTCCCCCGCCCTGCTGCGGCGGGCCACACGCCGCAACGAGGCCGACATCGCCCATCTGAACCGCACGGTCGACGAGCTGGTGCGCGCGCGCCGTGACGGCGGCGGCGGGGACGGCGACCTGCTCGACCGGATGCTCGACACCGCCCACCCGGAGACGGGCGAACGTCTGTCGGCGCAGAACGTACGCCGTCAGGTCGTCACCTTCCTCGTCGCCGGCCACGAGACCACCTCGGGCGCGCTCTCCTTCGCCCTGCACTACCTGTCCCTCAACCCCGGGATCGCGGCCCGCGCCCGCGCCGAGGTGGACCGGGTGTGGGGAGACGCGGCCGTGCCGGGGTACGAGCAGGTCGCGAAACTGCGTTACGTGCGCCGGGTCCTCGACGAGGCACTGCGGCTGTGGCCGACGGCGCCCGCGTTCGCGCGCGAGGCCCGGGCGGACACCGTGCTGGGCGGGGAGCACCCGATGCGTCGGGGCGGCTGGGCGCTGATCCTGACGGCCATGCTGCACCGGGACCCGCAGACGTGGGGACCGGACGCCGACCGGTTCGACCCGGACCGCTTCGACGCGGCGGCCGTACGCGCGCGTGCCCCGCACACCTTCAAACCGTTCGGCACCGGGGCGCGGGCCTGCATCGGACGGCAGTTCGCGCTGCACGAGGCGACGCTGGTGCTCGGGCTGCTGCTGCGCCGCTACGAGCTGCGGCCGGACCCGGCGTACCGGCTGCGGGTCACGGAACGGCTGACGCTGATGCCGGAGGGACTGCGGATGCACCTGGACCGGCGCACACCGGCGCCCGCTCCGACACGGACGCAGACACAGACACAGACACAGACACCGTCCGGCGGGCCGGCCGCCGAGCGGGACGCGGCGCCCTCAGAGCGCTGTCCAGTGCGCGGGACGGGTGACTGATTCCGGCAGCCCGGTGCCCGCGCTCCCCCGGGCCGCGTTCAGCTGCGGCTGGGTCAGGAAGAAGGCGCCGGTCAGGTCGGCGTCGGCGAGGCGGGTGTCCCGCAGGTCCGCGCCGATCAGATCGGCCCCGCGCAGATCCGCGCCGGTGAGGTCGGCGGCGATCAGACAGGCGCCGCGGAGGTTCGCGCCCCGTAGATCGGCGCCCCGCAGACGGGCGCCCATCAGGTCCGCGCCCCGGCGCTCCTTCTTGCGCCCGCGGATACCGGCGCGAGCCAGTTCGCTGGTCCTCAGCAGCAGCACGTTGACGTCCTGGCGGTGCGCCGGGACGTCGAGGGCGATCAGCTCCTCCGGGGACAGCCGGGTGAGCTCCTCGGTCCTGGCCAGGGTCCGGCGCAGATCGTCGTGGATCGGGCGGGCGGCGGGCAGACCGAGCGCCTCGGTGAGATACCACAGGAGTTCGTGGAGCTGCCGGACGACCGGGAACACCTCGGACATCCGGCGGGCTTCCTCGGGTGCGGCCGTACGCCGGTCCCGGCCGCCGAAGGTGACGAGCGAGACCTTCTGCCCGGCGCCGAAGCAGTCGTAGACCGTGCAGCCGGTGAAGCCGCTCTGCCGCAGGCGTGCGTGGATCCCGCAGCGATGGTCCGCGCCGAGGTTGGGGCACTCCCGGCCCGCGGGCTTGTCGATCGCGAAGTCCGCGGAGCGCGCGAAGGGCAGCGCCACGCAGCACAGGCCGAAACAGTTCTCGCAGTCGCCGCGCAGCGCGGTCCGGTCCACCGTCATGTCGTGCATGCCGCCCAGCCTACTGACCTGCCCGGCTACCGGTTGAACAGCTCGAACGCCACCGCCGGCCTGCCGCCGAACCGTTCGCCCGCCGACTTCGCCACCCCGGTCAGGAAACCCCGTGCATAGCTTTCCGGCTCCTCGTCGGTCAGCGCCTCGATGTAGGCGCGGTGTTCGAGGAGCGAGCCCACCGCCCGCTCCAGACCCGCCGAGGCGTCCACGGCGTGGGTGGGCGTCGCGGAGCCGGCCACCGCGACCCAGCGCACGCCGTCCCAGGGCTCCAGGCCCTGCTCGACGAGTTCCGGGAAGATCCAGCGGTTGCCCGCGTCCCCCGCCGCGTCGAGGGTGGCCCGGCCGACCGCCACATGGTCGGGGGTGTTCCAGGCGACCCCGCCCCAGGTGTCACGGTGGTTGAGGGTGATCACCAGTTCGGGGCGGTGCCGGCGGATCGCGGCGGCGATGTCGCGGCGCAGGGCGGGACCGTACTCGACGACGCCGTCCCGGTGGTCGAGGAACTCGACCGTCGACACGCCCACCGCGGAGGCAGCGGCCCGCTGCTCCCGCTCGCGCAGCGGACCGCACTCGGCGGGCGCGACGCTGTCGATGCCCGCCTCGCCCCGGGTCGCCAGCACGTAGCCGACCTCGCGGCCGGCGTCCGTCCAGGCGGCGACGGCCGCGGAACACCCGTACTCGAGATCGTCCGGATGCGCCACCACGGCCAGGGCGCGCAGCCAGTCCTCGGGCATGGGCTGGAGCTGGGTGATCGTCGGCTCGGTCATGCCCGCACACTAACGCGTGACGCAGTCCTCACACCTCGTCACGGGCGAGGGCGAGCAGCCGGTCCAGGACGCGTGGGCCGCCGGCCCGGACGCCGTCGTGTTCGAACTCGTCGGTGACCCAGGTGCGCAGGCCGCGGACGGCACGGGCGGTGCCCAGGGAGTGGGCGGTGTCGACGTACAGGTCGTCGTGGTAGATCGCCGCCGCGACCGGGACCTCGTTGGCAGCGAGGCGCGCGGAGTCGTACAGGGGCGGCCAGTCGGTGCGGGCGGCGAGGAGTTCGGCGGTCTCGCGGAGCGGGCGCAGCGCGGGATCGGTGTCGAACATCCAGGGGTGGACCGTCTCGCCGGTGAGCAGCAGTGGTCCGTCGCCGGTGAGCGTCTTCGCCGCGTCGAACTGCGGGAACTCGGCGCGCACCCGTTCGGCCGCCCAGGCGGTGGGCCGGCTGCCCTGGCCGTAGGCCGCCTCGTGGACGAGGGCGTAGAGAGGATGTCCGGCGAAGGAGAGGATGCTCTGCATCTCCTCCTGGAAGGCGTCGGACAGCGCCGGGCCGTGCGGGGTGGGGACGAACGTTTCTTCGAGGAGATGGTGCAGGCGGTGGCTGCCCTCGCCGCCGCCGAGGAGGATGCCCAGCGTCTGGAAGGCCTCGACGGTGAGGCGGTAGCCGTTCGGGAGGGTCACCTCGTGGTGGAGGAGGTGGTCGGCGATACGGCGGACGCGGTCGGCGTCCTGCGGGTAGCGGGCGTAGTGCGCGGCGACCTTGCGCTCCATGCGCGGGTAGGCGGCGCGGTAGACGTCGTCGGCGTGCGCGTCGAGAGCGGGCAGACCGCCGGTGATCAGGGCGGCGGCGAGGCCCTCGGGGGCGAGGGAGAGGTAGGTGACCGTGCAGAAGCCGCCGAAGCTCTGGCCGAGGACGGTCCAGGGGGCGCCGCCGGTGACCTCGCGACGGATGAACTCGCAGTCGCGGACGATGGAGTCGGCGCGGAAGTGCGCCAGATAGCCGGCCTGTTCGGCCGGGCCGCCGCGCAGCGGGAGGGTCTGGCGGTTGGCCGGGGTGGAGTGGCCGGTGCCCCGCTGGTCGAGGAGGAGGACGCGGTACTCCTTCAGCGCGCGCCCGAGCCAGGCCGGCCTGCCGACGAACCGGTTGGCGCCGAAGCCTGGGCCGCCCTGGAGATAGAGCAGCCACGGCAGGTCCTGGTCCGCCCTGTCGCTCGCGACGACCTCGCGGGCGTAGAGCCCGATCGTCTCCCCGTCCGGGTCGCCGTGGTCGAGGGGCACGGTGAAGCGGCGGTCGGTGAGGACGACGCCGGGCTGGCGATAGCTGACGGACAACGGAGGCTCCCGGGACGATCGGTGTAAGGGCCGCGTCCCAGTTCAGCACATGTCGGGGTGGTGCAGGAGCCCGGGGGATCATGAACGGCTACTGAACGGGCACTCAGCACGGCTGCTGAACCGTCGCTCAGCGCGCCGAGAGGCTGGACCTGCGCACCACCAGCTCCGGCTGGAGCACCACCCGCCGGTGTTCGTGCCGGCCGGCGCCCGCTCCTGTCGCCCCTCCTTCCTCGGTCTCCTCCAGCAGCATCTCGGCGGCCAGGGCGCCCATGATGACGGCGGGCTGCCGGACCGAGGTGAGGGGGACGGCCGCGGCGGCCGCGAACTCGATGTCGTCGTAGCCGACGATGGCCAGGTCCTCCGGCACCTTCACCCCCGCCGCGTACATCGCCTGGAGCACGCCGAGGGCGAGCAGGTCGTTGGCGCAGAACACGGCGGTCGGGCGGCGGTCGCCGAGGCCCAGCAGGCGGGCGCCCGCGTCCCGTCCGGCGGCCACGTCGAGCCGCTCGGTGGGCAACTCGCGCAGGGAGTCCGGGCCGAGGCCCGCCTCGGCGAGCGCGTTCAGGGCTCCGGTACGGCGGTCGCGGACCTGGGTGAAACCGGGCGGGCCGCTGACGTAGGCGATCGAGCGGTGCCCGGCGTCGACCAGATGCCGTACGGCGAGCGCGCCGCCCGCCACGTCGTCCACGGAGACCGAGCACTCGGTGGTGCCCTCGGAGACGCGGTCGACGAGGACGAAGGGGATGCCGTGCCGGCGGAAGGAGGCGATGTTGCGGCCGGTCGCGTCGGCCGGGGTGAGCAGCACGCCCCGTACCCGCTGCTCGGCGAAGAGCGACAGGTACTCGGCCTCCTCGCCGACGCTCTCGGCGCTGTTGCAGACCATCACGCCGAGCCCGGCGTCGCGGGCGGCCCGCTCGGCGCCGCGGGCGACGTCGACGAAGAAGGGGTTGCCCATGTCGAGGACGAGCAGCCCCATGATGCGGCTGCGTCCCGCGCGCAACTGCCGGGCGGACTCGCTGCGCACGTAGCCGAGCCGGTCTATCGCCGACAGCACGCGTGCCCGGGTCTCGGTGGCGACGGTGTCCGGGCGGTTGATGACGTTGGAGACCGTGCCGACGGACACTCCGGCGGCACGGGCGACGTCCTTGATTCCCACCGGCTGGGCCATCAGGCGGGGACCTCCAGGTGAACGGGGTACGGCGGGACGGCCTTCACATTACCGTCATCCCGCCGCACCCCTGTCCGAGTGCGGATACGGGTCATGCGGGCAGGGCGAAGTCGACGACGTGGAGCGCCGAGGGGGTCGTCCCGCTCGACTTCTCCTGGTACATGATCGACAGCATGTTGTCGGCCTTGACGCGCAGTTCGTCGATCACGACCTCGCCGAAGGCGTTGAGGCCGCTGCCGTCGAAGAGCACCGTCCAGTCCGTGTAACCGGAGGCCTTGGAGGCGCCGGCGATCCGGCCGAAGGGGAAGATCGCGTACGCGTTGTCGTACTTGTCCAGGACCAGCTTGGTGCGCTGGCTGGAACCGAGGACCACGGGTATCTCCGTCTTCTGCCAGCTCCCGGAGGAGTTCTTGCGCAGGTGGAACGCGCGGCCGTTGGCCGTGCGGTCGCTGACGTAGTCGGTGGTGCACTGGCCGAAGCGGCCGGGGACGTAGCTGATGATCGCGTGCGGAAGGCCGGCGGAGTCGGTGGCCTGGCTCTCCTGGTTCATCAGGGAGTGGTCGGGGTTGAGCGCGTCCACGACGAGTCCGGCGTCCGTGACGGCGACCTTGTCGGAGCCGCCCGTGGTGCCGACGACGGTGCCCGCGTTGTTGCGCCAGGTGCGCCCGCGGTCGGTGGAGTAGACGTAGCCGGTGTCGTGGTTGGTGATGCCGCCGCCGGCGCACATCACGGCGCCGTTCTGCTCGCGCCAGGTGAAGAAGGAGTGCAGCCGGCCGTTGACGTCGTAGTCGATGCCGTGCAGGTACATGTTGCGGACGGTCGAGGAGCCGTGCTCGCTGGTGTAGGTGCCGGTGGAGCTGGACCACTCGCCGAGGTTCGTCCAGGTCGAACCGTCGTACTCCGCGAGGGCGTTGCGGCCGTTGCCGGAGATGCCGACCCGGTAGCTGAGCTGGAGTCTGCCCTCGGCGGTGGCGATGAACTGCGGGTAGGTGAACTGGGTGGTGAGCGCGAGGCCGTCGAGGGTGGTCTGTACGGCGCCGAAGACGGACGACGTCCAGGAGGTGGTCGCCGGGTTGTCCAGGAGTCCGGCGACCGACTTCACGTAGAAGAAGCCGTCGCTGTGGGAGTCCATGTTGAGGTGCAGGCGGCCGTCGCTCTTCGAGACGCCCATGGAGATGACGTTGTGCGAGTCGCTGGCCTTGAGCTGGTGCGCGAGGGTGACGGTGGACCAGGCGGTGCCGCCGAGGACGCGGCGGGCGACGACCGCGTTCTTGGTGGACGTGTACCAGGCGGCGTACTGGTAGCCCTTGTAGGTCAGCAGACCGTTCTTCTGGAACGAGTTGTTGTTGACCAGGCCGTCGTAGGACACGAAGAACAGGGCCGTGGCGTCGAGTTGCGTGGTCGCCTTCTTGGTGACCGAGGGGCCGGGGTCGGCGGCGCGGGCGGTGCCGGCGGCGAGGACCGGGGACGCCGCGGCGCTGAGGAGAGCGCCTGCCAGCAGGGTGCGTCGTCTCATCTCGGGGGACTCCATCGTCTGCGAGAGCGGGAAACGAAGGGAACGGAGCGGAGGGGAGGGAGGGGGACGGGGGTGTCAGGCGAGGTGGAACACTTCGGTGAGGGGCTTCATCGCCTCGTCGGGCCGGGCGCCGTCGAGCGACTCGAAGAACGGGGCCATCTCGGCCTGCCAACGGGCGTTGACGTCGGCGGCCTCCATACCGGCCTGGGCCGCGGCGAAGTCCTCCGTCTCCAGATAGCCGACGAGCAGGCCGTCGTCTCTCAGGAAGAGGGAGTAGTTGTGCCAGCCGGTGGCCGAGAGAGCTTCCAGCATCTCCGGCCACACGGCGGCATGGCGTTCGCGGTACTCGGCGAGCCGGTCCTGGCGGACCTTGAGCAGGAAACAGACGCGCTGCATGAAGTACCGCTCCTCCGTGGGGGGTTCGAGGCGATCGGCGACTAGAAGTTGAACTGGTCGATGTTCTTGGCGTCGAACACGGTCGGCTTGCCGAGGCTGATCACACCGTCCTTGCCGATGGTGTACGTGGTGCCGTCGGCCTTGAAGGTCTCGCCCTGCGCGCCGGTGATCTGGCCCGAGACCAGCGCCACCGCCGTCTGGGCGGCCAGCGCGCCGAGCTTCGAGGGGTCCCAGAGCTCGAAGGCGTCGACGGTGCCGTTCTTGACGTAGGTGCGCATGTCGTTCGGGGTGCCGAGGCCGGTCAGCTTGACCTTGCCCTTGTACTTGGAGCCCGACAGGTACTGGGCGGCCGCCTTGATGCCGACGGTGGTCGGGGAGATGATCCCCTTCAGGTTCGGGTACTGCTGGAGCAGGCCCTGGGTCTGCTGGAAGGACTGCTGGGCGTCGTCGTTGCCGTAGGCCACCTTGACGAGCTTGACGTCCTTGTACTTGGCGTCCTTCAGCTCGTCCTTCATGAAGTCGATCCAGGTGTTCTGGTTCGTCGCGGTCTGCGCGGCGGACAGGATCGCGATCTCGCCCTTGTAGCCGATCTGTTCGGCGAGCAGCTGCACCTCGGTACGGCCCAGGTCCTCGGCGGACGCCTGCGAGACGAAGGCGTTGCGGCACTCGGGGTTGGTGTCCGAGTCGTAGGTGACGACCTTGATCTTGTTGCTCATGGCCTGCTTGAGCGCGGTGCACAGGGCGCCCGGGTCCTGGGCGGACACGGCCATCGCGTCGACCTGCTGCTGGGTGAGGGTGTTGACGTAGGACACCTGGCTGGAGGTGTCGGTGGCGCTGGAGGGGCCGACCTCCTTGTAGCCGGAGCCCAGCGTCTTCAGGGCCGCCTCGCCGCCCTTGTCGGCGGAGGTGAAGTAGGGGTTGTTGACCTGCTTGGGCAGGAAGCCGACCGTCAGGCCCTTCTTGGTGGCCGCGCCGGGGTCGGCCTTGCCGGCGGCGGCGGCGGCGCCGGTGCTCTCGTTCTTCACGTCCTCCTTGGTCGTGCCGCCGCAGGCGGTGGCGGCGAGCGCGAGGGAGGAGACGGCGGCCAGGGCCGCACAGGCACGACGGAGGGATGACTTGCGCATCACGGGGTTCCTTTACGAGGTGAGCGAAGCGGAGTTAGACCGTCGGCGTCGGGGCCGCGGCTCTACGGCCCGCCCGTGCGACGGAGATCTGCCGTGCGACCCGGGGGCCGAGCACGGAGACGACGAGCAGGACGCCGGTGACGACGATCTGCGACTGGGCGGAGACGTCCTGGAGGCTCATCACGTTCTGCGCGGCGCCGAGCAGGAAGACTCCCGCGATCGCGCCGCCGAGCGTGCCCTTGCCGCCGTCGAAGTCGATACCGCCGAGCAGGACGGCGGCGATGACGGAGAGTTCGAGGCCGGTGGCGTTGTCGTAACGGGCGCTGGCGTAGTGCAGGGCCCAGAAGATGCCGGTGAGGGAGGCCATCAGGCCGGTCACCGTGAACAGGACCAGCTTGTGCCGCCTGACCCGGATGCCGGCGAACCGGGCGGCCTCCTCGCTGGCGCCGATCGCGAACAGCGAGCGGCCGAACGGGGTGGCGTGCAGGACGACCACGGCGATCGCGAGCAGCACGACGAAGGGCAGGAATGCCTGCGGGAGGAAGGTGTCCCCGAGCCGGCCGGCCGCGAAGTCCAGGTACTGGGTGGGGAAGTCGGTGACCGCGTCGGAGCCGAGCACGATCTGCGCGATGCCCCGGTAGGCGGCCATGGTGCCGATGGTGACGGCGAGCGAGGGGAGCCCGAGGCGGGTCACGAGCAGGCCGTTGACCAGCCCGCACACCACACCGAGCAGCAGGCAGACCGGGATGATCGCCTCGATCGTCAGGCCCTGGTTCCACAGGGCGCCCATCACCGCGCCGGACAGCCCGGCGGTGGAGGCGACGGACAGGTCGATCTCGCCGGCGACGACCAGCAGGGTCATCGGCAGCGCGATGAGCGCGATCGGCAGGGTGTTGCCGATCAGGAACGACAGGTTGAGGGCGTTGCCGAAGCCGTCCACGAAGGAGAACGAGAACAGCAGCAGGACGATGAGGAGGGCGCCGACGACCGTGTCCCAGCGGACGGCGCGGGTGAGCGACTCAGGCATGGCCGGCGTCTCCCTTCTTGACGGTGGGCTGCGCGGGGGCGGCGCCGGTCCGGGCCGCCCCCGACTTCTTCTTCAGCGCGGAGGCCACCCGCAGGGCGACGACCCGGTCGACCGCGATGGCCAGCAGGAGCAGCACGCCGTTGATGGCGAGCACCCAGACCGAACTGACGCCGAGGGCGGGCAGGACGCTGTTGATGGAGGTGAGCAGCAGTGCGCCGAGGGCTGCGCCGTAGACGCTGCCGGAGCCGCCGGTGAAGACGACGCCGCCGACCACGACCGCGCTGACGACGGTGAGTTCGTAGCCGTTGCCGGTCCCGGAGTCGACGTTGCCGAACCGGGCCAGGTACATCGCCCCGGCGAGGCCGGCGAGACCGCCGCAGAAGGTGTACGCGGCGAGGATCCGCTTGCGGACGGGGATGCCGGCGAGCCGGGCGGCCTCCGGGTTGGAGCCGAGCGCGTACAGCTCGCGTCCGCTGCCGAAGTGCTTGAGGTAGTACGCGGTGGCGATGAGGACGGCGAGCGCGATCAGCGCCAGCCACGGGACGGCCGAGAGACCGCCGGAGCCGAAGTCGACGAACGAGTTCGGCAGGTCGGCCGCGGTGATCTGGCGGGAGCCGACCCAGATGGAGTCGATGCCGCGGATGATGTACAGCGTGCCGAGGGTGACGACGAGGGCAGGAACCTGACCGAGGCTGACCAGCAGGCCGTTGAGGAGGCCGAAGCCGACGCCCAGCAGGATCGCCAGCACGATCGCGATCACCGGGTTGCCGCCGCCGTGCAGATACGTGCCGGCGGCGAAGGCGCTGATGCCGAGGGTGGAGCCGACCGACAGGTCGACGTTGCGGGTGATGACGACCAGGGACTGGCCGGTGGCGACCAGCACCAGGATGGTCGCGTTCAGCAGCAGGTCCTTGATGCCCTGCTCGGACAGGAACTCGCTGTTGCCGGCCTGGGTGACGGCGATCATCACCAGGAAGACGACCAGGATGGCGAGTTCGCGCATCTTGAAGACGCGGTCGACCAGCCGGGTGCCGCCGGACTTCGACGCCTCGGCGACGGGGGCCTCGTGGGAGGCGGTCACCGTCATGCGGCTGCCCTCCCGGTGGCTGCGGCCATCACGGTTTCCTCGGTGGCTTCGGTACGGGGGATCTCGGCGGCGAGCCGGCCCTCGTGCATCACCAGCACGCGGTCGGCCATGCCGAGGATCTCGGGCAGGTCGGAGGAGATCATCAGGACGGCGACCCCGTCGGCGGCCAGCTCACTGAGCAGCCGGTGCACCTCGGCCTTGGTGCCGACGTCGATACCGCGGGTCGGCTCGTCGACGATGAGCACCCTGGGACCGGTGGCGAGCCACTTGGCGAGGACGACCTTCTGCTGGTTCCCGCCGGACAGCGTGTTGACGGTGTCGGCGATCCGGGCGTACTTGACCTGGAGCTTGACCGCCCAGTCGAGGGAACGGCTGCGTTCGGCGCCGCGGTCCATCAGGCCGGCCTTCACGGTCGTGCGCAGGCCGGTCAGACCGATGTTGCGCTCGATCGACATGTCCATCACCAGGCCCTGGGCCCGCCGGTCCTCGGGGACCAGCGCGAGGCCGGCCGCCATCGCGGTGGAGGGCGCGCCGTTCGTCAGCCGGCGGCCCTGGACCTCGACTTCCCCGGCGTCCCAGCGGTCGATGCCGAAGACCGCCCGGGCGACCTCGGTGCGCCCGGCGCCGACGAGTCCGGCGAGGCCGACGATCTCGCCGCGCCGGACCTCGAAGGAGACGTCGGTGAAGACACCCTCCCGCGTCAGCCGGCGGACGCTGAGGGCGACCTCGCCCGGTGTCACGTCCTGCTTGGGGTAGAGCTCGTCGAGGTCACGGCCGACCATCCGGCGGACCAGGTCGTCCTCGGTCATGTCCGCCAGCGGTTCGCTGGCGATCCAGGCGCCGTCGCGCAGGGTGGTCACCCGCTGGC
Organism: Streptomyces rishiriensis; assembly: GCF_030815485.1. Lineage (NCBI taxonomy): Bacteria > Bacillati > Actinomycetota > Actinomycetes > Kitasatosporales > Streptomycetaceae > Streptomyces > Streptomyces rishiriensis. The sequence goes on along the minus strand of NZ_JAUSWV010000002.1, from coordinate 7,442,914 downwards.
AGATCTCGAAGATCTCCTCCAGCCGGTGCGAGATGAACAGCACCGCCGCGCCCTGCTCACGCAGGGTGCGCACGACGCCGAACAGCCGGGCGACCTCGCTGCCGGTGAGAGCGGCGGTCGGCTCGTCCATGATCAGGACGCGGGCGTCGAAGGAGAGCGCCTTGGCGATCTCGACGATCTGCTGGTCCGCGATGGACAGGCCGCGCGCCGGACGGTCGGGGTCGAGTTCGACGCCCAGGCGCCGCATCAGATCGGCGGTGGCCGCGTGGGTGGCCTTGTGGTCGATGCGGCCGAGGGCGCGCCGGGGCTGGCGCCCCATGAAGATGTTCTCGGCGATCGACAGGTCGGGGAAGAGCGTGGGCTCCTGGTAGATCACGGCGATACCGGCGTCGCGGGCGTCGCCGGGGCCGTGGAAGACGACGGGCTCACCGTCGAGCAGCACCCGGCCCGCGTCGGGCCGGTGCACTCCCGCGAGGGTCTTGATGAGCGTGGACTTGCCCGCGCCGTTCTCGCCGGCGAGGGCGTGCACCTCACCGGGGAACAGCTCCAGGGAGACGCCCCGCAGGGCGCGAACGGCGCCGAAGGACTTGGCTACGTCCCTCAACGCCAGCACCGGGGCCGGTCCCGCGTCGGACGGGTGGGTCATGGATGGCTCCTCGACGACGCCCGGGACGTGCCCTCACGGCGTCGTGAAAGGTTTCAACTGGATTGCCGGGACGTTAGGCAGCCCGGCCATGTCACGTCAATGGGTACGTCTCGAAAAGTTTTCGATAGCCGAAGGTCACGCGGCGGTCACGGAGAACGAAGCAGCCCAGAGGGCTTGACACTCTTCCCGCAGCCTCATAGCTTCCCGTTCTGAATCGTTTCATCCGGGAGTTGTTCCGGACCGATGTCACAGGAGCCCGAAGTGACCGACCTCGCCGCGGTGAAGGCCGCGCTGAAGACCCAGGCCGTCGAGACGCCGTCGTGGGCGTACGGGAACTCAGGCACCCGTTTCAAGGTGTTCGCCCAGGAGGGCGTCCCCCGCACCCCCCAGGAGAAGCTGGACGACGCGGCGCAGGTGCATCTCTTCACCGGCGCCGCCCCGACCGTGGCCCTGCACATCCCGTGGGACAAGGTGGAGGACTACTCAGCACTTGCGAAACATGCCGAGGACCGCGGCGTGAAGCTGGGCGCGATCAACTCCAACACCTTCCAGGACGACGCCTACAAACTGGGCAGCGTCTGTCACCCGGACGCGGCGGTGCGGCGCAAGGCGCTCGATCATCTGCTGGAGTGCGTCGACATCATGGACGCGACCGGCTCCGCCGATCTGAAGCTCTGGTTCGCCGACGGCACGAACTATCCCGGCCAGGACGATCTGCGGGAGCGGCAGGACCGGCTCGCCGAGGGCCTCGCCGCGGTGTACGAGCGGCTCGGGGACGGGCAGCGGATGCTGCTGGAGTACAAGTTCTTCGAGCCCGCCTTCTACTCGACGGACGTGCCGGACTGGGGCACGGCGTACGCGCACTGCCTGAAGCTCGGGCCCAAGGCGCAGGTCGTGGTCGACACCGGGCACCACGCGCCCGGCACCAACATCGAGTTCATCGTCGCCACGCTGCTGCGCGAGGGAAAGCTCGGCGGGTTCGACTTCAACTCGCGGTTCTACGCGGACGACGACCTCATGGTGGGTGCCGCCGACCCGTTCCAGCTGTTCCGGATCATGTACGAGGTCGTGCGCGGCGGCGGGTTCACCTCCGACGTGGCGTTCATGCTCGACCAGTGCCACAACATCGAGGCGAAGATCCCGGCGATCATCCGGTCCGTGATGAACGTGCAGGAGGCCACGGCGAAGGCGCTGCTGGTCGACCGGACGGCGCTGGCCGCCGCCCAGGCGTCCGGGGATGTGCTCGAGGCGAACGCGGTGGTCATGGACGCGTACAACACGGACGTGCGTCCGCTGCTGCGTGAGGTGCGGGAGGAGATGGGGCTCGACCCCGACCCCATGGCCGCGTACCGGGCGTCCGGGTACGCCGAGAAGATCGTCGCCTCGCGGGTCGGCGGGGAGCAGGCGGGGTGGGGGGCGTAAGCGTCCGCCGTCACCTGTCCGTCGCGGACTGCGGGCCCGTCGTGGCTGGTCGCGCAGTTCTCCGCGCTCCTTCGGGGCGCGCTCCGTCCCCCGCGTTCGAGAAGTAAGGAATCCGCATGTCCACCCACCCCGAAGCCGCCGCCCTGCTCGGTCGGTCCCACCGGCTCGGCGCCGATCCCCGTAACACCAACTACGCCGGCGGCAACACCTCCGCCAAGGCCTCCGACACCGACCCCGTGACCGGCGGGGACGTCGAGCTGATGTGGGTGAAGGGGTCCGGTGGGGATCTCGGCACCCTGACCGGGGCCGGGCTCGCCGTGCTGCGACTGGACCGGCTGCGCGCTCTGAAGGACGTGTACCCGGGCGTCGAGCGCGAGGACGAGATGGTCGCCGCGTTCGACTACTGCCTGCACGGCAAGGGCGGCGCGGCGCCCTCGATCGACACCGCCATGCACGGGCTCGTCGACGCCGCCCACGTCGACCACCTGCACCCCGACTCCGGGATCGCGCTCGCCTGCGCCGCCGACGGGGAGAAGCTGACCGCCGAGTGCTTCGGCGACAGCGTGGTGTGGGTGCCCTGGCGGCGGCCCGGCTTCCAGCTGGGACTGGACATCGCCGCCGTGAAGGCCGCCAACCCGCAGGCGATCGGCTGCGTCCTCGGCGGGCACGGGATCACCGCCTGGGGCGACACCTCCGAGGAGTGCGAGCGCAACTCGCTGCACATCATCCGGACCGCCGAGGCCTTCCTCGCGGAGAAGGGGAAGGCCGATCCGTTCGGGCCGGTCCTCGAGGGTTACGAGGCGCTGCCCGAGGACGAGCGTCGGGAGCGGGCCGCCGCGCTCGCGCCGTACGTGCGGGCCGTCGCCTCCCAGGACCGCCCCCAGGTGGGCCACTTCACCGACTCCGACGCCGTGCTCGACTTCCTGGCCCGGGCCGAGCACCCGCGGCTCGCCGCGCTCGGCACCTCCTGCCCGGACCACTTCCTGCGCACCAAGGTGCGGCCGCTGGTCCTGGACCTGCCGCCCAGCGTCGCGGTGGAGGACGCCGTCGCGCGCCTGAAGGAGCTGCACGCCGAGTACCGCGAGGAGTACGCCGCCTACTACCGGCGGCACGCCGACGCCGACTCCCCCGCGATGCGCGGCGCCGACCCGGCGATCGTGCTCGTCCCGGGCGTGGGCATGTTCTCCTTCGGCAAGGACAAGCAGACCGCGCGGGTGGCCGGCGAGTTCTACGTCAACGCCGTCAACGTGATGCGTGGCGCGGAGGCGGTGTCCGCCTACGCGCCGATCGAGGAGTCGGAGAAGTTCCGCATCGAGTACTGGGCCCTGGAGGAGGCCAAGCTCCAGCGGATGCCCGCGCCGAAGCCGCTGGCCACCCGGGTGGCCCTGGTCACCGGTGCCGGCAGCGGGATCGGCAAGGCCATCGCCCGGCGCCTGGTCGCCGAGGGCGCGTGTGTCGTCGTCGCCGATCTGAACGCCGAGAACGCGGCCGCCGTCGCCGAGGAGCTCGGCGGGCCCGACAAGGCCGTCGCCGTCACCGTCGACGTCACCTCCGAGGAGCAGATCGCCGGCGCCTTCCGGGCCGCCGCGCTCGCCTTCGGCGGGGTCGACCTCGTCGTCAACAACGCCGGCATCTCCATCTCCAAGCCGCTGCTGGAGACGTCGGCGCGCGACTGGGACCTTCAGCACGACATCATGGCCCGCGGGTCGTTCCTCGTCTCCCGTGAGGCGGCGCGGGTGATGATCGCCCAGGAGCTGGGCGGCGACATCGTCTACATCGCGTCGAAGAACGCGGTCTTCGCCGGCCCCAACAACATCGCCTACTCCGCGACCAAGGCCGACCAGGCCCACCAGGTCCGGCTGCTGGCCGCCGAGCTGGGTGAGCACGGCATCCGCGTCAACGGCGTCAACCCGGACGGTGTGGTGCGCGGGTCGGGCATCTTCGCGGGCGGCTGGGGCGCGCAGCGGGCCGCGACCTACGGCATCGAGGAGGAGAAGCTCGGCGAGTTCTACGCCCAGCGGACCATCCTCAAGCGCGAGGTGCTGCCGGACCATGTCGCGAACGCGGTGTTCGCGCTCACCGGCGGCGAACTGACCCACACCACCGGACTGCACGTCCCCGTCGACGCGGGTGTGGCGGCCGCGTTCCTCCGGTGACGGCCGTGCGGTCGTACGCGGCGGTCGACCTCGGCGCGTCCAGCGGGCGCGTCATGGTCGGCCGGGTGGGCCCGGACTCGCTGGAACTGGCCGAGGCGCACCGCTTCCCCAACCGGCCGGTCCGGGTCCCGGAGGGACTGCGCTGGGACGTGCTGTCCCTGTACGCGGGGGTGCTGGCCGGGCTGCGGGCGGCCGGCCGGGTGGACTCGGTCGGCATCGACAGCTGGGCCGTGGACTACGGCCTGCTGGACGCCGACGGAGCCCTTCTCGGCAACCCGGTGCACTACCGGGACGCCCGTACCGAAGGGGTCGCCGAGAAGGTGTGGGCGACCGTGCCGGCGGCCGAGCTGTACGCGGCCACCGGCCTCCAGTACGCCCCCTTCAACACCCTCTACCAGCTGACGGCGGCCCGCGACACGCGGCAACTGGCCCATGCGCGGCGCCTCTTGCTCATCCCCGACCTGCTGACCTACTGGCTGACGGGCGAGCAGGGCACCGAGCTCACCAACGCCTCCACCACCCAGCTGATCGATCCCGCGACGGGCGACTGGTCGTACGGCGTCGCCGCCCGGCTGGGCATCGACCTGGAGCTGTTCGCGCCGCTGCGGCGGCCCGGCGACCCGGCGGGGCTGCTGCGGGCGGAGGTGCTGGAGGAGACGGGGCTGACCGGGCCCGTACCGGTGACGACGGTCGGCTCCCACGACACGGCCTCGGCCGTGGCCGCCGTCCCGGCGACCGGCGAGCGGTTCGCCTACATCTGCACCGGCACCTGGTCGCTGGCCGGTCTTGAGCTGACGGCGCCGGTGCTCACCGAGGAGAGCCGGGCCGCCAACTTCACCAATGAGCTGGGGCTGGACGGCACGGTCCGCTACCTGCGCAACATCATGGGGCTGTGGCTCCTGCAGGAGTGTCTGCGGGCCTGGGGCGACCCGGACCTGGGCGGGCTGCTGCGGGAGGCGGCCGCCGTGCCCGCGCTGCGCTCGGTCGTGGACGCCGGGGACGCCGCCTTCCTCGCGCCCGGGCGGATGCCGGAGCGGATCGCCGAGGCGTGTCGCGCGTCCGGGCAGCCGGTGCCCGCCTCCTCCGCCGAGATCACGCGGTGCATCCTCGACTCGCTGGCCCTGGCCCACCGGCGGGCGATCGCGCAGGCCCAGCGGCTGGCCGACCATCCCGTGGACGTCGTCCACATCGTCGGCGGCGGCACCCGCAACGCGCTGCTGTGCCAGCTCACCGCCGACGCCTGCGGACTGCCGGTGGTGGCCGGCCCGACGGAGGCCGCGGCCCTCGGCAACGTGCTGGTCCAGGCGCGGACGCACGGACTGGTCGGCGACCGTGCCGACCTGCGCCGGCTGCTCGCCCGTACGCAGCCGCTGACGCGCTACACGCCGCAGGGCGACGCCGAGCGGTGGCGCGAGGCGGAGGCCCGGCTCGCCACGCGGTGAGCCGGGGTCTCCCCCGGGCCCCTGCACCGGACTAGTCTGCACTCATCCGATGACCTACCCGCAAGGAGCCGCGATGCGTGTCGCACTGTTCCTCACCTGTGTCAACGACACGCTCTATCCCGAGACCGGCCGCGCCGTGGTGAAACTCCTGACCAGGCTGGGGGTCGAGGTCGACTTTCCGATGGCCCAGACCTGCTGCGGCCAGGCCCACTACAACACCGGCTACCGCCATGAGGCCGAGCCGCTCGCCCGGCATTTCTCCGATGTCTTCGGGAAGTATGAGGCGATCGTGACGCCCTCCGGGTCCTGCGGGGCGATGGTCCGGGAGCTGTATCCGCGGATGGGCGAGCGGGCCAGGGCCGAAGGGCGGGGAGACACGCTCGCCGCCACCCTGGCGCCGGTGGTCCCGAAGACGTACGAGCTCACCGAGTTCCTGGTGGACGTGCTCGGGGTGACGGACGTCGGCGCGTACTACCCGCACACGGTGACCTATCACCCGACGTGTCACGGGCTGCGGGGACTGGGACTCGGGGAACGGCCCCGGCAGCTGCTCCGGGCGGTCAGGGGGCTGGAGCTGGTGGAGTTGCCGGGGGCCGACGAGTGCTGCGGCTTCGGCGGGACGTTCGCGCTGAAGAACTCCGACGTCTCGGCGGCGATGGGCGCCGACAAGGTGCGCAACGCCGAGTCGACGGGCGCCGAGGTGCTGTGCGCGGCGGACAACTCCTGTCTGATGCACATCGGCGGGACCATGACCCGGCTGAGGACCGGCATGCGGCCCGTGCACATCGCGGAGATCCTGGCGAGCACGGAGGAGGAGCCGACGGCATGAGCGGGACGTTCGTAGGAATGCCGGCCTTTCCGAAGGCCGCGCACGAGGCGGTCGGCAACCAGACCCTGCGCGCCAATCTGCGGCACGCCACACACACCATCCGGGCCAAACGCGCGAACGCCGTGGCCGAGGTGTCCGACTGGGCGGAGCTGCGGGAGGCGGGCAAGCGGATCAAGGACCACACGCTGCGTCATCTCGACCGGTACCTGGTGCAGTTGGAGGAGTCGGTGACGGCGGCGGGCGGCATCGTCCACTGGGCCGCCGACGCGGACGAGGCCAACCGGATCGTGGCCGGCCTCGTCAAGGAGACCGGCGAGTCGGAGGTCGTCAAGGTCAAGTCCATGGCCACGCAGGAGATCGGGCTCAACGAGGCGCTGGAGGCGGAGGGCATCCGCGCCTACGAGACCGACCTCGCCGAGCTCATCGTGCAGTTGGGCAAGGACCGGCCGTCGCACATCCTGGTCCCCGCGATCCACCGCAACCGGGGCGAGATCCGGGAGATCTTCGCCCGCGAGATGAGCGAGTGGGGCCGCCCCGCCCCCGAGGGTCTGACCGACACCCCCGCCGAGCTCGCCGACGCCGCCCGCCTGCACCTGCGCGAGAAGTTCCTGCGCGCCAAGGTCGGCGTCTCCGGCGCCAACTTCATGGTCGCCGAGACCGGCACCCTGGTGGTCGTCGAGTCCGAGGGCAACGGGCGGATGTGCCTCACCCTCCCCGAGACGCTGATCTCCGTCGTCGGCATCGAGAAGATCGTGCCGACCTGGCGGGACCTGGAGGTCTTCCTCCAGACGCTGCCCCGGTCCTCGACGGCCGAGCGCATGAACCCGTACACGTCGACCTGGACGGGCACGACGGACGGCGACGGCCCCCGCACCTTCCATCTGGTGCTGCTGGACAACGGCCGCACCGACACCCTCGCCGACGAGGTCGGCCGACAGGCCCTGCGCTGCATCCGCTGCTCCGCCTGTCTGAACGTGTGCCCCGTGTACGAGCGGGCCGGCGGCCATGCCTACGGCTCGGTCTACCCGGGCCCGATCGGCGCGATCCTCAGCCCCCAGCTGCGCGGCACCGGGAGCGAGATCGACGCCTCGCTGCCGTACGCCTCGTCGCTGTGCGGCGCCTGCTACGAGGTGTGCCCGGTGGCCATCGACATCCCGGAGGTGCTGGTGCACCTGCGGGAACGGGTCGTCCAGGGCGGCCCGGTCACGCGCGAGGGCAACAAGGTGGTGCTCAAGCCCGCCAAGGGCCACGGCGCCGAGCGGGCCGCGATGCGCGCGGCGCGCTGGGCGTTCAGCCGGCCCGGCGCCCTGCGCGCCGGGCAGCGGCTGGCGTCCCGGACCCGCCGGCTGCATCCTCGTACGCTGCCCGGTCCCGGCAAGGCGTGGAGCGCGTCGCGGGATCTGCCGGCGCTGCCCGCCGAGCCGTTCCGCGACTGGTGGCAGCGTACGAACGGCGGGACCGGCGACGAGGGGACGGCGAAGTGAGCAGCAGGGAGCGGATTCTGGGGCGGGTGCGGCGCGCCCTGGCCGATGTGCCGCAGGACGACCCCGGGTACGAGGACGCCGTCGCGCGCGACTATCTGCGGGAACACGGCTCCCGGAGCACCGAGGAGACGGTCGCGCTGCTGGCGGAGAACCTGGCGGACTACCGGGCCGTGGTGCACCGGTGCGCCGCGGACGAACTGGCGTCCGTGCTCGCCCGGTTGCTCGCCGAGCGCAAGGCGGCTGCCGTACTCGTGCCGCCCGGTCTCGACGAGGCCTGGCTGGCGGAGACGGACGTCGCGCGCGTGCCGGACCGGGCGGAGAGCGGCGCGCACGAACTCGACCGGGTGGACAGCGTGGTCACGGCCTGCGCCGTGGCGGTCGCCGAGACCGGGACGATCGTGCTGGACGGCGGCCCCGACCAGGGGCGACGCCGGATCACCCTGGTCCCCGACCACCACATCTGTGTGGTGCGCGTCCCCGAGCAGGTGGTGTCGTCCGTGCCACAGGCCCTCGAACGGCTCGATCCGGGGCGCCCGTTGACGTGGATCTCCGGTCCTTCGGCGACCAGTGACATCGAGCTGGACCGGGTGGAGGGCGTGCACGGCCCGCGCACCCTGGAGGTGATCCTGGTCGGCTGAGCGCCGCGCCCGGCATGCGTGCGCGGCTCAGATGTACGTCATCGGGCAGGCGTGCCGCAGGGAGTACTGGGCGGCGCGCAGGTACAGCGCCACGTAGAAGGCCGCGGCCGGGTCGTCGGTCCACGGGCCCGGCCGCGTCCCGGCGGTCTTCCTCGCCCCGCCCCCGGTGGGCTCCTCCATGAACCACAGGCTGAGCGCGAGGTGCTTTCCGGCCGGTATCGCGTCCAGCGGCAGTGCGACGGCTTCGGCCAGCCGCTCGGCCAGGGCGAGGACCCGCGAGGCACCGGCGACCGTCGACTCGTCCTCGGTGTACGCGGTGCCGACGGGGAGCACGATCTCCTCCTCCAGCGGCAGCGGCACCAGGACCGACCAGTCGAGCAGGGTGGACAGCTCCGCGCCGGTCAGGTGCGCCCGGCACAGCGCGGTGAAGCCGTCCATGGCAGGGCTGATCTTCTCCTCGAACCCCGGTGCGTCCCGCACCGTCTCCGGCGGCCGGTACGGCGGCAGCCCGCGCCGCCCCAACTCCGTGTTCAGCGCGGCCGCGACGTCGCCGTACCCGTCCTCGCCGGGCTCCGACCAGTCCCGCGCGGTGACGCTCACCAGATACACACCCATGATCGCAACGTACCGTCCGCCACCGACAACGCCCCGACCACTCATCCCGACCGCTGATGACAAGGGGGGTGAACAAGCGCTTAGATAGGTGATCGAACACTCGCCGAACCCGCGAACGATCCGCCCGGAGGCCCCGTTGTTCTCATCCGTCGACGATGTCTCCGCCCGGCTCGCCGAGAGCGGCTACCTGGCCTCCCCCGCCGTCGCCACGACCGTCTTCCTCGCCGACCGGCTCGGCAAACCGCTGCTCGTGGAGGGCCCCGCCGGCGTCGGCAAGACGGAACTCGCCAAGGCCGTGGCCCGGGTGGCGGAGGCCCGGCTGGTACGGCTCCAGTGCTACGAGGGCGTCGACGAGTCCCGCGCGCTGTACGAGTGGAACCACGCCAAGCAGTTGCTGCGCATCAGCGCGGGCCGTGACGAGACCTGGGACGAGGCGCGCACGGACATCTTCAGCGAGGAGTTCCTCCTCCCCCGGCCGCTGCTGACCGCCATTCGCGGCGACGAGCCGACCGTCCTGCTGATCGACGAGACCGACAAGGCCGACGTCGAGGTGGAGGGGCTGCTCCTCGAAGTGCTCAGCGACTTCCAGGTCACCGTCCCCGAACTCGGCACGATCACCGCCACGCGCCGCCCGTTCGTGGTCCTCACCTCCAACGCCAGCCGTGAGCTGTCGGAGGCGCTGCGCCGCCGGTGCCTGTTCCTCCACATCGGCTTCCCCGAGGAGGAGCTGGAGCGGCGGATCGTCCGGTTGAAGGTGCCCGGCATCGAAGCGGCACTGGCCGAGTCGGTGGTCCGGGTGATCGGCGCGCTGCGCGCGATGGACCTGCGCAAGGCGCCCTCCGTCGCCGAGACCATCGACTGGGCGCGCACCCTGCTCGCGCTCGGCGCCACCACCCTCGACGAGAACGTCGTACGCGACAGCCTGGGCGTGATCCTGAAGCACCAGGACGACATCCTCAAGGCCGGCGCGAAGCTCGACCTGGACGCCGTGTGAGCGCCGAGGTCGCCGACCGCCTGGTCGGCTTCGTCGCCGCGCTGCGCGCCCACGGCCTGCGCGTCGGCACCGGCGAGACGGTGGACGCCGCCGAAGCCGCGGCGGCGCTCGGCTTCTCCGACCGCGGACTGCTGCGCGAGGGGCTGGCCGCCACGCTGTTGCACTCGACGGACCAGCGGCGGGTCTTCGACACCGTCTTCGACCTGTACTTCCCGCGCGGCGTCGGCGCGCCCTGGGGCGACCCCGGCGACCGTGACGACCTGCGCGACCGGCTGGCCGCCGCACTCGCCGCCGGCGACGAGACGATGCTGGCCCGGTTGGCGATCGAGGCGGTCGACGGGCTGGGCGGGTACGGGAGTTCACCCGGCGCGGACGGCTGGTCGTCGTACCAGACGCTGGAACGACTGCGTCCGCAGACGCTGCTGGCGCGGGTGCGGGACGACCTCCGGGCCCGGGGCGGTGACGTCGGATTCACCGACCGGCTGCTCGAGGACGAGATCCGGCGCCGCATCGAGGTTTTCCGCGCGCTGGTGGCGGGCGAGGCGCGGCGCCGGGTGGCGGAGCGGCGGGGGCGCGACGAGATCGCCCGCCGGGCGGTGGCGCCGACCGCCGACCGGGTCGACTTCCTGTACGCCGGGAAGGACCGGCTGGCCGAACTGCGGCGAACGGTGCAGCCGTTGGCCCGCAAACTGGCGACCCGGATGGCGGCCCGCCGGCGCCGGGCCTCCCGGGGCGCCATCGACCTGCGGCGCACCCTGCGCGGCTCGCTCTCCACGGGCGGGGTGCCGATGCGGCCGGTGCTGCGCCGCCGGCGCCCGGCCCGGCCCGAGCTGGTGCTGCTGTGCGATGTGTCGGGATCGGTGTCCGGCTTCTCCGACTTCACGATGCTGCTGGTGCAGGCGCTGCACGACCAGTTCAGCAAGGTGCGGGTGTTCGCCTTCGTCAACCGGATCGACGAGGTGACCGGACTCCTCCGGCACGGCGCGGCCGACCCGGAGGGCCTCGGCGCCCGTATCCGGGCCGAGGCGAACCTGACGGGGTACCACGGCAGCAGCGACTACGGCGTCGCCCTGGGCGAGTTCACCCAGCGCTACGGTGCGGCGGCCGGCCCGCGCAGCACCGTGTTCGTGCTCGGCGACGCCCGCACGAACATGAGCGACCCGAACCTGGCCGCGCTCCGGCAGATCGTCGCACAGGCCCGACACGTCCACTGGCTGAACCCGGAGCCGCGCTCCCTGTGGGGCACGGGCGACTCGGCCGCCCGCGAGTACGCCGAGTCGGTCGCGATGCACGAGTGCCGCAACGCCCACCAACTCGGCGCTCTGGTCGGCCGGTTGCTCCCGGTCTAGCCGTATCGTCCCGGCGCTACCGCGACTTGGCGTAGTCCTTGGCCATCGCTCCGGCGAAGTCGTAGACCACGCACTGTTCGTCGCCCACGACCCAGGCGTCATGGCCGGGCGACACCACGAAGACGTCACCGGGGCCCACTTCGCACTCTCCGCCCTCGTCCATGGTGATGTGCATGCGGCCCTGGACCACATAGCCGTTGTGGTGGATCTGACAGGTGGCCGTGCCCGCGAGGGACGCCAGCGACTCGGACCAGCGCCATCCCGGTTCGAACGTCGCCACGGCGAAGTCGAGCCCCGTCATATGGACGGCCTCGAGGTGCCCCCGGGGGAAATCGCGCCGCTCGTCCGGCTTCTCGAGCGCCTTCACTTCCATCATGACGCTCCTCCTTCCGGCCGCGCCTCACCACGGCCGGGGCCGGTCTCCGCGGCGGCCCTGGGCGTCGCCGGTCGGGGGCCGAGCCCCACGCGTCCATCCTCCGCCCGTCCCGCGGGGGCCGCCAATCGGTGGCACCGGCCTCTCAGCCGCCGCCGCACAGCTCGGCGAAACGGCCGGTGTCGATGTTGCCGCCGGAGACGATCACGCCCACGCGCCGGGGCAGCACACCGGCCCGTCCGGCGAGAAGCGCGGCGATCGGGGTGGCGCCGCTCGGCTCCACAACGATCTTCAGACGTTCGAAGGCGAACCGCATGGCCGCGCGGATCTCGTCGTCCCCGACCAGGGCGATCTCGTCCACGAGCCGCCGGTTCACGGAGAAGGTCAGCTCGCCGGGTGTGTGCAGGGCCTGGCCGTCGGCGATGGTGTGCGGCACGGGGATCTCGACCCGTCGGCCCGCCTCCAGCGACCGTTTGGTGTCGTCCCCGGCCTCCGGTTCCACACCGACGATCCGGGTGCCCGGCCGCAGCCCCTTGACCGCGGTCGCGCTGCCGGCGATCAGTCCGCCGCCGCCGACCGGCGCCAGCAGGGCGTCCAGCTCGCCCGCCTCCTCGAGGAGTTCGAGCGCGGCGGTGCCCTGGCCCGCCATGACGTGCGGGTGTTCGTAGGGCGGGATCAGCGCCAGGCCGCGGTCGGCGGCCAGTGCCTCGGCGATGGCCACCCGGTCGCCGGTGTAGCGGTCGTAGGTCACGATCTCGGCGCCGTAGCCCTCCGTCGCCGCCCGCTTGGAGCGGGGCGCGTCCTCGGGCATGACGATCACCGCCGTGGCGCCGAGTTCCCGCGCGGCCAGGGCGACGGCCTGGGCGTGGTTGCCGGAGGAGTACGCGGCGACGCCCCGGGCGAGCTGCTCGGGGGCCAGCCGGGAGACGGCGTTGTAGGCGCCGCGGAACTTGAAGGCGCCGACGCGCTGGAAGTTCTCGCACTTCAGCAGGACCTCGGCGCCGACCAGCGCGTCCAGGGTGCGCGAGCGGAGCACGGGTGTGCGGTGCGCGACGCCCCTGAGCCGGGCGGCCGCGTCGCGCACGTCGTCGAGGGTGATCGGCGGGGGTGTGGTCGTCACGGGTGTGCTCCCTCGGGGTGGTCGTCGGTGCTGTCGGGGCCGTCGGCTCCGCTCGCGTCGGTGGCCCTGGACTGCGAGAGGTAGCTGTAGGCGGAGGCGCGGGAGATCCCGAGACGGGCGGCGACCTGCTCGATCGCGCGGCGTACGGCGAACACGCCGCGTTCGTCGAGGCTGCGGAACAGCTTCAGGCGCCGCGCGCGGTCGAGGCCGGTCCAGGTCTGGCCCTGGTGCCGCAGTCGGTCGTCGAGGAGGGCGTCGACGACGGAGTCGATGTCGTCGCCGAAGGTGGTCACGGGCGCCTCGGCGCGGCCGCCGGCCGCGCCCGCGAGCGCCGCCAGCAGCCCCTGCACCCGGTCGACCTCGGTGACGTCCACGTTGACGCACAGCGCTCCGAAGACCGTGCCCGTGGAGTCGCGCAGCACCATGGTGGACGACTTCACCAGCCGTCCGGCGCCGGTGCGGGTCACGTAATTCAGCTCGTCGGCGGCGTCGTCACCCCGGGCGAGGACCCGCATGCCGATCTCGCTCATCGCCCCGCCGACCGTGCGCCCCGTCACCGATCCGGCCACGGCGACGACCGAACGCTCCGGCTGCCGATAGTCGTGCAGCACCACCTCGCACACCGGCCCGAACGTGGCCGCGATCCCGTCGACGACGGGGGCGAGCGCGCGCAGGATCACGTCCTGCTCGTTCTCCTGGGGTTCCATGGCATCGATTAGACCACACGTCCAGAAGCTGGACCAGCAGTCCAGAAAGGGCGCCTCGCGCCGACACCTTCAGGGGAACCGTCGGCGAAGGGGGTGGTGCCGCCAATTACCGTTTCCCTAGGATGTGTTGTCGACCGCGCCAGTCCGTGGTGCGGCGGCGTTCTGGGGGAAGAGATGCAGCCTGGCAAGCAGCTGTCCACGTCGATCGATGCGGCCGTCCCCACAGCCGCACGCATGTACGACCACTACCTGGGCGGCAAGGACAACTACGCGGCCGACCGCGCGGCCTGCGAGGAACTCGACAAGGTCGTCCCGAGCACCCGCACCCTCGCGCTGAACAACCGGCGCTTCCTCCAGCGAGTCGTCAAGACCCTGTCGCAGGAGTTCGGGATCCGGCAGTTCCTGGACCACGGTTCCGGCCTGCCCACCCAGGACAACGTGCACCAGGTCGCCCAGCGCGTCGACCCGGCCGCGCGCGTCGTCTACGTCGACAACGACCCCATGGTGCTGGTGCACGGCCGGGCGCTGCTGGAGCAGGACGAGCGGACCGCGGTCATCCACGCCGACCTGCGGGAGACCGAGGCGATCTTCACGCACGAGGACACCCGGCGGCTGATCGACTTCTCACAGCCGGTGGCCGTGCTGTTCAACTCGGTCTTCCACTGCATCCCCGACAGCGAGACCGACGGCCCCCAGGCGGTCGTCCGCCGGGTGACCGAACGCCTCGCGCCCGGCAGCTTCCTGGTGATGTGCCAGCTGGTCAGCGACGATCCGCAGGTCAGGGAGTTCGTCACCGACTTCATGGACAAGGCCACCGAGGGCCACTGGGGCCGGGTGCGTCAGGAGAAGGACGTCGCCGCGTTCTTCGAGGGCACGGACATCCTCGACCCGGGACTGGTGGAGGTCTCCACCTGGCGGCCCGACACCGAGGTCGCGCCCCGCCAGCTCACCCAGGAGTGGATCGAGTTCGGCGGGGTCGGCCGTCTGGGCTGAGCCGCCTCGGCTCACGGAGCGGCGGCATAGCGCCGCTCCGCCGTCTCCTTCAGCAGCGCCATGGAGGCACGGGGATCGAGTGCCTCGTCCGCGAGCCGGTCCAGCGCGACCCGGTACTCCTCCGTCTCGTCCCGGTCCTCCAGGAAGGTCGCGCTCCTGATCTGCTCCAGGTAGACGACGTCGGGCAGGTCGACGCCGCCGAACCGCAGATACGTGACCGGTATGGCCGGCGCGGAGGCATGGGTGACGTCCAACGGAACGACCTGGACCGTGACGTGCGGCAGGCCGGCCATCTCCACGAGGTGGGCGAGCTGCTCGCGCATCACCTCTTTGCCGCCCAGCACCCGCAGCAGCACCGACTCGTCGAGGACCGCCCACACCCGCGGGGCGTCCGGCCGCCGCAGCAGCTCGGTGCGCCGCGTCCGCAGCTCCACCCGGCGCTCGACCTCCCGGGACGTCGCCGAGGGCAGCCCGCGCTCGACGACGGCACGTGCGTACGCGGGGGTCTGCAACAGACCCGGCACGTACTGGATCTCGAAGGTACGGATCGCGGTGGCCGCCTCCTGGAGACCGACCAGCCGGTCGAACCACTCGGGCATCAGCCGTTTGTCGTAGCGCTGCCACCAGCCCGGCTCGCCCGCCTGCCGCAGCAGTCGGAGCAGCACGGAGGCCTCGTGGTCGTCGGTCTCGTACAGCGACAGGAGCGCGCGCACGTCCGTCTCGACGGGCGGCTTGCGACCCTTGCCCGCCTCGATGCGCGACAGTTTCGCCGGACTGAACCCGACGGCCCGCGCGGCCTGGTCCTGAGAGAGGCCGGCGTCCTCCCGGATACCCGCCAACTGGACGCCGACCAGCATTTTCAGCAAGGTCGGGGCGGGCTCGGCCCGGTTCAGATACGGTTCGAGGCGGGACACTCGAGGCGACTCGACGGACATCCTGACTCCCCGTTGACCGGCAGACGACAGACCGCAGTATCGCATCCGAGGCCCTCCGTCCGCACGCGGCAGGGGAATTGACCTTCCACGCAGCCCCTCAGACCAGGTGGTCGAACTCCCCGCCCTTCGCTCCGGCGACGAACGCGGCGACCTCGGCCGGTGTGTACACCAGCGCGGGGCCGTCGGGATCACGGGAGTTGCGCAGCGCGACGCCACCTCCGTCCAGGGCCGCGACCTCGACACAGTTGCCCTCGGCGTTGCTGTGACTGCTCTTGATCCAGCGGACGCCCAGCGAACTCGCCCGCACTCCGTTCGACACTGACGACACTGCTCTCTCCTCGCTTCGTACGCGCAATTTCTCGTGAAATTGCACGAGGACCTCGTCAGCGTGGATAATAGCCACGTCGTCAACCGCAGTTCCAATCCAATGTCCTGACGCCGCCTCAGGGAGATGCCCCGTGTCATCACCTGCGCAGTTCCGGAGTTACGAGTCCGTTTCCGTCCGCGACTCCCCCAGAACCGCCGCCCTGTACCTCATGGGCAGCCGGGAGGGATTCGCCCAGGCACGGGACTTCACCCAGCGCACCCTCGACTGCTGGTCCCTGGAGCGCTGCACCGACGACGCGGTCACCGTCGTCACCGAACTGGCGGCCAACGCCGTTCTGCACGGGCTCCCGCACACCTCGACGGACGAGTTCCCGGTGCGGCTGCGGCTCACCCTGCGCCGCGCGCACCTGGTGTGCGCGGTCACCGACCCGAGCGACAGACTGCCCGTCCACTCGCGCGCCGCGGGCGACCTCCTGGAACACGGCCGCGGACTGCACATCATCGAGGCCCTCTCCGAACACTGGGGCTGGACCCGGCGCTCCCCCGCGGGCAAGACCGTCTGGGCGATGCTGCCGACCCGCCCCCGTCCCGACTCCGACCCGATATCCGACAGCTGACATGACTGCTACCAAGAGACCTTCTCCTCTCAAGGACCTGGGGCACGTGCCGTGGCCCGAGATCAAGGACTCCACCGGCTCCGCGGCGGGCATCCCGTTCCTGCTCACCACGCTCGCCCGCGGCGACGCCGACAGCGCCGGCTCCGCGCTCGGTCAACTTCGCCGCCGGATCTGCCAGTTCGGCTTCGTCGTCGACGAGGCGACGGCCGCGACGGTGCCCTTCCTCTGGGAACTCGTCCGGCTCCCCCAGGTCACCTGCCGCGCGGAGATCCTGCGCCTGCTGAAGAGCATCGCCGACACCCGGCAGTGGGAGACGACCGCCGCCGCGTACCCCAAGCTGCTGCACCACCCCGACAACTACGTGGCATGGGAACGCGCGGCCCGGCACGCCGTCCACGCCCAGCGCGACGTCCTGCGTCAACTGCTCGCCGAGCCGGACACCGACATCGCGCGGGCCACCTCGGAACTCGCGGCGGCCCTGGCCGACTGAACCGCCCGCCGAAGGCACGCCGACCCCGGCACCGCTCCTTGTGCGCAACGCCGTGGCCGACCGCTAGGTTGACCGCATGAGCAACCTTGACCGTGCGCCCGCACCGAGTCTGTGCGGCGGCCGTGGATTCGTCGTCGCCGAACCCGTCCGCGAACTGCTGAGCCCTCGGCATGTGAAGCTCGGCGGGTCGACCGAGGTACGCCGGCTGCTGCCGAACCTCGGGCGGCGCATGATCGGCGCCTGGGCGTTCGTCGACCACTACGGCCCCGACGACATCGCCGACGAACCCGGCATGCAGGTCCCGCCGCATCCGCACATGGGGCTGCAGACCGTCAGCTGGCTGCACGAGGGCGAGGTCCTGCACCGCGACTCGACCGGCAGCCTCCAGACCATCCGGCCCGGGGAACTCGGGCTGATGACCTCGGGGCGCGCGATCAGTCATTCCGAGGAGAGCCCGCGGTCGCACGCCCGGTATCTGCACGGCGCCCAGCTCTGGGTCGCGCTGCCGGAGGCCCACCGGCACACCGACCCCCGCTTCGAGCACCACGCCGAACTGCCCGCGGTCACCGCCCCCGGCCTCACCGCCACCGTGCTCCTCGGCGCCCTCGACGGTGCGGCCTCCCCCGGCACGACGTACACCCCCCTCGTCGGTGCCGACCTGGCGCTCGCCCGGGGCGCCGACGTCCGGCTGCCGCTGGACCCCGACTTCGAGTACGGCGTCCTGTCGATGTCCGGCGAGGCCCACGTGGACGGGGTGCCCGTGCTCCCGGGCTCGATGCTCTACCTCGGCTGCGGCCGCACCGAACTGCCCCTGCGCGCCGAGTCCGACGCGGGCCTGATGCTCCTCGGCGGCGAGCCGTTCGAGGAGGAGCTCGTCATGTGGTGGAACTTCGTCGGCCGGTCCCAGGAAGAGATCGCCCAGGCCCGCGACGACTGGACGGAGGGCACCCGCTTCGGCGAGGTGAAGGGCTACGACGGGGCACCGCTGCACGCCCCGGAACTGCCGCCGACACCGCTGAAACCACGCGGCAGGGTGCGCTGACCCGGTCGGGCACGGCGCGGGGACGACGGCGCCGGCGGACGGCGCGGGGCCGCGACCGGTCTCCGTTCCGGTCGCGGCCCCGCGCGGGCGGGCATCGGGGTGCGAAGCGGTCAGTCGCCACCGGCCGTTCCGGTCCTCCGTAGCGGGCCTCTCGGTTGCCCGGGCGACATCAGCGGGCGGGCTGGCCGAACCAGCGGAAGAGGTGGTCGTCCAGGTCCCGCTGGTCGTCGCCGATCCAGGCGACGTGGCCGTCGGGGCGCAGCAGCACGCACGGGACGTCCAGTGCCGCGGTGCGGTCCGCGAGGTGATCGACCCGGTCCGACCAGCCGCCGACGGTCAGGCTTTCGGTGCGGTCCAGCAGCAGTCCGCGGCCGCGACGCAGCAGACCGTAGAGGTGGCCGTCCTTCACGACGATGTCGGGCAGGCGGCGGCCGAGCAGGTCGGGGCCCTCGCCGAAGTCGTAGCGGATGCCGATCGCGGTGATCTTCTCGACCAGACGGCGGTTCACCTCGTCGAAGTCCATCAGTTCGGTGAGCAGCCTGCGCACGGCCCGCGGGCCCGGTTCGGCGGAGTGCAGTTCCATCTGGGCGCGGGTGTTGTCCAGCACGTCCTCGGCGACCGGACGGCGTTCGGCGTGGTAGGTGTCCAGCAGTGTTCCCGGCGCCCAGCCGCGGATCTGGGCGGCCAGTTTCCAGCCGAGGTTGAACGCGTCCTGAACGCCCAGGTTGAGGCCCTGTCCGCCGGTGGGCGGATGGATGTGCGCCGCATCGCCGGCCAGCAGCACCCGCCCCACCCGATAGCGTTCGGCCAGCCTGGTGGCATCCCCGAAGCGGGACAGCCAGCGCGGGGAGTGCACGCCGAAATCGGTTCCGGCGATGGTGCGCAGCTGTCGCTTGAAGTCCTCGAGAGTGGGGGGTTCCGCGCGATCGCTGACTCCCGCGGCGGGGACCACGACGCTGTACGCCCCCGCGCCGAAGGGCCTGAGCCAGAATCGCTTGTCGGTCCTGGCGATCTCGGCCACCTTGGCGGCGACCTCCTCCGGCGGCACACCCACTTCCATCTCGCCCATCAGCGTCTCGGTCCGCGAGGGCTCACCGGGGAAGCCGACGCCGAGCAGTTTGCGCACCGTGCTGCGCCCACCGTCACAGCCGACGAGATAGCGCGACCGCAGCTGTTCTCCGTCGGCCAGCTCGACGGTCACGCCCTCGTCGTCCTGCTCGAGAGCGGCCACCGCACAACCGCGCCGGACCTGCGCGCCGAGTTGAGTCGCGTGCTCTTCGAGCAGGCGAACGACGACCGGGTGCGGGATGCCCAGCAGATAGGCGTGCGCGGAATCCAGGTCCTCGGGCGCGGGTTTGTCGATGGCGGCGAAGAGTCCGCCGGCCGGACGCTGTCTGCCGTGCGCGAGCAGGCGATCCAGCAGTCCCCGCATGGCCATCAGCTCGAGGCTGCGGATGTGCAGGCCGACGATGCGGACGAACGGCACGGGCTCGGTCTCCTTCTCCAGAACGAGCACCCGCACATCGTGCAGCCGCAGTTCGGCGGCCAGCATCGCGCCGGTCGGACCGCATCCGGCGATGATCACGTCGAACAGGAGAGGCGTGCGGCCGGCGTCCGGGGCCGACGGCCGGAGTCCGGGGACGTCGTCCACGGTGAGGTCGCGCTCGACCGTTTCGTTCGACGGCGGCGCGGCGGTGAACTTCGAGGAATCCATGGGAGTTGCCTTTCGGGAGTGCCTTGGTGGCGAGGCGCTCCCGGCGACACCTACATCGGTCGCCCGACCGTGACGGCAAGGGGGAGCACCCACATCGATACAGCGTTCATGGGTCTCACCTCCTCGGGCGGTGTCGCGGTCCACCGCAAGCTACAAGCCCGGGCATCACCTCGTCCAACCCTTTCCCGGCCTGTGATCACGACTCCGAACGGCGCAGTGGGCCCGCCGGGTGAACCGGCGTGGCGGCCTGGGAGCCGCACGGTGTGGACGACCGGGATCGTTGCCGGGGGCCCGTGGCGGACGCGCTGTCACGAGATGGCCCGGAGCCGGCCGTGAGGGCCTCGGCCCAGTTGTGCGACGGCCTCGGCCGTCGTGTCGTCCGCGGGCAGGAAGACGATGATCTGCTGTGCGTCCGAGGAGAGTTCGAGTGTCTCGCGGCGCAGCCGGAGTTCGAGTCCGCAGGGGTGGTTGAGCCGCAGGAGGCCACGTCGTGGCACGACGTGACGGTTCCGGCGGCGGGTGAAGTCGGGGCCGGCGACGGCCGCGAGTTGCGCGGTGAGCCACTCGGAGTTCTCGGCGGACGGCCCGAGCCACAGGTCGAACGCCTGCTCGTCGGCGATGTCGTCCCAGTCGGCGAAGAACGTGCGGGCGCGGGAGTCGGTGAAGACGTAGCGGGTGAGATTGGGGGTGTCGTCGTCGAGCAGTCCGGCCGCACCGGTCACCGACTCGTACCCGCTGGTGCGGGCCAGGATGTCGCCCAGCCGGTTGGTGACCACGGCGATGCCCGGTTCGAGGAGGCGGAGCGTCTCGATCACCGACGGCCGCACCTGCCGGGTCGCCGGTGTCGACCGGGCGTGCGCGGAGCATTCGCCGCCGGTGATCTTCGCGAGGTAGCGCAGATGCTCGCGCTCCGAGGGGTCGAGGCTGAGAGCGTCGGCGAGCGCGTGGACCACCGCCGGCGACGGGCGGCGGTCCCGGCCCTGCTCGATGCGGGTCAGGTATTCGACGCTGATACCGGCCCGCGCGGCCAGATCCAGCCGCCGCAGCCCCGGTGACCGGCGGCGGCCACGATCGGGAAGCCCCAGCGACTGCGGCTGGACGCTGTCGCGCTTGGCCCGGACGAAATCCCCCAACGGCGTGCCCATGCGCCGAGCATAGGGCGCTGCCCGCCGACGGCGCAGTGCTCAGCGTGGCCCTGCGGGGGCCAGTCTGAACACGGTCTGGCTGTGGTCACGGTGCGGTCCGATCGTGGTGGACATGGACAACGACAAGCACAAGCTGGTGATCATCATCGGGAGCGTCCGGGAGGGACGGTTCGGCCCGGTCGTGGCCTCGTGGGTCACCGAACAGGCGCGCCTGCACGCCGGTTTCGACGTGGACGTGGTCGATCTGGCCGAGATCGACATCCCGCTCGCGCTGCCCGCGGCCTCGCCCAAGTACGCCGGCGACGACTACCCCCGCCCGGCCGGGATGGCGCCTCTGACGTCCGCGCTGGAGAGCGCCGACGCGTTCATCGTGGTCACCCCCGAGTACAACCACAGCTACCCCGCCTCGTTGAAGGCGGCCATCGACTGGCACTTCACCCAGTGGACGGCCAAACCCGTCGCCTTCGTCAGCTATGGCGGCGCGGCAGGCGGCCGGCACGCGGTGCTGCACCTGGAGAACGTGCTGACCGAGGTGCACGCGGTGACCGTCCGCGACGGCCTGGCCTTTCCGAACTACTTCACGGCGTGGCAGGACGGGCGTCCGCTCGACCCCGGGGTCGCCGGGTACACCAAGACCCTGCTCGACCAACTGGAGTGGTGGGCGGGAGCGTTGCGTACGGCACGCGAGGCCGCCCCGTACCCCGTCTGACGGCGGCCGGGCAGTTCGGCGCGGCCCGCACCGGGCCACCGGCCTCAGGCCCGGTCAACCGCAGGTTGACCCTGTCGTCGGCTCCGGGTCTACGCCGGGGAGCCGCTCGACGCCCAAGGTCGACGGAGTCGCCGGCCTTCTGCCGGATGCCTTCGTCACCCTCGCTCTCCTAGCCTCGGCTTGGCCGGGACGACGCCCCGGCGCATCGGAAGTCGAGAGCGGCCGGTACGGCCGGCCACGGGGGAACACCATGAATGCCGCTGTGCACAAGAACCGAAGGACGTCCGGGAGCCGCAAGGGCTGGAGGGGCTGCGCCGTGGGGGCCGCGGCGGTCGGCGCGATGCTCGCGTCCACCGCGTGCGAGCCGGGCGAGACCGACAGCACGGGCTCCACGGCCTCGGACCGGCCGAGCGCGACGAGCCCAACAGAGCCGGGCACGACGGGTTCGGCCACGCCGAGCGGCGGTCCGGGCGCCGGTGGCGACCGGACGGGGGGCGCCACCGGCGGCGGGAGCGGCGGCGGTGCCGTCGCCGCTCCCGCCTGCGCCGCGGAGAACCTCTCGTTCGGCACCACGCTCGAGGACGGGAAGGGCGAGGTCCCCAAGCACCTGCTGATCACCGTCACCAACACCGGCGACAAGCGGTGCGGCGTCTACCACTACCCGCACCTCTTCCTCGGTGAGTACGCCGAGGCCCGGTATCCGATCGACGTGTACGAGGACAGCGACCCGAAGGCGGGGCCCGTCACGCTCGCTCCGGGTGACGAGGCGTACGCCGCGCTGCTCGCCTCCGGTGTCCCGATGGACCAGTACGAGACGGACACGGTCACCCTCCTCCTCCACGGCCGCGAGCTCGGCAGCGACGGGAGTGAGCCGATCGGCGTCGACCTGCCTCGCAAGGTGGCGTTCGACGACGGGGCCCGCGTCACCTACTGGACGACCGCTTCCGGCTACGCCCTGGACTTCATCATGTCCTCGTGACGGACCTCGACCGGGACCGGTTCCGGTCACCGGCCCTCGCCCGCCCTGCCGGGACGTCCCGTCAGGGCGGGTGGAACTCCGTAACTCTCGTAGGAGGCGGATCCGTTGAGAACCGTCGTCTACCATGTCCGGATGCCCGCGACGGAGGCCCTCCGCCCGCGCCCGGCCCATGTCGCCCTCGCCGTCGGCTTCGCGGTCGCCGGCTGTCTGGCCGGCGCCTTCTACGATCCGGCGCCCTGGCGGCCCTTCGACCTGTGGGCACATCTGCTCACCTTGCTGATCGCCCTGTCCCTCGCTCTGCGGGAGACCCGGCCGCTGGGCGTGCTCGTGATCACGGCGGCCGGCTTCGCCGGATATCTGCTGCTCGGATACCAGCCGTCGCTCAACTTCTGGGTTCCCGCCGTCGCGTTCGTCTCCGTCGCGGCCCGCGAAGGTCGCGGCCGCATCGTGTGCGGTTCCGCGCTGCTCGCGGCGGTCATCGCCCTCAGCGGGATGTGCGGCCGGCTGCCCTGGCCCGTCGTGGCCGTGCAGGCCCTGATCGTGCCGGCCGCCGCCTGCACCGTCGGTCTCACCCAGCGCCGTCTCGCCGCGCGCAACGCCGAGTTGCGGCGGCTGACCGCCCTGCTCGACCAGCAGCAGCGCCAGGAAGCCCGCCGGGCCGTCCTCGACGAGCGTTTCCGCATCGCGCGCGAGCTGCATGACACGATCTCGCAGCACATGACGATCGTCACCCTGCAGACCGGGCTGGCCGAGTACGTGTTCTGCACCGATCCGCCCGCCGCCCGCAAGGCGCTCGGCACCGCCGCCGCGGCCGGCCGGGAGTCGCTGGAGGAGCTGCGCCGGCTCCTCGTCGTCCTGCGCACCTACGATCTCGGCGGCGCGTCCGGTCCCGAGAACCCGGCCGACCCGCTCCCCGACGAGCTGCTGGCCGGTGTCGATCGCATACCCGCGCTCGCCGAGCGGCTGGAGGCGGCCGGCCTACGGGTCGAGGTCCGGTTCTCGGGAGCGCGCAGGCCGCTGCACCCGGGTATCGAACTGTGCGCCTACCGCGTCGTCCAGGAGGCCCTCACCAACGTCGTGAAGCACTCCGGATCGGCCACGGCCGAGGTGGCCGTCCGCTACCTGGACGACGCACTGCGCGTGACCGTGCTCGACCGGGGCGGCCCGCTTTCGGCCACATCCACCGGCGGATCCGGACACGGCTTGATCGGAATGCGGGAACGGGCCAAGATTTGGCACGGCTCGCTGACAGCCGGTACGCGCCCGGGGGGCGGATTCCAGGTCCGACTCAGTCTTCCCCTGGACAGGACCGCGACGGCGGCCGATCCCTGACGTGAGCATCTCCGAGGAGCGCTGTGGCCCGCATCCTGGTTGTGGACGATCAGCACCTCATCCGCTCGGGCATCGTCACGCTTCTGCGCACGGTGGAAGGGCTGGGCCCGGTCGTGGAGGCCTCGGACGGTGTGGAGGCCGTCGCCGCGGCACGCGAGCACCACCCGGAGCTGATCCTCATGGACATCAAGATGCCCCGGCTCAGCGGGCTCGCGGCCGCCGAGCGCATTCTCGCCCTCGGTCTCGATCCGGCTCCGCGCATCGTCGTCCTCACCACCTTCGACGACGACGAGTTCGTCTACGCGGCACTGCGCGCCGGATGCAGCGGCTTCCTGCTGAAGGACATGCCGCCGCAACAGCTTCTCGGCGCCGTCACGGCGACCCTCTCCGCGGACCTCCTGGTGGCTCCCGCCCACGTCCGGCGGCTCATCGAGCGGTATGTCGTCCAGCGACCGCCGTCCCCGCCCGGAGCCGACTCGACGAGCTCGCTCACGGGCCGTGAGGTCGAGGTGCTCGGGTTCGTCGCCATGGGTCTCGCCAACGAGGACATCGCCACGCGCCTGTGCGTCAGCGAGTCCACCGTCAAGACACATCTGCACCGGCTGATGACCAAGCTGGATCTCCACAGCCGCGCCCAGGCGGTGGTGTTCGCCTATGAGACGGGCATCGCCCGGGTCGGCGGCCGGCCGGACGCCCCGGGCGCGTGAGCTCCGTGCCCGGTCCGGCCAAGTCGGCCTGGCGAGGGTGCAGTTGGGGCAGTACCGGCTGGCATGTCACCGTCAGCAGGGTGGCCGTCCCGGCCGGTCGTCGTCTGTTCCTCGTGCTGCTCGCGCTCCTCGCGGCGGCCGGCGTCGGCGCCGACGATGCCGGGGCGGCAACCGGGCCGGGGGCCTCCGGCGCCGCCGCGACGCCCGATCGCGCTCGCTACGGCGTGGTGCTGCGCGCCGACGCCGACGGCAGCCACTGGACCGGACGGCAGTGACGGACGTCGGCCTCCGCCCCTTCTGGGAGGCCCACCGCATCCGGTGACGTCCTCCGGGGCCCGGACCGTCACGTACGGGTGCTGGTGTCGCAGGGCGCGTCAGCCAGGGCGATGCGAGCCGTGATGCGTTTGCCGGCCGGTTCCTGCTCGATGAAGAGGTGCTCGGCGACGGCGTTGACGATCTCCAGACCGTGCTGGCCGACCCGGTCGGGATCGCCGGTCCGCGCCACGGGAACAGTCGGGTCGCTGTCCCACACGACGACTTCCACCGCGTGGGCGCTGAGGCGCAGTTCCATCAGGACGGGGCCGGGGGCGTACTTGCGGGCGTTGGTGACCAGCTCGCTGACCACGAGCTGGGTGAGGTCTCGCGCGCGTGCCGGTTCCGGCAGGCGATGGCGGGCATGGGCCCGGTCGAGGAAGGCGAGGGCATGGTGGCGGGCGTCCGCGATGCAGCCGTCGTCGGCGCCCAGGGCGTATCCGGCGCGCATCAGATGCCCGTCGGGCCCGGTACAGCCGTCACCTCCGGCGTGGGATTCCACGTGTCTCGCCCTCACTCCCCCGTTCATCTGCGCCGGTACCCGCGATCGCGTCATGCATGCCGCGGGGGTGCCGTTCGGCACAGCCGCCCGGGTGCATGCCACCGTGGTGGTGGGGCAGAGTTCTTCGCGCACTCCCTGACCGGGGCCGGCCTGAAACGCAGTCGGGGGCGGTGACCGGCATCGGGAAAGCGGACGGCCGGAGAGTCCGTCCGTCGAGCATCGCATGGTCGACGGGGCCCGTGTCGTGACGGTGCGGGGCGAGATCGACCACGACGTCGAGGACGTCCTCACCCCACCACCGAACAGGCCCCGCACGCCCGACCGGACCACCCGGCAGCCCGCCCTCCCGACACAACCGGGGGCTCCCGCGTCGCGAGAGGCTCGACGCGGTCGTGAAGGGCGGCAGTCGGCGTCAGCGGGTCGACAGGGAAGGCGGGAAGGGCGAGAAGGGCGAGGGGACTGGCGGTCGGACAGATGTCAGGAGACGGGCACGCTCTGTCCGGGGTCTCTCGGGGTAGGCGGGACGGAAGCGGTTTTGCGCAGGGTCGCCGCCCGGACGGACCGGTCGGCGCACGCAGAACGGAGGAAGCGATGTCCGAGTCCCGCCCGTCTCCGGCCCCCCGTGTCGTCGTGGGGGTGAGCGGTTCGCTGGGGAGCCTCACCGCCCTGGGCCGGGCCGCCGACGAGGCGCGGCGCCGGGGGGCCGAGCTCTGGCCGGTGCTGGCCTGGGAGCCGCCGGGCGGGCAGCTCGCCGCCCGCAGGTCGACGGCCGCGGCCGTCCTGGTCGAGGACTGGGAACGGCTGGCGCGCGAGAGGCTGCTCGGCGCCCTGCGTGAGGCCTTCGGCGGTGGCGGCCACGGGTTGCGCACGCGGGCCCTCGTGGCGCGCGGCGCCCCGGGTCCGGCGCTGGTCGCAACGGCCGACCGGGAAGACGACCTTCTCGTGATCGGTGCCGGACGGCGCGGTCTGCTGCAGCGCGCGCTGTGGCCGTCGACCGGCCGCTACTGCCTGGCCCATGCCTCCTGCCCGGTCCTGGCGGTGCCCCCGTCTCCGCTCGAGGCCGCCCTGGTGTCCGCCCGCCGCCGGAACGCGTGGGGGCTGCGCATGGACACCGGGCATGTGGCGAGGGAGTTCGACACCGTGCCGCCCGACGCCTGAGGCGGCCCGGCGGCAGGTGGGTGTCAGCTCGCCCTTCTCGCGACGAGCCGGACGGGGATCTCGGCGTACGTGTTCAGCAGCGTGTTCTCCGTGATCACCGGCTCGCCGGTGAGTTCGATGCGCTCGACGGACTCCAGCAGCGCGTGGATCAGGGTGCTCAGCTCGAGGCGGGCGGCGCCCTGACCGACGCAGCTGTGCGCGCCGTACCCGAAGCCGAGGTGGTCCTGGGGGTTGCGGCGGAGGTCGAACTCGTCCGCGCGCTCCCACCTGCGCTCGTCACGGTTGGCCGAGGCGAAGAGGGCCCACACCCGCGCGCCCTCGGGGACGGTCACCCCGCCGAGCTCCGTGTCCCGCGCCGCGACGCGGGTGAGGCCCCTCAGAGGGCTCTCGAACCGGAGGAGTTCGTTGACGGTCGAGGCAACGAGAGCGGGCTCGGCACGCAGGGCTGCCCACTGGTCCGGGCGTTCGGCGAAGACGACGAGGAGATGGCCGATCGACGCGGCCGTGGTCTCCAGCGACGGTCCGATGAAGTCCACGAGGAGGAGCGGACACTTCTCCTGGGGAATGACGCCCTGATCGGCCGCTTCCAGCATGGCGGCTCCGGGGCTTCCCGGCGCGAGTTCCCTGTTCGCCGCGAGTTCGTGGGCGAACTCGAACAGGCGCCGTGTCATCTCCAGGTTGTGCGGGGTGCGTTCCGAGACCGGGCCGAGCAGGTCGTTGCCCACCTGGCCCCAGGCGTACAGGTGCTCACGGTTGCGTTCGGGCAGGCCGAGCAGGTCGGGGATGACCGACATCGGCAGCGCCTGGGCCAGTTCGGCGACGCCCTCGATCTCGCCCTTGGCGACGACGGCGTCGACGAGGTCCCGCGCCTTGCGGGCGATCTCCTCACCACGACCGCGCAAGGAGCGCGGACGCAGTCCGGCCCCGACGACGGAGCGCAGCACCTCGTGCTCCGGCGGGTCGCTGACGAGTGTGACGCCCCGCATCATCTGGTTCACGACGGGGTCGAATCCCACGCCCTCGCCGGAGACGAAGGCGCCGTGATCGGCCAGCGCGGCTTTCACCTCGTCGTATCGCGTGACCGCGTACACGTCCGGTTCGCGGAGCCGGACGACGGCTCCCAGCTCCCGCAGCTGCCGGTACTGCTCGTAGCGGGTGCGCCGATCCGAGGTGGCGAACATGTCGATCTCGGTCGTGGGTACGACGGCCACGGGTTCCTCCCTGAGCTGCCGGCGACGATGGCCGACGAACGTGGTCCAGGTGTCGGAGTGCCGGTCCGAGGCGGTGGGGCGGGCAGGCGGACGCGGCGACGGCCGGTGGCACGGCGGCCGCCGACCGGCTTGCCCCGCCTCGCGGCCGGGGAACACGCCGTACACGTCCGCTTCTTCGTCCGAGCCGAGCACATCCTCCTCAGCCTGCTTCGGCGGAAGCGGCCGCAAACCCTGTTCCCCTCCGGACTCGCGGGCCACTACCGCCACTCCCGCCACTCCCGCCACGGCAGCACGACCGGTGGCACCCCCGCCGACATCCCCGTCTCATCGGCCGTGCCCCACCTCGAAGCCATGGATATAGTAGCCATGTAATCTATCCCCCATGAGTGAGCACAGGGGTCCCGAAGGGGCGACGCCCGGATTTCTGGTGTGGCGGCTGTCGACGAAGTGGCGTGTCGCCGTGGACCGGGCGGTGGCCCCGCTCGGCCTCACCCACGCCCAGTACTCGCTGGTCGCCTCGCTCTACGGGATGCAGCACGCCGGCGAACGGCCCAGCCAGCGCCGCCTCGCCGACCACACCGGCCTCGAGCCGCTCTACGTCTCCAAGCTGGCGCGCGCCCTGGAGTCCGCCGGCCTGATCGAGCGCACCCGGGACCCCCGCGACCCGCGCGCCGTGCAACTCGCCCTGACCGAGCGGGGCCAGGACGTGACGCGACGGGCCGTCAAGGTGGTCCAGGGGCTGCTGGAGCAGCTGCTGGCGCCGCTCGGAGGCCTGAAGAGCCCGCGCACGCGCACCTTCACCGGCGAACTGTCCCTGCTGCTCGACGTGCCGCTCGACGTGCCGCTCGACTCCGCCGCAGGTGAGAGCCCGACCCGGGAGACGCCGCTTGAGTAGTGGAATATTCAACCAACGCGCCCGGTTGTCGGCCTCGAAGGAGGCACGAGTGGACACGACATACGAGACGACCGACAGCACCGCCTACTACGCCCACGGGACACCGGCCGAGCGGTGGGAGCGCGCGCGGCTGTTCTTCGACGCGAAGGAGTACGCCGCCGCCGCACGGGTGCTGGTCGGACTGGTCGAGGAGGTGCCCGAGCAGACCGGACCGCGGCTGCTGCTGGCCCGCGCCTACTACCACTCGGCCCAACTGCTGCGCGCCGAGGCAGAGTTGCGGCTGATCGTGGAGCGGGATCCGGTGGAGCACTACGCCCGGCTGATGCTGGGCCGCACCCTGGAGCGACAGGGGCGGCACCTGGAGGCGGGACCGCACCTGCGGCTCGCCTCGGCGCTGGCCGGGGACTTCCCCGAGGCCTGAGCCCGGAACGGCGGCGGCCCGGCGGTGCACGTCACCGCCGGGCCGCCGCCGTGCGGGGGTCCGCTCAGAGCGCCGCCCGCCGCCCCCGCCGGTGCGCGATCTCGCCGAGGACGACGTCCACGACCAGGAAGCCGACGAGCGGGATGCCGAGGAGCGGGACGAAGTAGGCGACCACCGCGATTCCCGCCATCAGCGGGACGAGGACGTACGGCGGGACCTGCGCCCAGGCGCCGCGCGGGACGGGCCGGCCGAAGGCGGAACCGCGGCCGCGCTGCCACCACATCCGGTAGCCCCACACGATCAGCAGGATCAGGGACGCCGCGAGAAGCATCAGCGCGAGCTGGTTGGCCAGGCCGAACAGGACGCCGGTGTGCAGGTCGATGCCCCAGCGGGTCAGCTTGGCGAGCAGCGGGTGGTCGTCGAACCGCAGCACGTCGGTGACCGCGCCGGTGGCCGGGTCGATCGCCACCGCGTCCTGCTTCTCGGGCCAGCTGCGCTGCACCTGCTTGACCACGTACGCGGAGGAGGCGTCCGCGGGCGGGACCATCTCGACCGGGTCGCCCAGCCCCTCGGCCCGCGCGGCGGCGAGGATCCTGTCGAGACCCGCCCCGTGCTCGCCGTCCCCGCCCGCCCCGGCCGCCGTGTCGTGACCGGCGTGCTCGCCGCCGCTCGCCGCCGCCGAGACCGACGGGGTGGCCTGGCCGAGCGAGGTGCGCAGCACGTCGATGTTGGCGCCCGCGTAGGTGGACCAGGTCAGTCCGGTCGCGGACAGGAAGAGGAAGCCGACGGCCGCCCAGACGCCGACGGTGCCGTGCAGACCCAGCGTGCGGCGCCGTCCGGCGGTACCGCGGACCTTGCGCAGGGCGCGGCGCCGGGAGAACCAGAGCACCAGGCCGCCGCCCGCGATCACCCACAGCCAGCTGGCGGCGAGTTCGCTGTAGAGGCGGCCGTTCTCACCGAGGTGCAGGTCGCGGTGGAACTCGTCGATCCAGGTGCGCAGCGGCAGCGCGCCGGTGGAGCCGTACTGCTCCAGCGCGCCGCGCACCTTGCCCGTGTACGGGTCGACGAACACGGCGAGGGTGTGGGTGGCCTCCACGCCCTTGACCCCGGAGAGCATGACCCGGGTCGTGGCGCCGTCCTCCGGCGAGGGACGGACGGCCGAAACCGTGCCCTCGGGGTGGGCCTCGCGGGCCGCGTCCACCTGCTCGGAGATCGGCAGCGTCGTGCCGCCGGCCGGCACGGTCAACTCGTGGGAGTACAGGAGCCGCTCGGCCTGGAACGCACCCGCGTACAGGAACCCGGTGGCGGCGGCGATCAGCAGGAACGGCGCCACGAACACACCGGCGTAGAAGTGCAGACGCAGTACGAGCGGGCGCAGCGGGGCCCACGGGCCGCGGGACCTCGGCGCGGGGGCCGCTGCCTGCGGGACCTCGTCCGACGGGGGTCCCGCCGCTCGAGCGGAGCCGAGCGCGGGGGAGGTCGAGGGAGTGGTGGACATGGCGGGGCTTCTCCGGGGGCAGGAGGAGTGGGTCGGGGACAGCGGTCTGGGGACGCTTCTCAGCCGTGACGCACCAGTAGTCGGCGGCGCGTGGTGCCGAGTTCCCGCCACTTCGAGTGACGTGCGTCACACGTCCGGCGGCCGTGGCATGCTGGCCCGATGGCATCTCCCAGTCCCCGCGCGCCCCTTGCCGAACGGATCGAGGAACTCCTCGCCCCCGGCGGTCCGTTGCCCATCGTCGCGGCCGGAGACCCGGTCCTGAGGACGGGCACGACGCGCTACGAGGGCCAGCTCGACCCCGCTCTGCTGGCCCGTTTCGTCGAGGCCCTGCGCGTCACCATGCACGCGGCACCGGGCGTCGGCCTCGCCGCCCCGCAGGTCGGGGTGGAACTGCGGATCGCCGTCGTCGAGGACCCGGCGCCGGTGCCGGAGGAGGTGCGACTGGCCCGCGGCCGGGTGCCCCAGCCGTTCCGGGTTCTCGTCAACCCGTCGTACGAGCCGGTCGGTTCCGCCCGCGCCGCCTTCTTCGAGGGCTGCCTGAGCGTGCCGGGCTACCAGGCGGTGGTGGCCCGGCACGCCGAGGTCCGGCTCACGGGCGCGGACGAGCACGGCCGGCCGCTGGACGAGGTGTTCGGCGGCTGGCCCGCCCGTATCGTCCAGCACGAGACGGACCACCTCGACGGGCTGCTCTATCTCGACCGGGCCGAACCGCGCTCGCTCTGCGCCAACCAGGCCGTGCTCGAACGCTGGTCGCAGCCGACCGCGGACCTGGCCGCGAGGGCGCTGGGGTTCGAACTCCCCTGAGCGGCCGGCCGCGTTGCGTCAGTTGTCCCGGTAGGCCTCCAGCAGCCGCAGCCACACCTCGCTGAGCGTCGGGTAGGACGGGACGGCGTGCCACAGCCGGGCGAGCGGGACCTGGCCGGCGACCGCGATCGTCGCCGAGTGGATCAGCTCCCCGACGCCCGGGCCGACGAAGGTGACGCCCCGCAGGATTTCCTGCTCCAGGTCGACGACCATCCGGGCGCGGCCCTTGTAGCCCTCGGCGTACAGGCCCGCTCCGGCCACCGACGACATGTCGACGTCGACGGCCCGCACCCGGTGGCCGGCCTGTTCCGCCTCGGCGAGCGAGAGGCCGACGGCGGCCGCCTCCGGGTCCGTGAAGACGACCTGGGGGACGCACCCGTGGTCGGCCGTGGCAGCGTGGGCGCTCCACGGGTCGCGCTCCGGCAGGTCGCTGCCGGCCGCGCGGGCGGCGATGGCGGCGCCGGCGATCCGGGCCTGGTACTTGCCCTGGTGGGTGAGGAGCGCCCGGTGGTTGACGTCGCCCACTCCGTAGAGCCAGTCGGTGCCGGTGACCCGGAGGCTGTCGTCGACCGTGAGCCAGGAGCCCGGTGCCAGGCCGACCGTGTCCAGGCCGATGTCGTCGGTGCGCGGGGCGCGGCCGACGGCGAAGAGGATCTCGTCGGCCTCGATGCGCTCGCCGCCGTCGGTGACGACCACGACCGTGCCGTCCGAGCGGGTCACCGACGCCACGGAGGTGCCCGTGCGCACGTCCGCCCCGGCCTCGGTGAGCGCCTCGGCGACCAGTTCGCCCGCGAACGGCTCCATCCGGTCGAGCAGGCCCTTGCCCCGCACGAGCAGGGTGACCTGTGAGCCGAGGGCCTGCCAGGCGGTGGCCATCTCGGTGGCGACCACTCCCCCGCCGACCACGACGAGCCTGCCGGGCGCGGACTGCGCACCGGTGGCCTCCCGGCTCGTCCAGGGCCTGACCTCGGCGAGGCCCGGCAGGTCGGGCAGCGCCGCGCGGGTACCGGTGGCGACGACGACCGCGTGGCGGGCCGTGAGCACCTTGTCCCCCACCGTCACGGTGCGCGGGCCGGTCAGTCTGCCGTGGCCGCGGTAGAGGTCCGCGCCGATGCTCTTGATCCAGTCGACCTGACCGTCGTCGGTCCAGTCACCGGTGAACCAGTTGCGGCGGGCGAGGACCGCCGCCGTGTCCAGCGGGCCCTGCACCGCCTGGCGCAGACCGGGCAGTCTGCGGGCGTCCGCGCGGGCGATCACCGGGCGCAGCAGGGCCTTGCTGGGCATGCAGGCCCAGTACGAGCATTCGCCGCCCACCAGTTCGCTCTCCACGACCGCGGTGGTGAGGCCGGCCGCACGGGTGCGGTCGGCGACGTTCTCCCCCACGGGCCCGGCTCCGAGCACAACCACGTCGTACAGGTTGGTTTCCGTTTCCGTCATGGGGTCAGTCTGGTGGGTGGTGTGCGGGGTGGCCACACGGGTAGGGGCGCGGAATACGCGCCGGGCCGGCCGCGTTGTCGCGAACGGCTTCACCCCGTGTCAGGGGACCCCTGGCAGGACGTACCGGGAAGAGGGAACACGCCATGAGCAGCACTGTGGAGCTCACCAAGGAGAACTTCGACCAGACGGTCACCGACAACGACTTCGTCCTGATCGACTTCTGGGCGTCCTGGTGCGGCCCCTGCCGTCAGTTCGCCCCGGTCTACGACAAGGCCGCGCAGGAGAACCCGGACCTGGTGTTCGGCAAGGTGGACACCGAGGCGCAGCCGGAATTGGCCGCTGCCTTCGGTATCCAGTCGATCCCGACGCTGATGATCGTGCGCGACCGGGTCGCCGTGTTCGCCCAGCCGGGCGCCCTGCCCGAGGCCGCCCTCACGGACGTCATCGGACAGGCGCGCGAGCTCGACATGGACGAGGTCCGCAAGTCGATCGAGCAGGAGCAGGCCAAGGCCGGCGCGGACGGCGCCCCGGCCGCCCAGGGCGAGTAGCCCCGGGAATCCTCAGAAGGGGTACGGCGCCACGTCCGCGCGCACCGTCGTCCAGCGCACGTCGGTGAAGGCCTCGAGGTTGGCCTCACCGCCGAAGCGCGCGCCGGTGCCGGAGGCGGCGACCCCGCCGAAGGGCGCCACGGCCTCGTCGTTCACCGTCTGGTCGTTGATGTGCACGATGCCGGTCGGCACGCGTTCGGCGAGGTCGAGACCACGGGCGGCGTCCCGGGTGACGATGCCGAGCGAGAGGCCGTAGGAACTGCGTGCGGCCAGGGCCGCCGCCTCGTCCGCCGTGCTGAAGGAGCGTACGGGGGCGACCGGCCCGAAGACCTCCTGCGCGTAGGCGGGGGTGTCGTCGTCGACGCCCGCGAGGACGGTCGGCCGGTAGAACAGCTCCTCGTGCCTGCCGCCCGCGGCGAGCTTGGCGCCGGCCGCGGTGCTGGCCTCCACCAGACCGTGCACCTTGGCGAGCTGGCCGCCGTCGATGAGCGGGCCGAGGTGGACCTGGGCGCGGTGCGGGTCGCCGACGGCGAGGGCGTCGGCCTTGGCCGCGAGCCGCTCCACGTACTCCTCGTAGAGGGAGGCGTGCACCAGGTGGCGGCCGGTGGTCATGCAGATCTGGCCCTGGTGGAAGAAGGAGCCCCAGGCCGCGGTGGAGATCACCGCGTCCAGGTCGGCGTCCTCCAGCACGATCAGGGCGGAGTTGCCCCCGAGTTCCAGGTGGGCCCGCTTGAGGTGACGGCCGGCGGCCTCGCCGACCGCCCGGCCGGCGCCCGTCGAGCCGGTGAAGGAGATCACCGGCACATGCGGGTCGGCGACCAGGGCGGCACCGGTCTCCGCGCCGCCCGGGAGGATGTGCAGGAGGTTCTCTGGCAGCCCCGCCTCGGCGAAGACCGCGGCCAGGGCGAGCCCGCCGCACACCGCCGTCCGCGGGTCCGGCTTGAGGACGACCGCGTTGCCGAGCGCGAGGGCGGGCGCGACGGACCGGATCGACAGGATCAGCGGGGCGTTGAACGGGGAGATCACTCCCACGACACCGACGGGCGCCCGCCGGGTGTACGACAGCCGCGGCGCCTCGCTGGGCAGCACCTGTCCGGCCGGGCGGGAGGCGAGCGCGGCGGCCTCGTAGCACTCCTGGGCGGCGACGTGCAGCTCGAAGTCGGCCTTGCCGGCTATGGATCCGGACTCGCGGACGATCCACTCGCGCAGTTCGTCGGCATGCGCGGTGAACAGGTCGCCGGCCTTGCGCAGCACACCGGCGCGCACGAAGTGCGGCAGGCGGGCCCACTCGGTCTGAGCGGCGCGGGCAGCCTCGGCGGCGGGACCGACGTCCGCGGCTCCGGCCAGCTCGACGTTGCCCAGCGGGTCGCCGGTGGCGGGCTCGGTGACGGTGTACCGGGGGCCCGACAAGGTGCGGGACTGCCAGTTCTTGGGGTCGAGCAGCGGCATGAAGGCTCTCCGATCGGTGACCCGCGGGACTCGCGGCTCTCACAGGGGGAGGGGAAGTCCCGTGTAGTTGGCCGCCAGTTCGGCGGCGGCGTGGCGGGATGCGGTGATCCGGCGCAGCCGGGCGAGCTGCATCCGGTGGTCGAACGCATCTCCATCTGGTTGAGCGTGCAACATCCTAGTCATGTCGTCGGAAAAGCGGGTCGCCTGCCACACACGGCGCAGACAGAGGTCCGAGTACCCGTCCAGCAGCCTCTCGGACCCGGTGGCGTGCAGAGCGGCGAAGGCGCTGCCGAGCAGCCGCACGTCCGAGACCGCGAGGTTGAGCCCCTTGGCGCCGGTCGGCGGGACGATATGGGCGGCGTCCCCCGCCAGCAGCAGCCGGCCGTGACGCATCGGCTCGTGCACCAGGCTGCGCATCGGCGTCACGGACTTGCTCGTGATCGGACCGCGGCACAGCGTCCAGTCGGCGTCCACGGCGAAGCGGGCGGAGAGTTCGTCCCAGATCCGGTCGTCGGGCCACTCCCGCAAGGCGGTGCCGTCGGGGACCTGGAGGTAGAGCCGGGAGATCCGCGGCGAACGCATGCTGTGCAGGGCGAAGCCGCGTTCGTGACGCGCGTAGATCAACTCATCGCAGGAGGGCGGCACTTCGGCGAGGACGCCGAGCCAGGAGTACGGGTAGCGGTGCGTGTACGTCCGTCCCGCGGCGGCCGGGAAGGCGTCGCGGGCGACACCGTGCGAGCCGTCGCAGCCGACCACCCAGTCGCAGGAGAGGCTCTGTTCGCGACCCTCGCGCAGGAACCGCACGACGGGCGACCTGCTCGACGGATTCTCCACGGCGAGCACCGGCGCCTCGAACAACAGCGGTGGTCCGTCGGCGAGTTGCAGGGCGACCAGATCCTTGACGATCTCCGTCTGGGCGTAGATCGTGACCGTGCGGCCGCCGGTGAGGACGGGAAAGTCGAGATGGTGGCGTTCGCGGTCGAAACGCAGCTCGATGCCGTGGTGCACCAGTCCCTCGGCGTCGAGCCGGTCGGCGGCTCCCGCCGCGCGCAGGGTGTCGACCGTCCCCTGCTCCAGCATCCCGGCACGCTGGCGCTGTTCCACGTACTGCCTGGTCCTGCTCTCCAGGACCACGCAGTCGACGCCCTCGCGGTGCAGCAGCCGGGCGAGCAGCAGCCCCGCGGGTCCGCCGCCGATGATGCCGACCGTCGCACGCATGGCACGCCTCCCCTGCGACCGTAGTTCAGCTGGAGTCGCGCTGCACCACGGTGGCTCCGAACGGTTCGTGCGGCTCGGGCACGGCCGCGGGGCTGCGCACCGCCCGGTCGACCAGCGAGGCGAGGTCGCGGCCGGAGGGCAGCGCGATCCGCACGGTGCTGAGCCGGGGCCGCAGCAGCCGCCCGAGCATCAGGTCGTCGGCGCCGATGACCGCGACGTCCTCGGGGACGCGCACGCCGGCGTCCTGGAGGGCGCGCATCAGGAGCATGGCGTACTCGTCGTTGTAGGCGAACACGGCGTCCAGGCCGAGGGCGGGCCAGCGGGCGGCGAGCGCTGCCGCGGACTCCTCCGTGTAGGCCAGGGACAGCTCGGTGACGTGGGCGTCCGTGCCGTGCAGCGCCTCGCGGGAGCCGGCCAGGCGCGGCCCGGAGAACATCTCCATACCGCGCTCCGCCGGGACGACCACCCCGATCCGGCGGCGGCCTCGGGCGTACAGGTGCGCGGCGGCGCTGCGGCCGACGTCGGCGTGGTCCAGGAGCAGCGCGCGGGCGCCCTCGACCGCCTCGGGGCCGAGGGTCACCACGGTCCGGGCGCCCGACCTCTTCAGCACGGCGACCCCCTCCGGGCCGACGCCGGGACTGGGCACGAGCACGGCGACGGGCCGCAGTTCGGCCCAGGCCCGGGCGGCGTCGTCGCCGCGCAGACCGGTGGCGCCGTACTGGACGACGGTGTAGTCGAGGCGGCTCAGCGCCCCCTGGAAGTCGTGCACGAACTGGGAGTAGAGGGGGCCCGCCGGGACGGGCAGGGTGGGCATCAGGACCATGCGGCTGTGTCCGGCCCGCAGTGTGCGGGCGGCGGCGTGCGGCACGTAGCCGAGTTCCTTGGCGGCCTGGCGCACGCGGCGGCGGGTGGGCTCGCTGATGCGTACGGCGCCGGCGTTGTTCAGGACGTAGGAGACGGTCGCGCGCGAGACGCCGGCCAGGCGGGCCACGTCGGCGCTCGTGGGCACGGGGCGCGGCACCGGCGGCATCGTCGGCGCGGGCGCGTTCGGTATCTGCACCATGACGTACGGCATCTTGGCAGAAGCCGTGAGCGGCCTTCCGGGCGGGGGACGCGGAAATCCGACGAACCGTCGACGAACGCGTTCGTGACGTACCTGTTCGGAACGAACATGTTCGCTACGCTGGAGGCATGACAGCACGCCCCGACACCCCCCGCAGCCGTCGCGAACGTCCGGCCAAGCCCGCCCTGACCAGGGAGGCCATCGTGGCCGCCGCCCTCGCGGTACTGCGCGCCGAAGGTCTGCGGAAGGTGACCATGCGGCGCCTGGCCCAGGAGCTCGACACCGGCCCGGCCTCGCTGTACGTCTACGTCCGCAACACGGCGGAACTGCACGCGGCGGTGCTCGACGAACTGCTGGGCACGGCCCTGCCGGCGCCGGCCGGGGGAAGCTGGCGCGAGCGGCTGGAAGAAGTGCTCACCGCCTACACCGCGATGCTCTTCGCCTATCCGGACCTCGCACGCTCCGCGCTCACCACCCGGCCGAGCGGCCCGCACTATCTGGACCTGATCGAGACCCTGCTGGCCCTGCTCGACGAGGGCGGGGTACCGCCCGCGCAGGCCGCGTGGGGCGTGGACCTGCTGCTCCAGCACGCCACCGCGACGGCCGCCGAACACACGGACGAGGCCTCCCAGGAGGACTGGGACGCGCTGCGGCACGCGGTGCGCGAGGCGCCGGAGCGGACCCACCCGCACATCGCCGGCCTCGCCGGGCCGCTGCTCTCGGGACCGCCGGAGGCCCGCCTCTCCTGGGGGTTCCGGACGCTGATCGGCGGCATCGAGCGGACGGCCGTACCCGAATGACCACCACAGGAGGAACCATGCACCACCCCGTAGCGATCATCGGCGCCGGACTCGGCGGCCTCACCCTCGCCCGCGTGCTGCACCTGCACGGCGTCGAGGCGGCCGTCTTCGACCTGGACGCCTCCCCCGCCGCCCGCACACAGGGCGGCATGCTCGACATCCACCTGGACTCCGGCCAGGAGGCGCTGCGCGCCGCCGGACTGGCCGAGGAGTTCCGGGCGCTGGTCATGCCCGGCGGCCAGGCCACCCGGGTCCTCGACAAGGACGCGGCGGTCTGCTTCGAGACGGTCGACGACGGGACCGGCGAGCGGCCCGAGGTCGACCGGGGCGCCCTGCGCGACCTGCTGCTGCACTCGCTGCCCCAGGGAACGGTCCGCTGGGGCGCGAAGGTCGCCGGCGCGCGGGCGCTGGGCGGCGGACGGCACGAGGTGCGGCTCGAGGACGGGTCCGCCTTCAGCACGGACCTGCTGATCGGCGCCGACGGAGCCTGGTCGCGGATCCGCCCGTTGCTCTCCGACGCCCGGCCCGCGTACACGGGCGTGTCGTTCGTCGAG
Organism: Streptomyces rishiriensis; assembly: GCF_030815485.1. Lineage (NCBI taxonomy): Bacteria > Bacillati > Actinomycetota > Actinomycetes > Kitasatosporales > Streptomycetaceae > Streptomyces > Streptomyces rishiriensis. The sequence continues at coordinate 7,404,279 of NZ_JAUSWV010000002.1, read as the reverse complement.
ACGGACCTGCCGGAGGCGGACGTGCGCCATCCGGTGAGCGCCGGGGTGGTCGGCGGCGGGTTCCTCTTCGCACTCGGCGCCGGCAAGGGCTTTCTCGCACACCGCGAACCCGACGGCGGCCTGCACGTCTACACCGCGCTGCGGGTGGCCGAGGACTGGGCGGACGGCGTCGACTTCCATGACACCGAGGCGGCCAAGGCCTACGTCCTGGAGCACTTCGCGGACTGGGACAAGAGCCTGCGGGCGCTGGTCGCGGACGCCGACGGACCGCTGGTGCCGCGCCTGATCCACGCCCTGCCGGTCGGTCACCGCTGGGACCGCGTCCCCGGCGTCACCCTGCTCGGCGACGCCGCCCACCTGATGTCGCCGTTCGCGGGCGAGGGCGCCAACCTCGCGATGCTGGACGGCGCCGAACTGGCCCTGGCCCTGGCCGCGCACCCGGGCGAGCGCGAGACCGCGCTGGCCGCCTACGAGGAGAAGCTGTTCCCGCGCAGCGCGGCCTCCGCGGCCGACTCCGCCCGCAGCGGCGTGACCCTGTTCGCCGAGGACGCCCCGCAGTCCGTCGTCGACCTCTTCACCGCGCGGCCCTGACCGGCGCCGCGCTCGGCACCCCGCCGGTCACCAGGTCGACCAGTTCGCTCCAGCCGGCCTCCAGGCGCCCCGCCGACATGCCGCACTGCCGGGTGAGATGGTGCACGAGGACCGGGTTGAGGTACCCCATCAGCGTGTGGGCCAGCAGCTCGACGTCCGCGTCGGGCAGGGCCTGGCGCAGCAGCAGCACCAGATGGCTGTGATGGACACGGCGCGGTGGCACGGAGTACCGCCGGTCCGGTCCGGGCTCGGCCGCCAGTTGGAGGTCCAGTTCGTCCACGGCCCGCCGGAGCATGGCGACGCCGAAGGCCCGCAGTCGCTCCACGGGCTCGGCACCCGGCCCCAGCGGCGGGGGTCCGCTCAGGAACGCGGCCTGGAAGTTCCGCTCCGAGTGGTCGAGGAGCGCGGTCAGCAGCCCGGTGCGGTCGCCGAAGCGCCGGAACACCGTGCCCTTGCCCACGTTCGCCGCGCTCGCCACCGCCTCCATCGTGACCCCGGCCGCGCCGTGCTCGGCGATCAGCCGGGCGGCGGCGTCCAGCAGCCGGGCCCGGTTGCGGGCCGCGTCGGCGCGCAGGCACGGCTCGTCGCCGGTCGGGCCCAGCTGCAGCAGCTCGGGCTCGGGCTCGGTCAGGCTTTCCTCGGGTTCCGGACAGGGAGGCAGAACGGCGGGCATGAACTCAGCGTAAAGCATCGGGAATGAAACTGGACCGCGGTCCGGTTAGGGTGCTAGAACATAAACGGACCTCGGTCCGGATTGTCACAGCAATGTTTCAGCCTCTGGGAGTACCCATGTCTGTCCGCATCCTCGCGCTCGTCGGCAGCCTTCGCGCCGGTTCGACCAACCGTCAGCTCGCCGAGGCGGCCGTCAAGGTCGCTCCCGAGGGCGCCGACGTCGACCTCTTCGAGGGTCTGGCCGAGATCCCCTTCTACAACGAGGACCTCGACGTCGAGGGCAGCGTCCCGGCCGCCGCCGCCAAGCTGCGTGCGGCCGCCCAGGCCGCCGACGCCTTCCTGCTCTTCTCCCCCGAGTACAACGGCACCATCCCGGCCGTCCTGAAGAACGCCATCGACTGGCTGTCCCGCCCGTACGGCGCCGGCGCCTTCGGCGGCAAGCCCGTCGCCGTGGTCGGCACCGCGTTCGGCCAGTTCGGTGGCGTGTGGGCGCAGGACGAGGCCCGCAAGGCCGTGGGCATCGCCGGCGGCAAGGTCATCGAGGACCTCAAGCTCTCCATCCCGGGCTCGCTGACCCGCTTCGCCGAGACCCACCCGGTGGACGACGCCGAGGTCGCCGCCCAGCTGACCGAGGTCGTGGCCCGTCTGCACGGCCACGCGGGCGAGGTCGCGGCCGCCTGACCCCGCAGATCGCCTGACCGGCAGACCGGCAGACCGGCAGACCGGCAGAACAGCACAACGACGCAATGCGTGGGTGAAGGGGTCCGGAGCGCTGTCCGGGCCCCTTTCGCCGTACACGGCTCCGGTGCACGCCCCCGTGCACGCCCCGGTGCACGCCACCCCCGCCCGGCCGTCCGGCCCCGCTCCCGACTCCGGCCGGACAGGGCCCGCTCGTCCCCGTCCGGTCATCGGATCGGCGAATGTCGTTCAACTCGCAGACCTCCTCCCGTGGCGTCTGATAGGGCTGGACGATGCAGACCCTCTATCGACGACTGCTCGGCCTGATGCCCCGTATCGGCGTCCAGGTGACCGACCTCGGACCGGGGACGGCGGTGGTCTCACGGCGCGGCGCGTACCGGGTGACCGGCGCGGACAAGGACACCTGGGTGCTGCGGCGGACCCGGGACGGGGCACGGTCCGAGGTCGCCGCGGGCGGCGCCGTGCGGCTGGGCGACACCGGCGCGCTGCTCCTGATGGAGAGCACGGCCGCACAGGACGAGCGCAGACTCCAACTCGCGGCCGCCGAGTACCTCTGCACCCAGCACGTGACCGCGATGCTGGACCTCTACGGCGTGAACTGTGTCTTCGACGTCGGCGCCAACAACGGCCAGTACGCCAGGCGGCTGCGGAAGCTCGGCTACGCCGGCCGGATCGTGTCCTTCGAACCCACCTCGGAGACGTTCGCCCGGCTCGAGAAGGCCGCGGCGGACGATCCCGACTGGCAGGTGTACCGGTGCGGACTGGGGCGCGAGGAGACGACGGCCGAGATCCACGTCGGCTGGAAGACGATGAACTCCCTGCTGCCGGCCAGCGACTACGGCAAGGGCCGTTACAGCAGGTTCGCGAAGGCCGACACGGAGGAGATCCGCGTCCGCCGGCTGGACGCGGTCATGGCCGAGGCGCTGGACGGCCTCACCGATCCGCGCCCCTATCTGAAGATGGACACCCAGGGCTACGACCTCGAGGTGTTCGCCGGCGCCGGGGAGCGGATCGCGGAGTTCGTGGGGATGCAGTCCGAGGTCGCGGTGCTGAGGCTGTACGAGGGCAGTCCCGGCATGGGCGAGGCCGTCGCGGTGTACGAGGCGGCCGGGTTCGGCATCACCGGCATGTACCCGGTGACGCGCGAGGCGACCACGGGACGGGTGATCGAGTTCGACTGCGTGCTGATGCGGGCGGACGCCGCGCCGGCACCGTAGAGCCGCCTCCGCCGACGCCTCCAGCCCCACGCGGGCGACGCGTCCCCCTCGGCTCTCGGCGGTCAGGCCGGCTGGACTTCGTCGAAGAGGGCGAGTGCCTCGGCGGGGTCCGGGCTCACGAGACGCTCCAGACCGGCCGCCGTGATCTTCGCCCACCTGCCGGCCCGCGCCCACATCCGTTCCTCGAAGGCGCGGACGGCGTCGTCCAGGTCTCCAGGGCCGTTGGCGATGGACTCGGCGAGTTCGGCGCCTTCCAGCATCGCGAGGTTCGCGCCCGCCCCCAGCGGGGGCATCAGATGGGCGGCGTCGCCCAGCAGCGTCACCCCGCGTACGTGGTTCCAGGTATGGGGTGTGGGCAGGACGTAGAGGGGGCGGTGGGCGAAAGCGGTGCCGCGGCGGAGGAGGTCGAGGACGGGAGCGGCCCAGCCGTCGAACAGGGCCAGCAGGCTCGATCGCACGGCCTCGACGTCGGTCGCGTCCAGGTTCGTGTGCCGGTCCAGCGGCGCGCGGAACTGGGCGTACACCTTGACGTGGCCGCCGCTGTTGCGCTGGGCGACGAGGCCTCGGTTCACGCCGTACACGGCCACGGAACCGTCGCCGATCAACCGGGCGAGGTCGGGGTGACGGGTGTCGACGTCGTCGAGGGACGTCTCGACGAAGGTGACGCCGGTGTAGTGCGGCGTCACCTCGGAGACTGCCGGGCGGACCCGGGACCAGGCGCCGTCCGCGCCGACCACGAGGTCGAACGTCTCCTGTCGCCCGTCCTCGAAATGGACCAGTACGCCGTCCCGGGTCCCCGGCACCACCTGCGTGACGCCTCGACCCCACTGGACGTCGAGGGGGCCGAGCAGCAGGTCACGGAGTTGCCGGCGGTCGATCTCGGGATTGGCCCGGTCGTCCGGCCGGGGTTGCCAGTCGCGCAGTACGGTCCCGTCCGTGTCCAGGATGCGCATGGCCTGCCCCTCGGGGCGGGAGAGCGTCTCGAACTCCGCCAGCAGCCCCGCCTTGTCCAGCGCGAGCTGGCCGAGCCCTTCCTGCAGGTCCAGCGTGCCGCCCGGGGGGCGCGCGTCGGGGGTGGGATCGCGTTCGAAGACGGCGACGGGGTGGCCGTGGCGGTGCAGCACACGAGCGAAGACAAGACCGGCAGGGCCGCTTCCGATCACGGCGATACGATGTCTCATACCGATACACTGTATTTCGTCGATACGACGCATCGCAACAGAACGGTGTGACCATGACTGTGTGGGACCGGCCGGAGCCGCCGACTCGCCCCGTGCCGCTCGACCGGGAGCGGGTCGTCGCCGCCGCCATCGCGCTGGCCGACGAGGGCGGGCTGGAGGCGGTGTCGCTGCGCAAGGTCGCCGCCCGGCTGAACGCCGGACCGATGCGGCTGTACGGATACATCTCCACCAAGCAGGAGCTGTTCGACCTCATGGTGGACGAGGTCCAGGCCGAGATCCTCCCCGGGGAGCGGCCCGGTGACTGGCGGGAGGCGCTGCGCGTCCTCGCCCACCGCACCAGGCAGGCCGCTCTCCGTCACGAGTGGCTGGGCGACCTGCTCGGCGGTCGCCCGACCCTGGGCCCGAACGGCCTCGCCGTCACCGAGGCCACGCTGGCCGCCCTCGACGGCCTGGCCGACGTCGACACCGTCATGCGGGCTGTGGAGACTGTCAGCGCCTACTTCACCGGCGCGATCAGGCGCGAGATCGCGAACCTGCGGGCCGAGCGCGCCACGGGTCTGTCCAAGCGCGACTGGCAGCGCGCCCATGGCCCGCATGTGTCGAGAATGCTGGCCACCGGCCGCTTCCCGGCGCTGGCCAAGGCCGTGCACGACGGCACGGACGTGGACGCCGAGGCATCCTTCGCGACCGGCCTGGACTGGGTCCTCGACGCCGTGGCCGCCAGACTCGGCCGGCCGCCGGGGTGACCCTCGGCTCCTGCCGCGCGGAGGCGAGGTCGCGGTCGGTGTCCACGGGCCGTGCGGGCTCGCGCCGCCACCCCGTCACGGGGTCGGTGCGGCCGCCGGGGCGCCGGGGCGTCGCCGAGGCGCTGTTCCCGAGCGAGACGACCGTCGAGACGCACCTGGTGTGCGGCCTCCGCGCCCCGGGCGCGGCCGACCGGGCGGCGGCGGTGTCCGAGGCGGTGCGCGGGGGCCGCCGGATCCGGCGTGGCACGGAAGCGGTCCGGAGGGGGCGCGGAGGGGGCGGCCGGCTGTGGCCGTCCCCCTCGGTGTGTCAGACCTTGGCCTGCTCGGGCGCTGCGGTCCGGCCGGTCGCGTCCTCGCCCTCCGCGGCGGTGCGGGCGGCGGGGATGACGGCGGCGATGGCCGCGGAGATCAGGGCGAGCGCGCCGCCGACCAGGAGCGCGGTGCGGAAGCCGTCCTCGGAGGCGAAGGTGTACCCGCCCATGGTGGTGGTCATCTGGGAGAGGATCACGCCGATGACGGCGGAGCCGATCGAGGTGCCGAGCGACCGCATGAGGGTGTTGAAGCCGTTGGCCGCGGCGGTCTCCGTGAGCGGGACCGAGCTCATGATCAGGGCGGGCATGGCGCCGTAGGCGAGGCCCACGCCACCGCTGGTGATGAGCGTGACCACCATGACGCCCCAGGCGGAACCCATCAGGGCCAGCGAGACGAAGTAGCCGGCGGCCAGCACCAGGGCGCCGCAGACCAGCGTGAACTTCGGACCGCGGGCGTTGGTGAGTTTTCCGCCGAGCGGGGAGATCAGCATCATCATCAGGCCGCCGGGCGCCATCCACAGACCGGCGGCGAGCATCGACTGGCCGAGTCCGTAGCCGGTGGCCTGCGGGAACTGCAGCAGCTGCGGCATCACCAGCATGCTCGCGTACATGCCGAAGCCGATGAAGACCGAGGCGAGGTTGGTGAGCAGCACCCGGGGACGGGCCGTGGTGCGCAGGTCGATCAGCGGGTCGGTGGTGCGCACCTCCCACACGCCCCAGCCGACGAGCGCCACGACGGCGGCGGCGAACAGGCCGAGCGTGGTGCCCGAGGCCCAGCCCCAGTCGGCGCCCTTGGAGACCGCGAGCAGCAGTGAGACCAGACCGACGCCGAGGCCGATCGCGCCGGGCAGGTCGAAGCGCTGGCCCTTGGCGCCGGCCGGGACGTCCGGGACGAGCAGGAAGATGAGGACGGCGACGACGGCGGCCAGGGCGGCGGAGCCCCAGAACAGCACGCGCCAGTTCGCGTACTGGGCGACGGCGGCGGCCAGCGGCAGGCCGATGGCGCCGCCGATGCCCATGGAGGCGCTGACCAGCGCGATGGAGCCGCTGAGCTTCTCGGCCGGTACGACGTCGCGCAGCAGCGCGATGCCGAGGGGCACCATGCCCATGCCCATGCCCTGGAGGCCGCGCCCCACGATCATCGTCACGACGTCGGAGGCGAACGCGCACACCACCGAGCCCACGATCAGCGGCACGGAGCAGGCGAGCAGCATCCGGCGCTTGCCCAGCAGGTCGCCGAGGCGGCCGACCACCGGCACGCACACGGCGGCCACCAGCAGGGTGACCGTGATCACCCAGGCCGCGTTCGAGGACGAGGTGTCCAAGATCTGCGGCAGCTCGGCGATGAGCGGGGTGACCAGCGTCTGCATGATCGCCGCGGTGGTGCCGGCGAAGGCCAGCGTGGCGATCACGGCGCCTGGGCGGGCCGTGGATCGGAGAGCGGGGGCGCCCATGGGGACTCCTCGACGTGGGATGTGCGGTGAAGGTCCGCGGGAAGGATCTGCGCGCAGGACGCGAAGGATGTGCATCGTACATGTCCTATGTATCGAGCACACGCTGTGGCCCGTGCACAGCCGTGTGCCAGGATGGTGCGGGCCCACGGAAGCAGGAGGTCGCGCACATGGAGACGCCGACGCACGAGGTCGAGTACGAGCAGATGCTGCTCAGCCGTCACACGTTCCTGAACCAGCGTGGCGGCCGCCGCAAGAACAGCCTCATGGAGCGCAGCGCCTACATCCTGCTCAGCCGGATCCGGGTCCAGGGGCCCATGTCGATCGGGGAGCTCAGCGACGCCTTCGGGCTGGACGCGTCGACCCTGAACCGGCAGACCGCGGCGGCGATGCGGGCGGGGCTCATCGAGCGGATCCCCGATCCGGAGGGCGGGATGGCCCGCAAGTTCCGGCTCACCGACGAGGGCACCCGCCTGCTGGACTCGGAGCGCGAGGGGATCGTGGACATCCTGGACCAGGTGATGACCGACTGGCCGGACGAGGACATCGCGGCCTTCGCGGGTTACCTCCGGCGCTTCAACTACGGCATCGAGGCCATCGGCGGCCGCCCCTGGCCCCGGCCCTGACGGCGCAGCGGTCCGGCCGGCGCCGTCGGCGCGACTAGAGTTGCCGGGAGATCACCACTGCGCGGGAGTTCCCATGACCGGTCCCCGTCGGATGCGCCCCGCCGACGCACTCGGAGCCATCGAGCCCCCGGGCAACGGCGAGACGGTCGTCGGGGTGCTGTCGGTGACGGTGCTGGTGGAGGTGCTCGGCGTCCTGTCCGGGTCCGAGGTGTGGCTCCTCGGGCTGCTGGTCTTCCTGCCGGGCACGGCCTCGGCCCTGTGCACCGTCCAGCAGACGAGGTTCGTCGCCGCGTGGACCACTTTGTTCGTCACCCTCACCCTGCTCGTGCGGGCCGACGACAACGGCCGGTGGCTCGACCGGGCACTGCTGGTGCTGCTCACCCTCGCTCTGGGTGCCGCCTCCGTCTACGCCTGCCACCGGCGCATCGCGCGCGAGCACGAGATGCTGCGCCTGCGGTCCACCGCCGCCGCCATGCAGCGGCACATCCTGCACCCGCTGCCCCTGCTCACCGACGACGTGCTGGTCAACGGCGTCTACGAACCCGTGCAGGAGGACCGGCTCGTCGGCGGTGACATCTATGACGTCGTCGCCTCGCCGTTCGGCACGCGCGTGCTGATCGGGGACGTGCAGGGCAAGGGGCTGGCCGCCGTCGGCGCGGCGTTCGCCGTGATCGGCGCCTTCCGCGAGGCGGCCCACCGGGAGCCCACCCTCACCGCGCTCGTCGACGCCCTGGACGCCGCGGTCGTCCGGCACAACTCCTACGCCGAACAGACCGGCGACGACGAGCGGTTCGTCACCGCCCTCATCATCGGCGTCGACGCGGGCACGGAGGCCCAGGTCGTCAACTGCGGCCACATCCCCGCCCGGTTGATGCACGACGGCGCCGTCACCACACCGTCGGTGGACACCGGAGTCCCGCTCGGGCTCGCCGAACTGGCGGCCGAACCCACGACGGTCGAGTGGTTCGCTTTCCCGGCCGGTTCCACGCTGGTCCTCACCACCGACGGCCTCACCGAGACCCGCGCCCCCGACGGCAGGTTCTACCCGGTCGACGAGCGTCTGATGAAGCACCTCGACCTCTCCCCCACCGAGCTGCCCTCGGCGCTGCACGACGACGCCCGCGCGTACGCCGGGTACGACCGCCGGCACGACGACGTCGCCGTGCTGACCGTCCGCCGGTCACCGCGTCACTGAGCCCGGCCGCCGGCCGGTCCGCCGACGCGCCCACGGCGCGCGCTCAGCTCGCGCACAGGCTCCTCATGGCGGACGGAGAGAGGGTCGAGCCATGTCTGGCCTCCCCGGTACCCGTGCAGGCACGGTTCGCGTGCTGATCGTCGACGACGAGCCCGAACTCACCGAGCTGCTGTCGGCGGCCGTCACCGAGGCGGGCTGGAAGTCCTTCTCGGCGGCCGACGGACGCAGCGCCCTGCGCATCGCACGGGACTGCGCCCCGCATGTCGTCGTCCTCGACGGGATGCTGCCCGACGTCGACGGGGTCGAGGTGCTGCGCCGGCTGCGCGGTGAGAACAGCAGGCTGCCCGTCCTGATGCTCACCGCCCGGGACGCCCTGGAGCACCGGATCGACGGGCTGTCGGCGGGCGCGGACGACTACGTGACCAAGCCGTTCTCCCTGGAGGAGGTCGTGTTGCGGCTGCGCGGGCTGCTGCGCAGGGCCGGCCCCGGCGAGAGCGCCGACCGGGGCCCGGTCCGGGTGCTGGGCGATCTCGTGCTGGCCGAGAGCACCCGTGAGGTGCGGCGCGGCGGAGCACCGGTCCCGCTGACCGCCAAGGAGTTCGACCTCCTCCGGTTCCTCATGAGCCATCCGCACCAGGTGCTCAGCAAGGCCCAGATCCTCGACCACGTCTGGAACGCCTCCTTCGACGGCGAGGGGAATCTGGTCGAGGTCTACATCTACGGACTGCGCGCCAAGATCGACAAGGGGCGGGCGCCGATGATCCGCACCGTGCGCGGCGCGGGGTACGCGATCAGAGCCGCGGACGAGTGGGCATGAAGGGTCTGCCGGGCCGGCGGCGCGGGGCGAGCCGGACCGGCACCGGTCTGGGGCGACGCTCCCTGCGGGTCCGCCTCGTGCTCTGCGTCTCCGTGACGCTGGCCGCCGTGTGCGCCGTCATGGCGTTCAGCACCGCCCTCGTCCAGCGCGTCTATCTGCTCGGTGATCTGGACCAGCGCGTCACCGACGCCGCCGAACGCAGCCAGGGCGGACTGCAGCGCCGGACGGGCGGCGCGACGGATCTGGGATTCCTCAACGAGCGGGGACAGCCGGCCGGCACCCTGGCGGCCCGGTTCGCCGACGGGGAGATCATCGCCGCCGAGGTGGTGACCGAGGACGGCCGTCTGCGGGTCCTCACCGGCGCTCAGCGCGCCGCCCTGAAGGGAATCCCCGCGGACGGGTCGCTGCACACCCGCACGGTCCCCGGCCTCGGCACCTACCGGGTGACCGCGATCGGCGGCGACGGCGTCCCCGTCCTGGCCGGGCTGCCGATGGCCGACGTGCAGCAGGTGATCGACCGTCTGGTCGCCGTCGAGGCGGCGATCGCCGGCCTCGGACTGGCCACCGCGACCGGCGCCTCCTCCGTCGTCATACGGCGGCAGCTGCGCCCCCTGGGCCGGGTCGCGGCCACCGCCGCCGAGGTCGCCCGGGTGCCGCTGGACCGCGGCGAGGTCGCCGTCCTCGCCCGCGTCGCGGCGCGTGACACCGACCCCGGGACCGAGGCCGGTCAGGTCGGCGTCGTGCTCAACCAGCTGATCGACCACGTCGAGTCCTCGCTCGCCGAACGCCGGCGCACCGAGGAACGGATGCGCCGGTTCCTCGCCGACGCCAGCCATGAGCTGCGCACCCCGCTCGCCTCGATCGCGGGGTACGCCGAGTACATGACCGGCGGCAACCGGACGATCGCGCCGGAGCTCGCCTGGCGTCGCGTCTCCGCGCAGGCGGCGCGTATGACGGGCCTGATGGAGGATCTGCTGCTGCTCGCCCGCCTGGACGAGGGACGGCCGCTCCAGCGGACCGAGGTGAACCTCGCGACGCTGGTCGCGGAGGCCGTCTGGGACGCGCAGGCCGCGGGAGGCGAGCACGACTGGCGGCTCGCGCTGCGCCTCGACGGGCCGGTGACGGTCGTCGCCGACCCCTCCCGCCTTCATCAGGTGGTGGCCAACCTGTTGACCAACGCCCGTGCGCACACCCCGGCCGGCACCAAGGTCACCGTCGTCGTGGAGACCTTGAAGACGCCGGAGACGCCGCAGACACGGGGGACGACAGGGACGCCGGAGACGCCGTCGGCGGCGGGATCGGGATCGGGGCGGGGGCCGGCGAAGGGGACACGGACGGGGCCCGGGGCCGGCCGGTGTGTGATTCGCGTACAGGACGACGGTCCGGGCATCCCGCGCGAGCTGCTCCCCTCGATCTTCGAGCGGTTCACCCGCGCCGACGGCTCCCGCTCGCGCTCGCCCGGCGAGGGCGGCGGCACGGGCCTGGGCCTGGCCATCGCGGCGGCCCTCACCCAGGCGCACGGCGGCCGGATCGACGTACGGAGCGAACCGGGGCGAACCGAGTTCTCGGTGACGCTTCCGACCGCCGGCCGAGCCGCCGCCCCGTCGTCCCCGCAACTCTAAGGGTTCTCATATAGCCGCAGCTCAAAGCAGGTGCGGATGCGCCGCACGCGCCGATTTCGACGGCCGTCCCGTCCCCGCTTCAGGTCTGCCTCAGCCGGCTCCTCCACAGTGATCACCCGGCGGCCGTTCAGCGGGGACGTGCCCCTGACGAAGGGAACCAGCGACGATGACCGAGCTCGACTCCGGTGAACCGACGGCCCACGAGACCCAGTCCGAAGCCGGCCGCCGTGCCCACGCGAGCCGCCGCAACTTCATGCGCAAGGTCTTCTTCGCCGGCGGCGCCACGGCCGTAGCGACCATGGGCGGGGCCGGCGCCTGGGCCGCACTGGCCGACGACGCCACCGCCACGGCCTCCGCCGACCCGAGCGCGGTGCCGAGCGGCGCACCCAGCGGGGGTCCGGGCGGCGGCGCCGGCGGTCCCGGCAACCAGTCGATCACCGAGGACTTCTTCGGCCTCACCACCGACGGCAAGCGCATCGACGACCTGTTCACGATCCACTCCACGGGTGTGCGGACCGCCCCCGTGATCGCCGCCGCGAACGCCTTCCTGGGCGGGCTCAGCGACACCCAGAAGACCTCGACGCAGTTCACGGTCCACTCCACCGAGTGGCGGCTGTGGAGCAACGTCGACTCCTACGACCGCCAGGGCGTCTCCCTCGCCGACCTGAGTGACAATCAGAAGGCTCTGGGCACGGCCCTGTTGAAGTCGGCGCTCAGTGCCGAAGGCCTGGAGACCACCGAGAAGATCCGGAAGATCAACCAGGCGGCCGGCGAGGCCATCGGCAACACGAACTCCTTCAACGAGGACGCCTACTACTGGACCGTCATGGGCACGCCGTCGGCGACCGAGCCCTGGGGCTTCCAGTTCGACGGCCACCACCTCGTCATCAACTACTTCGTCCTCGGCGACCAGGTCGTGATGAGCCCCTGCTTCTGGGGTTCGGAGCCGACCTCGATGGAGATCGGCGGCGAGACGGTGACCGTCTGCCACGAGGAGGTCGTCGCCGGCCTGGCCTTCATCAACTCCCTCAGCGCGGCGCAGCAGGCGGTCGCCGTCGAGTCGTCCACCAAGTCCAACGAGTCGATGAAAGCGGGCGCGTTCGCGGACAACGCGGTCCAGGAGTACACCGGAATCCGCGGCAACGCCCTGACCGCCGCGCAGAAGACCAAGCTCCTCGGCATCGTGCAGGCCTTCACCGGGCGCGCCAAGGCCGACGTGGCGAAGGTGACGCTGGCCGAGATCCGCAAGCACCTCGACGACACCTACGTCACCTGGGCAGGCGGCACCGGCGACGACGACGCCTTCTACGTCCGCGTGCACAGCCCCGTCGTCTGGATCGAGGTCGACTGCCAGGGCCCGGGCCCGCTCGCGGGCGCGTACGGCGCCACCCAGGGCGGCGGCGCCACCCAGAAGCACGTCCACTCCGTCGTCCGCACCCCCAACGGCAACGACTACGGCAAGGAACTGCTCCGGCAGCACTACCTGACGTCGCCGCACCACCGGTGAGGCCGTAGCGACGGACCACCGGGCCGGGGCCCCGTCATCCCGGCCCGGTACACCGGCTCAGACCCAGGCGGTCGTCGCCATGAACGAACTGTCCTGGCGGAACAGGTCCGTGCCGTCCGGCTGCTCCACCCGGAGCTGGTAGTTGTAGTGGCGCAGGTAGTAGCCGGGGTAGTTGTACGACTCGAAGCGGATGGAACCGCTCGCCGTGCCCGTGCGGGCGATGAAGGTGGCGTCCTTGGCGAAGGACGCCGTGCCGTCGTTGGCGTCGAAGCGGCCCCGGAAGGAGTAGTGGCGCAGGTAGTTGCCGGCGGCGTCGCGGAAGGAGTACGCGTTGGCGTCGGCGAGTCCGGCCACGACGGTGAAGGTGGACGCCTGCTTCTCGGCGGTGGTGCTGGAGCCGGTCACCACGGGCAGGTTCAGCAGCGCGGACTGCTCCTGCCAGTAGCGGGTGGTGTAGTTCGCGGACCGGAGTGAGCGGGTGGCGTTCTTGGTGAGGGTGGGGCCGCCGGTCACCGTCTCCTTGATGACCGTGAAGTGGCGTGCCGTGCCGGAGATGCCGGGCAGCGCCTTGGGCGCGCTCCAGGTGGCGAAGGCGTCGTAGCTGTCGCTGTAGTAGTACTTGCCGTCGCCGTAGCCGTCGAAGAAGATCCGCCAGCCGCCGTTGTCGAGCTGGATGACGGACGGGCCCTCGCGGTAGCTGCCCCAGCCCGCCCAGTCGCCGGTCCTGGTGATCGTGTAGGGGCCGGCCAGGTTCGAGGCCGTGCCGTACTCGATGTACTTCGCCGTCTCGTTCTTCGTGAACGCGTGGTACGTCGAGCCGACCTTCACGATGTAGGTGTCGATGTGGTTCGACCCGATGCCGGACAGCGCGACCGGGGCGCTCCAGGCGGTGAGCGCGGAGTTGGTGGCCTTCAGCAGATACGGGGTGAAGATCCACTCGTCGCTGGTCACCGAGCAGGACACGATGACGTTGACGCTGCCGTCGCTGTCGACGAACCACTCCGGCGCCCAGGCGCGGGACAGGTTGGTGATCGGGACCGTGTAGTCGTACAGGAATGTCCAGTTGACCCGGTCGGAGCTGCGGGCGAAGCCGATCGTGGTGCTGGCGTCCTGCCAGGTGTGGGTCGTGTAGGTGACGTAGTAGTAGCCGTTGGTGTGCTTGAAGATGCTCGCGTCGCGGATGCGGTTGCTCGGCGGGGTGTAGGCGGAGGACTGCACCAGCCGGAAGTCGGTGGCGTCGTCGGACTGGTAGACGTTCACCGTTCCGTCGTCGCTGTTGAGGAACGGGACGATCGTGTAGCGGGTGGCCGATCCGGCGGCCGGTGCGGCGGCCAGGGCCGTGCCGAGCAGACCGGGCGCCTCGCCGAGCACGAGTGCCGTGGCGGGCAGGACGGCCATCGCGCGCAGCAGGGCACGGCGGGACGGGGCGGGGGGACGGGTCGTCATGGCGGCTCTCCTACGACTCAGGGTTCGAGATTCCGAACAAGGTTCGGAAAGTCGATCAGAAGGTAGGGCTGAGGCAGGAGCACGTCAATCCTTTGCGCAGGAACGGGCGGTGCCTGTGGGGCGTCTGCGACCAGGCGGGCCACCGCCCTCGAGGCCGAGAGCCCACCCCGCTCCTGTGCCCGCACCGTTCACCGCCGGGCCGCCAGAGGTTACCGTGCGGTAGACATCGTCGTCCCGGAGGTGGTCCGCATGACGCCCGACCGTGCCGCAGGCCTGACAGCCACCGCCCGCGCGCTGGCCGCGGGCGAGGTGTCCTCCCGCACGCTCGTCGAGCGGACCCTCGCCCGGATCGAGGCGAGCCAGGACACCCTCAACGCCTTCCGGATCGTCCGGGCCGAGGCCGCGCTCGCCGAAGCCGAGGCCGCCGACCGGGAGTTGGCCACCGGGGACCGGCGGCCCCTGCTCGGCGTCCCGGTCGCCGTCAAGGACGACACGGACGTGGCCGGCGAGCCGACCGCCTTCGGCTGCCAGGGCGTGCACCCCGCGGTGACCGAGGACGGCGAGGCGGTACGGCGGCTGCGCGCGGCCGGGGCCGTGATCGTCGGCAAGACCAACACCTGCGAGCTGGGCCAGTGGCCCTTCACCGAGGGCCCGGCCTTCGGCGCGACCCGCAACCCGTGGCACACCGAGCACACCCCGGGCGGCTCCTCCGGCGGTTCGGCGGCCGCGGTCGCCGCGGGTCTGGTGCCGGCCGCGCTCGGCTCGGACGGGGCCGGCTCGGTCCGCATCCCCGCCTCCTGGACGCATCTGGTCGGCATCAAGCCGCAGCGCGGCCGGGTCTCCACCTGGCCGCGCGGCGAGTCCTTCCACGGCATCACGGTCAACGGCACGCTGGCCCGTACGGTCCTGGACGCGGCGCTGCTGCTCGACGCGGCGAGCGGCAACCACGCGCACGATCCGCACCGCCCGCCCGCCGTCGACGCCTCGGCGGCGGTGGGCCGCGACCCGGGCCGGCTGCGGATCGCGCTGTCGCTGGAACCCCCGTTCACCGCCGTACCCGCCCGGCTGCGCCCCGAGGTGCGCGTCCGCGTCCTCGAACTCGCCGAACGGCTGGCGCGCCTCGGGCACACCGTCGAGGAGGCCGACCCGCCGTACGGGCAGATAGGCCTCGCCTTCGTCCCCCGGGCGACCGCGGGCATCGCCGAGCGGGTCGCCGAGGCCCCGTTCCCCGCGCTTCTCGACCGGCGCACCCGGGGCGCCGCCCGGCTGGGCCGGCTCCTCGGCGGCGTCCCCCTGCGGGCGGCCCGGCGCGCGGAGGCCCTCCTGCACCGCCGCATCGGCGGCTTCTTCGAGACGTACGACGTGATCATCACGCCGACGACGGCCGCGCCCCCGCCCCGCATCGGAGCCATGCTGCACCTGAGCGGATTCGCCACCGACCGCGCGATGATCGCCGCCTGTCCCTACGCCTGGCCGTGGAACGTGCTGGGCTGGCCCGGGGTCAACGTCCCCGCGGGCTTCACGCCCGGCGGGCTGCCGGTCGGGGCGCAGCTGCTCGGCCCGGCGAACAGCGAGCCCCTGCTGATCGCGCTCGCCGCCCAACTGGAGGCGGAACTGCGCTGGCACGAGCACTGGCCGCGGGTGGCGGTCGCGGACTCGCCGGCCGGATGAACGGGTTCCGCCCGTACCCTGTGGCCATGGACGATGCGTCGATGGTCGGGCTCATGGGGCGGGTCACCGGGACGATCGGGCCCGGGCTCGTCGGCGAGGTGATCGTACGGGTGCGCGGCGGGGCCGAACACTTCCTCGCGCACCCGGCGGACGGCTCGGGCCGCATCGAGTGCGGCACAGTGGTGATGGTGGTGGAGCACCTGCCCCCCAGGACGGTCTACGTCACCCGCGCCTACGACAGTTGAGCACGCCCCGGCGCAGGTGGCGGCCGTTCTGTACGCCTTCGGGAACGTAAGCGTCAAGATTGCAACAAGGATGCGCCGGGGTCTTCAACCGTGACCCCGGCAGGCGCAGACTCCCTTCGTTCGGTGCCGAAAGGGCACCATCACAAGGGGGCGTATGCCGATGGTCGTCGGCGTCGTTGCGGGGGTGGCGGTTGTCGCCGTCCTCGGTCTGATCGGTCTGTTCAAGATGATGTGGCGCGTCGCGGAACCCAACGAGGCACTCGTCATCTCCGGCTCCAACCACCGCACGGAGGGCCTCGAGGCGGGCATGGGTTTCCGCATCGTCACAGGGCGCGGGACCATGGTGATGCCCGGGGTGCAGGTGGTGCGCAAGCTGTCGCTCGACCTGAACGAGACCGAGCTGCATGTGGACTGCGTGACGCACCAGGGCATTCCGCTCAAGGTGCGGGGCGTGGTCATCTTCAAGGTCGGCGACGACTTCGTGTCGATCGCCAACGCGGCCCGGCGTTTCCTCGACCAGCAGAAGCTGATGTCGGAGCGGGTGCACAACGTGTTCGCCGGTCATCTGCGGTCCATCGTGGGCGGGTTGACGGTCGAAGACATGATCCGTGACCGGGAGAAGCTCACCGGGCAGACCCGTGCCGCCTGCGGTACGGAGATGGAGAAGCTGGGCCTGATCGTGGACTCGCTCCAGATCCACGAGATCGAGGACCCGACCGGCTACATCAAGAACATGGCGATGCCGCACGCGGCGGCCGTGCAGCGGGACGCCCGGATCGCGCAGGCGGAGGCGAACCGGCTCGCCACGGAGGCGGAGCAGGCCTCGTTCGCCCGGATGGCGGAGGCCACCCGGGACAGCGAGATCCTCCAGGCCGGCTACCAGGCCGAACGTGACAAGGCGGGCGCGAGGGCCCGTCAGGCGGGACCCCTCGCCGACGCCGCCTCACGGCAGGAGGTTGTCGTCCAGGAGACGCGGGTCGCCGAACTCGAGGCGCAGCGGCGCGAACAGCAGCTCCAGGCGGACGTCCGCAAGCCCGCGGACGCGCAGGCCTACGAGAAGCGGACGCTGGCCGAGGCGGAACGCGACGCCCGGATCTCGGCGGCGCAGGCCAAGGCGAAGGAGACGGAGCTCGCGGCCGCCGCGGAGGCGACCCGGGTCAAGGCCGCCGCCGGCGCCGAGGCCGAGGCGACCAGGGCCCGGGGTGAGGCCACCGCGGCCGCCACCCTGGCCACCGGTGAGGCCGAGGCGGCCTCGGCGCAGGCCAGGGGTCTGGCGGCGGCCGCGGCGGCGAAGGCGCAGGGTCTCGCGGAGGCGGAGGCCATCAAGGCCCGGGCCGCCGCGCTCGCCGAGAACCAGGAGGCGGTCGTCGCCCAGCAACTCGCCGAGAACTGGCCGGAGATCGTGAAGGCGGGCGCGTCCGCCTTCGGCAACGTCGACAACATGGTGTTGCTCAACGGCGCCGACGGCATGGCGGACGTGTTCGCCAAAGCGCTCACCATGGGCGGGACGGGACTCGGGCTCGCCCGTCAGCTGCTCGCCTCGATGAACCAGAACGGGCAGTCCGCGAACGGGAGTCCGTCGCTCAACGGGACCGCGAACCCGCCGGCCCAGCGGGTGCCGGTCGAGGAGAAGTGACCCTCTGACGACGCGGTCACGGGGGCACCGCTTAAGGTGCCCCCGTGACCGCGTTCATCGATGAAGACGTCCCGGGCCGCTCCGGCCCCTCCGCCACCACCGAGGCCGACCCCCGTGAGGTCGGCCGGGTGCGCACCGAGTACTCCCCCGCGCACGACGGCGACCCGGACCCCGGCGAGATCGTCTGGACGTGGGTGCCCTTCGAGGAGAACGACGGCCGGGGCAAGGACCGCCCGGTGCTCGTCGTCGCCCGGGAACCGGGCGGCACCTTCCTCGCCGTACAGCTGTCGAGCAAGCGGCACGACGGCGACCGCGAGTGGGTGCCGATCGGCGGCGGGCCCTGGGACCGGTCCGGGCGGGACTCCTGGGTGGACGTCGACCGCGTCCTGCGGCTGCACGAGGACGGCATGCGCCGTGAGGCCTGCGCGCTGGACCGGATGCGGTTCAACCTGGTCCGGCACCGCCTGCACGAGCGCTACGGCTGGACCTGAGCACCCCTTCGGCCGAACACCTTCTCGAAGGCGCCCAGCACCACGTTTCCCGGTGTCCGGTCGAGCACGCCGAACACCACGTGCTCGAACGTCCTCTCGAACCGACCGCCGGGGCCCAGGAGCGCCCGGAACGCCCCCGCCACCTGCGCGGGGTCGTTGCGGAACACCCCGCAGCCCCACGCGCCCAGCACCAGGCGCCGGTAACCGTGCGCGGCGGCCGTCTCCAGGACCCGCCCGGCACGGACGGCCAGCGCGTCCGGCAACTGCGACGCGCGCTCCGGGACCGTGCGCAGCACCACGCCCGCGTTCGGGGCGGCGGCCGTCAGGAAGCCGACGCCGTAGGGCTCGTCGAGGAGCCGGCCCCGGTCGTCGCGGAAGACGGGCACCGCCGGCGAGTGGATGACGCGGTCCGTGTAGAACGGGTCGCGATGGGCGCGGTGGTGGTCGTAGAACTCCCGGGCCTCGAGCAGGCAGGTGTACAGCGCGGAGGCCCGGCACAGGGCCTCTTCCTGCGCCTGGGCCCCGTTGAGGTAGCCGCCGCCGGGATTGCGGGCGGAGGCGAAGTTCAGCACGGCCACCGGGCCGGCGCCGGTGAGCCGGCGGGCCGCCTCCAGACTGCTCTCCACCGTGACCTCGACCGACAGGCCACCGGAGGCGGGCGCCGGTGCGTCGACGGCCGGTCCCGCCGGAACCCCGACCGGTCCCGGTCCCGCCATCCGCGTCCCCGCCCGGGCGGCCCCGATCGCCGCGGAGAGGGACACCTCGCGCCCGTCGGACGCGCGGTAGCGTCCCGCCGCGACGATCTCCTCCGTCTCCCGCGCGATGCCGCGCAGCCGTGCGCTCATGGCGCCACCCCCGTGGACTCCATGACCGCGCGCCGCGCGGTGTGCCGTGCCCCGCCCGTCTCCCCCGTCGTGCTCATCCACGCATCGTGAGCGATCCTGGACATCGCGTGCAACAGGGTTTCCCGGACCGCGCAGACACTGCGCGGAGCGGTCGGGAATGCCTGGAGAACAGCGGGAACTCGGTCCCGAATGTACGGTTGTGCCCCCTTGTGCGGACGCGTTCGAGGGTTTTGGGTGGGACGAGCGATGCCTGTCCGGCCGCACCGAGGTCGGACCGGTGGCATGGTGGAATCTCAGGAGGATCCCGACATGTCCGACTCAGTCAGCGACTGTACCGGCGAGATACCGTCCCGCAGCGCCCTCACCGAAGCCGAGGTGGAGGCCCTGGTCAGGGGCATCTGTTTCAAGACCGGGCCACCCCGCACCGTCGGGGTCGAAGTGGAATGGCTCGTCCACGAGCTGCGCGAGCCGCGGCTCCCCGTCCCACCCGAACGACTCGAAGCGGCCTACGCCGCACTGCGCACCCTGCCCCTGAGCTCTCCGCTCACCGTGGAGCCCGGCGGCCAGCTGGAACTGAGCTCGCCGCCCGCCGCCTCCCTGATGGAGTGCGTGGGCACCGTCTCCGCCGATCTGACCGCCGTCCGCGCGGTCCTCGCCGAGCGGGGTCTCGCCCTCTCCGGCCACGGCACGGACCCCTGGCGCACTCCCCGCCGGTTTCTCCACGAGCCCCGCTACGACGCCATGGAGGCATGCCTCGACCGGACGGGTCCGGCCGGCCGCGCCATGATGTGCACCTCGGCCTCCGTGCAGGTCTGCCTGGACGCCGGTCACGAAGAGCCCGGCCCTCTGGGGCACGGGCGGCGCTGGTGGCTGTCGCACACGCTGGGCGCCGTGCTGGTGGCGGCCTTCGCCAACTCCCCGCTGCTCGGCGGCGCCCCCACCGGCTGGCGTTCCACCCGGCAGCTGCTGTGGACGGAGATCGGGGCCGACCGGGCGGGCGGACCCGTCCTCGACGGCGATCCGCGCACCGCCTGGGCCCGGCACGTACTGGACGCGCCGGTGATGTGCGTCCGGCGCGACAGCGGCCCGTGGGAGGTGCCCGACCGGCTCACGTTCCGGCAGTGGACCCGGACGGGAGCACCGACCCGGGAGGATCTCGACTACCACCTGACCACGCTGTTCCCGCCGGTGAGACCACGCGGCCATCTGGAACTGCGCATGATCGACGCGCAGCCCGGCGACGACGGCTGGATCGTGCCGCTCGCCGTGACGACGGCACTGTTCGACGACCCCGAGGCCGCGGAGATCGTCTATCGCGCGGTGAAGCCGCTGGGCGAGCGGGCCCAGCCGCTGCCGGCCCCGCACAACCCGCTGTGGATCGACGCGGCCCGGTACGGCCTGACCGATCCCGAGCTGCACGAGACCGCCGTCGTCTGCTTCACCACGGCTCTGCGGGCCCTGCCCCGCCTCGGCGCCACCGAGGCGGTGACGGCCGCCGTGTCGGACTACCTCGAGCGGTACGTCCTCAGGGGCCGCACTCCGGCTGACGACCTGCTCGACCGCCTGCGCGGCACGGACACCCGCGCGTACGGGAAGGATCTCCGCGCATGACCGACCCCGCCCTGGACACCGGGCCGGCCCTGGACGCCGTCCCCGTGCCGGACGACGGCCCCGCCCCGGACGCGGACACCCTCCGCACCCGGGTGCTCGCCTCCCTCACCACGGCCCGCGACCGCACCACGCTCCTGACCAGCTGCGTCGAGGAGCCAGACCTCACCGCCCAGCACTCCCCGCTGATGTCCCCCCTGGTGTGGGACCTCGCGCACATCGGCAACCAGGAGGAGCTGTGGCTGCTGCGCACGGTGGCCGGCCGTGAGCCGATGCGTCCAGAGATCGACGGCCTGTACGACGCCTTCGAGCACTCGCGCGCCGAGCGGCCCTCCCTGCCGCTGCTGCCGCCGGCCGAGGCCCGCCGGTACGCGGCGGAGGTGCGCGGCCGGGTGATGGACGTGCTGGAGTCCGCCGACTTCGGCGGCACCCGGCTGACGGAGGCCGGTTTCGCCTTCGGGATGATCGCGCAGCACGAACAGCAGCACGACGAGACCATGCTGATCACCCATCAGCTCCGGAGCGGCCCGCCGGCCCTCACCGCGCCCGACCCGGATCCGGTGCCGTTGTTCACCGGCCCGGCCGAAGTCCTCGTGCCCGGCGGTCCGTTCACCATGGGCGCCTCAGGCGAACCCTGGGCGCTGGACAACGAACGGCCGGCGCACCGGCGCGAGGTGGCCCCCTTCCACATCGACACCACCCCGGTGACGAACGCCGCGTACCAGGCGTTCCTCGAGGACGGCGGCTACGACGACGAGCGCTGGTGGACGAAGGAGGGCTGGTCGCACATCCGCCGCACCGGCGTCCACGCGCCGCTGTTCTGGCACCGGGACGGCGGGCAGTGGCTGCGCCGCCGCTTCGGCGTCACCGAGGTCGTACCGCCCGACGAGCCGGTGCTGCACGTGTGCTGGTACGAGGCCGACGCCTACGCCCGCTGGGCCGGACGCCGGCTGCCCACCGAGGCGGAGTGGGAGAAGGCGGCCCGCTTCGACCCGGCGACCGGCGGCTCGATGCGCTACCCGTGGGGCGACGCCGACCCCGCTCCCGAACACGCCAACCTGGGCCAGCGCCACCTGCG
Organism: Streptomyces rishiriensis; assembly: GCF_030815485.1. NCBI lineage: Bacteria > Bacillati > Actinomycetota > Actinomycetes > Kitasatosporales > Streptomycetaceae > Streptomyces > Streptomyces rishiriensis. Next base: position 7,382,624 of record NZ_JAUSWV010000002.1, on the reverse strand, counting down.
GCCGGCCCCGGCGGGCAGCTATCCGGCCGGTGCGTCACCGCTCGGGGTACGGCAGTTGATCGGCGACGTGTGGGAATGGACGTCGAGCGACTTCCTTCCCTATCCCGGTTTCCGCATGTTCCCGTACAAGGAGTACTCGGAGGTGTTCTTCGGCCCCGAGCACAAGGTGCTGCGCGGCGGTTCGTTCGCGGTGGACCCGGTGGCCTGCCGGGGCACGTTCCGCAACTGGGACTATCCGATCCGGCGGCAGATCTTCTCCGGTTTCCGCACCGCCCGCTCGGGGGCGCTCTGATGTGCCGCCACCTCGCGTACGTGGGGCCGGGGGAGCCGCTCGGCCGACTCCTCGTGGAGCCTCCGCACGGTCTGTACCGGCAGTCGTGGGCGCCCCGTCGGCAGCGGTACGGGACGGTCAACGCCGATGGCTTCGGGGTGGGCTGGTACGCCGAGGGGGACCCGGCGCCGGCCCGCTACCGCCGGGCCGGGCCCATCTGGGCGGACCTGTCCTTCGCCGACCTGGCCCGGGTCGTCCGCAGCCGTGCGCTGCTGGCCGCCGTACGGGACGCGACGCTGGCCGGCGCCGACGCGGAGGCCGCGGCCGCGCCCTACGCGGCCGGGACCTGGTTGTTCAGCCACAACGGGGCGGTCGCGGGCTGGCCCCGCTCGCTGGAGTCGCTGACCGGTTCGCTGCCCGCCGCGGACCTGCTGTCGATGGAGGCGCGCAACGACTCCGCGTTCGTCTGGGCGCTGGTCCTCGCCCGGCTGCGGTCCGGCGACACGGGGAGCCAGGCACTGGCGGACACGGTGCTCGAGGTCGCCGCGGCGGCTCCCGGCTCACGCCTGAACCTGCTCCTCACCGACGGGGAGTCCATCACCGCCACCGCCTGGGGCGACACCCTCTGGTACCTGGCGGAGCCCGGCCGGGGCACGGTCGTGGCCTCCGAACCCTACGACGACGATCCGCGCTGGCAGGAGGTCCCCGACCGCACCCTGCTCGCGGCGAGCCGCGCCGACGTCCTGCTCACCCCGCTCAAGGAGCCGAGCACCGACACGGCATCCGCATCCGCATCCGCATCCACCGAGGAGTCCGGCACGTGAGCCCGTTCCGCATCACCCGCACCCTCCCCGAGGACGCCACGGACGCCTCCCTGCGCGCCGACGTCCGAAGGGGCCTCACCAAGTCCCCGAAGACGCTGCCGCCGAAGTGGTTCTACGACGCGCACGGCAGCGAGCTGTTCGAGCAGATCACCGAACTGGCCGAGTACTACCCGACGCGCGCCGAGCGCGAGATCCTCGTGGACCGGGCCGGCGAGATCGCCGCGGCGGCCCGTGCCCGCACGCTCGTCGAGCTCGGCTCGGGCTCCTCGGAGAAGACCCGTCATCTGATCGACGCGCTCACCGGCCTGGACGCGTATGTGCCCGTCGACGTCAGCGAGAGCGCCCTCACCCAGGCCGGGCAGGCCCTGATCGCCGAGCGGCCGGGCCTGGACGTGCATGCCCTGATCGCCGACTTCACGACGGTCCTGGCCCTGCCCGACACCCCGGGACCACGCCTGGTGGCCTTCCTGGGCGGCACGATCGGCAACCTCCTGCCGGCCGAGCGCGCGCGGTTCCTCGCCTCGGTGCGCGCGCTGCTCGCGCCGGGCGACGCGCTGCTGCTGGGCACCGACCTCGTCAAGGACGAGCGGGTGCTGGTCCGGGCCTACGACGACGCGGCCGGCGTGACGGCCGCGTTCAACAAGAACGTGCTGGCGGTGGTCAACCGTGAGCTGGGGGCCGACTTCGACCCGGGAGCCTTCGAGCACGTCGCTCTGTGGGACGCGGGGAACGAGTGGATCGAGATGCGGCTGCGCTCCCGTACGGCGCAGACCGTGAAGATTCCCGCCCTCGACCTCGCCGTCGACTTCGCGGCCGGCGAGGAACTGCGCACCGAGGTGTCGGCGAAGTTCCGGGAGGAGGGAGTACGCACGGAGCTGGCCGCTGCCGGACTGGAGTCGAGTCACTGGTGGACGGACGGCGCGGGGCGCTTCGCGCTGTCGCTCAGCACCGCCCGCTGAGCACCGCCGCCGAGCACCGCGCCTGGGCGGCCGGGGCCGTCAGAAGGACACCGTCAGCGCCTCCGTGATCCGGCGGGCGGCGCGGCGGGCCTCGGTCGCCGGGTCGGCACCGGTGAGCACCTTCGTCATGTAGTCCTTGATCGGGTTGTCCGCCTCGACGGCGGCCCACTCGGGTGTGCTGGGGGTCGCGCGGCCCTGCGCGGCCCCCGCCGCCATGGCCGCGACCCCCTCCTCGCCGGCGACGGCCTTCGCCAGTTTCGCCTTGTTCGGTACGTAGTTCATGGTGCGGGCGAGTTCGGTGTCCCACTCCGCGCCGGTCAGCGCGGCGACCACCTCGATGGCACCCTTCCTGACGTCGGTGTTGCGCGGGACGACGAGGTCGGAGCCGCCGGTGAACACCGAGCCGGGCCTGCCCGCACTCCTGCCGGGCACCGGGAAGAAACCCAGCTCGCCCTCCAGGGCGGGATTCTGCTGTACCACCGCCCGGGCCAGTCCGGGCACGGCCACGATCTGCGCCACCTTGCCCCCGGCGAACACCCCGGCCTGCGGCGGGTGTTCCTCGTCCGCCGCCACGGGGCCGCCGCCGAGGGACTGCAGCCGCCGGTAGAAGTCCATGCCGCGCAGGGCGGCCCGCGAGTCGAGGGCGCCCTCCCAGCGGCCGCCGTCCTCGGTGGCGAGGTCGCCGCCCTCGTCCCAGATGAACCCGGCGAGCGTGTACCAGTCCTGCCCGGCCAGGGTAGATGCCCTGGTTGCCGCCCGAGTTCAGCTTCTCGGTGGCGGCCAGCCACTCGGCGCGGGTGGCGGGCGGCGCCGTGACGCCGGCCTGCTCGAAGAGGTCCTTGCGGTAGATCACGACCCGGTTCGCGGCGTACCAGGGAATGCCGTACTGGTGGAAGCGCTGCTGCCCCGGTTCGGCGAGACCGGGCAGCCAGTCGTCCCGGCCCCACTTCGCGACGGACTCCAGGGTCAGGTCGAGCAGTCCGTGGCCGTCGACGTACTGCGGGACCTGGGTGTTGCCCACCTCGATGACGTCCGGCCCGTTGCCGTCCCCGGCCTCCAGCGCGGCCTCCACCTTGCCGCCGATGCCGGTCCACTCCTGGATGCGGATGTCGAGGTCGAGGTCCGGGTGGTCGTGTTCGAAGTCCTCGGTGAACCGGTCCAGGAACTCCTGCGACGCGCTGTCCTTCATCAGCCACACCGTGACCGTGCGGGCATCGGGTCCCCCTGTCCCCGGTAGGACGCCACAGGCGCTCAGCAAGGCGGCGGACACACAGAGGAGGGCGAGGAGGCGACGTCTCACGGGGGTCCTGTTCTGCCTGGCGGACAGGGCGAGAGGCCCGACGTGGGGGACGAGCGCGGTGCTCGTGCGGGTGCCCCGGATTTTGGTATGGACCAATACGGGGGGTCAAGAGGCACCGGCCGGAAGGACGTCGTCCGGTCCGACGCCTCGCGCTCCGCCGCAGCTTGGGGCACGGTGGAGTGACGCGTGACACACGCGACAAGGCCGTCACGGTCGAGAGGAGCACCCTGATGTCGAACCACACCTACCGGGTCACGGAGATCGTCGGCACCTCGCCGGAGGGCGTCGACGACGCCATCCGCAACGGCATCACCCGCGCCTCGCAGACCCTGCGCAACCTGGACTGGTTCGAGGTGACGCAGGTGCGCGGCCAGATCGAGAACGGCGACATCGCGCACTGGCAGGTGGGCCTGAAGGTCGGCTTCCGCCTGGACGAGTCGGACTGACGGCGGGCACCCTCCCCACCGGACCCGAACCCTCCCGCAGCCCGCAGGGTCCGAACCTCCCCCAGGGGCCGCGCTTCCCGTACGGCCGGCCCTCGGGCCGGCCCGGCCTCAGGTACGGCCCTCGCGCTCCTGCGCCTGCTTCAGCGCGCCCGAGGGAACCGTCCAGCGTGCCAGGACGACGGTGAAGCCGGCCCGTCGGGCGTCGCCGCACACCAGCTCGTCGTCGTCCACCAGGACACGCACCTCCCGGTCCCGGGCCAATCGGCGCAGGACTTCCAGCTTGGTGCGCCGGGCGGGCCTGCGGTCGTCGTTGCGCCGCATGTGGACGCGGCCCTCCGGCAGCCCCTGGGCGGCGAGCCAGTCCAGCGTGTCGCGGCGGCAGCGCTCGGGCCGCCCGGTGAGATAGACGATCTCGCAGTCCTCGGCGCGGTCCAGCACCATCGCGACGCCCTCCGGGATCGGCGGGTCCTGAGGCGCGGCCGCGAAGAACGCGTCCCAGTCGCGCGGGCTGCGCTCCAGGAACCGCTGCCGGTGGGCCGTGTCGGCGAGGGTGTTGTCGAGATCGAAGACGGCGACGGGCCGCCTGCTGCTGTCGGTCACCCCTCCACCCTAGACAGCCGGACCGCGGATCGGCCGGGCGCCGAACCGCACCGGCCCGGCGGGTGATCCCGCGCACGGCATCGCGCCGTGCGGAATCCCACCGGCCTCCCGGTGTTGAACCCTGTATGAGCTCCGTGATCGCCTCGGCCCGCTTCTCCGTCCTCGACCGCTCGCGCACACGTGAGGGCCATACCGGCGCCGAGGCGCTGCGGGACACCGTGCGGCTGGCGCGCGAGGCGGAGGCGCTGGGCTACCACCGGTTCTGGGTCTCGGAGCACCACGGCGTGCCCGGGGTCGCCGGATCGGCGCCCACCGTGCTGGCCGCGGCCGTGGCCGGCGCGACGGACCGGATCCGGGTCGGCACCGGCGGGGTGATGCTGCCCAACCACCGCCCTCTGGTCGTGGCCGAGCAGTTCGGCGTCCTGGAGTCCCTCTTCCCGGGCCGTGTCGACATGGGCCTGGGACGCTCGGTGGGCTTCACCGACGGGGTGCGCAGGGCGCTGGGCCGGGACAAGGACGACGCGGACGACTTCGCGGCGCAGCTCCAGGAGCTGCTGGGCTGGTTCCTCGGCAGCTCGCCCACGGGGGTGCGCGCACGCCCCTCGGAAGGGCTGACGGTGCCGCCGTTCGTGCTGGCCATGGGCGAGGGCGCGGAGATCGCCGCCCGCGCGGGACTGCCGATGGTCATCGGCGACCTCCGCGACCGCGAGAGGATGCGGCGCGGCATCGACCGCTACCGGGCCCTGTTCCGGCCCTCCCGGTGGGCGTCGGAGCCCCATGTGGTCGTCTCCGGAACGATCGCCGTGGCCGGGACGCCCGAGGAGGCACGACGGCTTCTGGTGCCGGAGGCCTGGTCGATGGCGTACGCCCGCACCCACGGCACCTTCCCGCCGCTGCCGCCCGCCGAAGAGGCCGAGCGTCGCGCGATGACCGCGAAGGAGCGCGGGTTCTTCGAATCCGGGCTGACCGGTCATCTCGCGGGCACCGAGGAGCAGGTCGCGGAGGGACTGGAGACGGTGCTGAAGGAGACGGGGGCGCAAGAGGTCCTGGTCACCACCAGCACCTACGACCGGGCCGCGCTGCTGGACTCCTACCGGCGGCTCGCCGCGATCGTGCACCCGGGACGGAGCGGTGGCTGGCACCAGGCCCCGACCCCGGTACCGGCCGCCGGGGCGCCGCACCCCCGGCGCGCATAGGATTGCGGCGTTTGTCCCGACCGGCGCCGACCGCACAGCCGAAGACCCGTACGGAGTTCCCCCATGCCGAGCCGACCCGAACCGCACGGCGACCAGCCGTCCACGAAGGACGGGTACATCCGGGTCCGGGGAGCCCGCGAGCACAACCTCCGGGGCGTGGACGTCGACGTTCCGCGCGACGTGGTGGCCGTGTTCACGGGGGTGTCCGGCTCCGGCAAGTCGTCACTGGCGTTCGGGACGATCTACGCGGAGGCCCAGCGCCGCTACTTCGAGTCGGTCGCGCCGTACGCCCGCCGGCTGATCCACCAGGTCGGCGCGCCCAAGGTCGGTGAGATCACCGGGCTGCCCCCGGCGGTCTCGCTCCAGCAGCGCCGCTCGGCTCCCACCTCGCGCTCGTCGGTGGGCACGGTCACGAACCTGTCGAACTCGCTGCGGATGCTCTTCTCCCGGGCGGGCGACTACCCGCCCGGCGCGGAGCACCTCGACTCGGACGCGTTCTCCCCCAACACGGCGGCCGGGGCCTGCCCCGAGTGCCACGGCCTCGGCGAGGTCCACCGCACCACCGAGGAGTCGCTGGTACCGGACCCGTCGCTGTCCGTCCGCGAGGGCGCGATCGCCGCCTGGCCGGGTGCCTGGCAGGGCAAGAACCTGCGGGACATCCTCGACGCGCTCGGCCACGACGTCGACGTCCCGTGGCGGGAACTGCCCGCCGAGCAGCGGGAGTGGATCCTGTTCACGGACGAACAGCCGGTGGTGACGGTCCACCCGGTACGGGACGCGGACCGCATCCAACGCCCCTACCAGGGCACCTATATGAGCGCCCATCGCCATGTGATGAAGACCTTCGCGGACTCCAGGAGCCAGACGCTGCGGGCCAGGGCGGAACGCTTCCTGACGGCCGCCCCCTGCCCGGCGTGCGCCGGCGGCCGGTTGCGGCCGGAATCCCTCGCCGTGACCTTCGCGGGCCGGACGATCGCGGAACTGGCCGCGCTGCCGCTGGCGGAACTGGCCCAGTTGCTCGAGGGGACGTCCGAGACGGCCCGCGTCCTCACCGACGATCTCCGGACCCGCATCGCTCCCGTCCTCGAACTGGGACTCGGCTATCTCGGTCTGGACCGCGCCACCCCGACGCTGTCGGCGGGCGAACTCCAGCGGCTGCGGATCGCGACACAGCTGCGCTCCGGGCTGTTCGGCGTGGTGTACGTCCTCGACGAGCCGTCGGCGGGACTGCACCCGGCGGACACGGAGGCGCTGCTCACGGTGCTGGAGCGGCTGAAGGCGGCGGGCAATTCGGTGTTCGTGGTGGAGCACCGGCTGGACGTGATGCGCGCCGCCGACTGGCTGGTGGACGTGGGCCCCCGGGCGGGCGAGCACGGCGGCCGGGTGCTGCACAGCGGCCCGGTGGCGGACCTGGCGTCGGTCGCGGAGTCGGCGACGGCCCGCTTCCTGTTCGGCCGCTCTGCGGCGCCCGTACGCGAAGTCCGCGCCGCTCGTGGCCGGTTCGGTGTCGGCCCGGTGACCCGGCACAACCTGCGCGGGGTGACGGTGGAGTTCGGGCTGGGTGTGTTCACGGCGGTGACGGGCGTGTCGGGCTCGGGAAAGTCGACGCTCGTCGGGGAGATCACGCAGGACCTGCCCGGGGTGGGCCGGCTCGTCGCGGTCGACCAGAAGCCGATCGGCCGCACCCCGCGGTCCAACCTGGCGACCTACACCGGTCTGTTCGACGTGGTGCGCAAGGTCTTCGCGGCGACGGACGCGGCACGGGCCAGGAAGTACGGCGTCGGCCGGTTCTCCTTCAACGTGGCCGGCGGGCGCTGCGAGACCTGCCAGGGTGAGGGCTTCGTGAGCGTCGAACTCCTCTTCCTGCCCAGTACGTACGCGCCCTGTCCGGACTGCGGCGGAGCCCGGTACAACCCCGGGACACTCGAAGTGACCTACCGGGACAGGAACATCGCGCAGGTGCTGGACCTGACGGTGGAGTCGGCGGCGGACTTCTTCGCCGACGTCCCGGCCGTCTCACGCAGTCTGGCCACCCTCCTCGACGTCGGCCTCGGCTATCTGCGACTCGGCCAGCCGGCGACCGAACTCTCCGGCGGTGAGGCCCAGCGCATCAAGCTGGCGGCCGAGTTGCAGCGGGGCCGCCGCGGCCACACGCTCTACCTCCTCGACGAACCGACGGCCGGCCTCCATCCGGCCGACGTCGAGGTCCTCATGCGCCAGCTGCACGGTCTGGTGGACGCCGGGCACACCGTCGTCGTCGTCGAGCACGACATGTCCGTGGTGGCGGGCGCCGACCGGGTGATCGACCTCGGGCCGGGCGGCGGCGACGCGGGCGGGCGGATCGTGGCGACGGGGACGCCACAGCAGGTGGCGGCAGCCGAGGACAGCGCGACGGCACCGTATCTGCGCCGGGTGCTGGGCACGCGCCCCTAGCGTCGCTGCTCCCGCCAGGCCCGGTGGTGGTCGACCAGGGTCTCCTCGATCGGGCGGTAGGTGAGGCCCAGTTCCCCGGTGCTTCTGCGGTTGTCGACGCGGAAGCGGATGCCGAGGTGGTTGCGGATGTACTCCTGGGAGAGGCCGAAGGCGGGGCCGAGGATCCGCACCGGCCAGTGCGGGAGGGCCGTCCGGGGCAGGCGCCGGTTCTTGGGGTCGTGCTTCAGCAGGGCTCTCGCCATCTGGTGGAAGGAGGTCATCTCCCGCGCCGCGACGATATAGCGGCCGTGCGCCCCGGGGAGTTCCGCAGCCGCTACGTGGGCCGCCGCGACCTCGCGTACGTCGGCGGTGGTGAAGCTGAAGTCCGGGGCGCCGTAGAAGAAGTAGCCCTTGAAGAGCTCGTCCAGGAGGAACAGGCTGCCCGACGCCGAACCGGGGGTGAGGGAGGGCCCCAGGATCAGGCCGGGGTTGACGGAGACCATGCGCCAGCGGCTCTGGGCCGCCTCCGCCTCCCAGGCGGCCAGCTCGGCCACCGTCTTGGCGTAGTGGTAGGGGTTGTTCTCCACGGTGCTCGTGGTGTTGAAGTACTTCTCCGACAGGATCTGGCCGTCCATCTGCTGTACGTCGGCGTAGTCGCCGAAGATCGCCCCCACCGTGGACGTGAGGACGAGGCGCTCGACGGTCTCGGTGCGCCCGATCGAGGCCACGACGTTGCGCGTGCCCGTCAGGGCGGGTTCCAGCACGTCCCGTCGGCCGTCCTTGATCTTCTCCGGCATCAGGAACGGCGAGGCCACGTGGAAGACCACCGCGCAGCCCTTCATGGCCTCGTCGAAGGAGCCCTCCGTCAGCAGGTCCGCCTCGAAGAGGTCGAGGCGGCCCGGATGGACGTCCCCCAGGGCGCGCAACGGCTGGAGCTTGGCCGCGTTCGCCGTACTCCGCACGGTGGCGTGCACGTGGTGGCCGCGTTCCAGGAGCTGCTGTACGAGGTGGGCGGCCACGAAGCCGCTGCCTCCCGTCACGAGAACCGTCCGGCCGGCCGGGCTTCCGCTCACGCGCGCTCCCCTCAGAGGTCGAGACGCGCCATGATCCCATCGTGACCGGCCGACGGCCCCCGCCGTGAACGAAGTTCCTCCGACGGCCGGCCCACGTCGGGGTGGACCGACGACCCCGCCGCGAACAGAACTCCTCCGACGGCCGGCCCCACCGGCCCAGCTCGGCGTCGGCCAGACGACCCCGCCGTCAACGCAACTCCTCCGACGGCCGGCTCCACCGGCCCCGGTCGGCGAACTCCGCGGCCCGGCCCCCGGCATCGACCGCGGGTCCCGGCCCGGGCGGACAGCCGTGCCGGCCCGACGCGGCGATGACCTGCCGCCCGTACGGCCCGCCCAGCACCCGGGCGGCGGCGGCCGCGGCCAGCGCCCTGCGATCGGGGTGGCTGCCCGGCGCGAGCGCGGGCAGGACCTCGACCTCCGCCACCAGGCCCCGCGCCGACACCACCCGCCACAGCGAGGCGAGCAGCGGGTCGTCGCCGACGAACGCGGCCACGGTGCTGGCCTCCCCCGCACGGTCCCGGTAGCGGATGCGTACGGGCTGCACCGGCGCCCGGGCGTCCAGGGCCGCCTGGAACACCGCCCGCCTGAAGTGCCCCTGGGCGCGGCCGCACCAGGTGCTCCCCTCCGGGAACACCGCCACCGCCCGCCCGGCGCGCAGCGCGTCGGCGATCACGGCGACCGTCGCGGGCAGGGCCCGAAGCCGGTCGCGGTCGATGAACAGGACACCGCCGCGCGCGACCAGCGTGCCCGCCACCGGCCACCTGCGGATCTCGGCCTTGGCGAGCATCCGGGCCGGGCGCACGCCGGCCAGCAGCGGGATGTCCAGCCAGGAGATGTGGTTCGCGACCAGCAGCAGCCCGGTGCCGGCGGGCACGGTCGTGCCGGTCACCCGGACCCGCACCCCCGCCGCCCGCACCACGGCGCGGCTCCACGACCGCACCACCCGGGACGGGAACCATCCGCCGACCGGCGCCAGCACCACGGCGACCAGGACCAGCACGACCACCGCCGCGAGCCGCAGCACGGCCCGCGGGACCGCCGTGAGGGACACCGTCGCCTCCACGCACGCCCGCGGGGTGCAGGGCGCGCTGGGCAGCCAGACGCTCATCGGGCCGGGACGAGGGAGAGGAAGTGCCGCAGATAGCGCGGGTCGATCCGGCTCATCGGCAGCAGCACATACAGGTCCGCGACGCCGAAGTCGGGGTCGTGGGCGGGTTCCCCGCACACCCAGGCGCCGAGGCGGAGATAGCCGCGCAGCAGGGCCGGCAGTCCGGTGCGGGCGACCGGGCCGGCGTCGTTCGGGGTCCAGGGCCGCAGCGGCCGTACCCGGTACTCCGGCGGGGCGAGGTTCTTCTCGCGCACCCGGTCCCAGGTCGCCGTCGCCAGGGCGCCGCCGTCGGCCAGCGGGACCGAGCAGCAGCCGGCCAGCCACTCGTGGCCGCGGTCCAACATGTAGCGGGCTGTCCCGGCCCAGATGAGCCCGATGACGGCGCCGTCGCGGTGGTCGGGGTGCACGCAGGAGCGGCCCACCTCGACCAGGCCGGACCGGATCGCGTCGAGCGGGCCGAGGTCGAACTCGCCCTCGGAGTAGAGCCGTCCGGCGACCGCGGCCCGCTCGGGCGGCAGCAGCCGGTAGGTGCCGACCACTTCGCCGGTGGCGTTGTCCCGGACGAGCAGGTGGTCGCAGTACGCGTCGAAGGCGTCCGTGTCCAGGCCCGGTTCCGGGCCGTCGAGCCGGGCGCCCAGTTCCCCGGCGAACACCTGGTGGCGCAGTCGCTGCGCGGCCCGGACGTCGTCCTGGTCGCGGGCGAGTGAGACGAGGTAGCCGGAACCGCCGGGCGGGACGGCGCGAGCGGGCGGTGCGACGGGCATGGCGGTCATGGAGGTCTCCTGCGCCGAGCGGAAGAAGCATGGGACGGTGCACGGGGAATCCGCACCTGCTTTCTTCCGCGTCCGGACGGCCTCGGCGTGACCGGCACCGGGCCCGTGGATGTGCGGCTGCTGAATGCCGGGCGTCACCGCCCGTCCGGCATCGCGCATGCCTGGCGGGGCCGGGGATGAGCACCACTCCCGGCCCCGCCCGTCCGCACCTCTTCGGCGAACGTCTCTTGTCGGAGCGGGCGTCCGGGCGACCCCTCGGGGTCGCGGGGACGGCGCGACCGGCCCGAACGGAGCCGCAGCCCGAGAACAACGCTCCGCGCTCCGCCCCGCGGCGCTACCGCTTCGTGCCCTTCCGGGCAGCGCGCAGCCACTCCTTGTTCATACCGGTGATGGACATCAGCGGGATGCCCTTGGGGCAGGCCGTCGCGCACTCCCCGGCGAGCGTGCACCCGCCGAATCCCTCCTCGTCCATCTGCGCCACCATGTCCAGCACCCGGGTCTCCCGCTCGGGCGCGCCCTGCGGCAGCACGTTGAGGTGGTTGACCTTGGCGGAGGTGAACAGCATCGCCGCGCCGTTGGGGCAGGCGGCCACGCACGCCCCGCAGCCGATGCATTCGGCGTGCTCGAAGGCGAAGTCGGCATCGGGCTTGGGCACGGGCGTCGCGTGGGCCTCGGGTGCGGCGCCGGTCGGGGCGGTGACGTACCCGCCGGCCTGGATGATCCGGTCGAAGGCGCTCCGGTCGACCACGAGGTCCTTGACGACCGGGAAGGCGGCGGCCCGCCACGGCTCGACGTCGATCGTGTCGCCGTCCCGGAAGGACCGCATGTGCAGCTGGCAGGTGGTGGTCCGCTCCGGCCCGTGCGCGTCGCCGTTGATGACGAGCGAGCAGGCGCCGCAGATGCCCTCGCGGCAGTCGTGGTCGAAGGCCACGGGATCGTCGCCGCGCAGGATGAGCTCTTCGTTGAGGGTGTCGAGCATCTCCAGGAAGGACATGTCGGGTGAGATGCCGTCCACCTCGTACGTGGACATGGCGCCGTCGGCGTCCGCGTTCTTCTGCCGCCAGACGCGCAGGTTGAGCCTCATGCGTAGCTCCGCTGGGTGGGGTGGACGTACTCGAAGACCAGGTCTTCCCGGTGCAGGGCCGGGGCCTCGCCCGTCCCGGTGAACTCCCAGGCCGCCGCGTAGGCGAACTCCTCGTCCCGCCGGGCCGCCTCGCCGTCCGGGGTCTGCGACTCCTCGCGGAAGTGGCCGCCGCAGGACTCGGCGCGGTGCAGCGCGTCGAGGCACATCAGCTCGGCGAGCTCCAGGTAGTCGACGACGCGGTTGGCCTTCTCCAGGGACTGGTTGAACTCCTCGCCGGTGCCGGGCACCTTGATGCGCCGCCAGAACTCCTCCCGGATCTGCGGGATGCGCTCCAGCGCCTTGCGCAGACCCGCGTCGGTGCGCGCCATGCCGCAGAACTCCCACATGAGTTCGCCGACCTCGCGGTGGAAGGAGTCCGGGGTGCGGTCGCCGTCGACCGAGAGCAGCAGGTTGAGGCGGTCCTGGGTCTCCGCCAAGACCTCCTGCACCACCGGGTGTTCGAGGGTCACCTCGCTGCGGCGCGGGTTGCGGGCGAGGTAGTCGTTGATGGTGGCCGGCAGCACGAAGTACCCGTCGGCCAGCCCCTGCATCAGCGCGGAGGCGCCGAGGCGGTTGGCGCCGTGGTCGGAGAAGTTGGCCTCGCCGATCGCGAACAGGCCCGGCACGGTGGTCTGGAGGTCGTAGTCGACCCACAGGCCGCCCATCGTGTAGTGCACGGCCGGGTAGATGCGCATCGGGACCTCGTACGGATCCTCGTCGGTGATCCGCTGGTACATGTCGAAGAGGTTGCCGTACTTGGCCTCGACGGCCTCGCGGCCCATGCGCGCGACGGCGTCGGCGAAGTCGAGGTACACGCCCTGTCCGCCGGGGCCCACCCCCCTGCCCTCGTCGCAGACGTTCTTGGCCGCGCGCGAGGCGATGTCCCGCGGGACCAGGTTGCCGAAGGAGGGGTAGACGCGCTCCAGGTAGTAGTCGCGTTCCTCCTCGGGGATCCGGTTCGGCGGACGGTCGTCGCCCTTGGCCTTCGGCACCCAGATCCGGCCGTCGTTGCGCAGCGACTCGCTCATCAGCGTCAGTTTCGACTGGTGGTCGCCGGTGCGCGGGATGCAGGTCGGGTGGATCTGCGTGAAACAGGGGTTGGCGAAGTACGCGCCCCGCCGGTGCGCCCGCCAGATCGCGGTGGCGTTGGAGTTCATGGCGTTGGTCGACAGGTAGAAGACGTTTCCGTAACCGCCGCTCGCCAGGACGACGGCGTCGGCGAAGTACGTGTCGATCCTGCCGGTGACGAGGTCGCGCGCCACGATCCCGCGGGCCCGCCCGTCCACGACGATCAGGTCGAGCATCTCGGTGCGGGGGTGCATCTCGATGTTGCCCGCGGCGATCTGCCTGCTGAGGGCCTGGTAGGCGCCGAGCAGGAGCTGCTGGCCCGTCTGTCCGCGGGCGTAGAAGGTCCGCGAGACCTGCACGCCGCCGAACGAACGCGTGTCGAGCAGCCCGCCGTACTCCCGCGCGAAGGGCACTCCCTGGGCCACGCACTGGTCGATGATCTCGACCGAGATCTGCGCGAGCCGGTGCACATTGGACTCCCGTGCCCGGAAGTCGCCGCCCTTGACCGTGTCGTAGAACAGGCGGTGGACGGAGTCGCCGTCGTTGCGGTAGTTCTTCGCCGCGTTGATGCCGCCCTGCGCGGCGATGGAGTGGGCGCGCCGCGGGGAGTCCTGGTAGCAGAACTGGATGACGTGGTAGCCCTGTTCGGCGAGGGTGGCGCCGGCCGAGCCGCCCGCGAGACCGGTGCCCACGACGATGACCGTGTGCTTGCGCCGGTTGGCGGGGTTGACCAGCCTGGCCTCGAAGCGGCGCTTGTCCCAGCGCTCGGCGACGGGGCCGGAAGGGGCCTTGGTGTCGACGACCGGCTCACCGGTCCGGTAGTCCGCGTAGGGGGAGAAGGCAGTCATGTTCAGCTCACCACTCCGGTCATGACGCCCACGGGTACGGCGAGGAAGCCGGCCGTGAGCAGCAGCGCGAGGACGTCGGCGACGGTCTTGAGGGCGCGGTCGCGGGTGCGGCTGCCGACGCCGAGGGTCTGGGCGGCGCTCCAGAAGCCGTGCCGGACGTGCAGGCCGACGGCGAGCATCGCCACGATGTAGATGACGTTGCCGTACCAGGTGGAGAAGGTGTCCACGACGTTCTGGTACGGGTGGCCCTCCTGGAAACCGCCGTGGTGCACGGTGCCGGTCGTCAGGTCCAGGACGTGCCACACGATGAACAGAGCCAGGATGACGCCGCCCCAGCGCATGGTGCGGGTGGCGTAACTCGCCCGCGGCTTCTTGTGCACGTACTTGCCGGGCCGCGCCTTGATGTCGCGGCGGCTGAGCTGGTAGGCGCAGACACCGTGCGCGACCACCGCGACGACCAGCACGACGCGCACGAGCCAGAGCGTCCACTCGTAGTGCATGAACGGTTCACCCACGGTGCGCAGCCAGTGGGCGTAGTGATTGAACTCCTCCGCACCGAAGAAGATCTTCAGATTGCCGATGACGTGGACGACCAGGTACAGCAGCATGATCACGCCGCTGACCGCCATCACCGTCTTCTTGCCGACGGAGGAGTCCCACACGGTGCGCGCCAGGGACGGCCGTCGGTCCGTCCGCGTTGCCAGAGCCATGGGTCAAGACGCTAGGGCCGGACCACCCCATCGGTCCAAGACATGGTCCGCCTCGATTCCATAGGCTCAGGCTATCGACGACGTACGCTGGGGTCATGCAGTTCCAGCAGCTCCAGTACTTCGTGGCGGTCGCCGAGACCCGGCACTTCACCCGGGCCGCCGAACTCGTGCACGTGGCGCAGCCTTCGCTGTCGCAGCAGATCAGGTCGCTGGAGCGGGAGTTGGGGGCGGATCTGTTCCTGCGGGCGCGCGGCAACATCACGCTCACCGACGCCGGCGAGGCGCTGCTGCCGTTGGCGCGGCGGATCATCGCGGACACGGAGACCGCGCGGTACGAGGTGCAGGAGCTGGTGCAGCTGCGCAGCGGGCGGGTACGGCTCGGCGCGACGCCGAGTGTGTGCACCGGACTGCTGCCGGACGTGCTGCGCGCCTTCCACGACCGCTATCCGGGCATCCGGCTGCTGATCGAGGAGGGCGGCTCGCACGACCTCGTGCGGGAGCTGGCCCGCGGCGCCCTCGATCTCGCCCTGGTCGTCCTGCCGCTGCCGACCCCGTCCCCGGCCCTGACGACGGTGGAGCTGCTGCGCGAGGACCTGGTGGTGGTGTCCTCCCCGGAGGCCTCCCGGCCGGGGAACGGACGGCGGACCGTGCGCATCGCCGACCTCGAGGGCGAGCGCCTGGTGATGTTCCGGCACGGCTACGACCTGCGGGAACTGACGGTGGCCGCATGCCGGGCCGAGGGGTTCGAGCCGGACTTCGCGGTGGAGGGCGGGGAGATGGACGCGGTGCTGGGGTTCGTGCGGGCCGGGCTGGGGGTGGCCGTCGTCCCCCGCATGGTGGCCGCCCGGTCGGGCCAGGGCCTGCGGGTCACCCCGCTCGCCCGCCCCGGCCTGCACCGCACGATCGCCCTCGCCCACCGCAGCGACGTCGCGCCGCCCCGGGCGGCCCGCGAACTCCAGCGCATGCTCCTGGAACGCTGAGCGGCCCGTCCGGCCGCCCGGGCCCGACACCTCGCGCCCGGGTCCGACGGGCCGGTGCGGACGTATCGGTCCCGACGGGCTGGGTCCGATGGGCCGGGGCGACGTCGGCCGACCGGCGACGGCGGGGGCGCCACCGGCGGCGGGTGACGTCAGCCCCGTACGGCCGGCTTCAGTACCTCCTCGCACCACTGGCGGAAGCTCGTGGGCGCGGTGTCGGGAGTGCTGGGCCGGGTGGCGCCGTAGAAGCCCTGCGTGTTCTGGGCGTGGATCATGTCGGCCACGCCCTGCGCCCAGGCCTCCGTGGCGCCGAAGCCCGTCAGCCTCGCCTTCTGCTCGGCGACGGTGATCTGCCGCACCCGCACCGGCCGGTCCAGCACCTCGGAGACGACCTGCGCCATGCCCTCGGGCGTGAGGGCGTCGGGACCCACCAGCGGAACGTCCTCGTAACCGGTCCAGGAGTCGTCCAGGAGCAGCCGGGCCGCCTCGGCGGCGACGTCCCGGACGGCGCAGGTGCGCACCACCCGGTCCCGCACGAGCGCCTCCGACCACACGCCCTCGGCGCGGATCGAGGCCGTCTGGCGGAGCAGGTTCTCCATCAGCGACGGCGGACACAGCGCCCGGTAGTGCACGCCCGTCGCGGCGATCGCCTCGTCCATGGCCAGCGACGCCGAGATCGGTCCGGCGTTCTCGGCGACGCCCCGGCCCAGGGTCGAGACGGCCACGACCCGTTCGAGGCCCTGGCCGCCGATCACCTCGCACAGCGGCTGGGTGAAGGCGCGGAAGTGGCCCTCGACGTCGGCGGCCCCGGGCGTCGGGGGCGCCAGCCAGAAGATCCGGTCGGCGCCCTCGCACGCCTCCTTCAGGACGGCGGGGTCCGCGTGGGAGCCCTGGACGGCCTCGACGCGCTCGCGGGTCTCCGGGGGAAGCCGGGCGGGGTCGCGGGCGATCACCCGGACCGGCGTCGCGCCGTCGCCGGCGGCGAGCAGACGGGCCAGGACCTCGCGGCCGATCTGGCCGGTCGGGGTGGTGATGACGATCATGAACTGCTCCAGAGATCGCGGTGGTCGGTACGGCGTCGAGCCTGCTGCCCCGCGCGCCGGAACTGAAGGACCGATCGACTCGCGGTTGTTACCCTCAGAGCAATACCGATCGGAGGTCCGCCCGTGGAGTCCCGCCCGCTGCGCTACTTCGTCGCCGTCGCCGAGGAACTCAACTTCGCCCGCGCCGCCGAGCGGCTGGGCATCTCGTCGCCGCCGCTGTCCCGGGCGATCCGCCTGCTGGAGACGGAACTGGGAGCGGTCCTGTTCGAACGGACCACGCACCGCGTGGCGCTGACCCCGGCCGGCGAAGTCCTCCTGTCGGAGGCCCGGTTCGCGCTCACCGCCCTGGAGGCCGCGGGGCGCCGGGCCCGGCGGGCCGCCGCGCCCGAGCCGAAGCTGGCGCTGGCGGTGAAGGCCGACGGACACGCGGGTCTGCTGGAGGCGATCCTCGCCCGGTTCGCGTCGGACCCCGCGGCGGTGCCGGTCGCCGTCCGGCTGTGCGGCTGGCAGGAGCAGTCCCGGCTGCTGCGCCGGGGCGAAGCCGATGTCGCCCTGGTCCACGAGCCGTACGACCGCACCGGCCTCGACACGGAGGAGCTCGCCACCGAACCGCGCGTCGCCGCCCTCGCCGTGAGCCATCCGCTCGCCGCCCGGGACGCGTTGTGCCTCGCCGACCTGGGACTGCGCCCGGACGAGGTGGACCGCTACATCGACGAGGTGCGCGGCATCGGCCAGGACCTGGCCCAGCTGCTCACGCTGGTCGGGCTGGGCGAGGCCGTCCCCCTGCTGCCCGCGTCCGTCGCCGGCCGCTATCCCCGGCCGGGCGTCGTCTACCGGCCGGTCCGGGACGCGCCGTCCGCCGTCCTGGCCGTGGCGTGGCCCCAGCAGTCGCGTTCCACGGCGACGGCGGCGCTCGTGCGGGCGGCCGTGGCGGTGGCCGAGGACGCCCGCGCACGCGAGGCGGGCTGACGCTACGCGGTCTCGGGCGGGACCGGGGTTCCCTGGTGGTAGTACATCCGCCAGCCCGTCTCCGCGCTCCGCCTGCGCCACAGTGAGCTGCGCCGGGCGGGCCGGCCCTCGAAGTCCGTCTCGTAGGTGAGGTGGACCAGGCCGGGGGCCAGCAGGACGCCCTTGATCGCCGACGGCCGGTAGCGCGGCCCGTCCTGTGAGCTGCCCTCGTGCTCGGGCAGCCAGGCCGGCATCTCGTCGTACGTGTAGCGGCGGCCCGAGGAGCCGACCTCGACGAACTCGGGGTCGAGCAGCCCCTCGAAGAGGGCGCGGGAGGCGCGGACGGCGGGGTCCATCAGGGCCAGCTCACCGGCGATCGCCTCGGCCACGCCGTCGTTCGCCTCGTCGGCCACACCGTCGTTCACATCGCCGCTCCCCTCGCGGGGCACATCGCCGCTCCCCTCGCGGGGCACATCGCCGCTCCCCTCGCGGGCCACGTCGTCGTTCACGTCGCTGGGCACGTCGTCGTTCTCGTGGGTCACCTGCCGGTCTTCGCGGGTGACCCCGGCGGGTGACCCCGGCGTCCCCGCGACCGAGTCGCCCCTCATCCCGTCGCGTCGACCAGGGCCAGCTGGTGGAGGCGGTCCGGCGGGCCCGGGCGGGCGTAGTACCAGCCCTGGGCCGTGTCGCAGCCCAGTATCCGCAGCTGCTCGGCCTGCGCGCCGGTCTCCACGCCCTCCACCGTGACCGCGAGGTTCAGGCTGTGGGCGAGCGAGACGATCCCCTCGACGATCTTGAGATCGACGGGATCCGCCGGGAACTGCTGCATGCCCTGGGTGAAGGAGCGGTCCAGCTTGAGCACGCTCACCGGGAGCCGCCGCAGGTTGGCCAGGTTCGAGTAGCCGGTGCCGAAGTCGTCCAGGGCGATGTCGACGCCCATCTCGGCGAGCCGGCGCAGCGGCTTGAGCAGGTCGTCGTCGGCGCCGATCAACGCCGACTCCGTCACCTCCAGGCACAGCGCCTCCGGTGCGACACCCGCGCGTTCCAGGATGTCGACGGTGTCCTGCACCAGACCGGGGTGGGTGAGCTGGCACGGGGAGAGGTTGACGTTGATCCGGAACGGATCCGAGTCACCGCCCCGCTCCCGCCACTCGCCGGCCTGACGGACCGATTCCTCCAGGACCCAGCGGCCCAGCGGCACGATCAGCCCGGTGTGCTCGGCGAGCGGGATGAACCGGTCGGGGCCGAGCACCCCGTGCTGCGGGTGCAGCCAGCGCACCAGTGCCTCCGCGCCGCGCACACTGCCGTCGCCGAGGTGGACGAGCGGCTGGTACTCGATGAAGAACTCGCCGCGGTCGAGGGCCGCCGGGAGAGCGGTGGTCAGGCCGTGGCGGGTGATGGCGCGGGCGTCGGCCTCCGGGTCGGCGAGCTCGAAGCGGTTGCCGCCCGCCGACTTGGCCCGGTACATGGTGATGTCCGCGCTGCGCAGCACCTCGGCCGCGCTGCGCTCCCCCGCCGGGCCCTCGACGATGCCGATGCTGCCGCGCACGGTCAGCTCCCGGCCGTCGATGCGCACCGGTGCGGTCAGGACGTTCATGATGCGTGCGGCCAGCTCGTCGACCTCGCGGCGGGTGTCGGGTCCGGTGGTCAGCGCCACGAACTCGTCGCCGCCGAGGCGCGCGACCATCTCACCGGGCGCGGTCGCGCAGGACTGGAGCCGGTCGGCCACCTCGACGAGCAGCCGGTCGCCGGCCGCGTGCCCGAGACTGTCGTTGATGGTCTTGAAGCCGTCCAGGTCGAGGTAGCACAGCCCGAAGCGCTGCCCCTCGGCGGCGCCGAGCGCCTTCTCCAGGCGTTCGAAGAACAGGGTGCGGTTGGGCAGGCCGGTGAGCGCGTCGTGGGTGGCCTCGTAGCGCAGCCGGAGGTTGAGGAGCCGGCGCTCGGTGGTGTCCTCCATCAGGGCCAGCGAGTACTGCGGAGCGCCGTCCGCGTCCCGCAGCAGGGAGACCGTCAGGTTGGTCCACAGGACCGTTCCGTCAGGGCGGCTGAACGCCTTCTCCGTGTGGTAGTGCTCCCGTTCGCCGCGGACCAGTTCGTCGTAGAGCTTCCAGGTCTGGGGCGCGTCCTCGGGATGGGCCAGATCCTGGACCTTACGGCCCCGCAGACTCTGTTCGGAGCCGCCGAACATACGCAGCAGTGCTCCGTTGACCTGGAGGACGTTGCCTTCGAGATCGGCGATGCCGATTCCTATCGCGGCGCCCTCGAAGACCGCGCGAAAGCGGGCCTCGCTGGCGTGCAGCGCCTGCGCCACCACGCCCTGGGCCCGCAACGCGGCCTGCGCGATGGCCTCCTGCTCGGCGAGCGTGCGCTCGCGCAGCGCCTGCGCGTAACCGGCCGCCATGGCGTGCTGGAGCCGCGCGGCGCGGGCCCGCAGATCCTCGCGGGGGCCGTCCTCGCCGCAGTAGAGCACCAGATAGGCCTCGACGCAGTCGAGGGAGCGGCTGAGGGCCTCGGGGTCGGTGCAGTGCGCGCCGACGAGGGCGGCGCCGGCCGCCTTGCCCGCGTCGGCGTCGAAGGCCCGCGCCAGCAGCCCCTCACGCAACCGCCTCGCCAGCGGGAGGAGTTGCTCCTCCAGTTCGGAGCGGGTCAGCGAGGTCGAGGTCACCGGGAACACGGCCCGGCTCCAGATCGTCGCGAACCGCCGCAGTCTGTCCTCCGGCCCGTCCGGCTCGGCGGTCACGCCGTACGCCCCACGCCGGCGAAACCGGACAGGGCCCAGGGGTCCTCGTCCTCCGGCGCCGTGTCCGGCCGCCAGTGCGGCATCGGCACCAGTCCGGGTTCCACCATGTCGTACCCCTCGAAGAACCGCGCGATCTCGTCACGCGAGCGCATGATCAGCGGGTTGCGGATGTCCTTGTACACGTCCACCGCGCCCCCGGCCCGCTCCGGTGGCAGTGGGATTCCCTCGTACGAGGCATGGGTGAGCAGGAGCAGACTGCCGGGCGCGAGCGCGGCGGTGAGCTCGGCCACCGCCGCGAACGGGTCGTCCGCGTCCTCCACGAAATGCAGTACGGCGACGAGCAGCAGCGCCACCGGCCGCTCCAGGTCGATCAGTTCCGCCACCTGCGGGCTGCTCAGAATCTGCTGCGGCTTGCGCAGATCGGCGGCCACGACCTCCGCGTCGGGATTGCCGGCCAGCACCGCCTGGCTGTGCGCGACGGCCACCGGGTCGTGGTCGACG
Source organism: Streptomyces rishiriensis (assembly GCF_030815485.1). Taxonomy (NCBI): domain Bacteria; kingdom Bacillati; phylum Actinomycetota; class Actinomycetes; order Kitasatosporales; family Streptomycetaceae; genus Streptomyces; species Streptomyces rishiriensis. Next base: position 7,361,704 of record NZ_JAUSWV010000002.1, on the reverse strand, counting down.
TAGACCACGCGGGCCCCGGGGCGCGCCGCCTGGGCGACCTCGTGCACATTGCCGAAGGTGGGAATGCCGGAACCGATGTCGAGGAACTGGGTGACGCCCTCGTCGACCGCGTACCGCACGGCACGGCGCATGAACGCCCGGTTCGCCTGGCTGATCTTGGGAAGCCCCGGCAGGAACTCCATGGCCTTGCGGGCTGCTTCCCGGTCGACCTCGAAGTTGTGCGAGCCGCCCAGGTAGTGGTCGTAGATCCGCGAGACGCTGGGCACCGAGATGTCGATGCTCCGAGGGGCCCAGGCGGGTCGCTCCATCTATATCTCCAAGGCGTAGGCGATCCGGTGTTCGAGCTGAGGCTACTGACCGCCCGCCAAAGGGGCGAGCAGAAACGGAAATTGACCGTCCGTTCCCGGTCACTGCCTGCGGCACGTGCCGAATCGACGCCCCCCGAGGGGCTGTTTGAGGTGTCCGGGCCGTTCCGAACAGTTCCGGAAGGTTCCGGAGCGGTCCGCGGGGCGGCGAAAGTCTACGCACAGGAAGCGGCGGCCGGACAAGCACCGCGGACCGGTGTACCCGCCGAGCACAACGGTCCGCCCCCTCCGTGCGGCGCGGAGGGGGCGGACCAGTGGTCGGGCGCGATGGGGCGGCTACGGGATCGGCCCTGGGGAGGCGATCCCTACTGCTCCGGCGCTCCGACCAGCTTTCCGTTCGGCGCGACGGCGTACCACGTACCGCCCACGCCCTGGCCGTTGACGTCGCCGGGCGACTTGTCACCGGAGAAGGTGTAGATCGGCGAGCAGTTGATCGTCTGCTGCTTGGTGCCGTCGGACCGGGTGAAGTTCATGTAGCCCTTCTCCTGGATGCCCTCGGTCTCGTTGAAGGCGACGGGTGCGACGGCCGGCCACTTCTCGAGGCAGGCTCCGTTGCAGTTCGAGACCGGCTCGGGCCAGGCCTTGTCCTTCAGGAAGCGGTAGACCGTCATGCCGTTCTTGTCGACGACGATCTCACCGAGGTTGGCGTCCTTGCGGACGGACAGCCCGGCCTGCGCCGTGCCGGACTCGGAGGACGAGCCGGCGGCCTTGGCCTTCTTGCCCTCGGGGGTGAGCGCGAACCACTTGTTGCCCACACCCTGGCCGGTGGTGTCACCCGCCTTGGCGTCCTTGGCGTAGTAGTAGGCGGGCCAGCCGGCAACGGTCAGCTGCTTCGTCCCGTCGGTGCGGGTGACCTCGCCGAGCAGCGACTTGTCGATGCCGTCGCCGGCGGAGATGTCATCGGCGGAGACCGGCGGCCAGGCGGTCGCGCAGTCGCCGTCACAGTTCGACTTCGGGGGTTCCGCGGTGTCCGCGTCGAAGCGGTAGAGAGTCTTGCCGGCGCCGTCGGTGAGGATCTTGCCGAGTCCGCCGTTCGCGGAGACGGCCAGCTCGCCGGCGCCCTGTGCGTCGGCTCCCGTGGTCGCACCGGCGCTCGCACCGGAGCCGACGCCACTGCCGACGCCGGTGCCCACACCGACGCCCCCGATGCCACCGGCCGGAGCCGTGGCCCCGACGTTCTGGCTCGACGACGTGCCGCTCTCAGAACCGCACGCCGTCGTCAGCGCCAGAACGGCCACAGCACTCGCCGCAAGTGAGGCGCTCCGCCAGGTGGTCTTCATCCTCAACAACTCCCCGATCGTCACAAGGTGCTGCCGCGCCCTGCTGCGCCGCCGCACGGCACTGAGTACGCGCGGTGACGGTCGTTGTGTTCAAACACGGCACGAAATTCTTTCCGCGACCTGTGACACCGGCCCCGGGAGCTCTCGGATCGCACAGGCGAACGGCGTGCCGGATGCGCGAACGCACCGCCCGGCAAACCTGTGGACGTGAACTTCGCCCGTTCGGGGCAATCCCCACGGGCGGGGGCGTGAGCCGGTACGAGACGCCGCATGATCTGCGTCGTGCATGGACCCGAACCGACCCGATCCGCCCTCGTCACCAGGACCCTGGCCCTGGTGACGGCGGCCTGGATCCTCGCGGCCGCGCCGGCCGGGGTGGCCGCGGCCGACGCGTGCGCCTACGCCTCGACCGGCCCGGACGGCACCGAGGCGGTGGCGGTCGCGGGGAGTCACGCATGGCCGACTCCCCCGGTGTGCCCGGAACCGAAGCCGACGCCCACCCCGACCCCCACGCCGCCGAAGCCGAAACCCCCGCCCGAGCCGACGCCCAGCCCCACGCCCACGCCGACTCCGAAGCCGACGCCCCCGCCGCCACCGCCTCCCGAGCCCGGTCCGCCGGCGCCGAAGCCGCGCCCGGAGCCGCCACCGGCGCCCGCCCCGCCCCGCCCCGCGGCACCGCTCCCCCGGGCGACCCCCACGCCCCCGCCCCGACCGGCTCCCGCTCCCGAACCGACGCCACGTCCCCGGCCGACGCCCACACGGAGCCCGTCCGCGACCCCGGTGAGCTACCCGGCGTACCACTCCTCGCCGCGGCAACGGCCCGTGCGGCGCGGCCAGTCGCCGGTCACCTACGTCCTGCTCATCACCGTGCCCGCGGTGATCGCCGTCGCCGCGCTGCGACCGCGCTAGCGCCGATCATGGAGGCATCCCTTGCCGGAATGGCTTGTTCTCACCCTCGCGATGCTCGCCGCCTGCGCGGTGGTGGTCGTCATCACCCTCCTCCGGCACCGCAGGGCGCCCGAGGACGAGGACCCGTCCGAGACTCCGGACGTCATCGAGTACATGACGATGTGGATCGGCGTGGTGTACGCCATCGTCCTGGGTCTGGCCATCGCCGGTGTCTGGGAGGCGCGCAGCGTCGCCCAGGATCACGTCCAGGCGGAGGCGCAGGCGCTGCACGAGATCTCGGAGCGGGTGCGCGTCTACCCGGCCGACGCCCGTGACCGCATTCGGGAGGATGTCAACGCCTATGTCGGACACGTCGTCACCACCGAGTGGCAGAAGATGGCCGACGACGGGGAGCTGACGAAGCGCGGCGACGAACTCCTGCACCGGGTCCGGACGGACGTCACCGACTACGAGCCGGCGTCCGACTTCCAGGCGCAGGCCTACCAGCCGCTGCTCGACCAGATGGCCGCCGCGGACCAGGCACGCAACGCCCGCGCGGAGTCGACCGGGGCGACCATGCCGGGCGTCGTGTGGTTCGGGCTGCTGGCGGGGGCCGTCATCACCATCGGCATGGTCTTCGCGCTGCAGATCAGGCGTACCACCCGTGAACTCGTGCTGGCCGGGCTGTTCTCCGCCCTGATCGCCTTTCTGCTCTTCCTCATCTGGGACTTCGACGCCCCCTACAGCCGGGGCATCACCGCGTCGGCCGAACCGTTCCTCCATCTCTTCCCCGGCGTCGAGGGCTGACGTCCGCTCACCGCACGCTCCGCCAGGGGGACGGCCGCCACGCCGCCGCCGTCCCCCGATCGCGGGAACGGCGTCCCCCGGGCGGCCCACACCCTTGCCCCGTTCGCGCGACAGCGATCGCGGGAGCGCACACATGTTCCTAGCGTTTCGGTCATCGAGGTGCATTCACGACGCGAGCGGAAAAGGTCCGCAGCTGCTCCTCGGGGACCGGAGGATCCACCATGCACGCGATACGCGTCGCTTCGGCCGCACTGCTGGGCGTCACCGCCCTGACCTTCTCCGCACCCGGCGCCGTCGCGGGCGACGACAACCACTACGTCATGGCCAACGGCTACAGCGTGCTGCCCTCGACGATCTCGGCGGGCGGACAGATCGCCCTTCACGTGGACCGCAACGTCAGCGGCTGCCGAAGCTCCGTGACGGTCTCCTCTGGCGTGTTCGACGCGGTCGTCATCCCGCGGGGCTCCTCGTCGGCGGTCGTCTCGGTCGACTGGGACGCCAGGGCCGGCGCCTCGTACCAGGTGACGTTCGCCTGCGGCGGCATCAGTGCCGTCAAGGAGCTGACGATCGCCGGTGGCCGTCCGGTGGATCCGACGCCGGTCCCCCTTCCGGTCCCGAGGGGCGTGCACGCCGGTGAGGGCGGCACCGTCGCCGGGTTCGACCTCCGGGAGATCGGGCTGGGCGCCGCGCTCATCGTGGGCTCGGTCGGCGCCGCGTACTACTTCTCGCGGCGCCGCGCCGCCGAGGACGCCGGCTGACGGCTCACCACCGGCGGCTGCGCCGCGCGCAGGCCTTCGCCCCGGATCCCAGCGGGACCGGGGCGAAGGCCTGTGCCAGGTGCGACGTGCGATCTCCTCGGGGGCTCAGACGCGGCGCTCGGCGCGGCGGCGCATCCAGAACAGACCGCCCCCGACCAGGGCCGCCGCGACGAGACCGCCCCCGATGGCCATGTCGGTCGGGGTGGCGCCCGTCGTGGTGCTGCCGCCGAGACCTCCGCGGACACCGCCGATGACGGTGAAGGCGGCCGGGCGGGTCAGGGTCCGCCCGGAGCAGTTGACGGTGATGTCATAGGTGCCGGGGCGGGCGTTGTTGTTGATGGTCGCCGTGCCCTTGGCGGTCTGGTTGGCGCCGTTGATCGGCGTCAGGTTGGTCTGCGGGAACGCCGCCGAGGTCATCGTGCCGCCGCCGGGGCAGCCGTCGACGGTGACCGTCATCTGGCCACCGCGGGCGATGACGGCGGGCAGGGCCACGATGTTGCTGGGGTTGGCGCCCATGCCGTCGCGCGCGACGGCGGCCGGGGCGGTGAAGCCGAGAGAGGCGACCGCGGCGGCCGAGACCGCCGAGGCCGCCAGAACACGAATGATGCGCATGTGATCCTCCGCGGAAGGCGCCCCGGGGCCCGTCCCCGGCATGTCGGCGAGAAAGCGCCTCCCGGACCGACCCTCAGATGCCGTGCACGCGACCGCATTTCGGGAATGGTCCGTCCTGGTGAGAGGACACGCCGAGGGAAATGCACACAATCGGATATTGCCGCAGGTCACGGACCGTCAGAAAATTCCTGCCGTCGGCAACTCGGATGGCGCACCGAAAGGCATTCGGGCCACCCGTTCGCCGCCGCCCCGTCGCCGGTTCCCGCCCGGGGACTTAGCGTTCTCGTATGCGCGAAGGGACGCGGTGACGGCCGCGTCGAAAGGGGATGGCGAATGTCTGCGTACGAGCTGTCCGAGGCGGCGGAAGAAGAGGAGCGGCGGCACAAGCGCGCCCCATGGGGGGTGATAGCGCTTGTTCTGCTGACCGGTCTCGCGCTCATCCGGAACGGGTCGGGAGAGTTCGACATCGGCCCGCCGCAGCCCGCCTCGGCGGCGGCCGCGGACGGCCGCATCGCCGGCGTCCTCGGCCGGACCCCGGCGCCGCTGCCGTACGCCGTGCCGGTCCGGGTCCGGATCCCCGCCATCCGGGTGGACGCGCCGGTCATGTCGGTCGGCCTGGACGCGGACGGCTGGGTCGGCGCGCCGCCGCCGGAGGACCCGAACCTGGCCGGCTGGTTCACCGGCGGCGTCTCGCCCGGCGAGAAGGGGACGGCGGTCGTCGTCGGCCATGTCGACAACAAGCTGGGGCCCGCGGTCTTCTACGGCCTCGGGGCCCTGAAGAAGGGAAACCGCGTCGAGGTCGTGCGGGGGGACGGAAAGACCGCGGTTTTCGAGATCTACGGCATCGAGGTGTTCGAGAAGAACAATTTCCCCGGCGACCGTGTCTACGCCTCCAAGGGCTCCCCCGAATTGCGGGTCATCACCTGCGGCGGCGGTTTCTCCAAGGCGAACGGATACGACGGGAACGTCGTCGCCTTCGCCCGCCTGGCCGAGGTCCGCTGAGCGGTCCCCGACCGGGCGGGTGGGGGCTCGCGTCAGGTGTACCGCCGGTGCGGGACGGTGAGGTGGTAGCCGGAGTCCAGCAACCGCGGCAGATAGCTGCGCAGTGCCCGCACGCTCTGCGAGCGGTCGCCCCCGGCGTCGTGCGAGAGCACCACGACGCCGGGGGCGGCGCCCCTCTCGACCCGCGTGATGATCGTGCCGGTACCGGGGGCGGTCCAGTCGAGGGTGTCGACCGTCCAGGCGAGCGGTTCCATGCCCAGTTCGGCGCCGAGCTGGAAGGCCGCCCGGTTCCAGGCGCCGTAGGGGGCGCGGAACCAGCGGGGCGGCTCACCGTAGCCCTCCTCGATGACCTCGCTGGTGCGGGACATCTCGGAGCGGATCTGACGGCGGGTGAGGCCGGTCAGCAGGGGGTGGGACCAGGTGTGGTTGCCGACGACGTGGCCCTCGTCGGCCATCCGTCCCAGCAGGTCTAGGTGGTCGGCGGCCATCTCGCCGCACACGAAGAACATCGCGCGCACGTCGTAGTGGGCCAGCGTGTCGAGAATGCCGGGGGTGTAGCGGGGATCGGGTCCGTCGTCGAAGGTCAGCACCATGGTGCGGCCGCTGCCGGTCATCCTCAGCAGCGGTTCGTGGCGCACCGGCGTGCGGCCGGGGGCGGTGTGCGGGGGACCGTAGCCGGTCAGCGGCTGGAGGCGGTAGGCGGAGGGCTTCAGCGGCAGGTTCCGCGCCGGGGCGCCCGCGGCGGGGGCGGCGGCCCGGACCGGCTTGCCGCCCTCGCCCCCCAGGAACACTCCGGCCGTGCCGGCCGCTCCGACGGCGGCGGCGCCGGCGAGCAACGCGCGGCGGCGCGTGAACAACTGATCCTTCTTCATGCAGTCATCAGTCGCCCGGCGGGCCCCCGACCCACCCCACCGACACCGGACCGGCGGCACGATTCCACCCGCCCGGCGCAGTCGCGGCAGCCCGCAGGGTTGACGGGTCCCGGTCAGCGGCGGCGGACCAGCGGGAACGGCAGGGTCTCGCGGATCGTGAGGCCGGTGAGGAACACGACCGGACGGTCGACGCCGATGCCGAGGCCGCCGGTCGGGGGCATCGCGTACTCGAGGGCGTCGAGGGAGTCCTCGTCGAGTTCCATCGCCTCGGGGTCTCCGCCGGCTGCGAGCAGGCACTGTTCGGTGAGTCTGCGGCGCTGTTCCACCGGATCGGTCAACTCGGAGTACGCGGTGCCGAGTTCGGTGCCGAAGGCGACAAGGTCCCAGCGTTCGGCGAGCCGCGGGTCGGTGCGGTGCTGCCGGGTGAGCGGGGAGACGTCGGTGGGGAAGTCCTCGTAGAAGATGGGGAGTCGGGTCCCCGGCCGTGGCGGTCCGCACGGTGGCACTCATGTTCCGACTGTAGGAACACCCGGGCCGGACCGCCCGCCGAGCGGCCCGCGCACCGGCCGGACCTGCGGCTTCCGATAGCCTCTGGCCGTGACGGAACAGCATTCGCAGCAGCCCGCGCACCGGTTCGAGCGGGGCACGGACGGACCCAAGGTCATCCTCGTCGGGGTGGACGGCTCCGACTCCTCCCTACGGGCCGCGGCCTACGCCGGCGGACTGGCCCGTCGGCAGCACGCGCTGCTGGCCGTGGTCTACGTACAGCCGGTGCTGACGGCGGGTGCGGCGCTCGGTGCGCCGGTCGCCGGGACGACCGACGAGATCGCCCAGGACCTGGTGGCGCAGATCCGGGAGGCCACCGAGCGCACCCGGGGGATATTCGACGTGCGCTGGGAGTTCCACACCTTCCAGGGCGACCCCTACGGCGGCCTGGTGAAGGCGGCGGACCAGCTCAAGGCGGACGCGGTGGTGGTGGGCGCCTCCGAATCGGCCGGCCACCGCTTCGTGGGGTCCGTCGCGGTGCGGCTGGTGAAGGCGGGGCGCTGGCCGGTGACGGTGGTGCCGTAGCCCCCGGCCGGCCGGTGCCCGCCCGCCACCGGCTCACTTCCCCGCCACCAGCCCGTCCTTCGCCGCGCCGCGGCCGAGGACGACCGCGCTGATCCGGTCGCGTACCCCTTCCACGTCCGCGCCCCGGGCGAGCGCCTTGTCCAGGTCGACCACCCGGCCGGCGTCGATGTCGAAGAGCTGCGGCACGAACTCGGCCTTGCGCACCTCCCAGCGGCCGCCGGGCCGGGCGGGCGGGGCGAAGGTGAAGCGGGCGACGGTGGACTGGTTGCCGCGTGCGTCCTGGACGCCCTGGTGGTTGAACATCTCGCCCGCGATCTGGTCGCCCATGCCGTAGACGACCCAGGTGCCGTTGACCTTCTCGTAGGCCTGGGGGACGTGGGCGTGCGTCCCGAGGACCAGGTCGATGTCGGGGCGGCCGCCCGTGCGGGAGGCGGTGAGCGTGCGGGCGAGGGTGAGCTGGCGGTCGTCCGGGGCGTCCTGCCATTCGGTGCCCCAGTGCACGGAGACGACGACCACGTCGGCGCCCGCCTTCCGGGCGGCCTTGGCGTCGGCGAGGATCCGGTTCTCGTCGAGGAGGTTGACGGTCCAGGGCTGTCCCTGCGGGACGGGGTGGCCGTTGGTGTCGTAGGTGTAGGCGAGGTGGGCGACTTTCGCCGGGCCGGCGCGCAGGAGGGTGACCGAGTTGCCCTCGGCCTCGGTGCGGGCCGTGCCCGCGTGCCGTACGCCGGCGGTGTCGAGCGCGTCGAGGGTGCGCTGCACGCCGGCGGCGCCGTCGTCGAGGCTGTGGTTGGAGGCGGTGGAGCAGCCGTCGTAGCCGGTGGCGGCGAGGGCTGCTGCGATCTGCGGCGGGGACTTGAAGTCCGGGTATCCGGTGTAGACGCCGTCGGCGCCGTACACGGTCTCCATGTGGCACAGCGCCAGATCGGCGCCGGAGACGACGGGTTGGATGCCCGCGAGCATCGGACGGAAGTCGTAGCCGGTTCCCCCGGCGTCGAAACGGGCGCGGTCGATGACGGTGGTGTGCGGGAGGATGTCGCCGGAGGCGACGAGCGTGAAGCCGCGGGCGGCGGCCGGCGCCGGGCGGCCGGGCCGCTCGGCGCGCCCGTGGTCGCGGGCCTGGCAGGCGGCGGCCGAGGCGAGGACGGCCGTCAGCGCCAGGGCCACCTGGTGTCTGCGGGCGATCACCGGTTCACCCCACTTCCCATGGATTGTCATATTTACCCATGTATCAGTACTAATCCATGAGGGGCGGCGGCCCGGCCCGGCACTCCCTTCGTCCAGAGCCGATGCCCGCGATCGGCGTAGCCCGGACCGTTCGTCGAACCGTTCGTCGACGCGATCGACCGTCCGCCGCAGACCCGTGTGCGTGCCCTGTCCCGAACCGGCGCACTGCGGTGCCATACGCCCATGACCGCCGGAACCCTCCTCAACGCCCGGACGACGACCGCCGAGCACGAGCTCGCCGCTCTTCAGCGCGAGCACGGCCGGCCGCTCTTCGCGCTGCTGCTGAGGCTGTGCGACGGCGACCGCCAGCGCGCCGAGGACCTCGTCCAGGAGACCCTGGTACGCGCCTGGCAGCATCCCGAGGCCCTGCGCGCCGACGCCTTCGACTCCGTGCGGCCCTGGCTGCTCACCGTCGGCCGCCGGCTCGCGATCGACGCGCGGCGGGCCCGGCAGGCACGCCCCGCCGAGGTCGGGGACGCGGTACTGGAGAACGCGCCCGTCTGCGCCGACCACGCCGAGCGGGCGGCCGCCACCCTCGATGTGCGCGAGGCTGTGAAGACACTCACTCCGGAGCACCGGGAAGTACTGGTGCTGGTGTATTTCCAGGGGGCCAGTGTGGCGGAGGCCGCCGAGACCCTCGGAATCCCGCCCGGTACGGTGAAGTCCCGCGCGTACTACGCGCTGCGCGCCCTGCGCCGGGTGCTTCCGGGATACGCGGCCGACCTGCGCTGAAACCCACGACAGGGTCAAGCCTCCGTAAAACGCCTTGCCGAGGACCCCCTTCGAGTAATCGGGTGTCCTTATCCGTGTTCCGGACGGAGCCCGGTGACCGGGTCCCCAGCGCCCCGGCAACGGGCGAGCGCAAGCACCGGAGGAAGGCAGGAAGGGATGCTGCACAGAGGTCACCAGAGCACGGACGGCACCGGCGGCGGTGAACTCACCGTCCCCATGGCCTGGTTGTACGCCGAGTACATCGCCGACGAACTGCTGCGGACCGGCGATCTGATGCCGCCGACGTCCTTCGAGTTCCGCGCCGGGCGCGACGCCCTGGCGCTCACCATCTTCCTGTCCGACACCGACGGCGAACTGCCCGGCATCCGGGTCGTCACCCAGCTCGAGACCTGGCTTTCGCTCACGGCGTACGACCGGCCGTGGCAGGACTGGGTCGACGTACGTATGTCTCAACTGAAGGCCGAGGCGGCCGCGTCGGACCGACCGGCTCCCGATCTCGACCTGGCGGCCGCGGCCTGGCGCTGGCTGGAGGAGACGGAGCTGCTCGCTCCCGATCTCAACGCGGTACCCGGCGGTGCGCCGGTGGTCGGCGAGGACGAGGGACCCAAGGTCTGGACACCCGCCTGGCAGCTCGGTCTGCCCCTCGGCCACCTGGCGATTCATCTTTTCTAGATTCACACCAATCCGCGGGCCGATCGGCTCCGAACATCTGGGTCACGATTCGGTACGTGGCTTGAGTGATTCGTCGGCCGGGTGCGTACCGGTGGGAGCAAGGAGTAACCCCACTGGCACTCAAAGGCACGAGGTTTCGGCATGAGGTCCCTGGAAAGGCATCGCGACGTCGGCGCGTACGCGCTCGGCGTGCTGGACGAAGCGGAAGCCTTCCGCTTCGAGGACCACCTCATGGAGTGTCCTCAGTGTGCGGCGCAGGTCACCGAGTTCGGCCCCACCGCGCGGCAGATGATGCTCTACCGGCGCGCCACCCCGCGCGCCGTGCACCCTTTCGCCGGACCCGGCCCGCAGCTGCTGGACCGGTTGCTCGCCGAGGTGGCGGCCCGGCACCGGGCCGTGCGCCGGCGGGTGCTGTACGCCGTGGCCGCCTCCGTGGTGGTCGCCCTGGCGGGCCCCGTGCTCGCGCTGCTGGCGGGCGGCGCCGCCGCCGAGGGCGAGAGCGCCGTACGGGTCACCGCCACGGACGAGAAGTCGGGGGTGTGGGCGCGGGTCACCACCGAGAACGAGGCCTGGGGCAGCCATGTGGAGCTCGAGGTCAAGGACGGGGCGGGCCCCCGCTCCTGCCGGCTGATCGCCGTCGGCCGCGACGGTACCGAGCAGACGGTCACCAGCTGGGTCGTCCCCGAGCACGACGCCCGGCCCAACACCATGCAGGGCGCCGCGGCCTGGCACCCCGACGAGATCGCCCGCTACGAGCTGCGTACGTCCGCCGGAGAGCACCTGGTGACGCTCGAGGCCCACTGACGTCGGCATGGAGTGAGTTCAGGTCACTTCGATGCCGGCGCGGGCCGCGGCGGGGCGGGACGGCCCCGGGCCGGTTCGTCCGGCCGGCGGGCTACTTCAGCAGCCGCGACATCCTCCGGTCGGCCAGCGGTCTGCCGCCCGTCTGGCAGGTGGGGCAGTACTGGAGCGAGGAGTCGCTGAAGGAGACCTCCTTGATGCTGTCGCCGCAGACCGGACAGGACTCGCCGGTGCGGCCGTGGACGCGCAGACCGCTCTTCTTCTCGGCCTTCAGACGTCCCGCCGCCAGGCCCCGCGAGCGCTCGACCGCCTCCGCGAGCGTCGTGCGCAGGGCCTCGTAGAGCGTGTGGGTCTCCTCCGGCGTCAGGGAGGCCGCCAGTTTGAACGGGGACATTCTCGCCACGTGCAGGATCTCGTCGCTGTAGGCGTTGCCGACGCCGGCGATCAGGCTCTGGTCGCGCAGGGCGCCCTTCAGCCGGCGCCGCTCACCGGCGAGGAGCGCGGCGAAGCGGGCCTCGTCGAAGTCGGCGGCGAGCGGGTCGGGGCCGAGCCGGGCCACGCCGGGTACCTGCTGCGGGTCGGGGACGACGTACACCGCGAGCCGCTTCTGGGTGCCGGCCTCCGTCAGGTCGAAGCCCGCTCCCGTCTCCAGGGCGACCCGCAGGGCCAGCGGCCCCTTGCCGGGGCGGGGCGGACCGTCCGGGAGCCTGTCCTTCCAGTGCAGCCAGCCCGCGCGGGCGAGGTGCGTGACGAGGTGCGGGCCGTCACCGGTCGCCATGTCCAGGAACTTGCCGTGCCGGTGCACGGCGGTGACCTCCCGGCCCTCGAGGGCGGCGACGGGCGGGTCGTAGGTCTTCAGCACGCTGATGGCGACGGGCAGCACGCGGACGATCTCGTGGCCGACGAGATGCTCGGCCAGGAAGTCCTTGAGCGCTTCGACCTCGGGGAGTTCCGGCATACGTCCAGAGTGCCATCCGCGGCGCGAGTGCTCAGGTCCGTTCCGGCACCACGAACTCGCACCACACGGACTTGCCGCTGCCCCGCGCCTCCACACCCCACGCGTCGGTGAGCAGCTCCACCAGCAGCAGGCCCCGCCCGGAGACCCCCGACTCCCCCGCCTCCCGGCGGCGCGGGAGGGCGCTGGAGGAGTCCTCCACCTCGACGCGCAGCAGCCGGTGCTCGGTGCCGGTGAGCACCCGCAGGGTGACGATCGCCGCGCCCTCGGTGTGCATGAGCGCGTTGGTGATCAGCTCGTCGGCGACCAGCTCGATCTCGTCGGAACGGTCCCCGGCGCCCCAGGTGCGGACGGCCGCGCGGATCATGTGCCGGGCCTCGCTGAGGGCCTCCGGGTCGCCGGGGGCGACATGCTGCTGGAGCCGGTTGCCGGCCTGGGGGCCGTCGGGGCCTCGCCGGCGCAGCAGGAGCAGGGCCACGTCGTCGTCCCCACCGCGTTCCTCGGCGACCTCGATGAGCTGGTCGGCGAGCTTGCGGACGTCCTCGGGGCCCGCGGCGATCATGGCGGCGAGGGCCAGCATGCCGTCGTCGAGGTCCGCGCCGGGCTGCTCGACCAGCCCGTCGGTGCACAGCAGCAGCGTGTGGCCGGGATCGAGCTCCACGGTGCCGACCGGGTACTCGAGGCTGCCGAACTCGGCGGACAGACCCAGCGGCAGCCCGCCCGGCACCGGAACCCGCCGACAGGTGCCGTCGAGGCCGCGCAGCAGGGGGTCGATGTGCCCGGCGCGGACCACCTGGACGACTCCCGTGGTCAGGTCGGCCTCCGCGTACAGACAGGTGGCGAAGCGGTCGGTGTCGAGCTCGTGCAGGAAGACCGAGGCACGGGCCATCACGGTGGCCGGGGTGTGCCCCTCGGCGGCGTAGGCCTTCAGGACGATGCGCAGCTGGCCCATGACGGCGGCGGCGTGCGTGTCGTGGCCCTGGACGTCGCCGATGACGGCGCCGACGCGGCCGCCGGGCAACGGGATCAGGTCGTACCAGTCGCCGCCGATGTCCCGGCCCGGGGAGCCGCCGATGGTGGCGGCGCGGTAGCGGACCGCGACGTCGGCGCCGGGCACGCTGGGGATGGTACGCGGCAGCATGGCCTGCTGGAGGCCCTGCGCGATGTCCTTCTCCTGCTCGTAGAACATCGCGCGCTGAAGGCTCTGCGCGATGCTGCTGCCGAGGGCGACGAGTATGTTGCGGTCCTCCTGCGTGAAGCCCCGCCGGTCGCTGTAGAGCAGGCCCATGGCGCCGATCGGGCGGGCCTGCACGATGAGCGGCAGATAGGCCGCCGCGGTGATCTTCAGGTCGGCGAGGTGGGGCCACAGCACCGGGTACTCGTCGGCGAACTCCTCCGGTGACTCGATGAAGCGCGGGGTGAGGGTGCGCACGACCTCGCTCATGGGGTAGGGCTCGTCGATACGGGTGACCAGGGTCCCGGGGACGAAGCTGCCCTGCGGCCCCTCGGCGATCATCCGGATGCGGCCGGCCTCGGCCAGCCCCATGACGAGACTGGTGGCGCCCAGGTGAGTGAGGCCGTGGGTGTCCTTGAGGACGTCGATCACGTCGTGCACGGTGCGGGCGTGCGCCAGGGCGGCCGTGGCGAGCTGGACGACGTTGGTCTGCTCGCGGCGCGCGTCGTCCAGGGCGGCCTCGTCGCGGCGGGAGGCGAGATCGCTCAGCTCGTCGGTCGCGTCCCGCACGATGCCCACGATGCGGCGCGGCCTGCCGGTCCCGTCGCGCCGGATGTAGCCCTGGGTGTGGGTCCAGCGCAGGGTGCCGTCGCGGAGTCGCATGCGGAAGTAGGCGCCGTAGTTCTCGCTGCCGTCCTTGATGGCCTGGGCCACCAGCCCGTCCAGACGGATGCTCTCGGCCGGGGGGACCCGGACGGCGAGGGTCGTGGGGTCGCCGTCGTACTCGTCGGGTCGCAGGTCGAAGATCTCGTGGGCCCGGGCGTCCATGTGGAACTGCCCCGAGTCCAGGTCCCAGTCGAAGCTGCCCATGCGGTTGAGCGCCAGGATCGGATCCGGGTGGGCGGGCCAGTCGTCCGGGAGGGACAGGGCGCTCACTCCCCGATCAACCATGGGCCCACCATGCCAGGATTTGTCCGATTCTTCGACCGGGAACGGGAGCCCGGGGCACGGTCAGCCCAGGCGGACGTCGACGGGACTTCCGAAGATGCTGCCGGACCCCTCCTCGGCATCGGACTCGTCGGGCCCGTCGGGGATCAGCCCACCGCCGTCGGGCAGGTCGGGCACTTCCGGGACGGTCTCGGGGCCGATCTCACCGGGGGTCGACACCGCGGTCGAGGCCGGAGCCGGGGCTTTCGTCGGCGCCGAGGCCTTCGCCGGCGCCGCCGCTCTCGTCGGAGGAGCCGGAGTCCGGGCCGGCCTGCGAGGGGTCGGCGAACAGGCCGGTGAAGGGGTCGCCGGAGACGACACGCCCCTCGGCCGCCGGGACGACGGTCTCCGCGCCCGGCATCGTGATCTTCTCTCCCGCACCACCGCGTCCGGCGACGAGGAGCGCCGCCGAGAGCGCGCAGGCGGTGAGGAGAGTGGCAGTGGGTAGTCGCACCACGTTCTCCCGCATCGTCTCGGTCCATCACCGGGGGGTGATTCGACCACTATTGTCTGCTTCACCCGCGAGGGTCACGCAACCGGAGGACGCGACCACACACAGTGACCCGCCGCGTCCGGGGAACCGGAGAACGGGACAACCGAAGAACCGGAAAGAGCCCCGGAGCCGACGATCGAGGAGCGCACGACCGTGGACTGGTTCACCGCACCCGAGTACTGGCTGACCCGCCTGGTCCTCCAGCGGGCCCTGGCCGGTGTCTACCTGGTCGCGTTCCTGACGGCCGCCCTCCAGTTCCGGGCGCTGCTCGGGGAACGGGGGATGCTGCCGGTGCCCCGCTTCGTCGAGCGGGTGCCCTTCACACGGGCGCCGAGTCTGTTCCACCTGCGCTACTCCGACCGTCTGTTCGCGGGCTGCGCCTGGACGGGATGCGCGGTGTCGGCGGCGCTGCTGGCCGGTCTGGACGGTTTGCTGCCCCTGGGGGCGGCGATGTGCCTGTGGCTGGTGCCGTGGGCCCTGTATCTGTCGATCGTCAACGTGGGCCAGACCTGGTACGGATTCGGCTGGGAGTCCCTGCTGCTGGAGACGGGCTTCCTCGCCGTGTTCCTCGGCAACGACGAGGTGGCGCCGCCGGTCCTGGTGCTCTTCCTGATGCGCTGGATCCTGTTCCGGGTCGAGTTCGGCGCGGGTCTGATCAAGATGCGGGGGGACGCCTGCTGGCGGAAGCTGACCTGTCTCTACCACCACCATGAGACCCAGCCGATGCCCGGCCCGCTGAGCTGGTTCTTCCACCATCTGCCGAAGCCGCTGCACCGCGTGGAGGCGGCGGCCAACCACTTCACCCAACTCGTCGTGCCATTCCTGCTGTTCGCCCCGCAGCCGCTCGCGACGGCGGCCGGATGCCTGATGATCGTGACCCAGCTGTGGCTGGTGCTCTCGGGCAACTTCGCCTGGCTGAACTGGATCACCGTCGTCCTGGCCGTGTCCGCGCTCGAACTGCCCGCAGGCCGCCGGTCGGTCCCCGATACCCCGCTCTGGTACGAGAGCGTGGTCCTCGCCGCGGCCGCGCTGCTGCTGTTCCTCAGCTACCGCCCGGTGGTCAACATGCTCTCCCGCCGCCAGGTGATGAACCGCTCCTTCGATCCGCTGCACCTGGTCAACACCTACGGCGCCTTCGGCAGCGTGAGCCGGATCCGCCACGAGGTGGTGATCGAGGGCACGCTCGACGACGTGCCGCGCGAGGACTCCGACTGGCGGGAGTACGAGTTCAGGGGCAAGCCCGGCGATCCCCGGCACTGGCCGCGCCAGTTCGCCCCCTACCATCTGCGCCTGGACTGGATGATGTGGTTCGCGGCGCTCTCCCCCGCCTATGCCGGGGCGTGGTTCACCGCCCTGGTGGAACGGCTGCTGGAGAACGACCGGGACACGCTGAGACTGCTGCGCCGCTCCCCGTTCCCGCCCGACGAGCCCCCGCGGCACATCCGCGCCCGTCTCTTCCGTTACCGCTGCACGACCTGGCGCGAGCTGCGGGAGACGGGCGCGCACTGGCACCGGACGTACGTGCGGGAGTACCTGCCGCCGACCCGGCTGGCGGGACCGGCTCAGAGGCCGTAGACCCGGACGGCGGTGGTCTCGAAGATCTCGGTGTGCGCGCCCGGGTCGGTCAACCGCCGTGCCACGTCCAGGACGTCGCGGTAGGACGCGATGGGGGTGCACACCGGCCAGTCCGAGCCGAACATCACCCGGCCCGGCCCGAAGGCCTCGAGCACCGTGTCCGCGTACGGGCGCAGGTCCTCGGCGGTCCAGGACGCCGGGTCGGCCTCGGTGACCATGCCGGAGAGCTTGCAGACCGTGTTGGGCAGCGCCGCGAGGGCCCGGACGCGGGACGCCCAGGGTTCCAGCGCGGCGGTGGCGATCGGCGGCTTGCCCAGATGATCGAGGACGAAGGTGAGCCCCGGCAGGGCGGCGGCCGCCTCGGCACAGGCCGGGAGCTGATGGGGCAGCACCACCAGGTCGTGGACGAGGCCGGCGTCGGCGAGAGCCGTCAGGCCGCGGTGTACGTCCGCCCGCAGCAGCCACCGCGGGTCCGGCTCGCCCTGGACCTGGTGGCGGATGCCCTTGAGGTAGCGGCCGCCGGGCAGCTCCCGCAGCCGGGCCAGTTCGTCGGCGACGTCCGCGCGGGTGAGGTCGGTCCAGCCGACGACACCGGCGATCAGGTCGTTCGCGGCCGCGAGGGCGAGGAACTCGGGGGTCTCCTCGGCCACGGTGACCGTCTGGACGAGGACCGTACGGTCGACCCCGGCCGCGCGGGCCTGCGGCGCCAGGTCGTCGACGGTGAAGTCCCGCCGCAGCGGGCTGCCCTCGCCGATCCAGTCCTGGTCCCGAACCGACAGGTCCCAGACGTGGTGGTGCGCGTCGACGGTCACGGCAGCTCCCACACGACGGGCAGGCCGGCGCCGGCACCCTCGTCGGAGTAGTCGTGCACCACGTCGAGCAGCTCCGCCATCCGCGCCTGCCACACCACGTTGACCGGGAGTTTCTCGAGCTCGGCCAGAAGACGTGCGTAGTCCTCGCAGTCCAGGACATGGAACAGGTCCGTTCCACTGCGCCAGATCGTCCAGGAGGCGGCGCCGGCGGCCCGGATGGCGTCCGTCAGTTCCTTGGGCACCTCGCGGTGCGCCGCCTCGTACGCGGCGACGCGGTCGGCGCGGACCCTGGTGTGCAGGGCGACCCTCATGACGGATCCTCCGGGGGAAGCAGCCCCGTGTCCCGCAGTTCCTGCCAGAAGGCGGCGGGGACGGGGGTCGCGAACTGTTCGGCGCAGTCCCGCACCTCGGCCGCCGAGCGGGCGCCGACCAGGACGCTCGCCACGGCCGGGTGGGCGGCGCAGAACGCCAGGGCGGCGGCGCGCAGGGTGATGCCGTGCCGGCCGGCGCTCTCCTGCATGCGCCGGGCCCGGTCCAGCAACGCCGCGGGCGCCTGCGCGTAGTCGAACGTGGCGCCGGGCCGCGGGTCGGCCAGCAGCCCGGAGTTGAAGGCGCCCCCGACGACCACCGACACGCCCCGCTCGACGGCGGCGGGCAGCAGCTCGGCCCGGGCCCGCTGGTCGAGCAGCGTGTACCGGCCCGCGCACAGGACCACGTCGACGTCCGTGTCACGGACGAAGCGCGTGAGCATCTCCGCCTGGTTCATTCCGGCGCCGATCGCCCCGACGACCCCCTCCGACCGCAGCTTCTCCAGGGCCGGGTAGCCCTCGCGGAAGGCCTGCTCACCATGGTCGTCGGGGTCGTGGAGGTAGACGACGTCCACGCGGTCGAGGCCGAGCCGGTCCAGACTGGCCTCCAGGGTGCGCCGTACGCCGTCGGCGCTGAAGTCCCATACCCGGCGGTGCGTGGCGGGGACGGCGAACCCGTCGGCCAGGTCGTCGCCGCCCCGGTCCGTGGCCTCCAGACGGCGGCCGACCTTGGTCGAGACCGTGTACTGCGAGCGGGGCCGCTCGCGCAGGGCCGCGCCGAGGCGGCGTTCGGAGAGGCCGAGGCCGTAGTGCGGCGCCGTGTCGAAATAGCGGATGCCGTGCTGCCAGGCGGCGGTCACCGCCTCGTGCGCCTGTTCCTCGCCGACCTCGGTGAAGAGGTTGCCGATGACGGCGGCGCCGAAGGCCAGCGGGCTGACGGGGACGCCGCTGCGCCCGAGCGTGTTCACCGGCCCACCGGCCGCAGCCGCAGTCCCTGCATCCCGCCGTCGACGGCGAGGGAGGTGCCGGTGGTGGCGCCGGACAGGGGGCTCGCCAGATAGGCGATGGCGCCCGCGACCTCGTCGGCGCCGACCAGCCGGCCGGTGGGCTGGCGGGCCTCCAGCGCGGCCCGTTCGGCGGCCGGGTCGTCGGCCGCGTCGAGCAGCCGCCCGACCCACGGGGTGTCCGCGGTACCGGGGTTGACGCAGTTGACGCGGATGCCCTCGCGTACGTGGTCGGCGGCCATGGCGAGGGTCAGCGAGTACACCGCGCCCTTGGTCGCGCTGTACAGCGCGCGCTGCGGCAGTCCTGCGGTGGCGGCGACGGAGCAGGTGTTGACGATCGCCGCGTGCGAGGAACGCCTCAGGTGGGGCAGCACCGCGCGGGCCGTACGGACCATGCCGACGACGTTGACGTCGAGGACCCGGTGCCATTCGGCGTCCTCGTTGTCCTCGACGGTGCCCTGGGCGCCGACACCCGCGTTGTTGACCAGGACGTCCAGCCCCCCGAGGTCGGCGACGGCGGCCGCGACCGCCCTGCGCACGGAGTCGTCGTCGGTGACGTCGGCACGATGTCCGAGCAGGGGCCCGGCCACGCCCGACGGGTCCAGGTCGAGGACCGCGACCCGGGCGCCGCGCTCGGCCAGGAGTTCCGCGGTCGCCCGGCCGATGCCGGAGCCGCCCCCCGTCACCAGGGCCGTCAGCCCTTCGAAGTCGCTCACGCCGCCTTCTCCTTCCGGATCGCGAGGTCGGCGGCCCGGAAGCTGCCGGCGGACTACGTGACGCATATTTATCAGACCACTTCCGCTCCACAACACCCCCCGGGTAGCTTTTCGGCGAGTTCCCTGTCCAAGTGGTCGGACCACCTCGACAGGGATCGCGGCGGACCGGTGACAGGAGAGGCCACGTGGAAGACACCCCGCGCGACGGGACCGCCGTCCCGAAGGGCACGGTGACGCAGCGCGCCATCGAGCGGATCAAGGCGATGATCACCGACGGCTCGCTGGAGCCCGGCCAGCGGTTGCCGACGGAGCGCGATCTCGCGGTCGGGCTGGGCATCTCGCGCAGTTCGATGCGCGAGGCGATCCGGGCTCTCACGGTGCTGGGGGTGCTGGAGGCCCGGCACGGGTCCGGGATCTACGTCACCGCGTTGGAGGCGGGGGATCTGCTGGAGACGTTCGGGGTGGTGGCCGACCTGTCCCGGGGCCCCCGGCTGGTCGAACTGCTCCAGGTACGCCGGATCCTGGAGTCGACGGCCACCGCACTGGCCGCGGCCCGCATCACCCCGGAGCAGCTGGCCGTCGTGGAAGGTCACCTGGCGGCGATGAACGCGACGGACGACCCGGAGGAGATCCTCGCGCACGACCTCGAGTTCCACCGGGTGATCGCGCAGGCCGCCGGGAACGAGACGATGGCGGCGATCCTGGAGGGCCTCTCCTCACGCACCTTCCGGGCCCGCGTCTGGCGCGGCTACCAGGAGGAGGACGCCTTCGCCCGGACCCGCCGGGAGCACGCCGCGATCCACCGCGCGCTGGCCGCCCGCGACCCGGAGGCCGCCCGGGCGGCGGCGGCCGCCCATGTCGGCGAGGTGGAGGAGTGGCTCAGGGGGCAGGTGGGCCCCTGAGTCGCGGCCGCCTCTCGACGCGGGACTTCCGGCGGGGCAGAGTTCTCCTACGTACTCACCAGTAGTGCACGCACACCGAGGGAGCTGCCTGTGACCAGCTGGGTCGGCCGGACCGCCGTCGAGATCGCCGCCGCCGTACGCGCCAAGGAGGTCACCCCGCGCGAGGTGGTGGCGGAGCATCTCGCGCGGATCGAACGGCTGGACGGCCGGATCGGAGCGTTCCGCACGGTGCGCGTCGAGGCGGCCCTGGCGGAAGCCGACGCGCTGGCCGCCCGGGGCGACCTGGACGGGCTGCCCCTCGCCGGGGTTCCGGTGGCGGTCAAGGACAACCTGGGTGTGCGGGGCGAGTCGACCCGGGTCGGCTCGGCCGCGACAGCGGACACCCCGGCCGGGGCCGACCACGTCACGGTGGCCCGGCTGCGGGCGGCCGGCGCGGTGGTCGTGGGTCTGACCAACGTGCCCGAGCTGTGCGTCTTCGGCACCACGGAGGGCGTGCACGGCACCGCCCGCAATCCCTGGGACACCACCCGCACGGCGGGCGGCTCGTCGGGCGGCAGCGCGGCCGCGGTCGCCGCGGGCCTGGTGCCGATCGCCCTCGGCAACGACGGCATGGGCTCGCTGCGTATTCCGGCGGCCAACTGCGGTCTGGTCACCATCAAGCCGGGCCACGGGGTGGTGCCGGCCGGGATCGGCGAGGGCGACTGGTTCGGGATGTCGGAGAACGGTCCGCTGGCGACGACGGTCGAGGACGCGCGGCTGATGCTGTCGGTCCTCGCGGGCACCGACGCCGTGGCGGCCGGGGACCCCGGCGCGCTGAAGATCGCCGTCTCGGTGCGCAGCCCGCTGGCCGGGGTCACGGTGAGCAGGCCGTACACGGGCGCCGCGCGGGACGCGGCCGGGGTGCTGGTCCGGGCGGGGCACCACGTGGAGCGGGCCGAGCCGCCCTATCCGCTGTCGCTGGGCGTCACCTCGCTCGCGCACTGGACGGCGGGCACGGCCGTGGACGCCTCGGGCCTGGACCGGCGGCTGCTGACCCGGCGCACCCGGGTGCACGCGGCCGTCGGCCGGCGCTTCCTGTCCGGGGTGCGCGGCGGCTCGGCGCGGGAGGTCCTGCGTCGGCGCCTCGAGCCGTTCTTCGCGGAGTACGACGTGCTGCTCACGCCGGCGCTGGCACGACGGTCACCGAAGTCGGCGCCGTGGCACGAGCGGAGCTGGCTGCGCAACGTCCTGGTGAACACGAACTACTCGCCGCTGACGCCGCCGTGGAACCTGACCGGCTGGCCCGCCATGGCGGTCCCCTTCGGCACGCTGCCGTCCGGTGCTCCCACCGCGGTGCAGTTGGTGAGCCTGCCCGGGCGGGAGGGCGAACTGCTGCGGCTGGCCGAACAGTTGGAGAGCCTGCGTCCGTGGCGACGGACGGCTCCGCTCGACTGAGCGGAGAAGCCGGCCCGGCGTGGACGTGCGGGGCGCACAACCAGGCCGGGCGACCGCGAGCGGGGTCAGTCCACGCTGGGCAGGATGTGGGGCTCGGCGAGGTCGTCCTCGTAGCCCGCCAGGCGGATGGGGGCGGAGCGGGCCCACACGTCGAGGCTGCCGATCTCGCCTGGCCGGCGGCCGGCCCGCTCCGGGCGTTCCTTGGGGCGTTGCTCGCGATTCGTCTTCTCCGGTGTCACCGCGCACTCCTTATGTGTCGGGTCACCCTCGGGGCGTGCCGGCCAGTCTGCGGTCCGGCGCCTGACGCTCCCTCGGGGCTGGCTCAAGTCGGTCGAGGACGCGGTGGCGCCGGCAACTTCTTGGAGGGCGAGCCGTTGTGAAGCGGCCTGTCCCATGACGGACCGTGGGTGTGGGTGGCACTCCGTACTGCTGTCCGTCCGCTACACATTAACCAAATGAGCGGCCCGCCGCTCGATAGGGCTGAAAATTTGGGGTAACCATGGCAAGTCACCCGTATATCGCCGCAGGTGAATTGAACCTTTTTGCACCCTGATGAACCTTCTGGGTTCACCCGTCCGGGGGATGCGGCCGCGCGTGGCGCCCTGGGGAAGCCGCACATTCGCCCACGAGTTCGTCGCGTGGTTCACATGCCGTTCGCCCACCCCATCGGCCACCTGCCGTGCCCCACCGACGCCTCCGGCCGGCCGGACCGGGCCGCCGACGCCGTACGGCCCCTGCCCGGCGTCCGGG
This sequence comes from Streptomyces rishiriensis, assembly GCF_030815485.1. NCBI lineage: Bacteria > Bacillati > Actinomycetota > Actinomycetes > Kitasatosporales > Streptomycetaceae > Streptomyces > Streptomyces rishiriensis. The sequence continues at coordinate 7,339,510 of NZ_JAUSWV010000002.1, read as the reverse complement.
TGGCCCGCCGCGCTCCCTCGCACCCCTGGCAGGGGCGCACCGCCGCCGACGCTCCGTTCCGCCTGCGCCAGGCGGGCGAGGACGGCCGGGCGGCGGGGTCCGACGCGGGCGTGCCGGAGAACCGGCGCACGGTGCCGGAGCCGGTGGCGGCAGGGAACTCGCCGCTCGGGGCTGTCGATTGACGGTCCGTCATGAGACGGTACGCCGATGACGTCGTCGTACGGTTTGCGGGGCAGGGCCGCCGTCGTCACGGGGGCCACGCGCGGGATCGGCTGGGCGGTGGCGCGGGCGCTCGCCGACGCCGGGGCGCGGGTGTGCGTCAGCGCGCGGGACCCGGACCGGGTACGCCGCGCGGCCGCGGAGCTGGACGGCGTCGGACTGGCCGGCGACGTCGGGGACCCCGGGCATCCCCGGCAGCTCACCGAGCTGTGCCTGAACACGTTCGGGCGGCTGGACGTGCTGGTCAACAACGCGGCGACCAACCAGCCCCACGGGCCGCTCGTGGAGGCCGATCCGGGCGTCTGGCGGAAGGCGTTCACGGTGAACGTCGAGGCGCCGCTGCGGCTGGTGCAGTGCGCCTGGCAGGGCTGGATGCGGGAGCACGGCGGCGTGGTCGTCAACATCTGCACGGAGGGCGCGGAACACGTCGGCCCCGGCGTCGGCGCCTACGGCACCAGCAAGGCGGCCCTGCTCCACCTCACCCGGCAGCTCGCGGGCGAACTGGGCCCCCGGGTGCGGGTGAACTCCGTCTCCCCCGGCCTGGTACGCACCGAGATGGCGCGGTTCGTCTGGGAGCCTGCAGAGGAGGAACTGGCGGCGGCCCTGCCCCTGGGCAGGATCGGGGAACCGGAGGACGTGGCCCGAGCGGTGCTCTGGCTGTGCTCCGAAGAGGCGAAGTGGATCACGGGGGCGGATCTGCTGGTGGACGGCGGCACCCGGGTGCGCCGGGCACGCACCGCCACCTGAGCGGCGCGGGGAGCCGCACGCCCACCCCCCGCCGCCCACCGGATCACCCGGCCTCCCGGCGCGGGACTGCCTACCACTTGCCGGGCGCGTAGTCCTTCAGGAACACCCCGTACAGATCCTCGCCCTGCTCGCCGCGCACGATCGGGTCGTAGACGCGGGCCGCGCCGTCGACCAGGTCGAGCGGGGCGTGGAAGCCCTCCTCGGCGAGGCGCAGCTTGTCGTAGTGCGGCCGCTCGTCGGTGATCCAGCCGGTGTCGACCGAGGTCATGAGGATGCCGTCGGTCTGGAACATCTCCTGGCCGCTCGTCCGCGTCACCATGTTCATCGCGGCCTTGGCGGCGTTGGTGTTCGGGTGGCCGGCGCCCTTGTAGCCGCGGCCGAAGACACCCTCCATCGCCGAGACGTTGACGACGTACGCGCGCCCGCTCGGCGCCTTCCTGGCGGCGTCGGCCATGACCGGGCGGAGCTTGCTGATCAGGATGAAGGGCGCCGTGTAGTTGCACAGCTGGGTCTCGAGGAGCTCCACCGGGGAGATCTGCTCGATGGTCTGCACCCAGGTGTTGGTGTCGACGACGTCGGGGACCAGACCGCCCGCGTCGATGGCGGTGCCGTCGAGGTGCCGGGCGATGCTGGCGTTGCCCGCGACCAGGGCGAGGTCGGCGACCTTCTGCGCGTCCGGGCCGCCGGTGCCGAGGGGCAGCGTGGCGAGCCCGTCGACCGCGCCGGAGTTGAAGGCGCCGATGACGTGGTGGGCGGGCAGCTCACCGGCCGGCAGCGGGGCGCTCTCACCGCCCACCAGGGCCGCGTAGGCGGAGGGCAGACGGCGTACGGTCTGCGTCGCGTTGTTCACGAGGATGTCCAGCGGGCCCGCCTCGGCGACCCGGTCGGCGAGGGCCACGGCCTGCGCAGGGTCGCGCAGGTCGATGCCGACGACCTCGAGGCGGTGCATCCAGTCGCCCGAGTCGTCCATGGCCTTGAAGCGGCGGATGGCGTCCTTCGGGAAGCGCGTCGTGATCGTGGTGTGGGCGCCGTCGCGCAGCAGCCGCAGCGCGATGTACATGCCGATCTTGGCGCGGCCGCCGGTGAGCAGCGCGCGCTTGCCGGTGAGGTCGGCGCGGGCGTCGCGGCGGGAGCGGTTCTCGGCCGCGCAGCTCGGGCAGAGCTGGTGGTAGAAGTAGTCGACCTCGACGTACCGGGTCTTGCAGGTGTAGCAGGAGCGCGGGCGCTGGAGTATCCCGGCGATCCTGCCCTCCTCGGTGCCCGACGACGGCAGGATGCCCTCGGTCTCGTCGTCGATGCGCTGGGCGGAGCCGGTCGCGGTGGCCTCGGTGACCGCCTTGTCGTGGGCGGTCTTGGCGGCCCGGCGGTCCTGGCGGCGGCGCTGCTTCACGGTGCGGTAGACGCCGGCGGTGGCCCGGCGCACGGCGATCGCGTCGGGGTGGTCGACGTCCAGCTTGTCGAGTTCGTCCAGCACGGCGAGGCAGACGGCGAGCCGCTCCGGGTCGATACCGGGCCCGTACACGACCTCGTCCACGACCTCCTCCGTGATCGCCGTCGAGCCGTCCTCTGTCACCGTCATCGCGCTGCCGCTTCCCTGATCACCCGTGCGGCGCTCCGACCGAGTCCGCCCTCGAAGGACGAATTTTACGGAGCGCCGGGCCCCTCCTCCAAACCCGTTCCCGTCAAGAGCCGCAGGCAGTGATGAGCGTCTCCACCTCGGCGGTCAGCGCGCGGGCGAACCGGTCCAGGTCGGGGACCGCCTCGGCGTCGGCGACGAGCCCGTAGTGGATCCGGCCGCGGTAGGTGGAGACGGCGACCGCGAGGGCCTGGCCGCGGGCCAGCGGGGCGTACGGGAAGACCTCGGTCACCGGGTTCCCGCCGAGCTTCAGGCCGAAGCTGGGCAGGGGCACGCTGGTGACGAGGATGTCGAACCAGAGCCGGGCGGCATGCCCGACCAGCGGGCCGCCGAGGCGGTGGCCGAGGGCCGGGACGTGGTCGGCGAGCAGGGCGACGGCGCCGGCGCCCCGGCCGGGGCCCGCGTCCTTGTTGCGGTCCATGGCGGTGCGGACCGTGTCGAGGCGGCGCAGCGGGTCCGGGTCGTCCACGGGCAGCCGCATCAGGTACCCGGAGAGCCGGTTGCCCTGGGGATGGGCGGTGCGCGGGCGGCGCTTGGAGACGGGGATGAGCGCGCGCGGCACGACGCCCTCGCTGCCGTCGCCGCGTTCGTCGAGCCAGCGGCGCAGGGCCCCGGCGACGACCGCGATCAGCACGTCGTTGACGGTGCCGCCGGCGACCTTGCGGATCCGGTGCACGTCGTCGAGGTCGATGACGACGCCGGCCGTGCGGCGGGTGCCGGTGGGCGCGGCGGTCAGGGCGGGGGTGGGGCACATGCCCAGGGTGTGCACGGCGACGGAGGCGCCGATGTCGAGGGCCCGGCCCACGTCGCTGACGGCTCCGCGCAGCAGGCCGGGCAGTCTGCGCACGTCGGGAAGGACTCCGCGGGCCGGTTCGGCGGGGCGGGGCCGGGGGGCGGGCAGGTCCATGGGGTCGAGGATCGCCGCGGCCAGGGTCAGCGCGCGCAGACCGTCGGCGAGGGCGTGGTGGAACTTGAAGAGCACGGCGAAGCGGGCGCCGTCCCGGTGCGGCAGGACGTGCGCCTCCCAGGGCGGGCGGCCGCGCTCCAGAGGGCGTTCCATGAGCCGCCCGGCCTCGGCCTGGAAGTCGGCGGCGGGCGCGTGCAGCGTGACGTGGTGGAGGGGGTCGAAGTCCGGGTCCGCCTCCCGGGTCGCGCCGCCGAAGGCGAGCGACCGGCGCAGGTCGAACGGTTCCGAGCGGTCGAAGGGCCGCCACACGTCGCGGATCCGCATGCGCAGTCCGGGGACGCCCGCGGCACGGGCCGCGAGCAGGTCGGCGGCGTGGGCGCCCGCGGTGGGCGACTGCGCCGTGAAGACGCCGAGCGCTCCCAGGTGCATGGGGTGCTCGGCCGACTCGAGGTTCCAGAACGCCAGGTCGAGGGGGGCCAGCAGATCATCAGCAGTCACAGGCTTGCCTCGCGTCGGCTCAGGGTGGAGGCAAACAGTCAAGCGCGCCCGGGCGATTACGGTCAAGTACGATCAGGCTACACACAGTTAACAGCGCATTAAGTTCAGGACACCCGCTGGCCCTTTCCCAGGGCTATCACGCCGCCCTTCGACACCGTGTACAGCTCCGCGTCCCGCTCCGGGTTCACGCCGATGGTCGCACCCGGAGGGACCTCCACGTTCTTGTCGAGGACCGCCCCGCGCACCACCGCACCCCGTCCGATGTGCACGTTGTCGTGCAGGATCGAGCCCTGGACGACCGCTCCCGGGTCGACCACCACACCGGGCGACAGCACCGAGCGGGTGACCTGCCCGCGGATCAGGCATCCCGAACTGATGATCGACTCACCGGCGATGCCGCCCGCGTTGAAACGCGCCGGGGAGAGCTGGCCCGAGTGGGTGTAGATCGGCCAGCTGCGGTTGTACAGGTTGAAGGCGGGGCGCTCGGCGATCAGGTCCATATGGGCGTCGTAGTACGCGTCGAGCGTGCCGACGTCCCGCCAGTACCCCTGGTCGCGGGTGGTCTCGCCGGGCACGTGGTTCTCGTGGAAGTCGTACAGCCGGGCCTCGCCGCGCTCGGTGAGCTGGGGCAGGATCGAGCCGCCCATGTCGTGGACCGAGTTCTCGTCCTCGGCGTCCCGCTGGAGCGCCTCTATGAGCGCCTTGGTGGTGAAGAGGTAGTTGCCCATCGACGCGAACACGCACTCCGGGTCGTCGGCGAGCCCGGGCGGGTCGGCCGGCTTCTCCAGGAAGCGCTCGACCGTCAGCCCGTCCGAGCCAGGGGTGATCACTCCGAAGGAGGAGGACTCGCTGCGCGGGACCCGGATCCCCGCCACGGTCACGCCCGCGCCGCTGTCGATGTGCTGGGTGAGCATCTGGCGCGGGTCCATGCGGTAGACGTGGTCGGCGCCGAACACGGCCACGTACTCGGGCTGCTCGTCGTGGACGAGGTTCAGCGACTGGAGGATGGCGTCGGCGCTGCCGAGGTACCAGCGCGGGCCGAGCCGCTGCTGGGCCGGGACCGGGGTGACGTAGTTGCCGAGCAGGCTCGACATCCGCCAGGTGGTGGTGATGTGCCGGTCCAGCGAGTGCGACTTGTACTGCGTCAGCACACAGATGCGCAGGACGTCCGCGTTGACCAGGTTGGACAGCACGAAGTCGACCAGCCGGTACGTGCCTCCGAAGGTGACCGCCGGTTTGGCGCGGTCGGCCGTGAGGGGCATCAGACGCTTGCCCTCACCGCCCGCCAGCACGATCCCGAGCACCGATGGCCCACCACGACGCATGGCCGCTCCCCTCACCCTGGTTGAAACCATGGTTGCCCCCGACCGGGGGAACTAAGCCTGTTTGACGATCTCCTCGTACAGCCGGACCGTCCGCCGGGCCACCGCTTCCCAGCCGAAGTCCTCCGTCGCCCGCGTCCGCCCGGCCTCGCCCATCCGGCGGCCGGCCGCCGGATCGCCGAGGACCGCGTCCAGCGCCCGGGCGAGTCCCGCCTCGAAATCGTCGTCCACCTCCACGAGCGTCCCGGTCACCCCGTCCTCGACGACCTCCGGGATCCCGCCGACCCGGGAGGCCACCACGGGAGTGCCGCAGGCCATCGCCTCCAGATTGACGATGCCGAGCGGTTCGTACACCGAAGGGCAGACGAACACGGCCGCGTGCGTGAGGAGTTGGATCACCTCGGGGCGCGGCAGCATCTTCGGGATCCAGTGCACGCCGTCACGGGCGCGGCTCAGCTCCGCGAAGAGGTCGCGGAACTCCCGGTCGATCTCCGGGGTGTCCGGCGCTCCCGCGCACAGCACGACCTGAGCCGCGGGGTCGATGTCCCGGACGGCGCGCAGCAGATGGGGCACGCCCTTCTGCCGGGTGATGCGGCCGACGAACAGCACGAACGGGCGGTCCGGGTCGATGCCGACGCGGGCGAGGGCGTCGGTGCCGCGGTCGGGACGGTAGAGGGCGGTGTCGATGCCGTTGTGGACGATGTGGACCCGCTCCGGGGCGAGCGCCGGGTAACAGGCGAGGATGTCGTCGCGCATCGCGCCCGAGACGGCTATCACCGCGTCGGCCGCCTCCACCGCGGTCCGCTCGGCCCAGCCCGACAGGGCGTAGCCGCCGCCGAGTTGCTCGGCCTTCCAGGGCCGCAGGGGCTCCAGCGAGTGCGCGGTCACCACGTGCGGGACGCCGTACAGCTCCTTGGCGAGGTGGCCTGCGAGGTTGGCGTACCAGGTGTGGGAGTGGACGAGCTCGCGGCCTTCGAGGGCGGCCGCCATGGCGAGATCCACGGAGAAGGTGCGCAGCGCGTCGTTGGCGCCGTCCAGCGCCGGCCAGGGGCGGTGCCGCCGGACCCCCTCGGTGCGGCCCTCGCCCCAGCAGTGCACGTCGAGATCGACCAGCCGCCTCAACTCGCGGGCCAGGAACTCCACATGGACGCCCGCGCCGCCGTACACGTCCGGGGGATACTCCCGGGTCAGCAGTCCCACTCGCACCCGGAACCCCCCACATCTCAGCGATCGGCTCCCTTCATGGTCACCCAGACGGGGCGCGTGGGGAAGAGCGCGGGGGTCGTGTGAAGCAACAGTCGCCGCAGACGCCCCCGCCGGGCACCCGGTAGTACAGGCAGCAGCTGCGGCGGCGGAAGGCGGTGCCGCTCGGCGTCCCGGTGTCCGAGAGGAGGGGGTGGGTGAACAGCTCGGCGGTGAGGGCACGCGCGCGTGCGGCGACGTCGGGACGGCCGTGCGTACGGGCCCACAGGTCCACCTGGCGGGCGGCTCCGGCCAGCGCCGATCCGGCGTTGCCCCGCAGCAGGCCCGGCGCGACCGGGTGGCGGGCGCGCAGCGCGACGGAGAGGGGTGCGAGGTGGCCGTCGAGGACGGTCGCGGCCACGGTCGCCGCGTCCCCCGGCCGGGCTCGCACCTCGGTCAGCCACAGGTCGTCCGGGGCGGCCCCGTCCGGGTCCCAGCGCAGCAGCGCCGGCGCGAGGTCGGGGACGCTCCCGTACAGGACGGCGCAGCCCAGCGTCACCGACCAGAGCCGGGCGGCGAGGCCCTGCTGCGCCACCGAGGCCCCGATCCGGTCCTCGGCGGCGCGCAGCGCCCGGGTCACCTTGCGGATCCGGAAGCCCAGCGGATCGTCGTGGACGTCCGGTGCCGCGCTCCGGGGGCCCTCCCGGTAGGCGCGGGCGAGGGTGGGCAGCGCCGCGGCCGGCCCCTGCGGGCCGCCCGGCGGTGTGCGCAGGGCGAAGAACGGGCCGAGCGGGCGGAGCGCGGCGAGATCGGGGTCGAGGTCCACGAAGTGCAGTAGTACCAAGGGCGGTAGGGGTCGTACTCAGGGGGATCCCTGGTCCGTCACCCGCCTGAGGGAGGACAGAGGGCCTCCCGTACTCCATCGGTAGTAGGACCTATTGCGTGCTCAGGTACGACGACGGGAACAGATCGACAAGGCATCGTGTTGGTTATGAGAGCCGACCGTTCGCCGCGCCGGGCCCCGCGCCCCCGCCTCACGCAGAGGAGCTGCTCATGAGCGCCCTCGCGTTGTCCGTGGTCCTGTCGCTCGTCTCCGCTGTCGCGTACGCGGCCGGGGCGATCGTGCAGGAGCAGGTCGCGCTGTCCTCGCCCGACGAGGAGTACGCCCCGCTGCGCCGTCCGGGCTGGTGGGCAGCGGTGGCGCTGAACGGTGCCGGCGGACTTCTGCACGTGGTGGCGCTCGCCTACGGTCCCCTCAGCCTGGTCCAGCCGCTGGGCGCGCTGACCATCGTGTTCGCGCTGCCCATGGCCGCGCTGTTCGTCGGCCGCAGGGCCGGGGCGACGGCCTGGCGGGGAGCGATCATGGCGACGGTCGGTCTCGCCGGACTGCTGTCCCTGGTGGGTGCCTCCGACGCGCAGTCCCTGAGCACCCCGCAGCGGGTCAGCGTGGCCGTGGTCACCGCGAGCGCGGTCGTGGCTCTCATGGTGGCCGGGCGGGCCGCCCACCGGCACCCGGCGGTCCGCAGCATGCTGCTGGCGACCGCCTCGGGCATCGCGTTCGGCATGTCGTCGGTGTTCACCAAGACCGTGGCGGTCGACTGGACCGGTGGCGTCTCGACGGCCGACGTCCCGTCCCTGGCCGTGATCGGCGTGCTGGCCACGGCCGGCATGCTGCTGTCGCAGGCCTCCTACCGGGGCGCGGGCCTCGAGGCCCCGCTGGCCACGCTGACAGTGGTCAACCCGGTGGTGGCGGCCGCGGTCGGCATCACGATGTTCGGCGAGACCTTCCGCTACGGCACCACGGGCACCGTGCTCGCCCTCGGCTGCGGTGTGGTGGCAGCGGGCGGACTCATCCTGCTCACGACGGAGCGCCTCCAGGGCGCTCGGCCGCAGGCGCCGTCGGCCGGTCTCCCGGCCGCGCGGCCCCGCACGGACACCGGCGCGCGGGAGGACCGGGCCACCGCCCCGGCGGCCGGGCAGTCCGGCGGTGCGACGGGCGCGATCCGGTTCCCCGGGCAGCCGGGCGCGCCGCTGCCGGAGGGCGTGCGGTCGGCGGAAGCGGCGCGGGAGGACCTGCGGCCCGCCGGAGCGGTGCCCCGGCAGGCGCGGCCGGCCGACGTCCGGGCGGCGGAAGGGCCGACGGAACGATTCGTACGGACGGCGGCCACGGCCGTCGACGACGAGGACGGCCACGAGGAGGTCCCGCCGGGCGGGGACGTGCCTCCGTCGTTCTACACCCCGCTGTACGGAGGTCTGTACGTCCCGATGCCGGTCGTCGACCGGCATCGGGAGCGTGTCAGATCCTGACGCCGCCGGCCCGCAGATACGCCACCGGGTCGACGTCCGTTCCGAAACCGGGCCCGGTCCGCACCTCGAAGTGCAGATGCGGGCCCGTGCTGTTGCCGGTGGAGCCGGACCGGCCGATGCGCTGCCCGCCGCTCACCGACTGCCCGTCCCGTACGGAGATCGCCGACAGGTGGGCGTACTGGGAGTAGCGGCCGTCGGCGTGCCGGACGATCACCTGGTAGCCGAAGGAACCGGCCCAGCCCGCGCTCACCACCTCGCCCGCCTTGACCGCCTGCACGGAGGTGCCGGTGGGCACGGGGAAGTCGACGCCGGTGTGGTAGCCCTTCGACCACGACGAACCCGTCGCGTGGTACGGCGTCCCGGTGGAGGCGCTGACGGGCGACACGACCGAATGGCCGGTCGTCGCCTTGGCGCCGGTGCCCTTGGCCTTGGAGCTCTTGGCCGGTTTGCCGTCCTTGGCGCCCGGGGAGGTCTTCGGCTTCTCCGTCCGGGGTCTGGTGGTGCTCGGCGCCTCGGCCGCGGCCGCCCGGCCGTCCAGGCTGAGCCGCTGGCCCGGCAGGATCAGATCGGGGTCGCCGCCGATGGTCGTCCGGTTGGCGGCGTAGAGCCCCCGCCAGCCGCCCTTGACCTCCTCGGTGTCCGCGATGCCGGAGAGGGTGTCGCCGCGGACCACCGTGTACATCTCGGCGGTGCCCGCGCGGGACTGAGGCGTGCTCTGCGGCCGCACGTCGTCCAGGGACGTCTTCGACGCCTTGGGAGCCGCCTTGGAGGGCGACGGGGACGACGCCGCCCCGGCGGACCTCGTCGAGGTGCCGCTCGGACGGATGTCCGGGGCGTCGCCGCCCCGGCTCAGTCCGGCGCGCACCGAGCAGACGGGCCAGGCGCCGGGCCCCTGGCCGTCCAGCACCTTCTCGGCCACGGCGATCTGCTGGTCCTTGGTGGCCAGATCCGCACGGGGCGCGTACCGCGTACCGCCGTACGCCTCCCAGGTGGACTGGGTGAACTGGAGTCCGCCGTAGTAGCCGTTGCCGGAGTTGATGTCCCAGTCGTTGGTCGACTCGCACGCGGCGACCTTGTTCCAGGTGTCCACGTCGGCCGCTTGAGCTGCACCGGTGCCGATCAGCGGCAGCGCCATACCGGCACCACCCGCCGTGACGGTGAGTGAGGCCCGGTTGATCCTGTTCGGCTGATACCGGCGGTGCCGGCCGCGTACGGCCATGGAGATCCCCCTCGACATGCGTCAGGAGGGGCAAAAGTAAGGGCGGCGAACAGGCCATGACAAGGCGACAACCGGCCGCTCCGACGCGCGGGCGGACGCCGGACGCCCCGGGCGGGAATCCGGCGGCGCAACCCGTCAAGATGGTCCGAGGACGACACTGACCGAACGCACGGGCACACCCCTGGAGGAGCCAACCGTATGAGCACTTCAGCTCAGATCGGCGTCACGGGACTCGCGGTCATGGGCCGCAATCTCGCCCGCAACTTCGCGCGCAACGGCTACACGGTCGCGCTGCACAACCGTACGGCGGCACGGACGCACGCCCTGGTCGAGGAGTTCGGCCACGAGGGCGAGTTCGTCGCCGCGGAGACCGCCAAGGAGTTCGTGGCGGCACTGGAGCGGCCCCGCCGCCTGGTGATCATGGTGAAGGCCGGTGAGCCGACCGACGCGGTGATCCGGGAGTTCGCCCCGCTGCTCGAACCCGGCGACATGATCATCGACGGCGGCAACGCGCACTTCGCCGACACCCGCCGCCGCGAGCGCGAACTGCGCGAGCAGGACATCCACTTCGTCGGCGCGGGCATCTCCGGTGGCGAGGAGGGCGCACTGCACGGCCCGAGCATCATGCCGGGCGGCTCGCCGCAGTCGTACGAGTCGCTGGGCCCGATGCTGGAGAAGATCTCGGCGAAGGCGGCGGACGGAGCGCCCTGCGTCACGCACATCGGCCCGGACGGCGCCGGTCACTTCGTGAAGATGGTCCACAACGGCATCGAGTACGCCGACATGCAACTGATCGGCGAGGCCTACCAGTTGCTGCGCGACATCGCCGGGTACGAACCCGCGCAGATCGCGGACATCTTCCGCACCTGGAACACGGGCCGCCTCGACTCCTACCTGATCGAGATCACCGCCGAGGTGCTGTCCCACGTGGACGCGGCGACGGGCCGGCCCTTCGTCGACGTGGTGGTCGACCAGGCGGAACAGAAGGGCACCGGCCGCTGGACGGTCCAGATCGCCCTCGACCTCGGCGTTCCGGTGTCGGGCATCGCCGAGGCCGTCTTCGCCCGGTCGCTGTCGGGCCACGCGAAGCTGCGCGAGGCCTCGCGCGGCCTGGCAGGCCCGAAGGCGTCGGCGCTGGGCAGGGCGGAGGCGCAGGCCTTCGCCGACCGGGTGGAGCAGGCGCTGTACGCCTCGAAGATCGTGTCGTACACGCAGGGCTTCCACGAGATCGCCGCGGGCAGCGAGGAGTACGGCTGGGACATCGACCTCGGCGCCGTCTCCTCGATCTGGCGCGGCGGCTGCATCATCCGCGCCGCCTTCCTCGACCGGATCCGCGCCGCGTACGACAACCGGTCGGACCTGCCGAGCCTGCTGTCCGACGAGACGTTCGCCTCCGAGATCGCGGCGGCGCAGGACCCGTGGCGTGAGGTGCTGGTCTCGGCGACGCTCCAGGGCGTGCCGACGCCCGGGTTCGCGGCGGCGCTCGCCTACTACGACGCGCTGCGTGCGGAGCGGCTCCCGGCGGCGCTCACGCAGGGACAGCGGGACTTCTTCGGGGCGCACACGTACCGCAGGGTGGACCGCGAGGGCGCGTTCCACACCCTCTGGGGCGGCGACCGGTCGGAGACGCAGGCGTAGTCCGCGGCGCAGTCGCCTCCTGGGCGTCCCGGTGGGCGGCGGTTCACCGGCGCCCACCGTCGTCCCGTCAGCCGATCCCGTCAGCTGAGAGGTGGCCCCGGTTCCGGGCTGGGAACCGGTTCCGGGCCCGGCGGGATGGGGGACGGCGAGGGGTCCGGGGGCGGACCGGGCCGCGGAGGCGGCGTCGGGTCCGGACCGGGCGGCGGCTCGGGAGCGGGCACCGGGCTGGGGAACGGCTCCGGAGGACCCGGGACCGGGCCGGGCGGCGGTCCGGGCTGGACCGGGTCGGGGTGAACGGGCTCGGGGTGGACGGGGTCGGCGTACGGGTTGGTCATGATGTCCTCCGGCCAGATGTGAGGCTTGGCTCTGGACTCATCCCCCGCGTACCCGGGGTGGCCGCGGCCACTCACCCGGGTGGGCGCACCGGCCCGTTCCCACCCCTGCCGTTCCCACCCCTGCCGCTCCCGCGATGCCGCGGGCGCGGCGGTTCAGAAACGGCCGGGGTGCGCGCGCAGCCAGTCCTTGGCGGCGCGCAGCAGCTCCGGGTCGGCCGCCGGGGCCTCGTCGGGGTGCCGCTCGGCCCACTTCACGACGTACGGGCAGAGCGGCGCCACGGGAATGCCCTCGCGCCCGGAGGCGGCGTACAGCTCCCGCGCCAGCGAGCCGGCGATGCCCTTGCCCTCGTGGGCCGGCTCGACGACGGTGTGCACCGGCACCAGCGCGGGCGCGGGCGACTCCAGCACGAAGTACTCGATGCGGCCCACCACTTCACCCCCGTCGCCGAGGGCCTCGAGGCGGCCCGCCGCCCGGTCGTCGCGGATCTCGATGTCGCTCATGGGCACTCCCGGTGCGCTGCGTGCGATGGCTGCTGCGGTCAGACCGACACCGCCTGCGGGCTGCGCTCCTGGCCGGAGCCCGGTACCGGCTCCGAGAGGTCCGCTCCGAGGGCCACGATCCGGTTGTCACCGTCCACATGCACGACCCGCGGCTTCAGAGCCCGCGCCTCGGCGTCGGTCACCTGAGCGTAACTGATGATGATCACCAGATCCCCGGGGTGCACGAGATGGGCGGCGGCCCCGTTGATACCGACGACGCCCGAGCCTCGCTCCCCCTCGATGACGTACGTCTCGAGCCGCGCCCCGTTGGTGATGTCGACGATGTGGACGAGCTCCCCCGGCAGCAGATCGGCGGCGTCGAGCAGATCGGCGTCGATGGTCACGGATCCCACGTAGTGCAGGTCGGCCTGGGTGACGGTGGCTCGGTGGATCTTGGACTTGTGCATAGTGCGCAGCATCAAGCACTCCTAGAAGACGGCTCCCTGCCGGCTTTTTGCAGGTCAAGGGCGCCGTTCACTTTACACGGGCACGCCTCGGACCCGAAGGGTGTGAGGAACATCGCTTCCCTGCGGGAAGGACCTTCCGCTTCGGCGGGGCGAGGACGGTGAACCGTCAGGCCGGCGCCCGCCCGGAGGCGCCGGCCTTCGCGTCACGCTGCTCGGACGGCCTGGATCTCCGCTTCGAGGAGCAGGAGTTCCAGGGTGGCCCGTGCGCGAGCCACCCTGGAACGGACCGTGCCGACGGGGCAGCCGATGAAGCGGGCCGCCTCGTCGTAGGGCAGTCCCACCACCTGGGTCAGCACGAAAGCCTCACGGCGCTCGTCGGGCAGCGCCTCCAGCAGGTCGAGGAGCGCGATGCCGTCGTCGAAGCCCGGCAGCCCGCGGGGCTGGGTGCGTTCCACGGCCGACTGCCAGTCGTGGGTGTCGGCCGGCCGGGGGCGGGCCGCGGCACGGCGGAAACTGTCGGCCACCGCGCGGCGGGCGATGGACAGCAGCCAGGTACGGGCCGAGGCACGTCCCTCGAAACGCGGCAGGCCGGCGAGGGCGCGTACGAACGTGTCCTGGGTCAGGTCGTGGGCGGCCTGGGGGTCGCCGCTGAGATGGGCGACGTAGCGCAGTACGTCGCCGTGGAGCGCGCGGACGAAGTGCTCGGCGGCATGAGGGTCGCCGTTGCGGGCGGCCAGTGCCCAGGCGGTGGCGGAGGCGTCCGCCGTCGCGCGCTCCGCACGACGGGGAGCGGACAGGACAGAAGTGATCACGTGGTGTCCTTCTCGAATCGTCCGGGGCCGACGTCCCGCAGGAACGTGGCTCTCCGGCACACGGGTGCGCCGTACGCAGTCGGTACGGCGATGCCCGGGGCTCGTCACGCGCTCATGGCCGACACGAGGAGACGCGTGGCGTGGGGACATCCGCGTGGGAGCGCGGAACGGTGAAGAGCGGTGAGCCCCGGTGGATCCGGCTGTCTCAGACGACAGCGGCACCCGTGGGCGGTCCCCGGGAGGTGACGGAACGACAGAGAAGGAAACGGGCCAGCGGCGAGCGGTGCGCGCGGGTGCGGCGCCTACGCACGGGCGGGCGGCGGGCCGGCACGGGCAGCGCCAGCAGCATCCGCAGCGGCGCGGCCAGCCGAGCCGCTGCGGCTCGCAGGACACGGAAGACGGCGCGCTCGCCGTGGGCGAGCCACAGTCCGCACAGCACCGCCGCGAGAAGGTGGGCCGCGAGCATGCCGAACGAGGCGGTGGCGGCCATGCTGTGCGTGTGCCCCAGGCCCGAGCCGTGGGCCATGTGCGTCATGCCGCTCATGTCCATGACGTCCGAGGAACCCATGTCCATGCCGTCCGGTGCGGTGCCCCGGCCGGGTGCCGCACCGGACGGCCGGGTCCGGGCCAGCGAGAACGTCTCATGGAGCACCGCCTGGGCGGCGACCACGACCGTGACGATCATCGCGCGCCCGCGCTCACGGCCGGCCATGAACCAGCCGGCCGCACCGGTCGCCGCGGTGCCGACGACCACCGTCCGCCAGTGGACGGGAGTCCCGGACATCAGCACGTGACCGAGGGCGGCCAGCAGCACGCAGGCGGCGGCGAAGACACCGGCCCGCAGCGTGCGGCACCACCCTCCGACAGTCATAGCGCGCCCATCTTTGCACCCGACGTCCGATCGTCATCAGGGGGTACGGACGCGCACCGGGCCCTCGCCTCACCGAAAGGACAGTGACTCACGCCACACGACCTGCTCGGGAACCCGACCGGCAGCCGGGACGACTACGGGTACCGGACGGTTCCAGGACGCACCACGACGGCGAGCGGACGGGCACCGCTGTGCCGCGACGCAGGACGGCGTCGCGGCACAGGCCCCCGGCGGTCGCGCGGCGCGGCCCGGTCCGGCTATCCGCGCTGTCCGGAGACGAGCGGGTTGCCGGCCTTGCGGACGACGTCGGCGATCCAGGCCATGGCCTCGGGTACGTCGTAGTTGCCGGCGTGCGGCTGGTTCCAGGCGAGCCGGTAGTTGAGGTCCTTGACCTGCTTGTCCGCGGCGAGCGCCCGGTCGAGGTTGACCGAGACGGTGAACGCGGTGTCCCGGTCGCGGGTGCCGTTGCGGATGTACCAGTTCGGCGCGGTGTCGGCGCCGGTGCCGACGAAGTCCATCGGGTCGACGAGGTGTACCTGGTCGTCGACGGTGGTGCTCTTCTTGCCGGTGTACTGGTCCCAGGTCAGCCCGGTGTCGTCGATGCCGCTGCCGTCGCCGGCGACGTCGTTGTGGTTCCAGCCGTACTCGGTGTAGTTCATGTACTTCTGGGCCGGCGGTCCGAAGAGGTTGGTCTCGGTGCCGCTGGTCGTGTTCCCGTTGACGCCCACGGCGTCGAAGGCGGGGGTCGTCTTGAGAGTGGCCTGGGTGGCGACGAAGGCGAGGTACCTCGTCATGTCGACGGAGCGCACCGTGCCGGTGGTGGTGTCGAGGTCGATCCAGTCGTTGACGTACGACTTCGTGGTGGGCGGGCCTCCCGGGCCTCCCGACTGGATCTCGAAGGTGCCGCCCAGCGGCGGGATCGTGTGTGCGGGGTCGGCCTTCACATAGGTCTCCGCGGAGCGGATGACCTCCTTATTGATGGCGTCGAGCATGGTCGCGGCGGTGAGCCGGGAGCCGTCGGGGTTGCGCAGCCCGAGGCTCTGCTCGTACGCGGGGAACCGGGCCGCGATCGCGGCGGCGTCCGTGGGTGAGGGGTTCGCACCGGTGGTGTCGCGGGTGGCGAGGATGTTGTAGAGCCACTCGTAGGCCGCGTCGGCGTTGCCGAGGTCGGTGATCGGGCAGTAGGCGTTGACCGCGAAGACGTCGTCGCGCAGGGTGCTGCGGCCCTTGGCGTCGATGCCGGCGGCGCCGATGGCGGCGAGGTAGGGGTCGTACTCGCCGCTGTTGCCGGAGGCGCCCAGGATCGACACCAGTGCGCCGCCGCCGCTGGTGCCGTTGACGACGATCCGCTCGGCGCTGCCGGGCATCGTGGCGTCGTTGAGACGCAGGTAGCGGACGGCCGCCTTGGCGTCGACCACTGCCGCGGGGGCCTTGCCGGGGGACGAGCCGTCGGCGCCTGTCAGCCCGCGGCTTCGGTTGGCGACGTCGGCGAAGACGTACCCGGCCTTCAGAGCGGCGCCGACGTTGCTCGTCGCGCTGTCGTAGGAGCCGCCGTCGGTCACACTCGCCTTGATGTAACTGGCCTTCCAGCCGCTGTTGTTCAGCGCGAGGTAGACCGGCGTCCGCTGATCGCCGAAGGCGCTCTCGGGGACGAACACGTTCATGCTCTGGTAGCCGCAGGCGGTGTTGGGGATCGTGGTGGTGCCGCCGCCGGGGCCGCCGGCCTGTTGCGCCGCCGCGGCGACCGGGGCGGCGACGTAGCAGATCTCCTTGTACCAGCGCACGTTCACCGGTTGCCCGTCGACGGTGACAGAGATCGTCGTGTAGGCGGCGGAGTCGAAGGCCAGCGCGGTGTCCTGCCGGTCCGCGGCACGGCCGCGGTGCTGTGCGGCGGACTCACCGGCGGCGGCCAGCGCGACGGAGGTCGGCAGCACAGCGGTGGTGAGCGCGAGGGAGCCCGCCAGCGCCGCGCCTCTCAAGAGATGTGTGCGGGCCACCGGGCGTCCCTCCCGCGTCCCCGCCGGGTGGGTGAGGGCCTCGCGTCCAAGGGACGCGGACTGCCGCTGCATGGGGTCTCCCCTCATCGAGCACGAAGTGCTTCGTCGATGCCTCGCCGTCGAGGCGTGACGCACGCTACAAGATTGTTAACAATATGCACAGCAATCTTGCAGACATTTTCGCCGCGCTCGGATGCGCATCGTGCGACTTCGCAGCTCGCCCCGGCGCCGGCACCGTTGCCCCGCCACTCCACCGGCCCGCGCGACGGCGCCCCCACCGACCGAGCCCCCGCGTCTCCCCGGGCGTCAACCGGATCGGCTACGGCGCCTGCACCAGTGACGACAGCGACGACAGCGCGACAGCGCGGTCGACTCGATCGACGTGGCCACGTCGACGTCCGGCGCCACCGCGGGTCACCAGGCCGAGGGCACGGCCGCCGCCTCAGCGGACGGCGCCCAACCGGAGCAGCGCGGCCGTGTCGGGGGCGGGCAGGGACACGGTCAACGCGCCGTCAGCCGCGTCCCACCGCACGGGGACCCCGGACGGGCCGGAGTGCAGTACCTGCGGGACGAGCGCAACGCCCCTCAGGTGGGGAAGGCCGAGCGTGCGGCTTCGGCTGCCGGCGCCCCTGCGCCACACCGCCAGATAGGCGGACTCCCGGCCGCGAAGGCCGTGGGCGATCCAGGCGTCGTCCCAGGCCGGCAGCCCGAGCGGCCAGAAGGGGCGGGCCTC
Source organism: Streptomyces rishiriensis (assembly GCF_030815485.1). NCBI lineage: Bacteria > Bacillati > Actinomycetota > Actinomycetes > Kitasatosporales > Streptomycetaceae > Streptomyces > Streptomyces rishiriensis. The sequence goes on along the minus strand of NZ_JAUSWV010000002.1, from coordinate 7,322,140 downwards.
GGCGACCTCCGGCCGGATGTCCTCGTACACGCGGATCGCCGAGCGTACGAGGGCAGACTGCTCAGGGGCGAAGCTCCGGTGTCATGACCGGCTGCCGCCACGGGGGCAGCGCACCTTGCGTCCCGTTGTCAGGAGAGCCCGTTGTACGACGCGAGCCACCCTGTCGCGTGGCGGTCGCCGCGAGTGAAGACGGCGCCTCCTCGCCGGCCTCTCGAAGAGTCATCGCGACGGCCCGGCGGGTAGTCGACCAGGGCGGGGGCGCCGTCGGAGACGTACCGGATCGTCGTCGTGCCGTCCCAGAGGCAGATCACCGCGCCGTGCGGGGCTTCCACACCGAGTGAGCCGGAGCGCCGGGTCGTGAAGGCGGATCCGGTGGCGCGCTGCTTGAGCAGGGTCTGGTATCGCGCCGGTGCGATCGCGCTGTCGCGCGGCGGGACGGTGCCGGCCCAGTCGGGGGCCCCGATACCGCGATCGCGCGCCGCGCGCCACATACGGGGCACGAGACGCGGCGCCAGCTGCGGTGTGGCCATCCGGCCGCACATCCACAGCAGCCGGCCGGCGCCCCGCTCGGGGCCGAGAGCGCGCCAGCGGATGCGTTCGGCGAGGTCGGCGGCCACGACCGCCGCCCAGGGATGAACGGTGCCCAACTCCCCCTGGGCGCCCAGCCAGGCCAGATACCGCTGGGCCTCGTCGAGGACGGCCGTCAGGCTGTCGGCCGGGATGCCGAGCACGTACCCCGCGCGCGCGGCGAACGCCTGGGGGCTGGTGGCGACCAGCAGCAGCACCGCGTGCGCCAGGTCTCCCGGCAGCAGTCCCTCGTCCTTGTCCGGTGGTTCCTGATCGGACTCAGGCTCCTCCGCCCGGCCCTGGTGACGCAGCACCCTGCGCAACGTGACACGGGCGCGGTCACTGAACGCGGCCTCCGCCAGGTCCGGCAGCCGGGTGGCCAGCAGTCTCGTCAGAGTCTCTTCGGCGTGGTCGGGGTCCTCCGGTACGGGGAGGTCGCGTACCGCTTCCGACAGCTCGTGCGCCAGGACGGCGTCCACCATGAAGCGGCTGGTCAGCGTCCCCCGTTCGGTCGGTTCCAGGAACGTGTCGCCCCTGGGTCCGCCGTGCCGGCGCAGGAAGCCGGCCTCCTCCAGGTAGACCACGGCGTCGTGGAGCGGCTCGACACTGTCGTGCCCCTGATGGAAGGCGAAGGTGTCGGTCCACCAGTCCTCGGCCTCCTCCAGCGAGGTCACGCGTCCTTGCACGAGTTCGGCCAGCACGTGGTCGGGCAGCCGGTCACCGATGCGCGAACGCACGGTGTAGCCGGCGGTCAGCCGAGCCTGCCACACGGGGCGTTCCGTCTCGTCCGCCAGCAGATAGGCCCAGCCCTCCCGCTCCCCCGCCCCGACCCGTCCGGCGCGGCCGAACATCTGCTGCACCATGGACACCTCGATCCGATCCCGGCCGAGGCGGCCGTCGCGCACGACGACGGCGCGGGCGGGGAGGTTCACCCCGGCCGCCACGGTGGAGGTCGCGACCAGGACGTCGCTCTCACGGGCCCGGAAGGCCTTCTCGGCCTCGCGCTTGTAGGGCCAGTCGCGGTAGTGCAGCCCCACGCCGGCGCTGCCGCACAGCCGCTCGACGAGTTCCGTGTCGTCCGCGTCGACGCCGCGTGTCGGGACCCCGCGGTCCGCGGCGATGGCGAGTGCCGTCGCGCGCACCCCGCGCTTGCTGCTGCAGAAGACGAGCACGCTGCCGTCCTCGTCGGTCACGGTCCGGACCAGCCGTACGGCGGCGGCGGTCCGCGCAGCGGTGGACCGCATGGGGCGTTCGCCGTCGCGGGCAGCGGGCAGCGGGCAGCAGCGGGATCTGCCAGGTCAGGCGGGTCGGCCGCCATGCCGTACGGATCAGCCTGGCCCCCAGCCAGTCGGCGACCTCGTCGGCGTTGGCCACGGTCGCCGACAGTCCGACGATGCGGGTCTGGGCACTGTCCTCGCGTACCCGCGTGAGCACCGCTTCCAGCACGGCGCCTCGCGCCGGGTCACCGAGCAGGTGGATCTCGTCGACGACCAGAACGCCGACCTCGGCGAGGACGCCGCCCAGCGACCCGTTTCGGCAGATCGCCTCGAACTTCTCGGTCGTGGCGACCCAGATGTCGGCCTCGCGGACGAGTTCGGTGTCGGTGGCGTACTCGCCCGTGAGCCGGACGACGCCGATGCCGTGCCGTCGCCAGTTCTCCAGTTCGCGGTCGAGTTCGTCGGTGAGCGACCGCTGGGGGACGAGCCAGGCCGCCTTGCGGCCCTGCGCATGGGCTCGCAGCGCGGCCACCATGCCGATGGGTGTCTTGCCCGCGCCGGTGGGAGCGACGACCATCACATGCCCGTCGCCCTCCAGCAGGGCGGGAACGGCGTCGGACTGGGCCGGGTTGAAGGCGGGGTGCGGCAACAGCCGGGCCCAGTCCTCGGGAACCAGGTCGGTGACCGGTACGTACGAGGCCTCGTCGGCGTCCGGCAGGTCCGCCAGGGCATCCCACTGGGCCTCGAAGGCGTCCCGGGCGGCGTGCGCCCCGGGTCCCGCGACGGGCGTGGGCGGAATGGGGGACCCCAGGCCCGCGAACGCGCGGGCGGGGTGGGCCACCAGCTGCGTGGGGCTGCCGAACTCGCCCACCGTGCCGACCTGTTCGTCCTCCACCCAGTGCCGGACGCCGCGGAAGGCGATGCCCCTCTCGGCCAGGTGGGCGCGCAAGTCGGCGAAGGCGGGGCCCTCGGGCAGGATGATCCGGATGTCGTCGGCCGCCGTCACCGCCCCCTCGGGCGGCCGCCAGGCGGGGTCGGTCACCTTGCGCCAGAACAGCCGGCGCTGCTCCGGCTCGGTCGGTAACGGGAGGTCCGCCGGCCAGGCAGGGTCGGGTGAACCCGCGACGACGGTGATGGTGACGCCCGGCCCGGTAGGGCACGGACCGAGGAACCGTTCGATTCCTCGCGCCCCTTCGGACAGCCGTGCCGGGCTCGTCCGTGCTGTCACCTTCACACGCGTCCGCGTCGGCCCCGCCGCGCCCGCCCGGTGCGGCGCCCGCGCCGAGGGCGCGGCACCGCGCTTGTTCGCCTCGCCGGGCTCCACCGCGTCCGGCTCCACCGCGTCCGGCTTCACCGCCCCGGGCCGCGCGGACAGCTTGTCGTAGGTCTTCACGCCCAGGTCGCCGAGCGTGTATGCCGCCGGACAGGCCGGGCAGACGACGGCCACGTACCGGTAGACCTTCCCCGCCGACTCGTACGGTCTGCGCAGCGAGTGCAGCCGGCCGTCGCACCCGGGGCAGGGGCGCGCCACCTCCTCCTCGTAGCTCCAACCGGGTTCGCCGAAACGGGCGATGAGACCGTCGGCGGGCAGGACCACGCCCCAGCGCTCCCCGACGACCTCCACCACCGTCGGACCGAGTTCGGCCTTGTCCCCCACTAGTCTCCCCCCGTCCACCCGGTCGGCAGCGCTGTTCAGTCGACGATGATGCCGGGATAGCAATGATCATGATTCCACTCGGGCTGAATGGCGTACCCGCAATAGCAGAGTGCCGGTCGGGCCGGTTTGCCCTCCGAGCGGCGGCGCAGGGCGACGACGAGCGGTTGCCGGGCGAGCCAGGCCTCGGCGGTCTCGCCGGCCCATCGGCCGAGCGAATCGGGGGAGGCGCCGAGCCCGTGCAACAGCCCCTCGAAGAGGACGTCGGCCTGCCGGAGCAGGAACCGCAGCACGTTGCCGCTGTAGCGGGGGTCCATGTCGTCCAGGCGATGGCGGCGGTCCTGGGCGTCCTGCCAGACCTCGTCCTGGTTGAGGAGCGCCGCATAGTGCGCCTCCAGCGTCCAGGTCCTGTCGGTTTCAGCGGGAGTTCCGCTCATCCGCTCGCGGAGGGTCCCGCAGGCCTCGTGCGCCCTGCGCAGTGGCCCCTCGAACGCCCCCGGGTTCTGCGACGCGAGGCGCTGGTAGATCTCCACGCTCTGCGCGGTCACGGCCAGCGCCTCCTCGGCGAGGCCGCTCTGCGCGAGATAGATGCCGAGGAAGGAGAGGTCGTCGGCCAGAGCGTGTTCATGGGCGGTGGGGTTGGCCGTCGCCAGCCGGCATCTGATGTAGACCGCCTCCCGCAGGGCGGCAAGGGAATCGTCACGGCGGCGTGCGCCCCACAGCAGCAGCCCGAGAATGGACAGGGCCGTCGCCAGGTCGGACTCGTCCACCGCGACGGACCGGTCGAGTTCGGACCTGGAGGCCGCGGGTCCGGCGGCCACCAGGCGCCGGATGAGCGCCACCGCCCGTTCGGCAGCCGTCCGGGCGTCCGACCAGCGACGCTGCTGCCGGCACAGAACGGCCTCGTTGATCAGGGTCACGGCCAGACCCGGGCCGTAGCTCTCGGGGTCGGTGACCGCCAGCCGCTGGAAGATGCCCATCGCCCGCTGGGTCACGGCGAGGGCCGCTTCGGGGTCCCTGGCCTCGGAGAGGGTGACGCCCAGGTGGGAGAGCGACAGCGCGAGGCCGGGTTCGTGCGCTGTGGGGTCCGTGGCCGCCAGTCCTCGAAAGAGACCGACGGCCTCTTCGGCGGCGTGGCGGCTCGCCTCCGTGCGGTCCGCCGCATGAGCCCGCTCGCTCAACTGGGCCAGGGCCATGGCGAGCGCCGGCCGATGTGCGGCGGCGTCGACGGCCGCGAGCTTGCGCAGGACGGCGACCGCCTTCTCGGCCGCGGCCACGGCGTCCTCCCGATGGCCCGCCCGCATCAGCCGGAACCCGAGGTTCTGGTACAGCCGGGCGTGCGCGGAGGGGTCCTGGGTGGCGGGGAGACGGCGTGCGGCGAGGCGCTCGGTGACAGCGGCGATTCCGGCGTCGAGATCTGCCTGTCCGCGGTGGGGGAAGTGCGCCTCGACCGCCTCCAGCACCTCGGTGTCGAGGTCGACCGCGGCCAGCGTGGTCAGGGCCGCGCCGCCCGCGGCGACGGCCAGGGCCGGGTCGGTGCGCAGCAGGGTCTCCAGGTGGCGGGCGGCGTGCGGCCAGCGGTGCGGTGCCGCCGTGGAGGCCAGGAAGGTCAGGGCACGGGCCAGATGAGCGGGCGGCGAGCCGTCCGGGTCGCGGGCGACGAGCGTGCCGATGACGTCCGGCGCCCAGGGAGCCGTGGGGTAGTCGCTCGTGTCGTGGCCGGGAAGGGTCAGGGCGAGGAAGTCCTCGGCGAGCCGGTCGGGGTAGAGGGGTTCGAGGACCGCGCCGGGCTCCTCGGGCGGATAGCAGGTGGCGTGATCGGCCAGGAGGCGCGCGGGGCGCTCCATGCCGAGGCCACCGAGCAGGGCCGTGCCGTCGCGGTGCGTGGTCGCGCCGGTGAGCGCGGCGGTGAAGACCACCTGGCTCATGGCGCCGGGCGGGGTCTCGTACTCCAGGCCTTCCAGGCGCAGTTCGTGGAGCCGGGTCCAATGCCTGCGTTCGCGGTCGAGCAGATACGCGGACAGGCCCGCCATGTCCTTCGGCGGGCTGCCGCCGCGGACGTGGGCGTCGACGGCCACCAGCGCGGCCATGTGCAGCGCCAGGATCAGGCCGAAGTCCGACCGGTCCAGATAGCCGGGTACGACGATGGCGTCCGGGTCGGCGAGACCGTAGCGGGCGGCGAAGCAGTCGCGGGCGACGGTGAACATGGCTCGGCGGGCGGCGAGTCCACCGCGGCCCTCATCGAGCGGTGACAGCGCGAGGGCGCCTGTCTCCGTCCCGGTGTCCTCCAGCGCGGAGCGCACGGCGGGCCAGGGGGAGACGGACCGGGCCAGCAACAGCAGTCGGGTCGGCAGGGGCCCGTCCAGCAGCTTGTTACTGAACAGCCAGGACAGGTGGGACAGGGGCCAGCGGTCGGCGTAGTCGACGACCAGGAGGAGCCCCGCAGCGCCGTCGAGCCGCAGGTCCTGGCTTCCCGGGTGCGGGTGGATCGTGCCGGCGCCGTGGGTGGCCGAGACGACCTTCCAGCCCCTCGACGCGCTGTCGGCCGCGAACTGCGCGGCCAGCCGCGTCTTGCCCTGGCCGCCGGCTCCGTGCAGCCAGCGGGCGGCGCGTGGAGCGTCGCCGTCGCGCCAGGCGGCCAGCTCGGCCCGCTCCTCAGCCCGACCGGTGAAATCCACGACCTGGAAACGGGCGTTGAGGAGCCGGCTGGGCTGGGAAGCGGGTCCGGCCGTGTCCTTCCGCCCAGGTGCGAGGGCGGCGGCCGGCTCCGGAGCAGGCCGATACCGGGAGAGCAGGTAGACCGGCCCCCGGTCGGGGAAGACGTGCAGGTCGGCGCCGATGACGCCGTAGCCGAACCCGCCGTCGACGCGGACCGTCTGCCGTGGCCCGGTCCCGGACCGGCTCACTGGGCGGCTCCGGCGCCTCCCGCCTGTCCGGGAGGCGCCGAGTGCACGATGACATTGCCGCCCAGAGCCGCGAAGACCTGTCCGTTGTCCTTGGCCACGTTGTTCTGCACCTGGGGCTGCCGCGTCTCGGGCAACCGCTTCTTGATCTCCTCGGTCAGCTCACGCAGTTCGTCCGCGGCGTCCGGGTACTCGCCCAGGAGTGATTCCAGCTCCAGCATCCACACGGGGAGCAGACTCCGGCGCACCCGTTCCGCGTCGTCGGCCCTCGCGACGAGGGCCTCGTTGTTGTCGAGCTGGGCCTCGACAGCGGCCTGCCGGTCCTCTCCGCGACGGCGGAACAGCCGGGCGACTCCGCCGCGCGCGACCGTCCACGAGTCGGTGGCCATGGCCGCGACGACCGTGGTTCCCCCGGCCAGAATGAGTTCCTCCACCATCTTGTCCCTCTCCCCGTGACCCAACGACGTTGTCGTGCACGGACATTGTCCCCTCCTCCTGATCCGATTCCGCACCGGGCAGCCGCGTTTCGAACGGTTCGGTAGTCCCGAACGGTTGCGCATCGCAGCAAGGAGGGTGCCGTCGCAGCGATGAGTCCGGCGGCGTCTGCGGGTCTACCTCTCGACCGAGACAACCGACTCGTCAGGAGTAGGACATGGGCCTCATCCACGTCGAGCTGTTCACCACCCTCGACCTCGTCGGGCAGGCGCCCGGTGGGCCCGACGAGGACCCGGACGGGTTCCCGTTCGGCGGCTGGCAGGCGCCCCTGCTGGACGAGGTCACCGGGGCGCGGGTGCTCGCCGCGTACGAGGGCACGGACGCCCTCCTGCTCGGCCGGCGGACGTACGACATCTTCGCCGCCCACTGGCCGCACCAGGAGGGCGGTGAGGACAACGAGATCGCCACGCTCTTCAACAGCGTCCCGAAGTACGTGGCCTCCCGCGGCACACCCGACCTCTCGTGGGCCGGATCCACGCAGCTCGGCCCGGATCTGGCCGGCGCGGTGCGCGAGATCCGGGACCGGCATGAGCACGTGAAGGTGGTGGGGAGCCTGAACCTCGTGCAGACCCTCCTGCGCGAGAAGCTCTTCGACCGTCTCGACCTCTGGGTGCACCCGATCGTGCTCGGCGTCGGGAAGAAGGTGTTCGACGGGGGCGCGGTGCCCGCGAACGTCACCCTCCTCGAACCGCCGACGGCCGGCCCGAAGGGCACCGTGTACCTGCGCTACGGACTCGCCGACGGCACTCCCGCGACGGGAGACATGACCGCGCCCGACCGCGGTGTCGGCCGCGACGCCTGACGGCGCCCTGCGCCCCGCGCCAGGTGGGTCCCCCTGTCACCGACGGTCAGTCCGGCGGTCGGCGGTCCGTCACGACGTCAGCGGCCCCGGATGCCGGCGCCATGACGCAGGGCCGCCGCCCGGGAGCATCGGCCGGGGGCGGGACCGAGTCCGGCGGCGCCGCACCCCCGCGTGACGTTCCGGCGTTCCGGGGTATCCCGGTGTTCCCGTTCTCGGCCCGACCGACGGCCGTCCGGTCGGGCCGTCCCGCGGGCTGGTCGGACGGGCCCCCGGCCTCGCGAGGTCACCTCGTCCGCGCGTCTGGAAAAGTTACCGACCGGTCGGTATCGTGCCCGCCATGACCACCGTCGCTCCGGACCCGCGCGCGGGCCGCCACTGTCACAGCACGCTCAACTCGCTGCACGCGACGCACTACTTCTCCCCGGACGTGGGCCGCGAGCTGGGTGCGCTGGGCGTGACCCACCCGCGGGCCGTCAACTTCGCCGTGCGGGCCGCCGCGCTCGGGCCCGTCGGGGCGGGCGCGGTGACGGCGACCTTCTACAACTACAAGCACACGCTCGTCGCCCGGTACGTGCCCGCGGTCTGGGAGTCGGCCTCGCCCGAGCAGGTCCTGGCGGCACGCACGCGCGCCGTCGACACGACGCTGCGGCGCCTGCTGGGCGCGGACGCGGTCGCGTCCGCGGAGATGTCGGAGGCCGCGACGCTCGCCCTGCGCGCCACCGAGGCCTGCTCGCGCAGCGCCCGGCCCCTGTACTCGGCCCACGCCGATCTGCCGGTCCCCGAGGAGCCGCACCTGGCGTACTGGCACGCGGCCACGCTGCTGCGCGAACACCGGGGCGACGGACACCTCGCCGTGCTGATGGCGGCCGGACTCGACGGACTCGAGGCCGTGCTGACCCACACGGCGACCGGCAAGGGCATGTCGCCGAAGTGGGTGCGCGACACCCGCGGCTGGAGCCGGGAGGACTGGGACGCGGCGGCCGGCCGGCTGCGGGAGCGCGGCCTGCTGGACGAGGACGGCGAGCTGACCGAGCGGGGAAGCGCGCTGCGCCAGGACATCGAGCGGGAGACGGACCGGCTGGACCGCGCCCCGTACGCACATCTGGGCGCGGACGGCGTGGCCCGGCTGACCGAGCTCGGCACGGGCTTCGTCCGCACCGCGCTCGCCGCCGGCGCCTTCCCGGCGGATCTGCTCGCCAAGCGCTGACCTTCCGACAACGGCGCGGACAGCGGGCGCGGCACGGAAAGCCGGTGCGGCACCGACGGCGGGTACGCCACGGGAAGCCGGTGCGGCGCCAACAGCGGATGCGCCACGAGAAGCCGGTGCGGCACCGACAGCGGTGCGGCCCGGGAAGCCGATGCGGCACCGCCAGTCGGTGCCGCGCGGGGAGCCGGCGGCCCGTCCGTGCGCCGCCGCACCAGGTCCGCCTCACCCCCGCCCCAGTCCCCCGGTCCCACCCCCGTCCCTCAGCATGCGGCCGCCCCAAGCCGCGGTCGCCGCTTCAGCGTGCGGCCGTCTGTGTCATCCCCGGCTGGTCGAACTGGGTCCGGTGCAGCTCCGCGTACCGCCCGCCGGTCGCCAGGAGCTCGTCGTGCGTGCCGCGTTCCACGACCCGGCCGGACTCGACGACGAGGATCAGGTCGGCGGCGCGCACGGTCGACAGCCGGTGGGCGATGACCACCGCCGTACGCTCCGCGAGCGCCTCGGCGAGCGCCTCCTGGACGGCCGCCTCGGAGGTGTTGTCGAGGTGCGCGGTGGCCTCGTCGAGGATGACGACGCGCTGGCGGGCCAGCAGCAGCCGGGCGATGGTCATGCGCTGGCGCTCGCCGCCGGAGAGGCGGTAGCCGCGTTCCCCGACGACCGTGTCGAGGCCGTCGGGGAGTGACCGGACGAGGTCGTCGAGGCGGGAGCGGCGCAGGGCGTCCCACAGGTCGTCCTCGGTGGCTCCGGGGCGGGCCAGCAGGAGGTTCGCGCGGACGCTGTCGTGGAAGAGGTGGCCGTCCTGGGTGACCATGCCGAGGGTGGCCCGCAGCGAACCCGCGCTCAGGTCGCGGACGTCGACCCCGCCGATCCGGACGGCGCCCGCGTCGACGTCGTACAGGCGCGGCAGGAGCTGGGCGACGGTGGACTTGCCGGCGCCGGAGGAGCCTACGAGGGCGATGGTCTGCCCGGGCTCGGCGCGGAAGGAGACGCCGTGCAGGACCTCGGCGCCGCCGCGGGAGTCCAGTGAGGCGACCTCCTCCAGGGAGGCCAGCGAGACCTTGTCGGCGGAGGGGTAGCCGAAGCGGACGTCCTCGAACTCGACGGAGACAGGACCCGGCGGCACCTCGCGGGCGTCCGGCTTCTCCTCGATGAGGGGCTTCAGGTCGAGCACCTCGAAGACCCGCTCGAAGCTGACCAGCGCGCTCATGACCTCCACCCGGGCCCCGGCGAGGGAGGTCAGCGGGGCGTACAGACGGGTCAGGAGCAGGGCGAGAGCGACGACGGCGCCCGGTTCGAGGGTGCCGTTCAGCGCGAGACGGCCGCCGAGGCCGTAGACGAGGGCGAGGGCCAGGGCTGAGACGAGGGTCAGCGCGGTGATGAACACCGACTGGGCGGTGGCCGTACGCACACCGATGTCCCGGACGTGGGCGGCGCGGGCCGCGAACTCCGCCGACTCCTCCTCGGGCCGGCCGAACAGCTTGACCAGCGTGGCGCCGGGCGCGGAGAAGCGTTCGGTCATCCGGGTGCCCATCGCCGCGTTGAGCGTGGCCGCCTCGCGCTGCATGCCCGCCATCCGGCTGCCCATCCGCCGGGCCGGGAGCACGAACACCGGCAGCAGGGCCAGCGCGAGCAGGGTGACCTGCCAGGACAGGGTGAGCATGACGGCGAGGGTGAGCACCAGGGTGACCAGGTTGGAGACCACTCCGGAGAGCGTGTTGCTGAAGGCGCGCTGGGCGCCGATGACGTCGTTGTTGAGTCGGGAGACGAGCGCTCCCGTACGGGTACGTGTGAAGAACGCGACCGGCATCCGCTGCACATGATCGAACACGGCCGTGCGCAGATCCAGGATGAGTCCCTCCCCGAGCGTCGCCGAGAGCCTTCTGCCCAGGATGCCCAGCGCCGCCTCCAGCACCGCGATGACCGCGATGAGCAGCGCCAGCCGGACGACCGCGTCCGCGTCGCCGTGCGACACGATCGCGTCGACGACCCGCCCGGCGAGGACGGGGGTGGCGACGGCCAGCAGCGCGGTCAGCACCCCCAGCAGGACGAACAGCGCGATGCGGCGACGATGGGGGCGGGCGAACGCGCCGATGCGGCGCAATGTCACCCGGTCGAAGGGGCGGCGTTCGTGTTGGGCGTTCATGACGCTGTAAAGCTGCGTCCAGGCGGTGCTCTCCATGCTCATGGAAGCGACCGTAGGACCTCAAGCAACCTTGAGGTCAAGCTTCTCCCCACGTCCTCGGCGGCGAAGGACCGGCCGAGGGAGCAGACAGCGCGTCAGGCAGAGTCTCAGGCCGAGGATCAGACGAAGGACCCGATGACCCTACGTAATGTCCCGTCCGCGCTCGCGCAACCCGCAGTCGGCGCCGCGCGGAGAAGCTCTCCGAGTGTGACAGCGGTTCCCGTACCCCTTGCGCCCGTCCCACCTTCCCGGGGCGGGCCCGCACGGCGCGTGCCGGTGCGCAAGATCCTGTGTCTGCTTCCGCTCCTGCTCGTCACCGTGATCGCGGTGCGGCAACGGTCCGTTCTCGCCGAGGGCTTCGCACAGCTGCGTCACGCGCAGTGGCCCTGGCTGCTGGCCGCGCTCGCCGCCACCTGTCTGACGTGGGTGGCGGCGGCCGTCACCCGGCAGGGCGCGGTGGTGGAGCGGCTGCCCGCAGGACGGTTGCTGGCAGCGCAGTTCGCGGCCGGCGCGGCCAACCACCTGCTGCCGACGGGGCTCGGCGCGAGCGCGGTCAATCTGCGGTTCATGACCGTGTGCGGGGTGCCCCTGGCCCGCTCCTCCGCGGCGCTCGCGCTGTATCTGATGGCGGAGGGCGTGGCCCGGGTGGGCCTGCTGGCCGTGCTGCTGCTGGTCTTCCCGGACGCGCTGCGGCTCGGCTCGCTGCTGCCCGCCGGGGCGCTCGGACCGTTGCTGGGCGTCCTCGGGGCGGCCGTGCTGGCGGTGGCGGGCGCGCTCGCCCTCGTACGGCGGCTGCGGTCGGCGGTGTGTTCGTTCCTGCGCACCGCGCTCGGCGAGGCGCGCTCGGTGCACTCCCGTCCCTCCCGGGCGCTGGCCCTGTGGGGCGGCTCGCTGGCGTTCCCGGTGCTCCAGGCGGCCGGTCTGGCCGCGGTGGGACAGGCGCTGGGGCTGCCGGTGCCGGTGGCACACATGGCGGTCGCGTATCTGGCGGCGACGGTGGCGGTCGCGCTGGTCCCGACGCCGGGCGGGATCGGCTCGGTGGAGGCGGCGCTGATCGTGGCGCTGGTGGCGGCCGGCGGCCCGGTCGCGGTGGCCACGGCCGTGGTGCTCGGCTACCGGATCATCACGGTGTGGCTGCCGCTCGTGCCGGGGGCGCTGACGCTCGGTGCGCTGGTGCGGATGAAGGTCATCTGAGGCGCCCGCGGGGTCTCGGGCGGCTCAGGGCCGCACGCTCACCTGGACGGGACCTTCCCGGGGGTCGCCCCGGTGCGGCCGGCCGGCCGGCGAGGCGCGTTGGGGCGGTTCGGCAGGACGGCCGTCCCGGGTGGGACCGCGAGCAGGCCGAACGCGTCGGGGGAATCGTCTGAGCTGCGGGATCCCGCCACCGCGACCGGATCCTCGGGTACGAACTCCCGTGGCGGATACGGCAGGATGAGCGGTCGCGCCCGCTCCGCGAACCGAGGGCGCGACCGCACATCCCGGAACCGAACAGGTGACATCGTGACGAGACTTCACATCCGGCCGTCGGCTGCCCCGCGTACCGCGGATCGACTTCCCGGAGGTGACCGGTGAACCGCGCCCTGACCCTGGACGACGGAGTGGTCGCCGGAATCGCCCTGGCCACCGGCCTGTTGGCCGCCTTCCTGTCCCGCACGCTGCTGCGCTGGCTGGCGAAGCACGCCAAGCGCACGAAGTGGAGCGGCGACGACGTCGTCGTGGACGCCCTGCGCACCGTGGTGCCGTGGTCGCTGATCGCCGGTGGCGCGGCGGCGGCGGCCGCGGTGCTGCCCCTGACCAAGGCCGTCCAGCACACCGTCAACCAGTCCCTGACGGTGCTGCTGATCTTCGTGGTGACCGTGTCGGCGGCGCGGGTCGTCGCCGGGCTCGTGCAGTCGGTGACCTCCTCGCGCTCCGGTGTCGCCGGATCGGCCACGATCTTCGTGAACATCACCCGGATCCTGGTCCTGGCGATCGGCTTCCTGGTGGTGCTCCAGACGCTGGGCATCTCCATAGCCCCGATGCTCACCGCTCTCGGGGTGGGTGGTCTCGCCGTCGCGCTGGCCCTCCAGGACACCCTCGCGAACCTGTTCGCGGGCATTCACATCCTGGCCTCCAAGACCGTCCAGCGCGGTGACTACATCAAGCTGAGCAGCGGCGAGGAGGGCTACGTCGAGGACATCAACTGGCGTCAGACGACCGTGCGCGCCCTCTCCAACAACCTCGTCGTCATTCCCAACGGTCAGCTCGCCAAGACGAACATGACCAACTACATGCGTCCCGAGCAGCAGTTGACGATCCTGGTGCAGGCGGGCGTGGCCTACGACAGTGATCTGGAGCAGGTGGAGCGGGTGACCTCGGAGGTCATCGCCGAGGTCATGACGGGCGTCGACGGCGCCCTCCCGGACCACGAACCCGCCATCCGCTTCCACACCTTCGGCGACTCGCGGATCGGCTTCACGGTGATCCTGGGCGTCGGCGAGTTCAGCGACCAGTACCGGATCAAGCACGAGTTCATCAAGCGTCTGCACCGCCGCTACCGCCAGGAGGGCATCCGGATCCCCGCTCCCGCCCGCACGGTTGCCCTCCAGTCGGGCACGGTCGTCATCCCGCAGCAGCGCACCGGTGACGACATCGTGCAGGGCGGGTTGACCGCCCTGCACGACTGACGACGGCCGACGGCGTCGGCCGACGGGTCAGAGCGTGGCCGAGTTCTCGTGCCAGCGCACGCCCGCCTGCCGGCGCGGGGCGGTGAGGGACGGCGTCACCGGGGTGACCGTCCAGTCCGGATGGCCGGGCATCCTCGGTGTCGTCGTGCCGTACAGCCAGTCCCGCAGGAAGCCGGACACGTCCTGCCCGCAGGTGTGCGAGGCGAGAGCGATGTAGTCCTCCGTCGACGCCGAGGAGTTGCGGTGGCGGGCCAGGAAGGCCCGCTCGACCGCGTGGAAGGCGTCCTCGCCGATGAGCTGCCGCAGTGCGTACAGGACGAGGACGCCGCCCAGGTAGCGCTGGCTGTCGAAGAGGTTGGCCGCGTTCGGCGCGGCGACCGGGCCGGAGGTCCGGCGCCACTGGTCGCCGCGCGCGTAGGTGTCCTTCATCCGGGCCTCGAAGCTGGTCAGTCCCAGGGAGTCCGGCCAGCCCCGCTCGTAGCGGTACAGCAGCCCGTAGAAGTCGGCGTGGCCCTCGTTGAGCCACAGGTCGGCCCAGGTGGCGGGACTGACGCTGTTGCCGAAGTAGGAGTGGACCAGCTCGTGCATCATGTGCGAGCCGATCTTCGGCTCCGCCTGGAGCAGGTAGTTCGGCTTGTAGAGGGTGAGGGTCTGGGTCTCCAGGCCCGTGAAGTCGAAGGCGTTCGGGTCGTCGGTGTTGCAGGGCAGCAGTCCGTACGTCTCGAAGGGGTAGGCGCCCAGCCGTGCCTCGATCCACTCGACCAGGCCCGGGGTGAGCGCGAGGGCGGGCTCCAGCGCCTCGGCCCGCGCGGTCGGGACGACGTCGCGCAGCGGCAGTCCGTGCGGCCCCCGGCGCTCCTTGACGACGTAGTCGCCGACCGTGATCTGCACCAGCTCGGTGGCGATCGGCGAGCGGGAGCGGTAGGTGTACGCGGTCCGGTCGCCGGCCAGGTCCTCGGTGCACACGAGGGAGCCGCTCGCGACGGCCCGCAGACCGGCCGGGACGGTGATGCGGAAGGTGAAGTCCGCCTTGTCCGACGGGTGGTCGTTGCAGGGGAAGACGGTGTGCGCGGAGTCCGGCTGGGGACAGATCGCGAAGCCGTCCGCCGTCGGGACCCACGCGGTGTGCGCGAGCGCCCTGCGCGGGTCCGCCGTGTAGGTCACGCACACGGTGACCCGGGCCCGGGCGGGCAGCGGCCGGGCGGGCGTGATGCGCAGCTTCTCGTCCACCTGTTCGAAGGTGGCCGTGCGGCCGTCGACACGGACCGTGCGTATGTCCAGGCCCAGCGCGTCGAGCGAGAGGCGGCCGAGGGCCTGGGTGGTACGCAGCTCCAGGGTCGCCGTGGCGTCGACCAGGGTGGTCGACGGGTCGTAGGAGAAGTCGAGGTGGTAGGCGCCGACGCGGTAGCCGTCGTTCCCGAGGGCCGGGAAGACGGGGTCGCCGAGGGTCTCGGGGCCCGGGGCGTCACCGGGCTCGGGCTGCGGGGCCGCGTACGCCGTGTTTCCCCCGGCCAGGACTGCTGCCGTGCCGATCAGCGCGGCCGCCGGGGCCGTCACTCTGCTGCGATATCTCATGGTCCGCTTTCGCTCGGGCGGCCGGGTGGTCGGTCCGGCCGTCGGATCAGGTCGACGATCTACCTGCATGACCGCGAAAACGGCCGCTTCGGTTGCACGGAAAGAACATCCGGACATCCCGCGGTGTGAGGAGACCCCTGTCGAGCCGACGCCGGTCACGAGATATCTTGATGTCGAGCAATGTTGCAGACGTGGAGCGGAGCACCCGGTGACTGACTCGACCATCATCTATACGCACACTGACGAGGCCCCGGCCCTGGCGACGTATTCCTTCCTGCCGGTGGTCCAGGCGTACGCCTCGCAGGCGGGTGTCGCCGTCCAGACGCGGGACATCTCGCTGGCCGGGCGGATCATCGCAGTGTTCCCGGAGTACCTGACCGAGGACCAGCGGATCCCGGACGCGCTGAGCGAGCTCGGTGAGCTGGCCAAGACGCCCGAGGCCAACATCATCAAGCTGCCGAACATCTCGGCGTCGATCCCGCAGCTGAAGGCCGCGGTCGCCGAGCTCCAGGCGCAGGGCTACGCGCTGCCGGCCTACCCGGACGACCCGAAGACCGACGAGGAGCGGGAGATCCGGGCCCGCTACGACAAGGTCAAGGGCTCCGCCGTGAACCCGGTCCTGCGCGAGGGCAACTCCGACCGCCGCGCCCCCGCGTCGGTCAAGAACTACGCGAAGACCCACCCGCACCGCATGGGCGCCTGGTCGCCGGAGTCCAGGACCAACGTCGCCACGATGGGCGTGGACGACTTCCGCTCCACCGAGAAGTCGGTCGTGATCTCCGAGGCCGGTTCCCTGAGGATCGAACTCGTCGGCGACGACGGCTCCACCAAGGTGCTGCGCGAGTCGGTACCGGTTCTCGAGGGCGAGGTCGTCGACGCCTCCGTCCTGCACGTCGCGCCGCTGCGCGAGTTCCTCACCGCTCAGATCGCCCGGGCCAAGGCCGAGGGTGTGCTGTTCTCCGTGCACCTCAAGGCCACGATGATGAAGGTCTCCGACCCGATCATCTTCGGCCACGTGGTGCGCGCCTTCTTCCCGAAGACCTTCGCGCAGTACGGCCAGGCGCTCGCCGCGGCCGGCCTGACCCCGAACGACGGTCTGGGCGGCATCTTCAAGGGCCTGGAGTCCCTGCCGGAGGGCGCCGAGATCAGGGCCTCCTTCGACGCCGAGCTCGCCGAGGGCCCGGCCCTGGCGATGGTCGACTCCGACAAGGGCATCACCAACCTGCACGTGCCGTCCGACGTGATCGTCGACGCCTCGATGCCGGCCATGATCCGCACCTCCGGCCACATGTGGGGCCCGGACGGCCAGGAGGCCGACACCCTCGCGGTGCTGCCGGACTCCTCGTACTCCGGCGTCTACCAGGCCGTGCTCGACGACTGCCGTGCCAACGGCGCCTACGACCCGTCGACCATGGGCTCCGTCCCGAACGTCGGCCTCATGGCGCAGAAGGCCGAGGAGTACGGCAGCCACGACAAGACCTTCGAGATCCCGACCACCGGCACGGTCCGCCTCGTCGACCAGGCCGGCAACGTGGTGATCGAGCAGACGGTCTCCGCAGGCGACATCTTCCGCGCCTGCCAGACCAAGGACGCGCCGATCAAGGACTGGGTGAAGCTGGCCGTGACGCGCGCCCGCGCCACCGGCAACCCGGCCGTGTTCTGGCTGGACGAGACCCGCGCCCACGACGCGAACCTGATCGCCAAGGTCAACGCGTACCTGCCGGAGCACGACACCGAGGGCCTGGACATCCGGATCCTCAACCCGGTCGAGGCGACCAAGCTGTCGGTGGAGCGCATCCGCCGCGGTGAGGACACCATCTCCGTCACCGGCAACGTGCTGCGCGACTACCTGACCGACCTCTTCCCGATCCTGGAGCTGGGCACCAGCGCCAAGATGCTGTCGGTCGTCCCGCTGATGGCGGGCGGCGGCCTGTTCGAGACGGGCGCCGGCGGCTCCGCGCCGAAGCACGTCCAGCAGCTGGTCAAGGAGAACTACCTGCGCTGGGACTCGCTGGGCGAGTTCTTCGCGCTCGTGCCCTCCTTCGAGCAGTACGCCGAGTTCACGGGCAACGCCCGCGCCAAGGTCCTCGCCGACACGCTCGACCGCGCCACGGCGACCTTCCTGAACGAGGACAAGTCCCCGACCCGTCGCGTCGGCGGCATCGACAACCGCGGCAGCCACTTCTACCTGTCCCTGTACTGGGCGCAGGAGCTGGCCGCGCAGACCGACGACGCGGACCTGGCCAAGGCCTTCGCCCCGCTCGCCGAGACCCTCGCGGCGAACGAGCAGACCATCGTCGACGAGCTGAACGCCGTCCAGGGCAAGCCCGCCGACATCGGCGGCTACTACCAGCCCGACCCGGCGAAGGCGGCGGCGTTCATGCGTCCGTCGGCCACCTGGAACGAGGCCCTGGCGTCCCTGAGCTGACGCACCGCGACAGCCACCTCCGCCCCGGCCGGGTCCCTCCCGGCCGGGGCGGCCGTGTGTCCGCCGGGTCGCTAGCGTGACGGCGGAGGCCGTACAGGTCGCCCGTCCGGACCGCTGTGGCATCTTGATCACGCGCACACGCACGACACCCACGCACACGCACAACACCCACGTACACACGCCTTCGCCGACACTCCGGGAGCAGCCTCATGACCCCTGCCGCACCGTCCTTCTCCTTCCTCCCCGGCGCCGCCGACTCGCCGGTGATCCTCCACGTGCCGCACTCGGCGCGGGAGATACCGGCCGGGGTGCGGGCGGGGATCGTGCTGGACGACGGGGCGTTGGAGCGGGAACTGGACCACATCACCGACTCGCACACCGCGGAGATCGCCGAGGCGGCGGCGCGACTGGCGGGAGTGACGCCCTGGCGGTTCGTGAACCGGCTGTCGCGGCTGGTCGTCGATCCGGAGCGGTTCCCGGACGAGCGCGAGGAGATGCTGGCGGTCGGCATGGGGGCCGTGTACACCCGGACCACGCACCGCGAGGTGCTACGGCCGCGGGAGACCGATCCCGAACCGCTCGTCGCCCGCTACTTCCGACCGTACGCGCAGGCGATGACCGACGCCGTCGCCGAACGGCTGGCGGCCGTCGGGCGGGCCGTGGTCGTCGATGTGCACTCCTACCCCACCGAGCCGCTCCCCTACGAGCTGCACGGCGTGGGACCGCGACCGCCCGTCTGCCTCGGCACCGACTCCTTCCACACCCCGCCCGAGCTGCTCGCCGCCGCGCGGGAGGCGTTCGGGGAGGCGGTGGGGGAAACCGGGCTCGACAGCCCGTTCGCCGGGGCCTATGTGCCCCTGGAGCACTACGGGAAGGAGCCGCGGGTGAGCGCCCTGATGGTGGAGATCCGGCGGGACACGTACATGACCGAGCCCGGCGGGCCGGCCGGCCCGGGCCTCACCCGGCTCGCCTCGGCGCTCGCGGCCCTCGTGGACGCCGTGTCCGGCTGACCTCCGGCCCTCGCGCGCACCGGCCACCCGGCCCGGGCCCGGCGACGGCAGGCGACCCGGCCGACGGAACCCCGCGCGAGCCTGCCCCGCGCGGCGGAGGTCTCCTCGGCGCCGGGGGCGTGATCGCCCGCACCGGGCCGAACAGGGTCGCCACACCCCGGCCGCCGACCGACACACCGGAGCATGCCACCGATCCGCTGCCGGACGCGGCCCGCGATTCCGGCCCGCCGGGGCGCCGCGCGGCGGTGAGCCGTCGTCCGGGGGCCGGAGGGCCCGTCCGTCGCCGTGGGTCTCAGGCGCGCAGCCACTCCGTCACGACGACCTCCGCGCCGGTCCGCAGCCGCAGGGCGAACGGGCCGCCCAGAGGCGCGTCGCAGGCGAAGCGGCCCAGGTCGTCGGCGATGAGCGAGGCGCCCGCCCGCGGGCCGTGCAGAACCTCGATCGAGGCAGACTGGGGCGGCAGCAGCTGACCCATCAGACCCTCGTCGGTCACCTCGACGTCGACCGTCAGCCCGCCCGTGTGGAAGGTCAGCATCCGCGGCACGTCCACCGCTCCGCGCACCGGGATGGCGTCGACCAACGAGTCGAACGTCAGCTCGGCGATCCGCGCGTCCAGGTCGTGCAGCGCGTAGGCCTCGATGGCGGTCCGCCGCAGCTCGGCGGGGACCGGGTCCAGGATGGCGGCGGCCTGGCGGAGTTCCTCCTCCAGCCGGTCGTGGTCGAACTCCTCGTCGACGAAGGGGACTTCGCCGAAGAAGTCGTCCGGCTCGTCGTCGTTCACGCCGTTCGTTCCGTTCATGCCGTTCACAGAGCTCCCCGTGCGTCGAGTCGGGCGCGCAGACGCCGCAGACATCGCTGGCGCATCGGTCCGATGCTGCCGACGGCGATGCCCAGGGCGGCCGACACCTCCTGGTAACTGGGCGGCGGCGAGGCGATCAGGGCCCGCAGCAGTTGCCGGCAGCGCTCGCCGAGCGCCTCGAACTCCTGCCAGAGGAAGCGCACCCGCTCGCTCTGCGCGGCCGCCTCCTCCGAGTCGAGGACCGACTGCTCAGGAGTCAGATCGTCGCTGGCCCGGTCGAGCAGCAGCGGATCGTCGGTCGGGGTGAGCCGCCTCAGGCTCTTGATCACTTTCAGGCACTCGTTGCGCGCGGTGCTCGCGAGCCACGAACCGGCCTTGTGCGGCTCACGGATCCGCCCGAGATGCTGGGCGAAGCGGAACCACACGGTCTGGTACACCTCGTGGCCGTCCGCGTCGGAGAGCCGATGCGCGCGCACGACCGACCACACCAATGGGCTCAACCCGTCCACCAGCGCTTTCCAGGCCGCCGTGTCACCGTCGACGGCGGACTGGACGAGCGCGCCGACATCAGTACGGTCCACGGCCCCACCCCTCGTGTACGGCCTGTCATCGTACGCCGTGGCGGGGCCCCACTCGGACGTCATGCCGCCCTCACGCCGGACCGACCGGGACCGGCTGCCAGGTGGGCGGCAGCAGTGCCGGCACGTGCGCGCCCCGCACCTCCGCGAACTCTGAACGCTCGGCGAGGAGCCGACGGGCGGCGGCGCGGGGGTCGGTCACCCCGTTCGCGGTCATGTAGGCGGCGACGAGCCCGGCCACCACGGGGGTGGCGAAGGACGTACCGCTCCAGAAGGCCAGCCCCTCGAACATCACCTGGTCCGGCTTGCCCGGGGCGACCGCCTGTGCCTCGCTCAACACACCGGTGTGGCGCGGGGAGCGGCAGGTGCAGGAGTAGGTGAAGCCGTAGCGGCAGGCCTCGTAGGTGGAGTGCTGGTAGACGTACGGGACGGGGGTGTCGAAGCCGGTGAGTGCGCTGGTGAGGCGCTCGCCGGGGGCGTACACCCTCACCCAGGGGCCGTGGTTGCTGAAACAGGCGCCGAACTCGCCGTCGCCGCGCAGCGCGCCCACCGACAGCACCGCGTCGGCGTACTCGGGAAGCGAGGCGTAGGCGGCGGGCCAGAAGGGCGACGCGCTGCCGTTGTTACCGGCGGCCGCGACCAACAGGGTGCCCTGGGCGCGGAGTTCCTCCATGAAGGCGGCCACGCCGAGCAGGCCGTCCACCCGGCCGTTGGAGGTGCCCGCGGAGAGGCTGAGGATGTCGGGCCAGCCGTCCTGCACGGCGTCGAAGAGCCGCTCGCCGAACTCCGACTCCAGGATCGCGCCGGCGTCGTTGAGCGTGCCCCGCACGGTGACGTCGGTGTGCGGCGCGACGGCCGCGATCAGGCCGGCGATGAACGTGCCGTGGCCGACGTACTGCTGGAGGATCCCGTTTTCGTCGGTCTCCCTGACCTGGGCGTCGCCCTCCGTGCGGGCCAGCAGCGGGTAGGAGCGGTAGTCGTGGGTCAGGCCGGTGTCGACGACGAGCACGCCGACGGCGTCCGCGCCCGCTTCCCCCTCCGCGACATCGGCCGCCTGTGCCGCGGCGGGGTTGGGCCGGGCGCTGCGCGGGGCGGGTACCGGTTCGTCGCCGGGGCAGGCGTTGACGGCGATCGACACGAGGTGGTTGCGGCTGACCATGCGGCGCCCCGCGCGGCCCTCCGTCTCGCGCAGCGCGCGCAGGGCCCCCGCGACGGTGCGGTCCGCGCCGCGGCCGCCCTCCCCGGGGTCGCCGACCCGGATACGCGTGATGCCCGAGCGGTTGGTCTCCGGGCCGGCCCGGCGCACATGGTCCGGGACCAGGCCCTCGGTCGCGGTGAAGTGCGAGCGGACGGCGTCCTCGACGACCCTGGCCTCCTCCCCGTCGCGGGCGAGGACGACGCCCTTCTCGTAGATGAACTCCGCGGAGTCGTCCGGCCCCATCGCCAACGGGACGTCGGGCAGCGAACGTTGGAGGTGGTCGAACTGCTCGTGGAATCGCTGTGGTGCCATGGCGTGTCTCCCCTACAGCCGGTGGTCGACAGCAAGACCCGCGGGACGGCCGTCTGATACAGGTGGTGCGACGACAGATAGGGGTGGTGCGGTTGCGGCCGCACGCCCCCTCACGATGCCGACTCCGTTGACACGACGTCCAATTGTTACTGGTGGATACGGTGCCGAACCGGTGTGGCATGCGGGCCCGAGCACTACCATCCGTGGAGTGACAGCGGGAAACGACTCGGTTCTCGAACTGCTGCCGATGGTCTTCGCCGCCCCGGGCGACGCGTTGTCGCGGGCGGAAGGCGTGCTCGACACCGATCCGACGCCGTTGCACGCCTCGGTCGCCCACCAGGTGATCGGCATCTGGCAGCGGGACTGGGGCGACATGCGTCTCGCCCTGGACCATCTGCGGCGCGCCCGGGATCTCGCGGCGCGCGCGGACTCGGCCGAGCGTGAGGCGGACGTCCTCGGCACGCTGGGCGTGGCGCTCGTGCACGCGGGACGCACCCGGCAGGGGCTCGCCGCCTTCGAGCGGGGGGTCGAGCGCGGAAGCGGGCACACCCGCGCACGGGTGCTGTACCGGCGGGCCTACTCGTTGTGGGTCCTCGGCCATCACCGTGAGGCTCTGGAGGACGTACGCCGGACGATCCCCGTGCTGCGTCAGGCCGACGACGTCATCTGGACGGCGCGCGCCCTCACCCTGCGTGCCACCGTGCACCTGGCCCTCGGGGCGGTGGAGCGGGCCGAGGCGGACTTCACGGCGGCCGAGGCGCTGTGGGAGACCACCGGCCAGGAGCACGACAAGGCGGACGCGGTGGAGAGCCGGGGGCTTGCCGCCTTCCGGTCCGGGGACGTTCCGGCCGCGCTGCGGCTCCTCGACGAGGCGGAGGAGCGGTACGCGAAGCTCGGCACGCCGACGTTCATGCTCAACATCCGGCGCTGCGAGGTGCTGATGGCGGCCGGTCTCGCGCCGGAGGCACTGGCCGAGGCGGACGCGGCGATCGGGGTGCTGGACGGCATCGGCGGGCAGTCCACCCGCAAGGCGGAGCTGCTGCTGGCGGCCGCGAGGGCGGCGCGGCTGGCGGGGGACCCGGGGACGGCGATCGCGCGCGCGGCGGTGGCCGAGCGCCTCTTCGCGGGACAGCGGCGCACCTGGTGGGAGACGCACGCCCGGCTGGTGCTGATCGAGGCGCGGGTGGCCACCGGGCGCGGCTCGGGGCGGCTGGTCGCGGACGCCGCCAGGCTCGCCGAACGGCTGGCCGCCTTCCAGGCGCCGGCTGCGCCGGAGGCCTGGCTGCTGGCGGGCCGGATCGCGCTGGGTCTGAACTGGACCACGGACGCCGAACGGTATCTGAGGATCGCGGCCCGCAGCCGGCGCAGCGGGCCGCCGCTGGCACGGATGACCGGCTGGGCGGCGCAGGCGCTGTGGGCGCGGGCCACCGGCTCGGGCCGCGGAGTACTGGAGGCCTGCCGCCGCGGGCTCGACGTCCTCGACGACCACCGGACGACGCTGGGCGCCTCGGAGCTGCGGGCCCGGGCCACCGCGCAGGGCGCCGAACTGGCCGCGCTGGCCCAGGAGGTCAGTCTGGAGCGGGGCGGGCCACGGCAGTTGCTGGTGTGGAGCGAGCGCTGGCGGGCCACGGCGCTGGCGACGCCGCCCACCCGGCCGCCGGCCGACCCGGCGCTGCTGAGCGGACTGACCGCCTTCCGGGTGATCGCCGCCCGCGCGGAGGCCGCCCGGATGGACGGCCGGCCGGTGCCGACGCTCGAGCGGGAACAGCGGCGCCTGGAGCGGGAGATCCGCTCCCGGACCCTGCACATCCGCGGGGTCTCGCCCTGGGGCGGTGACCGGTTCGGCGGGGACCGGTTCGACGCGGGGCGGCTGCTGGAGCGGCTCGGCGAGGGGCGGCTGGTCGAACTGGCCGTACTGGACGGCCGGGTTCAGGTGCTGCTGTGCGGGGGCGGCCGGGTGCGCCGGTTCGCGGGCGGGCTGCTGGCCGAGGCGGAGCGGGAGGCCGAACACGTACAGGCCGGGCTGCGGCGGCTGGCCCACCCCGGCGCGGAGGCCCGGCTGCCGGTGGTGGAGGCGGCGGGGCGCAAGCTGGAGGAACTGCTGCTCGGTGAAGCGGCGAGGCACCTGGGCCCGGGTCCTTTGGTGATGGTGCCGCCGGCCCGGCTGCACCGGGTGCCGTGGGCGCTGCTGCCGTCACTGCGGGAGCGGGTGGTCAGCGTGTCGCCGTCGGCCAGCGGCTGGCTGCGCGCACGGGCGACCGAACCGCCCCCGGGCGGGCGGCAGGTCCTCGTGCGGGGCCCGGGGCTGGCGACCTGCGGGGCGGAGGTGCCGGAGGTCGCCGGGCGGTACGGCAGGCCGATCGTGCTGGAGCAGGAGGACGCCCATGTGTCCCGTGTGCTCCAGGAGCTGGACGGGGCGGCGCTGGCGCACATCGCCGCGCACGGCGTGTTCCGCGGCGACAGTCCGATGTTCTCGTCGCTGCGGATGGCGGACGGACCGCTGATCGTGCACGACTTCGAGCGGCTCGCCCGCAGCCCGTACCGGATCATCCTCTCCAGTTGCGACACCGCCCGGCTGGCCTCGGTCGGGGCGGACGAACTCCTGGGCCTGGTGACGGCGTTGCTGCCGCTCGGCACGGCCGGTGTGGTGGCGAGCAGCGCACCCGTCAACGACGCGGCGGTCGTCCCGCTGATGCTGGCCCTGCACCAGGGCATCAGCGCGGGTCTCTCCCTCGGCGAGGCCCTGCGCGACGCCCGTGCCGCGCTGCCGGACGACGCGCTGCACCAGGCGACGGGGTGGGCGTTCACGGCGTTCGGCGCGGCATGAGCCGGACGCGGGCACAACCTGATCAGGCGGCCTGCTCGACCAGCCAGGGAAGGGCGCCCGCGATCACCGTCACGGCCTGAGCCGGACGCGGCACCGCCTGATCAGGCGGGCTGCTCGACCAACCAGGGAAGGGCGCCGCGGTCGCCGGCGCCGAGTCGGGTGTAGGCGCCGTAGAGGTGGTTGCCGACGGTCCGGACGGACAGGGTGAGGCGATCGGCGATCTGCCGGTTGCTGAGACCGGCGGCGGCGAGGGTCACGATCTGCCGTTGCCGGGCGGTGAGTTCGCCCAGGACCAGACCGGACAGTGCCGGGGTACGGGCGCCCTGGCAGCGCCGGGCGAGGGCGACGGCACGCGTACGGGCGGTGCGGGCCGCGCCGGCGTCCCGGTGGACGCGTACCGCCTGTGCGTACGCCTCGGCCGCGAAGAGCAGGAACCCGCGCTCCTCCAGTTCGGCGGCCACCAGGTCCAGCGCGGGTCCGTCTCCCCGGGCGAGCGCACGGGCGTGCCGGGCGAGACAACCGTCGGAGGGCAGAAGCCGGACCGCGCGCCGGGGAACGCCGAGGCGTACGGCGTCGTAGGCGATGTACGGATCAGGCCGGGCGAGGACGGGCTCCGCCCCGCACTCGGGCTCGGCCCCGTGCTCGGGCTCTTCGAGGGTTCTCAGGGCCGTGTCGAGGTCTCCGCGGGCGGCCGGTGGCCATGCGGCGGTGCCGGGACGCTCCGTGAGGAGGTCGATGGAGGGGCCCGTCTCGCCGGACTGGACGGCGGCCAGGGCCAGTTCGGTGCGGCAGGCGCGGTCCTGCGGGGCGGCGGCCAGGCCCTCCCTCGCCCAGGCCGCCGCCTCGCGCAGCTCCCCCCGCAGCCGTGAGAACCGCGCGCGGACGGCGGCGTACCACGGCGGGACCGGTTCCCCCTCCGCGACGAGCCACTCCCCCACGGGCGTGGACGTCGTACGGACGTCGGTCCGCTCCATGCGGCGGGTCAGCTCGGCCGCCTCGGCGTCGAGGGCGGCCGTGGTGGACCGTCGGCCGGTGAGCCGCCTCGCGCGCAGCCGTCCGGCCTCGGCGCGCAGGACCGGTCCGTGCAGGGGGTGGGCCAGCCGGACGGTCGTGTCGTCGCCGACGTCGACAAGGCCGTCCGCCTCCAGGCGTTCGAGGATCCTCAGGTCCAGGGTGTCCGCCACCTGGGGCAGCGGTTCGGCGAAGGCGAGCCGGTCGAGGATCTCGCGTTCGTCGGGGCAGGCGCGGGCGAGCACGGCGGCGGCGCGCTCGCGCAGCGCCGGGGTCACCGGGACCCGGCCCCGCCAGGTCCACTCGTCGGCGTCCGTGTCCCTGGTCAGCAGGCCCTGCTCGCGCAACGCGTCCAGCAGGTCGCGCAGGAGGCGCAGGTCGCCCGCGCACAGCCGGTGCAGGCGGTTGACGGCGAGGGGTTCCACGAGGCCGCCGGCGCCGGCGCCGATGAGCTGGGCGCTCTCCTCGAGGGGCAGGGGCTCCAGGGCGAGCCGGGGCAGCAGTTCGCCGGTCCACAGGCGGGCGACCGCGCCGGGCGGGCGGGCCCCGTCCGTGACGAGGACCAGCAGGCGGGCGCGGCCCTGGACGGCCAGTTGGTGGAGCAGGGCGGCGGAGGCGTCGTCCAGCAGGTGCGCGTCGTCGACCAGCAACAGCCTGCGGCCGGAGAGGAGTTGGACCGCCCTGTGCAGGGTGACGCCCTCGGGGAGAAGAGCGGAGAAGGCGGCGAACGGCAGGTCGCGCGTCCCGGGGGTGCCGGCCACCCGGGCGCAGTCGGCGCCGCGGAGCGCCTCCGTGGCCAGCCGGGTGCGGCCGCAGCCCGCCGGTCCGCTGATCACCATGCCGGGCCGGCCCCCCGCCAGGGAGCGGCGGACGAGCTCCAGTTCCTCGTCCCGGCCCGTGAACGGCCATGGCAGTCGCAGGGTCCCGGCTTGCGGTTCGAACGTCGTCACATCAAGGAGAGTCGGCGTACTCACGTCTGATACAGGGCGAGTTGAGTAGCCCCCGACTCAGGCCGGGCGGCGGCCGGCACGGCAACCTGGAGCCCATGACCGCCCGTTACTGCTCGCTCGCCCAGCAGTCCGCCCCCGCCTTCGCGCCGGGGCTGGCCGTCGAGCGGCTCGGCGCGTTGATGAGCGGGCGGCGGATGTGGGTCAACGGCACGGTGCTGCACTACTGCTTCCTCGACGGTGACAGCGACGGGTCGGTCATCGCCCTGCCGGGTTCCGGGGGGACCCGCTGGGTGTCGTGGGTCGGCGCCGAGGAGCAGCGGGAGATCGTGCGGGACTGCTTTCGCGAGTGGCGGGACCTGGGCATCGGGGTGACCTTCGCCGAGGTCGCCGACCGCTCGGAGGCGGAGCTGCGCATCGGGTTCCAGTCGGGTGACGGCTCCTGGTCGGCGGTGGGCCGGGACGCGCTGTCGGCCGGTCTCAACGAACGCACGATGAACTTCGGCTGGGACCTGACCGCGCCCGGGGAGCGCGCGACGGCCCTGCACGAGATCGGACACGCGCTCGGCATGCAGCACGAGCACCAGAGCCCGTTCGCCGGACTCCACTGGGACGACGAGGCCGTGTACGCCGACCTCGCGGGCCCGCCGAACCACTGGAGCCGGGACAGGACCTACTTCAACGTCCTGCGCAAACTGGATCCGGCCGAGGCGAACGGGTCGGTGTGGGACTCGCAGTCCGTCATGGAGTACCCCTTCTCGGCGGGACTGATCCTGGAGCCTGAGCAGTTCCGCGGGGGTGTGCATCCGGCAGGCGCACTGTCGCCGATGGACAAGGAGTTCGTCCTCGGCTGGTATCCGCCGCCCGGTGGGGCGCGGTCGCCGGCGCTGGTGCCGTTCCGTTCGGTGCCGCTGTCGCTGCGGCCGGGTGAGCAGGTCGACTTCACCGTCGAGCCGCGCGAGACCCGCGAGTACACCGTCGCGACCTTCGGCGAGAGCGACTCCGTCGTCGTGGTCTTCGAGGAGCGCGACGGGGAACCCCGCTTCCTCGCGGGGCACGACGACGGAGGCGCTGCGCACAACGCCACGATCAGGGTCCGGTTCGTCAGGGACCGCCGCTACTTCGTGCGTGTACGCCTGTACTCCGGCTGGGGTTCGGGCGAGACGGCCGTCATGTGCTGGTGAGGAGCGGGGCCGCGTGAGACCACAGTCCGGCGCCGGGGGAAGCGCCGGGGACACGTCACCTTCGGGGGAGGGAGGCGTGTCCCCGGCCACACCGGGTCCGCCGTTCGCGGGCGGGTCCGGACGGCGTGTTTCCATCGTGCGAACAGGCGGCCGGGACGGGGACAGGAGCGTCCGGCCGGTGTGAGCATGACGGCATGCTTCCGGGAGAGGATCGCGCGGCCCGGAGGGTACTGACGGTCTGTCTGGCGGCCGGGGCGACGACCCTGCTGGACCAGTCGGTCCTCAACATCGCCGTCCCCGCACTGCGCCAGTCACTGTCCGCCGACGCCACGGACGTGCAGTGGATCGTCTCCGGCTACTCGCTGGCCTTCGGGCTCGCCCTGGTGCCCGGCGGCAGCCTGGGGGACGTACGCGGCCGCAAACATCTGTTCCTCGTCGGCCTCTCGACGTTCGTGCTGTGCGGCCTGGTCGCCGCCACCGGCACCCGTGCGACGACGGTGGTGGTGGCCCGGCTGGTGCAGGGAGCCGGTGCCGGGCTGGTCAACTCCCAGGTGATCGGTACCCTCCAGGACGTCTTCCACGGCCTGGATCGCGCCCGCGCCCTGGGCCTGTACGCGGTCACCGGCGGGGGCGCGGCGGCGCTGGGCCCGGCGCTCGGCGGAACGCTGGTCACGCTGTGCGGTCCGGGGACGGGCTGGCGGCTGTGTCTGTTGCTGAGCGCGCCGTGCGGGGTGCTCACCCTGTGGCTGGCGGCCCGGCGGCTGCCCCCGCCCCGGCGGGTCGCCGCGCCCGGCCGTGTCGACCTGTGGGGACTGGTGTGCGTGGCAGCGCTGACCCTGTCGCTCATGCTGCCGTTCATCAGCACGCCGGACAGCGGCCGGGCGGTCGCGCTGTGGGCGGCGGCGGCCCTGGTCGCGGCGGGCGCGCTGGTGCTGGGCCAGCGGTGGCGGGTCCGGCGGGGGCGCGTGCCCCTGGTGCACCCTTCGCTGATCCGCTCGGCCCCGTACGCGCTGGGCACGTCGGTGGCGATGGCGAACTTCGGCGCGTCCCTGGCGGCCGGGCTGGTGCTGACGCTGTTCCTGCAGAGCGGGCTCGGCCTCTCGGCGCTCACCACGGCGGCCGTGACCCTCCCGTCCGCGGTCGCGATGGGGGTGTCGTCGGCGGTGGCCTGGCGGGTGGTGCGGCGGATCGGCGCCCGTACCGTCACCCTCGGCCTGTCGGTGGGCGTCCTCGCCCTGCTGGGCGGCGCCGTGGCGGCGGTGACGCTGCCGCTCGCCGCGCTGCCTCTGGCGCTGGCGGGGGTCCAGGTGGTCTCGGGGGCCGCGTCCGGCCTGACCGTCTCGCCCAACCAGGCGCGCGTCCTCCAGCACGCCCCCGCCGACGCGGCGGGGGTGGCGGGCGGCATCCTTCAGATGACCCAGCGGATCGCGGCGGCGGTGTGCCTCAGCGCGGTCTCCGGGATCTACCTGCGGGGTTCGGCCGGGGCGGAGGGCGAGCCGAGGACGGCGTTCGCGGTGGCGTCGGTCGTCTGCGCGGGCCTGTTGGCGGCGGCGCTGCTGGTGTGCGTGGCGCTGCCGCGCGTCTCGTCCGGTGCGGGACGGGTGCGGGGGCGGGCAGGGGTGTCGGACCGTGCGGCGAGCGAGGCGCCGTAGGTGGCCGGCTGGCCCGGGGCGGGGCCACGTGCCGTGCCGTGCGGGGTTCCGGTGCGCCGCCCGGCGCTGATCAGGCGACGTGTCCCGTCGTCAGCGGCCGTGCCGGATCCTGCGACCACTCCTCGAGTGAACCGTCGTACAGGGACACGTCCGGACGGCCGAGGAGGGTGAGGGCGAGGGCGACGCCGGCGGCCGAGATACCGCCGCCGCAGTACAGGACGACCGGCGTATCGGTGGCGTCGAGACCGGCGCCGACGCGGGTGGCGAGGTCGGCCGGAGACAGCACCCGCCCTTCGGCGTCCAGGAGTTCGCGACCGGGAAGACTCCGGCTTCCGGGAATGTGCCCGCGTCGGCTGTACCGGGTGGGGACCGACCCGTCGAAGCCGCCCGGGGGCAACGCGCAGACCAGGGTGCCGGGCCGCTCACCACGACTGATGGCTTCCACCTCGTGGACGTCCGTCCACGATCCGGGACGCGGGACGGGGACGACAGGGGTCACCTCGGGCACCGGCACCGCGTCGTCGCCGGACGTGAGCGGCCGTCCCGCCGACTCCCACGCCGCCAGACCTCCGTCGAGCACGGCCGCCGGAACGGAGATCGCCCGCAGCATCCACCACAGCCGGGCCGCCCAGATCCCGCCGCCGGTGTCGTACACGACCACCGCGCTCCCCTCCCCCACGCCGACCCCGGCGAGCGCTCCGGCCAGGGCCGGCGGGCTCGGCACGGCGAAGTGGTAGGGAGCGCCGGGGTCGGAGAAGTCCCCGGTCAGATCCGCGTGCCGGGAACCCGGGAGGCGGCGTCGGAGCCACCCTTCGCGGCCGCTCACGCAGCGGTGGTCACCGTCATGACGGGGTGAGGGCAGCAGCACCGTGGCGTCGAGGACGACCAGCCGGGGGTCGTCGAGCCGGGCGGCCAGCCAGGAGTCGTCGACCAGGGGTCCGGGCAGCGGGAAGGTGGTCATGGCGGCCGATGCTACGCCCGTGAGCTGGGCGTCTTACCCGCTGATCTTGGCCGTCTCATATTTCGGATCAAGGTTGCGCGAAGACCGTCGGCTGCCGTTATGGTTTCGGCCATCTACGCGGGAGCCCCTCCCCGGACGGGCTGAGAGGGCGTCTGGGATCCGTTCGTCGAACGCGGTCCCCATGGGGACGCCGACCGCACGAAACGCGCTCAGGCGCCCCGCGTAGGAGTTCACGTGTCCGCAACAGCAGAGCCGAAGCCTCCGGTGGTCTCCACCCCGGCGGGCGGCTCCTGTCGTTGTCGCACGTGCAGCTGCCACGCGTGTCGCTGTCACCGGCCCGTCTGACCGACCGACCACCCGGACGCCTCGTCGTCCGCCCGTCCAGCCGCCTGGTCGCCTGGTCGCCCGTCGCGCCGCTTCCCCCCTCTGCCCTTCGCCTTCGCGTCCTCGCGCGCCGCCCTCGGAGTCCCTTCATGCCGCACATCCGGGTCATGCTCGACTATTTCCATCCCTGGCCCAATTCCGCCGGTTTCTATGTGGCCCGTGCCCGCCGCTGGTTCGCGGAGGCCGGGCTTGACGTGGAACTCGTCGTCCAGGATCCGGGACGCGGCGACACCCTGGAGTATGTGGCGCGCGGCGAGGTGGACTTCGGCGTCTTCCCGCCCAACCGGCTACTGGCCCGGCGCGCCGCGCACGGCCAGCCGCTGATCGCCGTGGCCGCCGTCAACCACCGCGGCCTGGAGGCGATCCAGACCACCGCGTCCACCGGCATCACCCGCCCCCGTGACCTCGCGGGCCGTCGCGTCGCCCTGAACCCGACCCCGCGCGGCCTGGCCATGGTCCGCCATCTGGTGGCGGCCGACGGCGGCGACCCGGACGCGGTGGTCACGATCGACGCGGGCTCGCGCGAGCTGACCGTCGACGACATCGAGGCGGGCGAGGCCGACGCCACCTTCGGCACCTACTGGTCGTGGGACGCGCTCCGCGGCGACCTGCCCGAGGAGCGGCGCGTGACCTGGCCGGTCGACGAGATCGGCGCACCCCGCTACCACAGCTATCTCCTGGGCACGAACGAACGCCTGCTCACCGAACGACCCTCTCTGGTAAGGGACTTCCTCGCCGCCACGGCTCGGGGATACGCGGCCGCCGCACAGGACGGCGAGCGGACACTGCAGTTGCTGGAAAGGGTCATCCCCTACTTCCCGCGCCCGCTGATAGCCCGTTCCCTCGCCCTGGTCGCGCCCACCTGGACGGACTCGGAGGGCCGCTGGGGAGTGATCGATCCGGCTCGCACGGGCCCGTACGCGCACTGGCTCGCGAAGCACGGCGCCCTCGCGCACGACCGGGACTGGGACCGCTCCTTCACCAACGCGCTGCTGCCGGCCATGGCCGGATGAGTGTCCTGTCCTGCCAGGCGCGGGGACTGACCCGGCGGCTGGCCGTCGACTTCAAGCGGGTGGACAGCGCGCTGTGTCGCCGGGCGTGACCGCCCGACGCCGTCCGACTCCCCTCGCCCCGAAGGAACACGCATGCACCGCCGTACCGCCCTGTCCGTCATAGCCGCGTCGGCCGTATTCGCCGTCACCGGCTGCTCGGCGGACCCCTCGGCCGACGCCACCGCCGAGGACGGCACCACGACCGTCACCCTCGCCCTGGACTGGACCCCGAACACCAACCACACCGGCATCTACGTCGCCCAGCAGAAGGGCTGGTTCAAGGCGGCCGGCATCGATCTGAAGATCGTGCCCTACGGTTCGACCGCGCCCGAGACGCTGATCGCGAGCCACAAGGCCGACTTCGGCATCTCGTACCAGGAGGGCGTGACCACGGCGCGCGCCGCGGGCCAGGACATCACGTCCGTCTACGCGGTCACGCAGAAGACGAACGTCACCATCGCCGTACGCGCCGGCCGTACGGACATCACGTCACCCAAGGACCTGGACGGGCGCACGTACGCCGGTTTCGGCGCTCCTTACGAGAAGCCGCTCCTGCAGAAGGTGATCCGGAACGCGGGCGGCAGGGGTGACTTCAAGCAGGTCACCCTCAACACCTCGGCATACGCGGCGCTCTACGCGGGCAGGGCGGACTTCGCGATGCCGATGCCGACCTGGGAGGGACTGGAGGCAGAGCTGAGCGGTAAGCCGCTGAAGAACTTCCAGTTGTCCGACTACGGTTTCCCGGCGATCTACTCGACGCTCGTCGCGTCCTCGGACCGGTTCCTGGAGAAGAACCCGGAGATCGCGAAGAAGTTCCTGGCCGCCGTCGACAAGGGGTACAGGTACGCGGCCGACCACCCCGACAAGGCCGCGGATCTCCTCGTCGACGCCAACAGGAGCGTCCTCACCAACGTCGAACTCGTGCGCAAGAGCGCTCAGTTGCTCGCCGATGAGTACTACCGGGCCGCCGACGGCACGATCGGTGCCCAGAGCCCGGAGCGCTGGCAGGACTTCGCAGACTTCGAGTACCGGGCGGGACTTCTGAGCGACGCGAACGGCGGGAAGCTGACCAGGACCCCGGACGCCGGTTCGTTCTTCACCAACGCCTATCTGCCCGCCTCGGACACCGAGGTCACCAAGTGAGCGCGGTCATACGGTCGTTGTGGCCGCCGCTGCTGGTGCTGGCCGTCGTGATCGGCGGCTGGCAGCTGTACGTGACGGGCGCGGGCGTCGACCCGACGATGCTTCCGTCGCCGACGCGGGTGGTGCAGCAGGGCTGGGCCAACCGCGAGGTCCTGTGGGCGCAGACCGTGCCCACGCTCCAGGAGACCCTGCTGGGCTTCGCGCTGTCGTTCGCGGCGGCGTGGCTGGTCGCCGTGCTCCTGGACTTCTCGGCGGCGGCCCGCCGGGGCCTGTACCCGCTCCTGGTCGCCTCGCAGACGATCCCGGTCGTCGCCGTGGCTCCTCTGCTCATCATCTGGTTCGGCTTCGGCCTGCTGCCCAAGATGCTGGTCGTGACGCTGACGACGTTCTTCCCGCTGGCGGCGAACCTGGCCGCCGGGTTCGCCGCGACCGACCGTGAGGCGATGCGGCTGCTGCGCTCGCTGGGCGCGGGCCGCCTGCGGACGTTCCGGCTGGTTCGGGTGCCGAGCGCGATGCCGTACTTCTTCGCGGGGCTGCGGGTGAGCATCACCTACGCCGTCGTCGGCGCGGTGTTCGCGGAGTACGCGGGCGCGGAGGCGGGGCTCGGTATCTACATGCAGGCGCAGAAGAGCGCGTTCCGGACGGACCTGGTGTTCGCGGCGGTCGGGGTGACGGCGGCGCTGAGCATCGCGCTGTTCGGGGCGACCCATCTGCTGCAACGGCTGGTACTGCCATGGGAGCGGGCGCAACGGGAGGAGAGGTCGTGAGCAGTCTGCGTATCGAGGGGGTCGGGAAGTCCTTCGGCTCGCTGGAGGTCCTGCGGGGTCTCGAACTGTCGGTGCGACCGGGCGAGTTCGCCGCTGTGATCGGGCCGAGCGGCAGCGGCAAGAGCACCCTGTTCAACTTGGTGTCGGGACTCGACCGGCCCACGACCGGGCGGGTTCTGGTGGAGGGCGAACCGGCCGGGGTGGAGTCCGGCAAGGTCGCCTACATGCCGCAGAAGGACCTGCTGTTCCCCTGGCGGACCGTGCTGGACAACACCGCGCTCGGTCTGGAGGCGCAGGGCGTGCGCAAGAAGGAGGCTCGGGCGCGGGCCGACGCGCTGTTCGCCGACTTCGGTCTCGACGGCTTCCAGAAGGCGTATCCCGCCCAGCTCAGCGGAGGTATGCGGCAGCGGGCCGCGCTGCTGCGCACGGTCGTCCTGGAGCGTCCGGTACTGCTGCTGGACGAACCGTTCGGGGCGCTGGACTCGCTGACCCGCACCGAGATGCAGCTGTGGCTGGCGCAGATGTGGCAGCGCCACCGGTGGACGGTGCTACTGGTCACCCACGACATCCGCGAGGCGGTCCTGCTCGCGGACACCGTGCACGTCCTGTCGCCGCGCCCGGCCACCGTCGTCGAACGCGTCGAGGTGCCGCTGGCCCGCCCGCGCGGAGCGGAGGACTTCACGGCACCCGGATTCGGCGCCACGGAGCGCCGGATCCTCGAGTCGCTCCGCGGTACAACGACGGTGGGTGCGGCATGAGTTCACATCTGGCCCACGGTCTGGGCACCGACCCGGTCGAGCCGGACTGGGCGCCGCTGACCGACGACGAGGTGACG
Source organism: Streptomyces rishiriensis (assembly GCF_030815485.1). Taxonomy (NCBI): domain Bacteria; kingdom Bacillati; phylum Actinomycetota; class Actinomycetes; order Kitasatosporales; family Streptomycetaceae; genus Streptomyces; species Streptomyces rishiriensis. The sequence goes on along the minus strand of NZ_JAUSWV010000002.1, from coordinate 7,287,787 downwards.
GACGTCGTCGGGGTGGGCGCCCGGGTGATGTGGCGCAGCCCGCGCCCGCTGTCCGCGGCGGCCGTCGTCGAGCGGGACGGACGGCGCCTGTTCGTGAAACGGCACCACGTCCGTGTGCGCTCCCCGGAGGGGCTGGCGGAGGAACACGCCTTCCTGCGGCATCTGCGCGAACACGGCGCGCCGGTGGTGGAGGTGCTGGACGCGGCGGTCCGCGGCACCTGGACGTACGAGGTGCACTCGACCGGCGCCGGGGAGGACCTGTACCGGGACGCGCTGTCCTGGTCGCCCTTCCGCTCCCCCACCCACGCGACGGCGGCGGGCGAGGCGCTGGCCCGACTGCACCTGGCGGCACGGGGGTTCGACGCGCCACGGCGTCAGGCGCAGCCCCTGGTCGCCTCGTTCACGGTGTTCGCCGCGCAGGACCCCTGGGACGCGCTGGAGCGATACGTGCACGAGCGCCCTCAACTGGCTTCAGGGTTGGGGGCCTTCCCGTGGCGGGAGGACACCCGGCGGGTGCTCCTGCCGCTGCACGAGCGGCTCGCACCCCATCTGCCCGGTCTGGAGCCCCTGTGGACCCACAACGACTGGCACGCCTCCAACCTGCTGTGGGACAGGGACGGGCAGGTCCGCACCGTTCTCGACTTCGGCATGAGCGACCGCACGACCGCCGTGCACGACCTCGCCACGGCGATCGAACGCAACACCGTGCAGTGGCTACGGCCCGGCTACCCGGTACGCGAGGACGACGTGATCGCGCTCGTCGACGGCTACCGGTCCGTACGACCGCTCAGCCCCGCCGAATCGGCGGCGCTCCCGGAGCTGCTGCCCTTGGTGCACGCCGAGTTCGCACTGTCCGAGCTGGGCTACTTCCACGGCGTCACACGCTCCGCGTCCAACACGCGGCTGGCCTACGACTACTGCATGGGGCACGCCGAGTGGTTCGCCGGCGAGGCCGGAAGACACCTGCTGAACCTCGTGGCCCGGGCCGTCGGAGCGGAGCGCGGGGATGCCCCGGCGAGGACCTCGCGGTAGCCGGGGCCGACATCGCCGAGGCGCTCGCCGCCGCCCTGGATCCGGAGCGGCCGGTACGCCGGCCTCACCGCGGGTGAGGAGCGGGTCGTGGTGCTCGCCGGAGAGGTGTCCCGCCATCGGCGCGGCGACGAGGCCCGCCGCGCCGAGAACGATCGCGTACGTGCGGTCCGTGGGAACGCCGGTGCATCAACTCGTCCGGGAGGAGTGCCCCCTCCTGCGCCATTCCTCGGCGAGGAGTTCGTAGGAGCGGACGCGGTCGGCGTGGTCGTGGGTGATGGTGGTGACGAGCAGTTCGTCGGCGTCGGTGGCCTCCTGAAGCTGCTCCAGGAGGTCGGCGACCCGGGCCGGCGAGCCGACGAACCGGGTGTCGATGCGGTCCTGGACCAGCGCCCGGTCCTCGTCGGTCCAGGTATGGGCGCGCGCTTCCTCCGGTGTCGGGAACTGGATCGCGCCCTCGGCGGTGCGGATGCTGCGCACCCAGAGGCCGTAGCCGGTGGCGAGTTCGCGGGCGCGGGCGTCGTCCTCGGCGACGACGACATCCGCGGAGACGCTGACATAGGGCGCGTCGAGGACTGCGGAGGGCTTGAAGCGGGCCCGGTAGCCGTCCACCGCCTCGAGGACGGTGGCCGGACTGACGTGGTAGTTCGCGGCGAAGCGCAACCCTCGTGCGCCCGCGACCTCGGCGCTCTGGCCGCCGCTGCTGCCCAGGATCCACACGTCGACGTCGGCGCCCTCGCCCGGTACGACATGCGCCTCGATGCCCTCCGGTGAGCGGTAGGTGCCCGCCAGCAGGGCGAGGATGTCGTCGATCTGCTCGGCGTAGTCCTGCGATTGCGCGTTCGGCAGCAGAAGCAGCCTGCGGTGCAGGGCGATCCGGGGGGAAGCGAGGAGCCGTTCGAAGGAGAAGCGGGGCGGGATCAGCAGTCCGTTCGGGGCCCGGCCGTCGACGACCGGGGTGGCCGCGGCCGGCCGGCTCTGCCGCTCGCCCGGCGGACGGCCGCCCGAGCGGCCCAGGCCGAGGTCGAAGCGGCCGGGGTGCAGCGCGTCGATCAGGCCGAACTCCTCCACCGTGGACAGGGCGGTGCGGTGTCCGAGTTGTACGGCGCCGGAACCGAGCCGGATGGTGGAGGTGGCGGCCGCGGTCAGGGCCAGGACCACGGCCGGGGACGTGCCCGCGACGCCGGGGTTGAGGTGGTGCTCGGCGAACCAGTAGCGGGCGAATCCGAGGCGTTCGGTGTGCCGGGCCAGGTCCACGGAGTTGCGCAGGGCGTCCGCGGCCGTCGATCCCGAGGAGATCGGGACCAGATCGAGAACGCCGAGGGGGATGTCAGGCACGGACCGGCTCCTCGGTGGTCGACGGCGTGGTGGTCGACGCCGTCGGAAGCACCGGCCCCCAGTCGAACGGCGGGTCCGGTATGTCCTTGCGAAGCACGGACGCCACCTCCGACTGGAACAGCTCCAGCGAGTCGCGGTGCCGGGTGTCGTCGAGGCCGCTCGCGTCGGCCTGCACATGCAGCGTCGTGTGGCCGAGTCGTTCGTGGTAGCGGTGCACCTTGTCGATGACCTGCTGCGGGCTGCCGATCAGGGCGGAGCTGCGTTCGACGAAGTCCTCCAGCGTCTCGAAGACGACGGGCAGTCCGGCCTGTCTCTGGAAGGCGAGCGTGCCTTCGAAGACCGGCCGGTAGGCCTCGACGGCCTCCTGGGAGGTGCGCGCCACGTGCAGTCCGGCCGAGCCGGCGCCGACCGCGAGGGCGGCCGGGTCGTGGCCGTGGTGCTCCCAGCGTTCGCGGTAGTGATCGATCAGCTCGGCGTAGGGCTCGATGGGATGGGTGACGTTCGCCGAGAACAGCGGGTCGCCGTAGCGGGCGGCCAGGTCGACGGACTCCTTGCTGGTGGCGCTGCCGTGCCAGACCCGGACGGGCTGCTGGTACGGCCGGGGCCACACTTCCGCGTCCGTCAGTTCCGGTCGGAAACGCGTGGCCGCGGTGACCTTGCCGTTGCGCCAGATCCGGCGGAACACCTCGTAGCTCTCGGCGTTGCGCGCCCACTGGTCCTCGGGCGTGACGTGGAACAGCTCGCGCTGGGCGGCGCCGTTGCCCTTGCCGATGATCAGCTCCAGGCGGCCGCCCGAGAGGTGGTCGAGGGTGGCGTAGTCCTCGTAGGCGCGGACCGGGTCGAGGAGACTGAGGGTCGTCACGGCGGTGAAGAGCCGGATGCGGCGGGTGAGGGCGGCGATGTGGCTCAGCACCACCGGCGGGGAGGAGGAGATGAACGGCCGTTCGTGCCGCTCCCCCACGCCGAAGCCGTCGAAGCCGAGCTCCTCGGCGAGCAGGGCGTTGTCGAGCACCTCGCGGAAGCGGTCCTGGGTCGGCTTGCGGACGCCGGTGACCGGGTCCGGACGGTGCACGATCAGGGTGATGGCGAGGAACTTCACGAGGCCACCCGTTCGGTGCGGCCCGCCTCGTCCGGGTGGGCGAGGCCGAGGTGGTCCCTGAGCGTGGTGCCCTCGTACTCGGTGCGGAAGACGCCCTGCTCCTGCAGGAGCGGGACGACCTTGTCGGCGAAGGCGTCGAGGCCGCTCGGGGTGATGTGCGGGACGAGGATGAAGCCGTCGGCGGCGTCGGCCTGCACGTACTCGTTGATCGTCCTGGCGACGGTCTCCGGGGAGCCGACGAAGTTCTGCCGGCTGCCGGTCTCGATGACCAGGTCGCGGATCGACCAGTTGTTGGCCTCCGCGAGCGCACGCCACTCGCGGGCCGTGGCCAGCGGGTCGCGGTACATCCGGACCTGGGCGCGGCCGCGCGCGATGTGGTGCTCCCCGAGGTCCGGGTCGATGTCCGGGAGGGGGCCTTCCGGGTCGTAACCGGACAGGTCCCGGTTCCAGACGAACTCCAGGTGCTTGAGGGCGGTGGCGCCGCTGACCTGCTGGCGGCGCACGTCCTTGGCGATCTCCTCGGCCTCGGCGTCGGTGTCGCCCAGGACGAAGCTCGCGGCGGGCAGGATCAGCAGCTGGTCGGCGCGTCGGCCGTACTTGGCGAGGCGGGACTTGACGTCGGTGTAGAAGGCCTGGCCGGCGTCGAGGGCCGCGTACCGGCTGAAGATCGCGTCGGCGGACGAGGCGGCGAACTCGCGGCCTTCGTCGGAGTCCCCGGCCTGGAAGATCACCGGACGGCCCTGGGGGCTGCGCGGGACGTTGAACCGGCCCTGGATGTCGAACTGCCGGCCCTCGTGGACGAAGGCGCCGGCCTTGGCGTCCCGGAGGAAGATGCCGGTGCTCTGGTCGGCGACGATCTCGTCGCCCTGCCAGGAGTCGAAGAGCTCGCCCGTGGTGGCGAGGAACTCCTTGGCGCGGGCGTAGCGTTCGTCCTGCGGGAGGTAGCCGCCGCGACGGAAGTTCTCGCCGGTGAAGGCGTCCCAGGAGGTGACGACGTTCCACGCGGAGCGGCCGTCGGAGAGGTGGTCGAGGCTGGCGAACTGGCGGGCCACCTCGTAGGGCTCGTTGAAGGTGGAGTTGATGGTGCCGGTCAGGCCGAGGCGCTCGGTGACCGCGGCGAGCGCGGCGAGGATCGTGAAGGTGTCGGGGCGGCCGACCACGTCCAGGTCGTAGATCTTGCCGCCCTGTTCGCGCAGGCGCAGCCCTTCGGCGAGGAAGAGGAAGTCGAACTTGGCGCGTTCGGCGGTCCGCGCGAAGTGGGCGAAGGAGCTGAACTCGATGTGGCTGCCGGCCCGCGGATCGCTCCACACGGTGGTGTTGTTGACGCCGGGGAAGTGCGCGGCGAGATGGATCTGCTTCTGGGGCTTGCTCATGGTGGGGTCTCCCTCCCGCTCAGACGGCGGCGTAGCGGTTGGCGGGGCGGGGCAGGCCCAGCAGCCCGCGCAGGGTGTCGGCCTCGTAGGCGCGCCGGAAGGCGCCGCGGCGCTGGAGTTCGGGGACGAGTCCCCGGGTGATGGCGGGGAGGTCGTGGCCGGCGACGGCGGGGCGCAGCCGGAACCCGGTCAGTCCGGCCGCCTGGAAGTCCTGCAGCAGATCGGCGAGTTGGGCGGGCGAGCCGGCGAATATGCGGGCGTCGCTGCGGTACTCCTCGCCGGCGAGGGTGTCGAGTCGGTCGCGCCGGGCGGCGGCCTCGGCCGGGTCGTCGTCCAGGAACACCACCAGGTCCGCGAAGACGTGCAGCGGCTCGGCCGTCCGCCCGGCCCGCTCCTGTTCGGCGCGGATCTCGGCGATGATCGCCCTGGCCTGGCCGGTGTCGTGCGGGGTGACGTACCCGACGTCGGTGGAGCGGGCCACCAGCCGGTAGGGGACCGTGTCGTGCGCGAGGGCGGTGACCAGGGGCTGGCCCTGTGGCGGGCGGGGGGTGATGGAGGGTCCCTTGACGCTGAAGCGGCGGCCCTCGAAGTCGATGTAGTGCAGTTTGTCGCGGTCGACGAAACGGCCCGTCGCCACGTCCCGGATCTCCGCGTCGTCCTCCCAGCTGTCCCAGAGGCGGCGCAGGACCTCGACGTAGTCGGCGGCCTCGTCGAACAGGTCGGTGACCAGCTCCTGGGTGGCGGGGTCGTCGTAGGCCCCGATCCGGGGGATCGTGCGCCGGCCGAAGTGGGCGGCCTCGGTGGGGCGGGCGGTGATCTGCACGCGCAGGCCGGCCCGGCCGGTGCTGACGTAGTCGAGGGTGGCGATCGCCTTGGAGAGGTGGAACGGCTCGGTGTGCGTGGCCACCACGGTCGGCACGAGGCCTATGTGATGGGTGAGCGGGGCGACGCGGGAGGCGACGAGCACCGCGTCGAGGCGGCCGCGGACCTGGTCGACGCGGTCGTCCGGGTCGAGGAAGTGGGAGGACTGCGGGCCGAGGCCGTCCTCGATCGTCACGAAGTCGAGCAGTCCGCGCTCGGCCTCGGCGACCAGGTCTGCCCAGTATCCGGCGGTGAACAGCTCACGGGGTCGGGCGACGGGCTCGCGCCAGGAGGCGGGGTGCCAGCCGGTGCCGTCCAGAGCGACGGCGAGATGCAGCGAGGAGGGGGTCGAGGACACGAGAGTGCCTTCCTGGAGGTCCGTACGGATGCGCCGGCCCGCGCGCGGGGCCTGCGCGGGTACACGGCGGGGTGCGAGCGCGGCGGAGCGGGGTCCCCTGCCTGAGGCAGACGGAGGGTCAGGAGCGACAGAGCGCGCCGGCCACGCGCTGGAGGTCGATGTGGGGCCGGGAATGGAGGTGGACGGCACGGCGTATGTGGGTCACGTCCGCGTCTCCCTCCTGCCGGGCGCCGAGCGGCGCGCCTCTCACATCTCGTCGTCAAGGGAACGCCTGGAGATCGCCGGATGTTCCCGGGGGCCGGTCCGACACGACGGGGCCGGCGATCTCCACGGCGTCACGGACGCTCGGTCCGCTTGCGCTCAGGGCCTCATGACCGTGCGTCAGGAGTTGTCGAGGGGCAGTCCGGGCGGGTTGATCTCGGACTTGGCGACGGCTTCGTTGGAGAGGTTGTAGGCCGCCAGCCACTTGGCGTACTGCCCGGTCTCGATGAGGTGGTTGATGGCGTCCGCGACCGGCTTGGCGAGGCCGCTGTCCTTCTTGGCGGTGGCGGCGATCAGGCCCTGGAGCGTCTCGCCGGCGCCGGAGAAGGTGCCGGCGTTGCGCGTGGCGCTGGCCGTGCCCGCGGTCTGGGAGACGTTGTAGGCGATGCCGGGGTTGGGGCCGAAGTACGCGTCGATCTTGCCGCCGGCCAGCGCCAGGTAGATGCCGTTGCGGTCCGGGTAGTACTTGACGGTGAGCTTCTTGCCCTCGGACTCCAGCTTCTTCTTCCACTCCAGGAGGATCTTCTCCTGGTTGGTGCCGGAGCTGACCGTGACGGTCAGTCCGGCGAGATTCTCGTAGTCGCCGTCGAAGTTCCACTTGCTGGACTTCTTGACCTCCCAGCCGAGGTTGTCCTGGCGGTAGGAGGCGAACTCGTACTTCTTCTTGCGCTCCTCGGTGTCGGTGATGTTCGAGAAGCCGACGTCGACCTTGCCGCTGTCGATGCCGACGAAGAGGTTCTCCCAGGTGAAGTTCTTCGTCTCGGGCTTCAGGCCGAGGACCGCGGCCACCAGGCGGCCGAGATCGGGCTCGGCGCCGGTGAGGGTCTTCTGGTCGTCGCCCACGTACGCCAGCGGGGCGAAGCCGGAGGGCAGGGCGCCGATGCCGATGTTCAGCTTGCCGCTCTTCTTGATCGCGTCGGGCAGTTCGGCGCTGATGGACTTGACCTCCGAGACCTTCAGGGCGGTCTCCTTCGCGGCGCCGTTGGACACCCGGCCGATGGTCACGCTTCCGGCGGCGGCGCTGTCGGTGGTGGCGGCGGCCTCGCTGTCACCACCGCAGGCGGCGAGCCCGGTGGCGAGGGTGGCGACCGCGGTCGCCGCGGTGATGCCGCGGATCAGGCTGCGTCGGGTGAAGTGGGCAGACATGGCAGTCCTTCGTGACTCGGAGGGTGGTGAGGTGGGGCGTGGGGGGAGGTCGTGGGGCGTGTCGGTGTCAGAGCACCTTGCTGAGGAAGTCGCGCGTCCGCTCGTGCCGCGGCCTGTCGAGGACCTCGCCGGGCGGCCCCTGCTCGACGATCTTCCCTTCGTCGATGAAGACCACCCGGTCGGCGACCTCACGGGCGAAGCCGACCTCGTGGGTGACGATGACGAGCGTGGTGCCGCTGGTCGCCAGGTCCTTGATGACGGCGAGCACCTCGCCGACGAGCTCGGGGTCGAGGGCGGAGGTGGGCTCGTCGAAGAGGATGACGCCGGGGCGCAGCGCGAGGGCGCGGGCGATGGCGACGCGCTGCTGCTGGCCGCCGGACAGCTGCCGGGGGTAGGCGCCGGCCTTGTCGGCGAGGCCCACCCGGTCCAGGAGTTCGCGGGCCAGTTCCAGGGCGGCGGGCTTGGGAAGTCTGCGGGTGGCGACCGGCGCGGCGGCGACGTTGTCCAGCACGGTCAGGTGCGGGAAGAGGTTGAAGTTCTGGAAGACGAAGCCGATCCGGGCGCGTTGGGTCAGGATGGTCCGTTCGCTCAGCTCGCGCAGCCGGTCGCCGTGCCGGCGGACGCCGATCGGCTCGCCGTTGATGCTGACATGGCCGACCTCGGGCTTCTCCAGGTGGTTGATGACCCGCAGCAGGGTGGACTTGCCGGAGCCGGACGGGCCGAGGATCACGGTCACCTCGCCGGGCCGCACGGTCAGACTCACCCCGTCCAGGACCCGGTGGGCGCCGTACCACTTGTGCACGTCGTGCACCTCGACGGCGGCGGGCACGATCCCGGCGGTGTCGGCGCCGAGCACGGTCTTGGCGGTCATACGGCGGCCTCCCGGCGGATGCGGGCCCGCAGGTCGGTGAGAGCGGTCCGCAGTTTTTGCAGTGGCGTCGGCGGCAGGGAACGCGTGGCGCCCCGGGCGTAGTACCGCTCGACGTAGAACTGGATGACCGAGACGACGCTGGTCAGGACCAGGTACCAGACGGTGACGACCAGCAGCAGCGGCACGATGTCACCGGGGTAGGTGGCCCCCATGGTCTGCACGGTGCCGAACAGGTCGAGCAGCGACACGTAGAAGACCAGCGAGGTGGCCTTCACCAGTCCGATCAGCTGGTTGACGTAGTTCGGCGTGATGGACCGCAGGGCCTGCGGGAAGACGATCCTCCAGAACTGGTAGCGCCTGGGCAGGCCCAGCGCGGCGGCCGCCTCGTGCTGGCCCTGGTCGACGGAGAGGATGCCGCCGCGGACCACTTCGGCGGCGTAGGCCGCCTCGTTGAGGCTGAGGCCGACGACGGCGATCACCATGTCGGTGGCCAGCCGGGACTCGTCGAAGCGGAAGAACGCCGGACCGAACGGAACGCCCACGCTGAGGGTTTGGTACAGCGCGCTGAAGTTGTAGAGGAAGAGCAGCACCACGATCAGCGGTATGGAACGCAGCGCCCATACGTAGGTCCAGCTCACCGCGCGCAGCACCGGGCTCTTCGAGAGCCGGGCGAGGGCCAGCAGGATGCCGCCCAGGAGGCCCAGTACCGCGCTCCAGGCGGCGACTTCCAGGGTGATCAGCAGTCCGTCGAGGATCACCGGCCGCAGGAACCAGTAGCCGAAGCGGTCCCACTGGTAGAAGGGGTTGGAGATCAGTCCGTGCGTGAACTGCGCCACCAGGACCAGGGCCACGGCGGTGGCGATCCACCGGCCGGGCTTGCGCAACGGCTGGACGCGCTGGGCGGTGAGCTTCTCGGACGGGACGTCGATGGCGGGCGCGGCCTCGGCGAGGGTCACGGCGCCTGGGGGTTCACTCATGAGGGGCTCCGGCGGAGTCGGACACCCCGAGTCACCGCGGACGTGCGTGGCCGGACGCGCTTTTGCGGGGCGGCGGGAACCGCTCCGCGGGCGCGAACGGGGCATGGCGCACGGATGCGTACAGGAGACCGGGGTGGGGCGGACAACGGCACACCGCTCGGGCGGTGTTCGTCAGGAACGCGGCGGCTGTGCTGCGGGGGAGGGGTTCGTTCAGCCCCGACAGCGGGCGCGGCCCGGTGCGGTACACAGTGCGCTGTTCACACGCAGGAGGTCGACGGCGCGGTTGGCGACGAGGATGTCGAGGTACGGCCGTACGCAGCCCGCGGGGCGGCGGGACGCCGTCCGAAGAGCTGCGTACATGTCCGTCACCGTCACTGTTCCGGCCCCGGGGGGCCCTCGCGCTTACCGATACGTCATTCCGAAACGTCGGTCCGGTCGTCACCTGGGGCACCTCACCGCGGAGCGAGGGTTGCCGGTCAGCCAGCCAGGGCTTGTCGCTGACGCTCTTGACCGTTCTGGGCCGTAAGTAAGGCAGTTGCCCGAACGAATGTCAACGCCTGTCCGGTGGATGGACCGGGGTCAGGGCCGGTTGACCTGCGATCGGGCAGCCGTACCGTCCGCGGCGTGGCTCTCCCAGTCCAGGATCTGGACAGCGGCGCCGGCGGCCTCCAGGCCCTGACAACGGGCGTGGTGGCGACGGGCGATGGCGTCCAGGTCGAGGTGGGCGCCGAAGGCCGGGTGGGCGGCCAGCCGGCGGGCGTAGGCCCACAGGGCGGGGTGACCGGCGATGCGGTGCACGGCGGCCGCGTCCAGGTGATGGCGGTGCACGGTGTCGAGCTGTACGAGGGCGACCCACAACTCGACGTCGGCCGCCGTGATCTGATCACTGATCAGGTGCTCGTGAGCGCCGAGCCCCCGCTCCAGCACGCCGAGCGTGGTGAGCAGCGTGTCGAGGGCGGCGGCGCGCTCCGCCGCCTCGGCGTCGGCCGCTCCGGCGCGCTGGGCCGCCTCCTCGATGCCCTGGGCGCACATCCGCTCGACGGCCTCGATCTCCGACTCCGCGCCGCAGGGGTACAGCGCGGGCCGGCCGCCGCCGAAGTGCCGGGCGAGGTCGCGGGCGATGTCGGGGCCGTGGCTGCTGACGATGCGTCCCGACCAGTCGTCGCTGAGCACCGGCGCGAGGGCGGGCCCGGTGTACCGGTGCGCGCTGGCGTCGTACAGCGGGCGCAGCGCCGAGTGGCCTCCGTCGGGGCAGTCCGGGACGGCGGACAGGAAGGTGACCGGGCAGGCCCTTTCCAGGCCGAGGAGGCTGTGGGTGACGGCGATGCGCAGACAGTCGGGGTCGGCCGTCGCCAGGTGGAGGCGGTAGCGGCGCGGCACAGCGTAGTGGCCGCTGCGCGCGTCCCGCCCGATCCGGCCCCGGAAGGCGGCGGGTCGGGCGGACAGGTGGGCGGCCAGTGGTGTGACGGACATGACTCTCCCCGGAGGCGGGACGCACGGGACGTGCGCGCGGCGGATGCGACGTCGAAGAGGGAGGCGCGGACCACGTCCGCGCGTGCCGGGTGCGTCCGCGGGACGCCGCCGGTGCGGTTCGGCGCGGGGCAGGCCCGGCTCAGTCCTGTGACCTGATGGCGCTGCACACACGCTTCAGGTCGATGTGACGGCGTGAGGTGAGAAGGGGCGACGACCACGCCGTGCGGCTCGCTCGGCCGGTGGTCGGCTCCTGTCGCCCCATCGTTTCCCTACCCGTTCACTAGGATTCCCGGATCGAGTGTCGATCCGCCCCGAGCCTCCGTCAAGGGGGCGTCCACCAGGTGAGTACCGCCGGCTCCCGGGGGCGTGCCGGGTGGGTGTGCGGCTCGGGGGCGCTCGGCCGGCGGCGGGCAGCGCCCCGAGTGCGGCGAAGGGCCGGCGCGGCGGGCCGTCCGGCCCGGTGGAGCGTCTCGGAGCCGTTTCGTGGAGCCGGCGGGCCGAGGGCGTCCCCCGGGCCACCGGCCGCACGGACGGCACCGCCGCGCAGGGGGCGCCTCCTCAGCTCTCCTTCCGGGGGCGCCAGAACACGGCCAGCAGACCGGCCGTCGCGGCGACGCCCACCCCGAGCACCACACCGGCGCCCGTCCATCCGGTCACACCGATGTCCGCGGCCTCGTCCACCGCGTACTCCCCCGGCCCCCACACACCCAGCGCCACCGCGAGGACGCCCAGGACGAGGACGTACTCGTAGCCCTCCTTGAACACGAAGAAGCCGTTGCGGCGGTGGGCGAGCAGACCCGCCACCAGCATCACGGACAGCACCGCCGCGCAGGCCAGTGAGGTGAGGAAGCCGGCCAACAGCAGGACGCCCGCGCCGAGTTCGGTCAGGACGCTGAGCCACGCCTGGAGTCTCGGGCGGGTGAGTCCGAGCCCGCCGAACCAGCCGGCGGTACCGGATATGCCGCCTCCGCCGCGCCAGTGGTTCCAGCCGTGCGCCAGCATCACCACGCCGAGCACGCCCCGTACGAGCAGCAGTGCGGTGTCCGAAGCCTCACTCATCGCCATGTCCCCTTCTCCGTCGGCGGCGCCCCTGCACCCGGGCGCCGCTCAACGAGAAAGGGCGAGCGGCGTGCGGGTGGGGCGAGAGCGGTACGGCGGACGCCGGTGTCGTGCCCCGGGCCCACCTGCTCGTGGCGTACCACCCCTGGGGCCCCGGCGAACATGGTGCGGGCGGGGCCGCCCGGTCGGAAGCCCGGGCGCGGCTCGCACGACTGCGCCGCGCCGGTCCCCCGGGCCTGCGCTCAGGTGCGGGACTTGGCGGTCGCGGCGAAGGCGTCGGCGGCCGCGAGGTCGAAGTCGCCGTGGTCGCTGCCGAGCCCCTGCGCCACGAGGGCGGCGGCGGCGCTGCCGAGCACGGCGGCGTCGCTCGGCGTACGGCCCAGGCTCACGCCCCGCAGATAGCCGGCCGAGAAGGCGTCGCCGCAGCCGGTGGTGTCGACCACGTCGACCACGAAGGCGGGCACCGGTTCCGCGCCGTCCGCGGTCACCACGAGCGCGCCGTCGCCGCCGCGCGTGACGGCGACGACGCCCGCACCGGCGGCCAGGAGCTTGCGCGCACCCGTCAGCAGGTCGCTCTCGCCGGTGAAGCCGAGGACCTGGTCCTCGTTGGGCAGCAGATGGTCGATGTGGGGCAGCGCCGCCTCGATCTGCTCGAAACTGCCGAGGACACCGGGGGCGAGCAGGTCCACGGAGGTGACGACGCCGTGTTCCCTGGCGAACGACAGGATGCGCGTGGCGACCTCGACGCCGATCAACTCCGGTCCGCCCAGGTGCAGATGGTCGGCCTCGGCGAGGGCGTCCCAGGGGACGTCGTCGAGGCCGTAGGTGATGTTGGCGCCGAGCAGGTGCAGCGAGGGACGGTCGCCGTTGGGCCGGATCGGCAGCACGCTCGCCGAGGTGGCGGTGTCCGTGCGGCGGACGAGATGCTCGGTGTCGACGCCGGCCCGGTCCAGCAACCGCACCAGCAGATCGCCGGTCGGGTCCGAGCCGATGGCGCCGGCACCGCGCACCCGCGCGCCCAGTTTGGCGAGGGTGAGCGCGGTGCCGCCGGCGGTCCCGGCGGCGGTCATCCGGATGTCGTCGACCAGGGTCGCGCCCTGGCCCTCGGGTATCTCCCGCACCGGCCGCACCAGTACGTCCAGGACGTGCACGCCCATGGTGAAGACCTTCATCGGCTTTCCCCCTTCGTCGGCCGGGCCTGCCTCGCCGGCTTCATCGGCTCTGTTCCTGCGCGGGTGCTGCGGGGTGGGTGGTGCCGTAGTCGCGGGCGATCGCGGCCTCGATCACCGCGAGTTGCTGCTGTTCGTCGAGGAAGCGGGGCCGGCCCATGGCGGCCGCGCGCTGGTAGACGCCGCAGGCCCATTCGAGGAGCAGGGCGTTCTCGACGGCCTTGTCGAGGGTCGTCCCATGGGTGACCGCGCCGTGGTTCGCGAGCAGGGCGGCACTGCGGCCGTCGAGCGCGGTGAGTACGGACTCGGCGAGTTCGGGGGTGCCGAAGGTGGCGTGGGGCGCGACTCGCACCGTGCCGCCGAGCGCGAGCAACTGATAGTGGATGCACGGCAGTTCGTCGAGCACGCAGGAGACCGCGGTGGCCATCGGAGCGTGCGTGTGGACGACGGCGCCGGTTCCGTAGCGGCGGTAGACCCCGAGGTGCAGCTCCAGCTCCGAGGTCGGGCGCAGGCTTCCGGCCACGATCTCGCCGTCGAGGTCGACCACGGTCACCTGGTCCGGGGTGAGTTCGGCGAGGACCGCTCCGGTCGCGGTGATCGCGACCCGGTCCCCGACGCGTACGCTCACGTTGCCGGCCGTGCCGATGAGGAGGCCTTCGGCCCCCAGACGCCGGCAGGCGTCCGCGACGGCGGCCCGTTCCTGACTCAGCGCCGAGCTTGAGGCGGTCATGGGCGCGAAGGTAGCGTAAACCTGAAACAAAGTCACGTTCATGTTAGGAGGCAGTTCCTTGGTCCAGGCGACCACGGGTCCCGACGGCGGCACTCCCCTGCGCCGCACGCCGCGGCAGGCGCGCAGCAGGGCGCGGCTGGCCCTGATGCTGGAGGCCGCCGAGCGCATCCTGGTCGGCGACGGCGTCGAGGCGCTCACCACGACGCGGGTGGCGGCCGAGGCGAAGGTGTCGGTCGGCTCGCTGTACCAGTACCTCCCCGACCGTGACGCGATCATCGACGCCCTCGCCGCGGGCTACTTCGCCCGCCTCGAAGAGGTCATGGACGATCTGGTCCGCACCGCGGCGCGTGAGCCGTGGGACGATCCCGTGGGCGTGCTCATCGACACGTTCGCCCACGTCTACCGCACCGAACACGGTTTCCGCGCCCTGTGGTTCGGCAGCGGACTGACCGAGCGGACGCGGGCCGCGGACCGTGAGCACAAGCGGCGGATGGCCGACGGGGTCCGCCGGGTGCTGCTCGCGCTGGGAGTCGCCCCCGACGACGAGACGCTCTCGCGGGCCTGCCACGCCGCGATCCTCGCCGCCGACGCCCTCGCCCAGGAGGCCTTCCGTCGCGACCCGGGTGGTGACACGGACCTCCTCGACGAGGCGAAGGCGATGCTGCGCTGCTATCTCACCGAGGTCGTCGCGCGCCCCACGCGGCGGCAGCCGTGACGGACGTCGGCGCGGCGGTGCCGACGGGGGCCCGAAAGTCCGTGGCGGCCGGGACGGACCGGCCGATACCGTCGGGGCCCGCGACCGACCGCACCGGCGGTCGCCCACACCCGGAGAGCGGTTCCATGACCAGCCGGCACCCCCGAGCCACCACGACCCTCTGGCGTCCCACCGGGCCCAGAGAGCTGGAACTGGTGCGCGAGCTCGGCTGGCGGGCCTGGCCGCCCCGGCTGCCCGAGCAGCCGATCTTCTACCCGGTCCTCGACGAGGACTACGCCATCAGGATCGCGCGGGACTGGAACGTCAAGCACGACGGCGCCGGCTATGTCACCCGGTTCCAGGTCGACTCCGCGTTCCTGAGCAGGTATCCGGTACGGCAGGCCGGCGGCCGGACGATCCTGGAACTATGGGTACCCGCCGAGGAGTTGGACGAGTTCAACGCCCATGTCGTGGGCTTGATCGAGGTGGTGCACGTGTTCCCGTGAGACCCGCTGCGAGGTCCGCGTGAAGTCCCGGCGGGCCTTCACCGGTGGCCGTCGGACGGGCCGGCCCGGCGTGCGTCAGGCCAACCGCTCCGCGAGGTGGTCGCCGACGCGCAGGGCGTTGGCGATGACCGTCAACGAGGGGTTGACCGCCCCGATGCTCGGGAAGAAGCTCGTATCGACGACGTAGAGGTTGTCCAGGTCGTGGGCCTTGCAGTGGACGTCGAGAGCGGAACCGGCGGGGTCGTCGCCGAAGCGGACCGTGCCCGCCTGGTGCGCGGTGGCGCCGATGGGCATGCCCTTGTGCAGATAGAGGCTGTGCGACAGGAGATGGTGTTCGTCCATGCCCAGGTGACCGAGCATGCCCTGGAGTCTGTGGCGCAGGCGGTCCAGTCCGGCGGTGTTGTTCTTCTCGTCGAGGGCCAGGTGGATGCCGCCGTCCCGGTCGAGGGTGACGCGGTTTCCGGCGGCGGGCAGATCCTCTCCGCACAGCCAGAAGTCGACCGCGTGGTGGGCGAGCACCTCGAAGGGCATGTCGGGGGCCACCGCCCCGGCCCAGCGGGGCGCTTCGCCGTGGATCTGCTCGGAGTCGGACTTGCCGAGCATCTGGATGCCCCCGAGGGGATAGTCCCAGTCGTCGGATCCCAGGTACCAGTCGTGCAGCGCCAGGGTCTTCTGGAACCTGGTGTCGTTCGGTTCCCTGGAAACGGCCATCAGGGCCAGGTTGTTGTGCCGCATGTAGTGCCGGCCCACCACGTCCGAGCTGTTGGCCAGTCCCCGCGGATGCCGGTCGTCGGCCGAACGCAGCAGCAGCGCCGCCGAGTTGACGGCACCGCAGGCGACCACCACGATGTCGCCGCGGAACTCCACGGTGGAGGCGTCCGGGTCTCCCGGCTCTCCGACTCTGGCGACGACCGAGGTGACGCTGCGGCCGGTCGCGTCCGTTTCCAGCCGCCGCACCTGCGCATGGGTGACCATCTCGACGTTGGGGTGTTCGAGGGCCGGGTCGACGCAGATGACCTGTGCGTCGGACTTCGCGCCGACCAGGCAGGGGAATCCGTCGACCCGGTCGCAGCGGATACAGGCGCTGTCGCGGGTGGCCCGGCCCCCGTCGTCCTGGGTGAGGTTCACCCCGATCGGGAGGTGGAAGGGATGCAGCCCCTGCTTCTCCAGGTCGTCGCTGAGGCGCTGGATGCGCGGCTCGTGCCGGACCGGCGGGTAAGCGTACTGGGCGCCGGCGGGTCCCTCGGTGGGGTCCTCGCCGTGCCGGCCGTGGACGAGGTAGAGATGTTCGGCCTGCGTGTAGTAGGGCTCGAGTTCCTCGTAGCTCAGTGGCCAGGCGGGGGACAGGCCGTCGTGGTGGCGGAGTTCACCGAAGTCCTCGGGGCGCAGCCGGAAGAGCGCGGCGCCGTAGAACTTGGTGTTGCCTCCCACGTAGTAGTTGACCTCGGGCGGGAACTGTCTCCCGTCCTTGTCGTACCAGAACTCCGGGGCACGGTACTTCCCCTTGACGAAGACCGCGGTGGAGTCCCAGTTGTCCCGTTCGCGGGGCAGATAGCCCCCGCGTTCGAGAAGGAGAACCCGTTTGCCGGTGGGGGCCAGCCGATGGGCGAGGGTGCCACCGCCCGCACCCGTCCCGATGATGATGACGTCGTAGTGCTGCGTCTCGGTCATGCCGGCCACCGTCCTCGGAGCATGCGCCGGACCCGCCGGGGAAGGGGCCGTCCGGCCCGGTCACCAAGGTATCTCCGGGCGATGTCCCCGGCGAGTCGGGCCGGTCGGGTGAGCCGGGACGGCGGGACGGCACGCCGCCTCGTGCGTGAACGTGAACGTGAACGGAACGACCGGCGTCACAGGATCGCGAGGGGGTTGACGGGAGAACCGGTGGCCGCGGGCAGCCGGAGCGGGGCGATGACGCAGAGGAACGACCAGCGGCCCTCCCGCGCGCAGAGGGGCGCGAGGTCCTCGAAGCGCAGATAGTCCAGCAGGTGCAGTCCCATGGCGTGGATGCCCAGCACGTGGACCGGGAACGCGACCCCGTGGACCGCGCTGGGCGCGCTGTCGTTGTTGCCGTCGCCGCCGAGCACGGCCGCCTCCCGCTCGGCCAGGAACTCCATGGCCGTCGGATGGAGTCCGGCACGGGCGCCGGCCACGTCCCAGGGGCCGAGCTCCTCGCGGCGCAGGCGGTGTCCTACCCGTACGAGCAGGATGTCGCCGCGGCCGACCCGGACCCCCTGCCGTTCTTCGGCGGCGGCGAGGTCCTCGGCCGCCACCTGCGCTCCTGGCTCGAGCCAGGGGACGCCGTGCAGCCGGGGGATGTCGAGGAGCACCCCGCGTCCGACGATGCCGTCGCGGGCGAGGTCGACGGACAGGGCGCTCGCTCCCTTCGGCGACAGCACGTCCCCCGCCGGCACCCCGCCGTGCAGAGTGCCGTCGTAGACGACGTGGCACAGGGCGTCGAGGTGGCTGTCCACGTCGCCGTGGACGTTCATGGCGAAGCGGTCGCGGGCGAACTCCAGGCCGCTCCCCCGGGGGCGGCCACCCACCGGAGAGGTGAGGCGGTGTTCGGCCGGTTCGGGGTCGTCGGGTGCGGTACGGGTGTTCACGGGAGAGGCGAGCGACACCGTGCGCCCCGACCGCACCTCGCGCACGGCGGCCCGAACGTGTTCCCCGGTGATCGTGTCCAGGGCGCCCCGGCGGGCGGCGCCGCCGGGGGAGGTGTCGCGCAGGCGCCGGTACAGACGCCGGAAGTCCGCCTCGCTCAGCTCGCCGGTCGTCCGCATGTCCTCACCCTCCGGCAGCTTCCGGGTCCCCGCACGCCGGATCGCTCGGGCCCGGCGACCCGGCGCGTCAACGAGTGGGCCGGCGGTGCGGGCGGGCACCGAGGTGCGGCCGCCTCCGTCCGATGCTGCAATGAAGTGCCAGGACAGGGCAACGCCGAACGCCATGACCACCCACCCAGGGGTGAAGCCGTGACCGAAGAACTCGTCGAAATGGGACCGATCGACTACGTCGTGGTCGAGTTCCCCGGAAACCGCATGACCGGTGAGGGCTTTCCGCTGCTGGTCGATCTGGTGGACCGCGGCCTCATCCGGATCCTCGATCTGCTGTTCGTCCGCAAGGACGAGGACGGATCCGTGGTCGGCCTGGAGATCGCCGACCTCACCGGCGACGGCGCTCTGGACCTGGCCGTCTTCGAGGGCGCCTCCTCGGGTCTGCTGGGCCAGGACGACATCGAGGAGGCCGGCGGCGCGCTGAGCCCCGGCAACTCCGCGGCGATCCTGGTGTACGAGAACCTGTGGGCCGCGCCCTTCGCCACCGCCCTGCGACGCGGTGGCGCGCAGCTGGTCGCCTCCGGACGGATCCCGGTACCGGCCGTACTGGCCGCGCTGGACGAGACGGACGACGCCCGGCCGCCGACACCGTAGGACACCGGCCGCGGTGACAGAAGACGAGGTGTTCCTCGGCCTCGGCCTGATCGTCGTGCTGGCCGTCGGCTCCCAGGTGCTGGCGAACCGTCTGCGTGTCCCCGCGCTGATCGTTCTGCTGCCCGTCGGCTTCACCGCGGGCGCGCTGACCGACGACGTCGACCCCGAGCGGCTTCTGGGCAGCACCTTCTCCCCGCTGGTCTCGCTGGCCGTCGCGGTGATCCTCTACGACGCCGGACTCGGCCTGGACCTGGGCGGGTTCAGGGGCCACACCCGCCGGGTCGTGGTGCGGCTGATCTGGTTCGGCGCGCTGGTCACCGGCGCTGCGGCGGCCCTCGTGGCCATGCCGCTGCTCGGGATGTCACAGGGCGCGGCGGTGATGCTCGGAGCGATCCTCGTGGTGTCCGGACCGACGGTCGTCGGCCCGTTGCTCGCCTTCGTCCGCCCCACGGAACGACTGCGGCGGATCCTCGTCTGGGAGGGGTCGCTGATCGATCCCGTGGGCGGCATCCTGGGGGCGCTGGTCTTCCACGCCGTCACGGCCGGCGGCCCCGGCGGCTTCGGCAGCCGGGTCGGTTCCTTCGCCGTCAGCACGGCGGTGGGGGTGGCCGGAGGCATCGTCGGAGCGGCTGTCCTGACGGTGGCGCTGCGCGGGTTCCGGCTCGGGGAGGTACTCGCCACCACGGTGCAGCTCGCCGCGGTGATCGGCGTGGCGGCCGCCTGTGACATCGTCCGGGACGACACAGGGCTCATCGCCGCCGTCCTGATGGGGCTGGCGGTGGCGAATCTGCCCGGCGGGGGCGCCACCGCCCGGCGGCCGTTCTTCGAGACCCTCGTGAATCTGGTCATCGGACTGCTGTTCATCTCCATCTCGGCCACCGTCAGCCCCCAGTCCCTGCGGCACGTGCTGCTGCCGACGCTGGGGCTCGTGGCGGTCCTGGTGTTCGCGGCCCGCCCCCTGGTCGCGGCCGTGTCGGCATGGCGAACCGATCTGACGGCCGGGGAACGGGGTTTCCTCGGGTGGATGGCCCCGCGCGGAATCGTGGCCGCGGCCACCGCCTCGACGTTCTCGGCGACGCTGGTCGACCGGGGCGTCGGTGGCGCCGCGAAGATCCTGCCGGCCACGTTCGTGGTGATCGTCGCCACCGTCACCCTGTACGGGCTGAGCGCGGCGCCGGTGGCCGGGCGGCTGGGTGTGGTGCGCCCGGCGCGTTCGCGGCCGCTGCTCGTGGGCGGCGATCCCTGGGTGGTCGATCTGGGACGGGCCCTGCGGTCGGCCGGGCTGGACGTGGTGATGTGGGCCGGGCGGGAGGCGGAACGGGACAGCATCCGGGGCGCCGGCATCGAACTCGCCCCGGGAGAGCTGTTCGCCGCGGCCACGGGCGAGGGCGCCGAACTCGAGGGCCTCACCGGAGTCCTGCTCCTGACCGGCGAGGACGACTTCAACGCCCTGGCGGCCACGCGCCTCCAGGGCAGCGTCGAGGGGACGGTCCACCGGTTGCGGCCGCCCGCGGAGAACCAGGGTGTCATCACGCCCTACGCGGGCGGCGAGGTGCTCTTCGATCCGGACCTGACCGGACCCGAACTGGCCCGTCGGCACGCCCGCGGTGCCCGGGTCGTGACGCATCGCTTCGACGGCGCCCTTCCGCCCGGACACCGGATGCTGTTCCTGGTGCGGGGTGACGGACGCCTCCTCGCCGTCACCCGTGCCGCCGGTCCGACGCCGCGGCCGGGAGACGTCGCCGTACTCCTGAGCGCCTGACCGTCAGCGGCCCGTGGACCGCCCGAGCGAGGCGACGGCGGCCCCCACCCGGGCGACAGCGGCCGCAAGGGCGGCCGTGGCGTCCACGGTCAGGCCCGGCTCGTCCGGTTCCAGGGGCTCCAGCGCCGCGAACTGCGAGTCGACCAGCCCGGCCGGCATGAAGTGACCGGTGCGCCGGGCCACGCGGTCGCGTGCGGTGTCCCGGTCCAGGGCGAGGTAGAGGCACCAGAGCCGGGCACCCGAGGCCGTCCGGAGTTCGTCCCGGTACGCCCGCTTGAGGGCCGAGCAGGCGACGACCAGCCCCTCCCCCGCCTCGGCGGAGCGCCGGATGCGGTCGGCCAGGGCACGCAGCCAGGGCGCGCGGTCCGCGTCGTCGAGGGCGTGGCCCGCGGTCATCTTGGCGACGCCGGCGGTGCTGTGGAAGTCGTCGCCCTCGACGAACGTCACTCCGAGCCGCTCGGCGACGGCCCGGCCCACGGTGGACTTCCCGGAACCCGACACGCCGACGACCAGGACGACCGGGGGCCCCTGCCCGGCTCCGCGCACCGGCTCGCCGCCGCCGGTCACGGGTTCTCGGGCTCCCGTCCGGCCGCCGTCCGCCGCAGGTCCGCCTCGGTGAGGGGCTGGAGGACCCCGGCGGTGTCCAGCCGGTAGAGCAGGACGAGGGGCGGTCCGACGAGCACCACGGCGACGGCCGTGACCAGCAGCAGCCAGCGCAGCGTCGTCGTCGCGCCGGCCGCCTCGGACACGGTCAGCGAGGTGGGGATGAGATAGGGCCGCTGGGCCAGCCCCCAGGCCACGACGGTGAGGGCCACGCTGCCGACGGCGGTGATCCTCGCCCATCCCGTGGCCGTGCGGTACAGCAGCCCGGCGGTGGCCAGCGCGCCGGCGACCGCGATCAGGACGAGAGCGAGGCCGGTCCCGCTGGTCAGCCCGTCGTGGACGTAGCGCGCGTCGTCGCGGGTCACGACCAGGCCCACGACCGCCAGGACGGCGAGGGCGCCCAGGCTGCACCAGGCCCGCAGCCGGAAGTATCCGACCAGGTCGGCGGCGTCGAAACGGCGGGCGTCGGCGGTGAGGAACACCGCCCCGAGAAAGGCGGTCGCGGCGACGGTCAGCAGGCCGGCGATCACGGACGTGCCGTTGGACCACGCCTCGGCCGACGCCTTCGTGCCGGGCGCGACCCGGCCGGTGGCCAGCCCGCCGACCGCCGCTCCGAGGAAGAACGGCGTCAGCAGCGAGGAGACGGCGAAGGCGGCGCCGTAGACCCTGCGCCCGGCGAGGCGCCGGGTGGGCTTGCGCAGGGCGAACCCGGCGCCGCGCAGGACGAGTCCCACGGCCGCCAGTGCCAGCGGCAGCCACATGGCCGTGAAGACCGTCTGGAACAGGACCGGGAAGCCGGTCCACATGATGACCAGGATGAAGACGAGCCAGACGTTGTTGGTCTCCCACACCGGTTCCATGGCGTGGTCGATGAGCCACCTCGGACGCCTGCCCCGCTCGGCGCCGCCCGCGAGCAGGTCCCAGAATCCGGCGCCGTAGTCCGTGCCGCCGGCGCAGGCGTAGGCGGTGACCGCGGCCAGCAGCACCCAGGCGACGGCGTCCTCGGTCATGCGGGGCCCCCGTCCCCGCCGCCGGTCGGGGACAACGGCCGCGGCCCGTAGGGGGTGTCGCCCTCGACGTCCCCGGTGCCGGCCGCCGCGAGAGCGCCCTCGTCGGCCAGCCGCCACCGTCCGCTCATCCTCCGCAGGACGGTCAGGAAGGCGCCGAACACGAGGACGTACAGCACCACGACGATGCCGAGCATCGTCCACAGGGTCGAGGCGCGCGCGTCCGTCACCGCCTCCGCGACCCTCATGTTCTGGTAGACGATCCAGGGCTGCCGGCCCACCTCGGTGGTGATCCAGCCGCATTCCACGGTCAGCAGACAGGCTCCGCCGGCCAGCGCCGCGCAGCGGAAGAACCACGGTGACCGGGGCAGGTCACGGCGGCGGAGCCAGCACCAGCCGTACCAGAGCGCGAGCAGGAGGAGCAGGCTCGCGACGGTCACCATGATGTCGAACGCCCAGTGCGCGATCGTGGCCTGGGTCGCCGTCGGGCGGTCGCCCGCCGGGACCGAGGACAGGCCCGTCACCTTGGTGTCCGTACTGAAACCGGCCAGGAGCGAGTCCAGTTGGGGGATCCTGATCCCGCCGGCGATCGTTCCGTCGGACCGCAGGCGTCCGAACATGTACTCCGGCACATGGGTGCCGGTCTTCCAGACGATCTCGGTGGCCGCGAACTTCACCGGCTGCTTGTGGAAGACGGAGCGGGCGATCGAGTCCCCGAGCAGGAACTGCACGGGCGTCAGGATCGCGGCGACGGAGAACGGCACGGTGAAGCCGAGCCGGTGGTAGCGGTCCCGGCGGCCCCGCAGCCAGCCGACCGCGTACACCCCGGCGACGACATAGCCGGCGGTCAGCACCACGCCCACCACGAAGTGCCAGTACTCCGGGCCGAACATCGGCGTGAAGATCGCCCGCCGTACGTCGACGTCCACGGGGTTGCCGGCCGCGTCGAGCGTGAAGCCGCGCGGGGTGTTCATCCAGGAGTTCGCGGCCACGATGCCGAACGCACCCATCAGGGCGGCCAGCGGCAGCGGCACGGCGAGCCAGAAGTGCGTCCACGGCTTCAGCCGGCGCCAGCCGTACAGGTAGATGGCGATGAGGATCGCCTCGAGGAAGAACGCCCAGGCCTCGACCCCGAAGCCGAGGCCGAAGACATCGCCCCAACGGCCCATCATCCCCGGCCACAGCAGCCCGAGTTCGAAGGAGAGGACGGTGCCGGTCACGATGCCGATGGCGAACTGGACGGCCATGACCGCCGACCAGCGCCGCGCGAGCAGCAGGGCTACGGCGTCACCCCTGCGCAGACCGCGGTAGTGCATCAGGAGGGTGACGGCGGGCAGGGCCACGCCGAAGGGCACGAGCAGGATGTGGGAGCCCAGGGTGAAGGCCATCAGCTCCCGGGCCGGCAGCAGTTGCGCGGGGCCGTCCGCCAGAACGTGGTCGATCGCGCTGTTCACATGGTCCTCGGTGGCTCGTCCCGGATGGCTGGGGGCGTGGCGGGTCTCAGCCGCCCGTGGCGAATCCGGGGAACAGCGTCATGCCGCCGTCGACGTAGAGCGTGGTCCCGACCACGTAGTCGAAGAGGTCGGAGGCCAGGGCGGCCACCGCGTTCGCGATGTCTTCCGGGTCGCCGACGCGGGCGTAGGGGATGAGCCGGAGAAGATCGGCCTCGGCCTCGGGGGTGTCCCAGGCGTCGCGGTTGATGGGCGTGCGGATCGCTCCGGGAGCGACGGCGTTCACCCGGATCCGGTGCGGCGCGAGCTCCTGCGCGAGGGTCGCCATGAGCATCTGCACCCCGCCCTTGGACGACGCGTAGTTCACATGGCCCGACCAGGGGATGATCTGGTGGACCGAACTCATGCAGATGATCTTCCCGGCGGACCGGGAGACCTCCGGGACGACCCCGCGCCGCATGAATTCCCTGGCCGCTTCGCGGGCGCACAGGAACTGTCCGGTCAGATTGACGTCCAGGACCTTGCCCCACTGGTCCAGGGTCATGTCGGTGACGGGGGCGTCCCGCTGGAGGCCCGCATTGGCGACCATGACGTCGATGGTCCCGAACTCCTCGACCATCCGGGCGACCATGTCGACGACCTGGTCCTCCTGCGACACGTCGGCCTCGTGCGCGTAGGCGCGGACACCGAAGCCCTCGATCTCGCGCACCACTTCCTCCGCGGCGTCCCGCCCCGCCACGTAGTTCACGACCACATCGGCGCCCACCCGCCCCAGGCCGATCGCCGTGGCCTTTCCGATGCCGGAATTCGCGCCCGTCACCAACGCCTTCTGCCCTGTGAGGAGCAGCGGGCCAAGGGGCCGGCGATCGTCGCTGCCGCTGGTTTCCACTCATGTCTCCCTGTGCGTGCCGACGCGGACATCCGGCGGATACGCAGACGAATCCGCCCGACAACGAAAACACGCGCGATCCGGTACGGCACGGTGGCGCCTGTCCCTCTCAGCCACCCGGGGTGGCCGCCCGCGCCGAACGGCCCAACGCCCGCCGCCCGGGTCGCGCGAACCGGGCGAACGGGCTGGCCGGACGGACCGGTCGAACGCGCCGCGCCCCAGGCGGTCGAACGCTCGGCGCGAAGGGGCCGGTCGAGGGCGCCGCGCGCCCGGGCTGGTCGAACGCGCCGCGCGCCCGGGTGGAACGCGCGACCTCGCGAACGAGCCGGTCGAACGCGCGGCGCGAACGGTCCGGCTACTCGGCGCGGGTCTCCCGCCCCGTCCCGATGCACAGCGCCCAGATGACGAAGGCGTCCACGGCGATCAGCACGATGGCCCAGACCGGCTGGTACGGCAGCCACATGAAGTTGGCGATCATCGACAGGCCGGCCACGGCGATGCCGACGACGCGTGCCCACACCGCGCCACGGAACAGAGCGGCGCCCGCGAGCGCGACCAGAACGCCGAGGACGAGATGGATCCAGCCCCAGCTCGTCAGGTTGAAGTTGTACGCGTAGTCGCGGGTGACGACGAAGACGTCGTCCTCGGCGATGGCGGCGATCCCCTGGAATATCGCCATCAGCCCACCGAAGATCATCATGACTCCGGCGAAACCGGTCCAGCCGGCCACCCACGCTCCGCCGCTCCTTGCCGTTCCGTGTCCGTGGTGCACTCCGGTAGCGGTCATCTGGGGCTCCTCCCACATACATCTCGCCACTGACATGTGGCCGTTCGGTTGCCCGGATTTCAGCTTGCCACGGGAAGCGCAAACCCGGCAGAACACCGGTATTCGCGCAGTTCAGCGCCGGGGCCGACATGCGGGGGGAATGCGACGGTGGTCCAATGGAGCTGTCCGGTGCGCTGCGCCGGCCGTCGCGCGTCGGCCGGAGCAGGCGTCTCGTTCACATGTCTCCGGCGAGAAAGGAAACCGCCGTGCCAGGTCTCCTCCGCGGGGTCGCCCGCACAGCCGTAGTGGCCGGCACCGCGACCGCCGTGTCGAACCGTGTGTCACGCCGCCAGCAGGGGCGCTGGGCGCAGCAGGACTACCAGGCGGTCCCGCAGCCGACGCCGGCCGCCGCTCCTCCCCCGGCCGCCCAGCCGGCCGACATGAGCAGCAAGATCGACCAGCTCAAGCAACTCGGTGAGCTCAAGGCCCAGGGCGTCCTCACCGAGGCGGAGTTCGAGGAGCAGAAGCGCAGGATCCTCGAGTCCTGAGACGACGAGAGGCTGTACCGGAACGGTCCGGTACAGCCTCCGCATCGGTGACTTCGTACAGTCGGGACGACAGGATTTGAACCTGCGACCCCTTGACCCCCAGTCAAGTGCGCTACCAAGCTGCGCCACGTCCCGAGGCGTTGCCGCGGCGGTGAGCTGCGGGAACGCGCGGGTAGAGCCTACCGTACCGGGGTGGGTGCGGCGGTCGGCGCCTGTTGGGCGGCCGGTCCGGGCAGTCGGCTCGCGCGGCGGACCGGGACCAGCAGGGCGGCGAGGGCGGCGCCCAGACAGAGCACCGCGAGCAGGGTGAATCCGTGGGTGTAACCGGATTCGTGGGGCAAGCCCGACGCCTGGAGGTGGCCGGTGACCAGGACGCCGGTGACGGCGGCTCCGATGGATCCGCCGATGGTGCGGATGTTGGCGTTCATGCCGGTGGCGGCGCCGGTCTGCCCGGCGGGCACGCTGCCGACGATCAGGTTGGCCATCGACGCGAAGGCCAGGCCTATGCCGAGGCCGAACACGCCCGCCACCAGGGCGACCTGCCACTGCTCGTCGTGCCAGAGGGCGAGGAAGCCCAGGGCGAACGCACCGAGTGCGGCACCGGCCGTGAGCAGCGCCTTGGCACCCACGCGGGGCTCGAGACGGCCGCTGAGCACGCCGGAGACGAACATCGCGAGCAGCATCGGCAGCATGAGGAGCCCGGAGGCGGTGACGCCGGCGCCGAAGCCGTACCCGGCCGTGCTCGGGGTCTGCACGAACCCGGGCAGGAAGGACCAGATCGCGTACATGCCCGCGCCGAACAGCAGGGCGGCGAGGTTGGTGGTCCACACGGCCGGCAGCCGCATGATGCGCAGGTCGATCAGCGGGTTGCGGGAGCGGGCCTCGGTGAACAGCCACAGCGCGAACAGCGCCACGGCCACGGTGAACAGGCCGATCACCCGGGCCGAGCCCCAGCCCCAGCCGCTCGCCTGACTGAGCGGCAGCAGCAGGGCGACCAGCCAGCCGGAGAGCAGCACGGCACCGAGCCAGCTGACCTTTCCCTCCGCCCGGTCGGGCGACTCGGGCACATAGCGCAGGGCGATGAGCGTGGTGGCCGCGACGATGCCGACGGGGATCCAGAACAGCCAGCGGTAGTCGAGCGCGGAGACGATCGGTCCGGCCGCGACCATGCCGACGCCACCGCCGGCGGCGATCACGGCGGACAGGTTGCTGATGCTGCCGGGCACCCGGGAGGGGGCGAACTCGTCCCTGATGATGCCGAAGGAGAGCGGGAACAGGGCGCCGCCGACGCCCTGGACGACCCGGGCGAGGATCAGGACGCCGATGGTCGGCGCGAGCGCGGCGAGCAGACAGCCGGCCAGGACGGCGAGCAGGACCCCGACGAGGGTGCGCTTCTTGCCGATCAGGTCGCCGACCCGGCCGAGGATCGGCGTGAAGACGGACGCGGACAGCAGATACGCGGTCATCACCCAGGTCGCGGTGGACTGCGAGGTGTGCAGCGCGTGCTGCACGGTCGGCAGGGCCGGCGCTATCAGCGACTGGAGCATGGAGAACACGCCGGCACCGGTCGCGAGGACCGCGAAGGTGAGGCGGGTGGACTTGCGGGGCATGACAAGCCTCTCGGAAGAACCCGGAAAGAGGAGAAGAGGCCTCGGACTGCTAAAGTGGAGGCACCCCTCCACTCTAGCGGAGGCATCCCTCCGGTTCAACCGAGTCCCGCCCAGGAGGCAGCAGTGCCGGCTCAGCAGTTCCCCATCAGCGAGATCGTCGCGGCCCAGCGCCCCGCCCGGAAGGACGCGGCCCGCAACTACGACGCGCTGCTGGCCGCCGCGCGCGAGGCGTTCGCCGAGCACGGCTCGGAGGCGTCGCTGGAGGACATCGCCCGGCGCGCGGGCGTCGGCATCGGCACGCTGTACCGGAACTTCCCGACCCGCCGGGCTCTGTTCGAGAGCGTGTACGCGGACGAGGTCAACGCGCTGTGCCGGTCGGCCGTGGAGTTCGCCGATCTGGAGCCGTGGGAGGCGCTCACCGCGTGGCTCGAGCGGTTCGCCGGCTACATGGTCACCAAGCGGGCGGTGCGCGAGGCGCTGGAGGGCGAGTCGGAGATCTTCCAGGCCTGCCGCGAGTCGATGTACGCGGCGGGCGGCCCGCTGTTCGAGCGGACCCAGCGGGCCGGGGCCGCCCGCGCGGACATGGACTTCGGCGATCTGCTGCGGATGGTCGCCGGGATCACCGCGACGGCCTTCGTGGACGACGCCCAGCGCGACCGCGTCCTGGCCATCGCCCTGGACGGGGTGCGCGCCGGGCGCTGACCGGGAGGGTCAGGACAGCGGGTACCGCGGATCCAGCAGGTCCGCGATGCGCTCGGTGATCGTCTGGGCGGTGTTGCCCTCGGGGGCGTCGGGGCCCACCGTCGTGGACACCGCGATGGACAGACGCTTGTGCGGCTCGTACGCCATCACGGCCGCGTAGCCGAAGAAGGACGGGTTCTGCACCACCCAGCCGTTCTTGACGACGACGCCGATGCCGAAGTGGAAGTCCTCGGTCATGGGCACGCAGACCGTGGCGGGGCAGTTCGCGGTGGCGTGTCCGAGGCCGATGGTGCCCGGGTCCAGCTGGGTGCGGAAGGACTGCTTCGAGAGCAGTTCGCCCGAGCCGACGGCCTGCCCGGAGCGGGCCAGGTCACAGATGTCCTGGGTCAGGATCGCGCCCGGGGCGGTGGTCCAGGAGGGGTTCCAGTAGGTGGACTCCTCGTAGGTGCCGCGTTCGTCGTCGTAGGCGTGCAGCACGGGCGGCGGGATGAGCGCGGTGTCGTTGCTGCGGGTGTTGCGCAGCTTGAGGGGCTTCATGACGCGTTCGCGCAGGAGGCGGTCGAGCGGGGTGCGGGAGATCTTCTCCAGGGCGCGGCCGAGCAGGACGAAGTTGGCGTGCGAGTAGCTCCAGTTGGTGCCCGGCCGGTACCACAGGGGGTGGCTGAGGGAGATCCCGACGACCTCCTCGGGGGCCCAGTGCTGCCAGGGGTCGGCATAGAGCTTCCTCAGGAACAACGGGTCGGTGACGTAGTCGTGCAGGCCCGAGGTCGAGTCGCCGAGCATCCGCAGGGTGATCTTGTCGCCGTGCGGCAGGTCGGGCAGCCAGCGGGAGACCGGGTCGTCGAGGCGCGCCTTGTGCTCCTGGACGAGTTGGAGCAGCACCGTGCCCATGAAGGCGATGCCGACCGAGCCGGTCCGGAAGTGCATGGCGGGCGTCGCCGGCACCTGCGTGAGGGACTCGCCGTCCGCGCCGGTGACGAGCTCACGTCCGCCGACCGTGACCTTGACGAGGGCGGCCTTGAGGCCGAGTTCCTTGCGGGCCTCGCGGACGAGCCGGAGGACCTCGCGCGCCTGACCCTGCGGCTTCCGGGTGGCGGCACAGGCCCGGTCGTGGTGATCGGGGGCGGCGGTCGCGGCCGCGGCCTGGAGGGTGGAGGCGAGAAGAGCGGCGGCGCAGAGCAGCGCCGTACGGGTACGCGTCATACGGGCACTATGGGCTGATTGTCACATCGGTCACGGGGGCAACACTCCGTACATCGCCGCCCGGGACCCGTACGGCCCCTCGACCTGTCTCCCCCGACCGGGCCGGTTGGTCCGTCCGGTCGAACTCGGCCTGTCCGCGGGGGCGGTCGGCGACCTCCCGGGGACCGGCTCGACTCCGTGGTCGTTCCCGTCCTGGCGGCGGGTTCGGCCCGCGTCAAGGCCGTCTCACAGGACGACTCGCGCACCGTCGACAGCACAAGCCTTTCCCGGTCACTCCGGGACCGACACACGGAATTTTCCGCGCCACCCGGGCGCCGCCGGGAATGTGCGTGGCGATTCGGACAAGCGGTCCAGAGGAACCCATTTCCTGCGTTCGTCCTTGTTTCCGGGGTGTGAGTGGACGGTGAACGGGGCCGGTCCCGAAAGGAATTCATCCGATTTCCTACGCCCTGGTCCGGAGCTGACGACTGACCGAATCATTGCGGCTGGATACCGGCCGATCGTTCGAACGTTGACCAGTGAGTAACAAGCCCACTACCTTTCAACGCGTTTCGAGCACGCTTGAGAACGGCGTTCCGCGGTGGATCTCTGCCCGCGGGAATCCGGTGAGCCGCCATTGCTGTCCCGAACCCCCCACCGTGCAGTCTCACCCTTGATTCGGAGAATCATGACGTCTGCTGTGCGTTCCGAGGACATGATCATCGGCATAACTCCTTTCGGCGAACCCGATGCCGGGCTCGCCCTGGCGATCGACCGGGCCGGCGGGCTCGGCGTACTCGACCTGGGATCCGGTGACCGAAGAGCCCGCGAAGCCCTGTCCCGCCTGCGCCGCGCCTGTCCGGGCACCTTCGGCGTCCGGGTCGGCGCACACTGCCGGCTCACCCCGGCCGACCTGGAGCCCGACGGCCCGCACACGGTGGTCCTCTCGCCGGAGGCGGCGCGGGCCGCGAAGGCCCCGGGGAGCGACGAGGCGGCCTGGGCGATCGCCGGCCTCGCGGGGCGCCACCGCGTACTGGTCGAGGTCACCGACCTGGCGGGCGCCCGGGAAGCGTTAGGCGCCGGAGCGCACGGCCTGATCGCCCGCGGCGCCGAGAGCGGTGGCCGGATCGGCGAACTGAGCACCTTCGTCCTGCTCCAGCAGCTCCTCGCCGCGCCCGAGGTGACCTCGCCGGTGTGGGCGTGCGGCGGCATCGGCCCGCGCACGGCCGCCGCCGCGGTGGCCGGCGGCGCGGCCGGCGTCGTCCTGGACAGCCAGCTCGCGCTGCTGGCCGAGTCGGCCCTGCCCGAACCGGCCGCGGCGACGCTGCGCACCCTGGACGGCTCCGAGACCGTCGTCCGCGCCGGACACCGGGTCCTGCTGCGGCGCGGACCGGACGCCCCGCGGCTCGCGGAGGACGCGCATCCGCAGGAGGTGGCGGCCCTGCTCGGCGCTCAGGATCCACGCGGACAGCTGCTCCCGGTGGGCCAGGACGGCTTCCTCGCCGCGCGGTTCGCCGAACGCTGGGGCGATGTGCGGCGGACCCTGCGGGCGCTGCGGGAGGCGGTCCTGGACACGGTGCGCGACGACACGGCCGGCCGGGCGCTGCGGTCCGGGTCGCCGATGAGCCGGGCGCTCGGCACCCGCCTCCCCCTCGCCCAGGGGCCGATGACGAGGGTGAGCGACGGGGCCGCGTTCGCCGCGGCGGTGGCGGCCGACGGGGCGCTGCCCTTCCTCGCGCTGGCGTTGGCGGACGGCGAGCGGGCACGGGCGATGCTGGCCGCGACCCGGGACGCGGTGGCCGGCCGGCCCTGGGGCGTGGGCGTGCTCGGCTTCGCGCCGGAGGACGTGCGCGCCGCACAACTGGAGGCCGTGCGGGAGCTGCGTCCGACGCACGCGATCATCGCGGGGGGCCGGCCGTCCCAGGCTCAGGCGCTGGAGCGGGACGGCATCCGGACCTTCCTGCACGTGCCGTCGCCGGGGCTGCTGCGGCAGTTCCTGGAGGCCGGGGCACGCCGGTTCGTGTTCGAGGGCTCGGAGTGCGGCGGGCACGTCGGACCGCGCGGCAGCTTCCCGCTCTGGGAGGCCCAACTGGCCGTCCTCGACGACTGGTCGCAGGGCCGCGGGGTCGAGGACCTCGAGGTGTTCTTCGCGGGCGGGGTCCACGACGAACGGTCGGCGGCGATGGTCGCCGCGCTCGCGGCTCCGCTGACCGCCCGCGGAGCGGCCGTCGGCGTGCTGATGGGCACCGCGTACCTGTTCACCGCGGAGGCCGTGTCCCACGGCGCGATCCGGCCGCTCTTCCAGCGGCAGGTGATGGCCGCCGAGCGCACCACGCTCCTGGAGTCGGCGCCGGGACACGCCACCCGCTGCGTGCCGAGCCCGTTCGCGGCCGGCTACCGCGACGAGGAGACCCGGCTGCGGGCCGGGGGCACGGGGGACCGGCACATCTGGGAGGCCCTGGAACGGCTCAACGTCGGCCGGCTGCGCATCGCGAGCAAGGGCGTCACCCGCGACACCGACGGCTCGCTCACCCCCGTCGACGAGCAACGCCAGCTCGCCGAGGGCATGTTCATGGCCGGGGAGGTGGCCGTGCTGCGCTCGGCGACCACCACGGTCGCCGCGCTGCACGCGTCGGTGACGACCGGCGCCGTCGAGCATCTCACGCGGCGCGCGGCCGAGTCGGGTCACGCGCAGACGCTCGGGGAGCCGGCCGCCCCGGCCCCGCTCGACATCGCCGTCGTCGGCATGGCCTGCATGTTCCCGCAGGCACCCGACCTGCCCACCTTCTGGGCGAACGTGGTCGGGGGCGTGGACGCGGTCGGCGAAGTCCCGGCCGACCGCTGGGATCCGGCCGTCCACCACGGCGAATCGACCCCGTCGAAGTGGGGCGGCTTCCTGCCCCGCATCCCCTTCGACCCCCTGCGGTACGGCATCCCGCCCACCTCGCTCGGCAGCGTCGAGCCGGTCCAGCTGCTGTCCCTGGAGGCGGCCCGGCGCGCCCTGGAGGACGCCGGATACGGGGAAGGGGAGCGGGAGTTCGACCGCTCCCGCACCTCGGTGGTGTTCGGCGCGGAGGCGGGCAGCGACCTGTCCAACGCGGCCACGCTGAGGGCGGTGCTGCCCTCCTACTACGGCAGCGTCCCGGCGGGCCTCGACGACCAGCTCCCGCAGCTCACCGAGGACTCGTTCCCCGGCATGCTCGCCAACGTCATCTCCGGGCGGATCGCCAACCGGCTCGACCTCGGCGGCGCCAACTACACCGTCGACGCCGCCTGCGCCTCCTCGCTGGCCGCGGTGGACGTCGCCTGCAAGGAACTCGTCGGCGGCACCTCCGACGTGGTGCTCTGCGGCGGTGCCGACCTGCACAACGGCATCAACGACTACGTCCTCTTCTCGTCCGTGCACGCCCTGTCCCCGACCGGCCGCTCCCGTGCCTTCGACGGTTCGGCGGACGGCATCGCACTCGGCGAGGGCGTGGCCTGCGTCGTCCTCAAGCGGCTCGCGGACGCGGAACGCGACGGCGACCGGATCTACGGCGTGATCAAGGGGCTCGGTTCCTCAAGCGACGGCCGCTCGCTCGGCCTCACGGCGCCCAGGCCCGAAGGCCAGCGCGCCGCCCTGGAACGCGCCTACCGCAACGCGGGGGTCTCCCCGGCCGACGTCGGGCTCGTCGAGGCGCACGGCACCGGGACCGTGGTCGGCGACCGCACCGAACTGCGCATACTCAGCGAGGTGTTCGAGGAGGCCGGGGCACGACCGGGCGGCTGTGCGATCGGCTCGGTGAAGTCGCAGATCGGGCACACCAAGTGCGCCGCCGGACTCGCCGGCCTGATCAAGACACTGCTGGCCCTGCACACCGGCGTCACACCGCCCACCCTGCACGTCGAAACCCCGAACGCGGCCTGGGACCCGGCCGGCAGCCCCTTCGCCTTCCACGCACGGGCCCGGCCCTGGGCGGCGCCCGCCGGGGAACGCGTCGCCGGGGTCAGCGCGTTCGGCTTCGGTGGCACCAACTTCCATGTGGTGCTGAGCGCCTACGCGGACGGCGTGCCGCCGGTGCGGGGCGCGGACGCCTGGCCGGCCGAACTGTTCGTCTTCCGCGGACGGGACGCCGCCGCGGCCGCCCGCACCGTGGACGAACTCCTCACGGCCGCGGAGACGGAGGGCCGGCCGTGGCGCCTGCGGGACCTGGCGCTCGGCGCCGCGCGACGGTCGGACGCGAGCGGTGAACCGGCGCAGGTCGCGGTCGTGGCGACGGACGTGGACGACCTGGTCGGCAAGTTGCGACGGGTCTGCGCCGATCCGGCCGCCCACGACCCCGCGCGGGGGATCCACCGGGCCGGACCCGAGGACCCCGACGGCCTCGGGGACTCCAAGGTCGCCTTCCTCTTCCCCGGCCAGGGCAGCCAGCGCACCGGCATGCTCGCCGACCTGTTCGTCGCCTTCCCCGAGCTGCGGCCGTACCTGGAGCTCGCCCGCGCACACGCCGACACCCTGTATCCGCCGGCAGCCTTCGACGACGCGGTGCGCGACCGTCAGCAGGCCGCGCTGACCGACACCCGGGTGGCGCAGCCGGCTCTCGGCGTCGCCGGGCTCGCCGCGCACGCCGTGCTCACCGCGGCCGGGGTGCGCCCGGACATGGCCGCCGGGCACAGCTACGGCGAGCTGGTCGCCCTCTGCTCGGCCGGCGCGCTGAGCCCCGAAACCCTGCTGGACCTGAGCGCGGAACGGGCGACGGCCATCCTCCAAGCCGCCGGCGCGGACGGATCCGCAGAGTCCGCCGGGGGCGATCCGGGGGCCATGGCCGCCGTCGCGGCCGGTGCCGAGAAGGTGGCACGGGCACTCGCGGCGGCGCGGGCGCCGGACACAGTGGTCGTCGCCAACCGCAACTCGCCCGAGCAGACGGTGGTCTCGGGCCCCTCGGACGACGTCGCCGAGACCGTGCGGCTGCTGCGCGAGGCCGGTCTCGGGGCCAAGCGGATCCCCGTGGCCTGCGCCTTCCACAGCCCGCTGGTCGCCGGTGCGGCCGAGCGGTTCGCCGAGGCGCTGGCGGCCCGGCCGGTGCACGCGCCCGAGTTCCCGGTGTGGTCCAACCGCACGGCCGCGCCGTACCCCACCGACGCGGACGCGGTACGGGCCGGACTCGCCGCCCAGATCGGAGCGCCGGTCGCCTTCGCCGAACAGATCGAGGGGATGTACGCGGCGGGCGCGCGGATCTTCGTCGAGGCCGGTCCCGGGGCGGTGCTGACCCGGCTGGTGGGGCAGATCCTCGGTGACCGCCCGCACCGCACGGTGGCCTGCGAACCCCGCCCCGGCGGCGGTCTGGGCGGCTGGCTGGACGCCCTGGCCCGGCTCGCCGTCGCGGGCCTGCCGGTACGCGCCGGGTGGCTGCTGCGCGGCCGGGACGCCGTCGACGCGGTACGGACCCCCGTGCCGAAACGGCCCGGCTGGACGGTCGACGGACAGCTGGTCCGCACCGCCGCCGGCGCGCTCCTTCCCGGTGCGCTCGCACCGGCCCGACGAGTCGTGGAACCCCTCGAGAGGACGGTGGCGACTGTGCCGACCAACCCCCCGCACGGCGTCCCGTCCGACCGGGACGCGCTCGTCTCCGAGTTCCTGCGCACCAGCCGGGAGATGATCGCCGCCCAACGGGACGTACTGCTCACCTACTTCGGAGCCGCCCCGGGCGCGCAGCCCGCACCGCCCGTGGCGGCGGCGCCGGAGGTGATCCAGGCGGCGCCCCGGCTCCCCGCGGCGCCCGCGGTGTCGGTTGCCGTCACGGCGGAGCCGACCGAGGCTCCCGAACCGACCCCGGCCACCGGGCCCCTCGACGTCCGGCAGGTCGTCCTGGAGATCATCAGCGAACGCACCGGCTACCCCGTGGACATGATCGAGCCCGACCTCGACCTCGAGGCCGACCTCAGCATCGACTCCATCAAGCGGGCCGAGATCGCGGGCGAACTGGCCAAGCGCCTGGGCGGCGGGGCCGGCGCGGACCTCGCGTCGATGGACGACGACCAGCTGGAGGAGCTGGCGAAGGCGCGGACGGCCGCCGCGGTCACCGACTGGCTGACCGCCAGGCTGGACGGACCGGCCGCGCCCGCGCCCGCCGCCGAGCCCGCAGCGGCGGCGGTGACGGTGACGGCCGCGGACACGCGGTCCGGGACGTCCGTGCGGGCCCCGCGGGAGGTGACCGGCGAGCCGCCCAGGCGGCACGTGCTGCGGCCGGTCCTGCTCGACGCCGGCTCCGGCGCCCCCGCCGTCCCCTCCCCCGCGCTCTCCGGCACCCGCTGGATCCTTCTCGGCCGGGCCCCCGAGGCCGCGGCCCGACTGGTGTCCCACGGCGCCGACGTCGCCGTACGCGCCCGGGATCACGTCCTGACCGAGGCGGACGGGCCGGTGGACGGCGTGCTCTACCTGGGTGCCCTCGACGGCCCCGACGACGGCCCCGACGACAGTCCCGTCCTGCCGGACGCGTTCCCCGTGCTGAAGGCGGCCCTGGCCCGCGGCCCGCGCTGGTTGCTGGCCGTGCGGACCGCCGACGGCGGGACGCCCGACCCCCGGACCGCCGGACTGCGCGGCCTGTTCCGGACCGTGGCGCGCGAGTATCCGGAGCTGGTCGCCCGGGTCGTCGACCTCTGGGACGCCACGCCGTCCGCCGTCGCGGACGCCGTGGTCGCGGAGGCCGTCGCGCCGGACCGCACCCCGGTGGTGTGGCGGACGGCGGCCGGCCGGCACGGTTTCGAACTGGTGGAGGCACCGCTCGGCACGCTGGGCAGCACGGGCGCCGGACCGGCCGGAGACGGGGCCGCCGAGGCGGCGGCGCTCGGACTGGACCGGGACTCGGTGGTCCTGCTCGCGGGCGGGGCGCGGGGCATCACCGCGCAGTTCGCCGTCACGCTCGCCCGTGCCGCCCGCTGCCGTCTGGAGCTGCTCGGCCGGACCCCCGCGCCGGACGGTCCCGAGGACGCGGACACCGCGGCCGCCCGCACCCCGGCGGAGCTGCGCGCCGCGCTCGCCGCGCGCGGCGGCGCCAAGCCGGCGGAGATCAACCGCGCCGCCGAACTCCTGCTGGCGCAGCGGGAGATCACCGCCACGCTCACCGAACTCACGGCGCTCGGCAGCCGGGCCCGCTACCGCTCCGTCGACTTCCGGGAACCCGGCGCGGTGCTCCAGGCGGTGAAGGAGATCCACGCCGAGCACGGCAGGCTGGACGGCGTGGTGCACGCGGCCGGAGTGATCGAGGACCGGCTCGTCGCGGAGAAGTCCGCCGACTCCTTCCAGCGTGTCTACGGCACCAAGGCGACCGGCGCGGCCGCCCTGCTCACCGCGCTGGAGGAGCTGCCCGGCGCACCGGCGTTCACCGTGCTGTTCGGCTCGATCTCGGCCGTGCTCGGCAACCGCGGGCAGGTGGACTACGCGGCCGCCAACGACGCGCTGGAGACCCTCGGCGCGGCCTTCGCCGCCCGCACCGGGCACCGCGCGGTGACCGTGCACTGGGGTCCGTGGGCGCCCGCGGCCGGGCACGCCGGCATGGTGGGGGCGGAGCTGGCGCGGGAGTACGCCCGGCGCGGCATCCGGCTGATCGATCCGGAGGAAGGGACCGCGGCGCTGCTGCGGGAGCTGGCCTGGGGCGATGAGACCGCCACGGCCGTCGTCCACACCGCCTCGGGCTGGTGACGGCGGCCGTGACGGCACGTCACCTGCCCGTCGCCATCGTGGGCATGGCCGTCCTGCTGCCGGGCGCCGGCGACCTGGAGGCGTACTGGCGGAACCTGCGGGACGGCGTGGACGCGATCGGCGAGGTGCCCGCAGGACGCTGGGACGCCGAGTACTACCGGCCCGGCAGCGCGTCGGAACCGGCTGTCGCGGACCGGGTGTACGCGCGGCGGGGCGGGTTCGTGGACGGGCTGGCACAGGTGGAGGTCACCCGGTTCGGGATCATGCCCCACTCGGTGGCCGGAACCGAGCCGGACCAGCTGATCGCGCTGCATGTGGCGTCGGCCGCCCTCGACGACGCGGGCGGCCCGGACCGGCTCCCCGACCCGGGGCGCGTCGGCGTCGTCCTCGGCCGGGGCGGCTACCTCGGTCCCGGCCTGGTCCGGCTCGACCAACGGGTCCGGACGGCTGGCCAACTGGTCCGCACACTCGGAGAGTTGCTGCCCGACCTGACGTCCGACCAACTCGGCCGGGTGCGGGCGGCGTTCACCGAGCGGCTCGGTCCGGACAGTCCGGAGTCGGCGATCGGCCTGGTGCCCAATCTCGCCGCCTCCCGGATCGCCAACCGGCTGGACCTGCGCGGCCCCGCGTACACCGTGGACGCGGCCTGTGCGTCCTCGCTCGTCGCCGTGGACCAGGCGGTGGGCGAACTCGCCTCCGGGCGCTGCGACCTGATGCTCGCGGGAGGCGTCCACCACTGCCACGACATCACGTTGTGGAGTGTCTTCTCCCAGCTGCGCGCCCTCTCCCCCAGCCAGCGCAGCCGCCCCTTCCACCGGGACGCCGACGGCATCCTGATCGGCGAGGGCACGGGCGTCGTCGTCCTCAAGCGGCTGGCCGACGCCGAGCGCGACGGCGACCGGATCTACGCGGTGATCCGGGGCACCGGGGTGGCCAGCGACGGCCGGGCCGCGGGGCTGGTCAACCCCGATCCGGGCGGGCAGGCACAGGCCGTCCGGCAGGCGTGGCGGGCCGCCGGGCTCGACCCGGCCGAGCCCGGGTCGATCGGTCTGCTGGAGGCGCACGGCACCGCGACCCCGGCCGGCGACGAGGCCGAACTGGCCACGCTCGCCGAGGTGTTCGGCTCCGGTGACGGTGAGGCCGTACTGGGGTCCGTCAAGTCGATGATCGGGCACACCATGCCCGCCGCCGGGGTGGCCGGCCTCGTCAAGGCCGCGCTCGCCGTCCACCACGGCATGCTGCTTCCGACGCTGCACTGCGACGACCCGCACCCCGCCCTGGCCCGCACCAGGTTCCGCACCCTGGAGAAGGCCGCCGACTGGGAGAGCACCGGTCGGCAGCCCGTGCGCCGGGCCGCCGTGAACGCGTTCGGGTTCGGTGGGATCAACGCGCACGTGGTGCTGGAAGAGGCCCCGGGGGCACGCGGATCCCGTGCGGCCGCGCCGCCCCGGCCGGTCCTGACGGTCACCGAACCCGAGCGGATCCTGCTGCTCGCCGCCGGCTCCCCCGCGGGTCTCGCCGCCCTCCTGGACGCCGACGACAGCACCGTACGGGCCGCCGGGCTCGCCCCCACGCATCCGCACCCGGACGCCGGACCGGCCCGCCTCGGCATCGTCGACCCGACCGCGAAGCGGCTCGCCCTGGCCCGCCGCACGGTCGGCAAGCAGCGCGCCTGGCACGGCCGCAGTGACGTCTGGTTCCGGCCGAGCCCCCTGCTGGGCACCGGCCGGAGCGGACCGGCGTTCCTGTTCCCCGGTCTGGAGGGCGACTTCACTCCGCAGGTCGACGACGTGGCCGCCCACTTCGGTCTGCCCGCCCCGCCGGTCACCGGGGAGCGCGCCGGTGACGTCGGCCGGCACGGTTTCGGTGTCGTCGCCGTCGGCCGGCTGCTCGACGCCGCGCTGCGCCGCTGCGGGATCGTGCCGGACGCGGTCGCCGGGCACAGCGTCGGCGAGTGGACGGCGATGGCGACGGCCGGACTGTACTCCGGGGACGAGGTCGACGCGTTCATGGCGGACTTCGATCCCGACTCGGTGACGGTCGCGGGACTCGCCTTCGGCGCGATCGGCACGTCCGCCGAACGGGTCCTGGCCGCCCTGCGGGACGGCGGCCGGGCCACGGCGGGCCTGGTGCTCTCCCACGACAACGCGCCGGGTCAGTCGATGGTGTGCGGCCCCGAGGCGGCGGTGGAGCACTTCGTACGGGCCTTCCGTGCCCAGGGCGTGCTCAGCCAGGTGCTGCCGTTCCGGTCGGGTTTCCACACGCCGATGCTGCAACCGCATCTCGGCCCGATCAAGGAGGCCGCCGACCGGTTCCGGCTGTACCCGCCGCACACCCCCGTCTGGTCCGGGACGACCGCCGCCCCCTTCCCCGGCGACGAGGCGGGGATACGGGACCTGTTCGTCCGCCATCTGCTGGAACCCGTCCGTTTCCGGCAGCTGACCGAGGCGCTGTACGCGGCGGGACACCGGGTGTACGTCCAGGTCGGCCCGGGTCGGCTCGGCTCCCTGACCGGGGACACGCTGGCCGGCCGGGACCATCTGGTCGTCGCCGCCAACTCCCCCCACCGCACGGGCCTCGCCCAGCTCCGCCGGGTGGCCACCGCCCTGTGGACGGCGGGTGCGGCGGTGGCGCCGTCCCTCGCGCCCTCACCCGTCGCCTCCCCCGTCTCCTCTCCGGCGACCGGCACGGCCGCGCGGGCACCACGGCCGCCCGTGCGGCTGGACCTGGGCAGCGCCCTGGTGTCCCTCGCGCCGCCGCGGCTGACCGCCCTGCGGGCCGAGCTGCGCGCCCCGGTGCGTGGCGCGGGGCCCGTCGGTCCTTCGCCGCTGGACGCCCTGGCCGCGGGCTCGCCGATGGCCGCCGAACTGTCCGCCCTGCTCCACGAGACGGCGGACACGGCGGCCGCCCTCATGACCGCGAGGGCCGGCGCTCCCGCGGCCGGCCGGCGGACCGGCCCGTGGCACACCAGCGTCCATGTCTCCCCCGACGCCATGCCCTACCTGCTGGACCACTGCTTCTTCCCGCAGCGGCCCGGCTGGCCCGATGTCGCCGACCGGTGGCCGGTCGTCCCGGCCACGACGATCGTGCGGCACATCGTGGACGCGGCGGCGGACGCGGCCCGGGAGCGGGCTCCCGGCACGGTGCCGGTCGCCGTGCACGGCGCGCGGTTCGAGGAGTGGCTCACCGCCACCCCGGCCGTCGACGTGCCGGTGACCGTGACACCCGAAGGCCCCGACCGGCTGGCCGTCTCCTTCGGCCCCCGGGCCCGCGCCACCGTCGAACTGGCCGCCGCCCACCCACCGCCCCCCGCACCCTGGCCCGCCGACCCCGGCGCCGAGCGCGCCCCGGACCACACCGCCGCCCAGCTCTACGACGAGCGCTGGATGTTCCACGGCCCGGCGTTCCAGGGCGTCACCGAACTCACCGCGATCGGCGACCGCCACATCCGCGGGGTGATCACCACCCCGTCCGCACCCGGCGCGCTGCTGGACAACGTCGGCCAGATCCTCGGCTACTGGATCATGGCGACCCGTACCGAGCGGACCGTCGTGTTCCCCGTCGGGATGCGGGAGATGCGCTTCCACGGGCCGCATCCGGCGCCGGGGACCGAGGTGGGGTGCCTGGTGCGGATCACCTCGCTCACCGACGTCTTTCTGGAGGCCGACATCCAGCTGACGGCCGGGGGCACGGTGTGGGCGGAGCTGTACGGCTGGCAGGACCGCCGGTTCGACAACGATCCGAAGACCCGGCCCGTCGAGCGCTTCCCGGAGCGCCACACCCTGTCCGAGACCCGCCCGGGTGGCTGGCAGCTGCTGCACGAGCGCTGGCCGGACCTGGCCTCCCGCGAGTTGATCATGCGCAACTCGCTGGGCGGCGCCGAGCGTTCGCAGTACGCGGAGCACGCGCCGCGCGGCCGCCGGCAGTGGCTGCTGGGCCGCATCGCGGTGAAGGACGCGGTACGGCAGTGGCTCTGGGACCAGGGCGAGGGCCCGGTCTTCCCGGCCGAGCTGCGGGTACGCAACGACGAGGCCGGCCGACCGTACGTCACCGGTGTGCACGGGCGGGTCCTGCCCCCGCTGGACGTCTCGCTGGCGCACAGCGCGGAGGCGGGCGTCGCGATCGTCCGGCCGCACACGCCGGGCCCCGGGCCGGGGATCGACATCGAGGAGGTCACCGACCGTACTGCGGAGACGCTCGCCGCCGCCCTCGGCGAAGGCGAACTGCGGCTGCTGCGCCGCCTGTCGGCCGGACCCGGCGGCTCCGAGGCCCTCTGGTTCACCCGCTTCTGGGCGGCGAAGGAGGCCGTCGCCAAGGCCGAGGGCACCGGATTCGGCGGCCGGCCACGGGACTTCACGGTGCTCGACGCGGCCCCGGCCGGCGACCGGCTGACCGTCGCGGGCCGCCTGGAACGCGCCTACACCGTGCACTGCGCACCGGCCGCCAACCCGCCCAGGCTGCCCGACCGTTCGTACGTGGTGGCCTGGACGACGGGACACCCGACCGCAGAGGAGTACGACGCCCGATGACACCCCCCACCCCCCGCACCCCCGCCACCGCAGAGGAGAGGTCCGTCCTGGCCGACCTCACCGGCATGCTCACCCGGCTCCTGCAGGACGAGTACGGCCTCGACGACATCGGGATCGACATGCAGACCACCTTCAACCGCGACCTGGAGCTGGAGAGCATCGACCTGGTCACCCTGGCCGGCCTGCTCCAGGAGCGGTACGGCGACAGGGTCAACTTCGCCGAGTTCCTGGCGGGCATGGAGTTCGACGAGATCATCGACCTGACCGTCGGACGGCTCGTCGAGTACGTGGTGACGAGTCTGAAGGCCACGGAGGGGAGCTGAGCCATGGCGATGGTCGACACCGGCTCCGTCCGGTTGCACGTACAGCGGATCGGCCCCCGGCAGGACCGGCCGGCCACCGCCACCGTGGTGCTGGTGCACGGTCTGCTCACCGACAGCCTGGCCAGCTACTACTTCACCGTCGCCCCGGCGTTCGCGGCCGCGGGCCTCGACGTCGTCATGTACGACCTGCGGGGCCACGGCCGCAGCGGGCGCCCCGCCGGGGGCTACACGCTGGACGACAACATCGACGACCTCGAGGCGCTGCTGGACCGGCTGGCGGTGACCGGCCCGGTGCATCTGGTCGGCAACTCCTACGGCGGCACCGTCGCGTTCGGCTATGCGGCCCGGCACCCCGAGCGGGCGGCGAGCGTGAGTCTCGTCGAATCCGAACCGGCCACCGCCGCCTGGGCGGTGAAGCTCGGCGGGATCCTGGACCGGGTCGTGAACCAGCTCGCCCACAACGAGTCCGACGCGATCGCCTGGATCACCGCGCACCGCGGCCACAACACCGCCCGCCTGGCCAGGGGCGCGGCCCGGCTCGCGCGGGAGACCTCTCTCGGGCGGGACATCCCGGCCAGCCGGGTGCTGACGGACGAACAGATCGCGGCGGTGCGCTGTCCGGTGCTCGGCCTGTACGGCGCCGACTCCGATCTGGCCGGACTCGCGCCGTGGCTGCGGGCGGTGCTGCCGGACTGCCGGACCGTGGTGATCGCGGGGCACGAGCACTCGGTCCTCGTGGAGGCCTCGGGCACGGTCGGCGGGCACATCCTGTCCCTCGTCGACGAGGCCGGGCGGGTGGCGGCGGAGGCGGCCGGGTGAGC